>CAIUSO010000050.1 GCA_903901875.1 uncultured Geobacteraceae bacterium | reverse complement strand
TGCATATCAGGATGACCGGTTTACCGGATAAAATCAGTATGGAGGATGTACCAGCATGAACGTTTATTATGATCGTGATTGTGATCTCTCGTTGATCAAATCGAAAAAAGTTACCATCGTCGGCTACGGTTCCCAGGGGCATGCACACGCCTGCAATCTCATGGAGTCGGGAGTAGATGTGACTGTGGCACTGCGTGAAGGTTCAGCGTCCGCCATCAAGGCCACCAATGCCGGCCTGAAAGTTTCTTCCGTGGCTGAAGCCGTTGCAACGGCAGATCTGGTGATGATTCTGACCCCCGATGAATTCCAGTCGGTGCTCTACCGGGACGAAATAGCCCCGAAACTGAAGCAGGGAGCCGCCCTCGCCTTTGCCCACGGTTTTGCCATTCACTACAATCAGGTTGTGCCCCGTGCCGACCTTGACGTCATCATGATCGCCCCGAAAGCTCCCGGTCATACGGTCCGTTCCGAATTCGTCCGGGGTGGCGGCATTCCCGACCTGATCGCCATATACCAGGATGCTTCCGGCAAGGCCCGTGAACTGGCCCTCTCCTACGCCAGTGCCATTGGTGGCGGCCGCACCGGCATTATCGAAACAACCTTTAAAGACGAGACGGAAACCGACCTGTTCGGTGAACAGGCCGTTCTCTGCGGTGGTGCCGTTGAACTGGTTAAAGCAGGCTTCGAAACGCTGGTTGATGCCGGGTATGCCCCTGAAATGGCCTATTTTGAATGTCTCCATGAGCTGAAACTGATTGTTGACCTGATGTACGAAGGCGGCATCGCCAACATGAATTACTCCATCTCCAACAACGCCGAATATGGCGAGTACGTCACCGGACCACGGGTAATCAATGCCGAGAGCCGGGCAGCAATGAAGGAATGCCTTAACAATATCCAGACCGGCGATTATGCCAAACGTTTCATCCTTGAAGGTGCGTCAAACTACCCGGAGATGACGGCACGTCGCCGTCTCAACGCCGCCCACCCCATCGAGCAGGTCGGTGAACGGCTCCGGAGCATGATGCCCTGGATCAAGAAAATTGTTGATAAAACCAAGAACTAAAAACCGTTACGTACTCTGACACCCCTCTTCCACAAGGAGAGGGGTGTCTTCACGTTCAGGCAGGTATAATGAATAATTCATCCCCGTTTGCCCGAGAGGGTTACCCGTTCATGGCCTATGCAACAGGTCTGACGGTGCTGCTGTCGGTGGCCTCCTGGAGGCTCTTTTCCCCGGTACTCATGATCCCGGCCGGAATCGCATTCCTCCTCACTCTTTTTGTGTTTTATTTTTTCCGTAATCCGGAACGAACGGCACCGGCCGATAAGGCGGCCGTCGTGGCCCCCTGCGACGGAACGGTCATCGTTGTTGAACGGGTACCGGAGACGCCGCTGAAAACCGAGGCGTTGAAAATCAGCATTTTCATGTCCGTCTTCAACGTCCATGTCAACAGGGCTCCTTTTGACGGCACCGTACTTGACACCTTCCACCATGAGGGTAAGTTCTTTGACGCCCGGGATGGTCGTGCCTCCTGCGAAAACGAGCGAAACGGTATTGTCATGGAAATTGCCGATGGTGCCCGCATCGCCTTTGTACAGATTGCCGGACTGGTGGCACGACGTATAATCAGTTATCCCCGTATCGGTGATCGACTGATCCGCAGTGAGCGTTACGGTCTGATTCGTTTTGGCTCACGGGTTGATGTATACCTTCCCGCAGATACGGCACCGCTGGTTAAGCTTGGTGATATAACCGTTGCCGGAGAAACCGTGTTGGCACGAGTCGTGTGATCAAGGATAGGTGACAATGAGTGGTGATAGCGTGGAAAAACCTGCTCTGAAGAGAGATAACATGAAGCGGGGAATTTATATTCTACCGAATCTTGTGACGGCAGGCAGCCTGTTTGCCGGATTCTACAGTATGGTTGCCACCTTGAATGGCAACTACAGTACCGCTGCACTGTTGATTTTCATTTCAGCCATCTGTGACGGCCTTGACGGCAAGATAGCCCGCATCACCGGTACCACCAGCAAGTTTGGCGTTGAATTCGATTCCCTCGCCGATCTGGTTGCTTTTGGGGTTACCCCGGCGTTGCTGATGTACTCATGGGCCCTCAAGCCCTTCGGCAGACTCGGCTGGGTAGCGGCATTTCTCTTTCTCGTCTGTGCAGCCCTCAGGCTGGCCCGCTTTAATGTACAGGTAGACACGGTTGAAAGCAAACGTTTCGTGGGACTCCCTACCCCGGCTACCGCCTGTATGGTCGCTTCAACGGTGCTGCTCTTTTATCATTTCAACTGGCCAAGTTCATACAAAAAGCTGGCCATACTGGCTCTCATCTACTTTTTAGCTTTTTTAATGGTATCCAATTTCCGCTACAACTCCTTTAAGGATCCGGCACTGATCAAGCGGCAACCGTTCGGTTTTTTACTGCTGGCGGTGGTGCTTCTCATCGTGGTTGCCGCAGAACCGGTGGTGATGACCTTCTCCGTGCTGCTGCTCTATACCCTCTCCGGCCCCCTGGATTATCTTATTACCTGGCCCCGGCGACGGAGATTGGAAAAGGCGGTCATGAAAGGGCGGGAGTCCATCAACAGAGAGGGTGAAATTTCCTAATCGATTATTTCGTAGTGGTGGCAGAGGATCTCTTCGGCAGTGACAATAACCAGGGCATAACTTCTATACGTGGCGTGATTCGCCAATGTTCCGGGATTGAGCAGTATCATCCCCGAACTGTTTTCGTAGTGAGCCACATGGGTATGTCCGTAAAAGACCCCATCGGCCCCCAATTCGTGCCCCCGCTGACGCAATCGGGCCAGGCCCGACTTTACCTGATACGCATCCCCATGGGTCATAAGAAAGCGTTTCCCTTCACAGTGCCAGAAATATTCCCGTGGGGCACCCGAATCAGGATCGCAGTTTCCCGCAACGTTAATGACCGGAATCTCAAGGGCACTCCGCAGCAGGTCCGCCTCGGCACTGCCATCACCTGCATGCAGAATCAGATCGATCTGCTTCGTACGTTCACAGGCCAGCAACGCGCGGTTGACGTTGCCATGGGTATCTGATATCACCAGAATGTTCATGATCAGATATGTAACAGAAATCTGATAATCCTCAAAGTCAAAATATGCAGTGGTGGATATATATGACTAAAAAAACCGGTATCATTGTCCTTCTCATCGTTATTGCCTTCATCCTGTTGTTCGCGTTGTCGATCAAGATCGCCTCGGTCATCATAGGGTCAGAGGAAGGACACGGAGTAATCAAACAGGGGGTTGGACTCGTTGAAGTCAAGGGAATGATACTTGATTCCAAGGAACCGATCCGGCAACTCCGCTATTTTCTCAAACAGGACTCTGTCAAGGCGGTTGTGCTCCGGGTTGACTCCCCCGGTGGAGTTGTGGGCCCCTCCCAGGAGATCTATTCGGAGGTCAGGAAATTCGCCGCACGCAAAAAAATCATCGTCTCCATGGGAAGTCTGGCCGCTTCCGGGGGATATTACATTTCGGCACCGGCAACCCTCATTTACGCAAATCCGGGTACCATTACCGCAAGCATCGGCGTAATTCTCAAACTGTCAAACATTGAATCTCTCATGGATAAAATCGGCATCAAATCCTCTACCCTTAAATCGGGAAAATTCAAGGATTCCGGTTCCCCGTTCCGGCAGTTTTCTCCGGAAGATCGGTCCATGCTCCAGTCAGTTATTGATAACACCCATGAGCAGTTTATCCGGGCGGTTGCGGAGGGGCGAAAATTGCCGGTGGAAACCGTGCGTATTATTGCCGACGGGCGCATTCTCACGGGGGAACAGGCGATGCAGCACAAACTGGTGGACCGTCTCGGCACCCTGCAGGACGCCATAGAAGAGGCCGGACGCCTGGCAGGTATCTCCGGTGAACCGGAACTGCTGCAGCCTCCAAAAAAGAAGGTAAACTACCTGGATCTGCTGGTGGAGGGAACCGAGGGAACGTTTAACGGGCCGCTCGGGAGAGCGGCCAGCGGCATGAAAATGATGTATGAAGCGGAATAGGAGCGGTTCTAAGTCCTTTGTTTCAAACGCCCATGGGCCTCAAGGAGAATGGATTCGGTGGTGGACCAATCGATGCAGGCATCGGTGATTGACACCCCGTATTTCAGCTGACTGATATCGGCAGGTATTTTCTGATTGCCAGCCAAGAGATTGCTTTCGATCATAACCCCGGATATTGAGCTGTTGCCGGCCAGCAGTTGGTCGATGACGCATTGAAGAACTTCCGGCTGTTTCCGGAAATCCTTATTGGAATTGCCATGGCTGCAGTCAACCATAACGGAGGGTGTTAAGCCATTTTTGACCAGTTGTTCTTCGGTCTGGGCAATGTCTTCCGGGTAATAGTTGACCTTTTTTGAACCGCCCCGCAGGACCAGATGGACATCGGGATTGCCGCTGGTCTGAATGATGGAGGTTCTCCCCTCACGGTTTATGCCGAGGAAGCTGTGGGGATGCTGGGCCGCTTTCATGGCATCAATGGCGATCTGCAGGTTGCCATCGGTACCGTTTTTAAACCCGACCGCAAAGGAAAGACCGCTGGACATTTCCCGATGGGTCTGGGACTCGGTGGTACGTGCGCCGATGGCCCCCCAGCTGATCATGTCGGCCACATATTCGGGGGTGATGGGGTCAAGCATTTCATTGGCAACCGGAACTTCCAGGGCAGTCAGACGACTGAGAAGCCCCCGGGCGATACCGAGACCCTTGGAAATAAGATGGGTACCGTTCATATCCGGATCATTGATTAATCCCTTCCATCCCACGGTGGTACGCGGTTTTTCAAAATAGACACGCATGATGAGCAACAGCTGATCATCGACCTTACGTGACAATTCGGCAAGTTTTGCAGCATATTCAAGGGCGGCACCCGTATCGTGAATGGAACAGGGTCCAACTACCACCATGAGCCGTTTGTCCCGGTGCTGGATAATGTTGTTTATCTGCTCCCTGCTTCTGCTCACGAAGGTACGGTCTTTTTCGGAGAGAGGAAATACCTGACGCAGGTCTGCGGGGGCAATGATGGGGGTGATGCCGGTAATTTTCAGATTATTGGTTTTAATCACGAAACGGGCTCCCTTACGCTGTAATATCATGGTTATAGTAGTTTCCCCCCCGGATTGTCAATGCTTCTCTCAATAAAACAAACTTAGTCTATTATTAATTTTATGGTAGGGGGAATAATGAAAAAGGCGGTGTTTCTTGATCGGGACGGCACCATTAATGTCGAAAAGGACTATCTGTATCAGGTCGCTGATTTCGAATTTGTACCGGGTGCCGAAGAGGCCATCAGGAGGCTGAATCAGGCAGGCCTGCTGGTTATCGTGGTCACCAATCAGTCGGGAGTAGCCCGTGGCTATTACACCGAGGATGATGTTGAACAGCTCCATCGTCATATCAACAGGGAATTGGCACGGCACGACGCCCACGTTGATGCCTGGTTCTACTGCCCACATCACCCCTCGGGCAAGGGGAGTTACGCACTGCCATGCAGCTGTCGCAAACCGCTTCCCGGTATGTTGCGAGCGGCTGCCCTGCGGTACGATATCGATCTGGAACAGTCATATATGGTAGGTGACAAACAGGCAGACATTGAAGCCGGCATGGCGGCCGGCTGTCATACCATTTTGGTCCGTACCGGCTATGGTGAGAAAGAAGAGCAGGCCCTTGACGGGCCGGTGGAGATCCGGGATGATCTGCTGGCAGCGGTCATTGCCATTCTCCAGGTTTGACACTGCTCCCGGTTACATGGTATCAAATTGAATCTAAACCGTAACGTGTTGAGACTTCATTCATGGACTTTTTTAAAAAATACAGCTACCAACTCCTGATTGGTGCCGGAATTCTGGTTGCCCTTCTGGTTTTTTCACTGAACGTACCCCACAACCGTGAAGCCAACATGGTGGAACGGTCCGCCCTTACGGTTCTGTCGCCACTGCTTCAGCCATTTTCCCGGCTAAGCCATATTGTGGAAGATATCTGGGATGGCTATATTCGGCTGGTGGATACCCATCGGGAAAACCTGCGCCTTCGCGATGATATCCGCACCCTTAATCAGCGGGTCCAGGTAGGAAATGAGGCGATCCAGAAAAACTTTCGCCTTGAGCAACTCCTTGAGATGAAGAAAGGAGTTGCTGCTCCCACCATTGCGGCGACGGTCATCGGTGAAGATGTCACCTCCTGGTTCAGGACGCTGGTTATCAACCGGGGCAGCTCCAGCGGCATCAAGGAAGGGATGGCCGTACTGTCCGCCGACGGGGTGGTCGGGCAGACCGTCAAGATTTCATCATCCGCTTCCCGGGTGCTCCTGCTCACCGACCATGCCAGCGGCATCGCCGCCACTATCCAGCGCTCCCGGGCACGGGGCGTTGTCAAGGGGAAGGGAGAAATGCTCTGCACCCTGGAATTCACGACCCGTGAAGAGGATGTCAAGGTTGGCGACATGGTTGTCACCTCCGGCATTGGCGGCGTTTTTCTCAAAGGGCTCCCCATTGGTGAAGTAACCATGGTCAAACGGGGGGAATACGGCATCTTCCAGACAATTTCCATCCGTCCGGCGGTCAACATCCCCCATCTGGAAGAAGTTCTGGTTGTACAGCGGGGGGGGTATGAATAGACGTACCAGCATTCTGTTCACCCTGTGCATACTGGCTGCCATGTCCATTCAGGCCTCACTGCTGCCGGTGTTCATACTCCCTTCATTCCGGCCCGACCTGTTACTGGTTATCATGGTGTTCATCGCCCTGAGGGGTACACTGGCAACCGGGGCCCCCCTGGCGTGGTTTCTCGGACTGTGCAAAGATGTCGGCAGCGGACTTTATCTGGGACTCAATGCCTGCACGTTTCTGGTGGCCTACCTCATCATTAAAAACGTCTCCGACCGTCTCTACGCCGACAGTGCCATACTCTTTGTCATGACCGTCTGCGGCATTTCCCTGACCGTATTTACCCTCAATCTGCTCCTGGTTGTCATGTTTACCGCATCCCCCGGCATCACCTATTCCATGCTGACCGATCTGGTACCACATCTGTTGGTCAATGCCTTCGTCGCCTCGATTGTTACCGCGTTTCCCGGTTTTGACTCCCACGTGCAGACATCATGAAGGAGCGTCGTTTTGTCAGGGAACTGGTTGAGTCCAAGCATCGTATCCTGATGCTTTCCTTTGTGGTCGGCTTTGTCTTTCTCCTGCTGCTGATCCGACTCTGGCATCTGCAGATTCTCAATGCCGATGATTATCAGGCAATGTCGGAAAACAACCGGCTCCGCTTCGTGCCGGTCGCCGCGTCACGGGGAACGATCATGGACCGCACCGGTGCCATCCTGGTCAACAACCGCCCCTCCTTCAGTCTGGCGGTCATCCCCCAGGAGGTTAAGGACCGCGAAACCCTCCTGACTCTGCTCTCCGGGCTATTGGGACTTGACCGGGCCGACATGGCCGAACGGTGGGAGAAAAACGAAGGACGTGCCAAATACTATCCCATTGTGCTTGCCTCAAACATCTCACGGGACCACGTTGAAATAATCGAGGAAAATCGTCTCCGGCTCCCCGGCATCGAAATCGAGATGAAACCGGTACGGGAATATTCCAGCAAACAACTTGCCGCCCATCTGCTCGGCTACATCGGTGAAATTTCTGAGAAGGAAATGGGGCTTCCGGGGTTTGATGAGTATAATCCGGGTGACTACATCGGGAAGAACGGCATTGAACGGGCTCTGGAAAAGGAACTCCATGGCAACGACGGCGGCAGGCAGCTGGAAGTGGATGCCCGGGGCAGGGTATTACGAACCGTCTCAGAGAGTTTTCCCACCGTGGGCAACAGCGTGATCCTGACCATAGACGGAGCGATCCAGAAACAGGCCGAACGGGCATTTGGGGAGCAGGCGGGTGCGGCGGTCGCCATGGATGTGCGTACGGGAGAGATCCTCGCCTTCGTCAGCAATCCCGGTTTTGATCCCTCACTGTTCAGCGGCAAACTACCGGCTGATATCTGGAAAGGGTATCTGGAGGACAAGCGCCATCCCCTTGAGAACAAGGCCCTGAGCGGTCAGTATCCTCCCGGCTCCACCTACAAAATGATCACCGCCCTGGCCGGTCTGCAGGATAATACCATCAATGAATCGACCACCGTCAATTGCACCGGCAGTTACGATCTCGGTTCGTCAACATTCAAATGCTGGAACAAAAAGGGGCACGGATCTACCAATCTTCGCAAATCATTACGGGAATCATGCGACGTCTATTATTACCAACTGGGTGAAAAACTGGGGGTCAACAAACTTGCCGCCGCGGCCACCTCTTTCCGGCTGGGTACCCCCCTGGGAGTTGAACTGCTTAATGAACGGAGCGGTTTGATTCCGACCGCTGAATGGAAGCTGAAACGCTTCGGCAAGCGGTGGTTCCATGGCGAAACCCTCCCCGTATCCATCGGCCAGGGGGCGGTTCTGCTGACGCCGATTCAGCTCGCTTCGATGATTTCAACCATTGCCAATGAAGGAACCATCTACCGTCCCCATCTGGTGAAAAAGATTGTTGATGCCGACGGCAAAACCCTCAAGGAGACCAAGGCGGAAATCCTTGGCACCACCTCCTTCAGCAAGGAGGCATTCCGTGCCGTCAAGCAGGGTCTGCTGGCTGTTGTCAACGAACCGGGGGGCACCGGTGCTGCCGCCCGACAATACGATGTGAAAGTGGCGGGAAAAACCGGCACCTCCCAGGTTGTAAAACTGCACGACAGCAAGATGGGCACCCCGTATCAATACCGGGATCACGCCCTCTTTGTGGCCTTTGCTCCCTTCGATGATCCGGAAATTGCGGTGGCGGTGGTGGTGGAACATGGCGAACATGGGGGAACCAGTGCCGCCCCCATCGCCGGTAAAATTATCCGGGCCTACCTGGATGGCAAGAAGGCTCCCCGTAAAAACATGGGGGGTATATCATCGGATGGGACCGATGATGAAAACAGCGATGACGAGAAGGAATCACCCAACATGAAAAAACCACCGGTTGACGGAGCTGCGGTCCATGATTGATCGCCGCCTCATATTAAATATCGACTGGGTTCTTTTTGGACTTGCCGTCGCCGTCTGTCTGCTGGGAATCCTCAATATCTACAGTGCCACAACCCCCTACAAGATCGTCGGCATGGCCTATTACACCAAACAGTGTTACTGGATGCTGGCCGGGATCACCATTTCACTGGTGGTCTGTTCCCTTGACTACCACATCCTGGAAAACTTTTCCTATTGGCTGTACGGTTTTTTGCTGTTTCTGCTGCTGGCGGTCCTGATCATCGGTAAACGGTCCATGGGGGCGACCCGTTGGCTCAATCTCGGCTTTATCAACATACAGCCATCGGAACTGATGAAACTGGTGATCATCGTCACCTTTGCCCGCTTCTTCAACAACTTCCAATCCGTTGGAGGGCTGACGGTCAAGGAGGTGCTGCTGCCGCTGACCCTGCTTTTCCTCCCGGCGGCACTCATCATGAAGCAACCGGATCTTGGTACGGCAGCCCTCGTTATCTTTATTGCCCTCTCCATGATTCTGTATGTGGGACTGCGCTGGTCAACCATCGTCACCTTTATCGGAGTGACCATACCGATGGCGGTAGTCAGCTGGTCCTATCTGCTGCGCCCCTATCAGAAAAACCGGGTGCTTGATTTTCTTGACCCGGAACGTTCCAAGCTGGGGAGCGGCTACCACATTATCCAGAGCAAGATCGCGGTAGGATCCGGAGGATTCTGGGGCAAGGGATTTATCAAGGGAACCCAGTCCCAACTCCGCTTTCTTCCCGAGCAGCATACCGACTTCGCCTTCTCGGTGTTTGCCGAAGAGTGGGGTTTTGCCGGCTGCCTGTTCCTGATTATTCTCTATATCTCCCTCGTCTTATGGGGGCTCAATATCGCCCGTCGCTGCAACGACCGCTTTGGTGCTCTGCTGGCCGTCGGGGTCACCGCCATGCTCTTCTGGCACATTGTCATCAATATGGGCATGGTAACCGGGCTGTTCCCTGTTGTGGGGGTGCCTCTGCCGTTTTTTTCCTATGGGGGCACCTCAATGATTACCTCCATGGTCGGAATCGGCCTGCTACAAAACATCAGCATGCGCCGTTTTATGTTTTGAGAAACCGGAAATTGCGGTACAAACCGTGTGTCATTGATGGTACTATGTTGTCATATGAACCGATTGTAGAGACGCAACATTTTGCGTCTCTACGACTCTAAAGGGAGTCATCCATGAATATCAGCCCAATTACAACAACCGCTGAGACGCAAAATATTGCGTCTCTACGGCTTGGCACCAGCATGATCCGCCAGGCAGCAGACCAGCAGAACGCCATGGCGCAGATGCTCGCCACCAACGTCAAAAATGCCCCCACTGCCGGCAACGGACATGGAACTACTTTTTCAACCTACGCATAATGAAAGATATCTGATTTGAGAGGGGGTGAGAACATGGCTACCTGGAAATGTGAGTGTGGTTTTGCCAAGGAAGGGCGCTGCAAACCGCAGAAATGTGAGAAATGTGGAGAAAAAGGGAAGTTTGTTAAAGCGGAATAAGGTTATATGGGGGGCGGCAGGGGGGATTCCTCTGTCGCCAGACGTTTCAGGCGATTAATGTATGTGCCTTTCTCAATCGCTCTTCAACAACACGGATAATAGCTTCAACAATCATCGGACGATGATTCGCTTCCCGGTAATACTTCGCAAGTGGTTCAATTTCCTTCTCCACCCTGCCACAGAGTGCCGACAGTTGTGCTTTGATCGTTCTCACTTCGATCCCGGTTGCTTGTGCAAAACGGGTCACATGTGTCGCCATCAAGTAGCGAGGATCCTTTTGACCTCCCATTTTCATGGCAAACTTGTTATTGACCCTTTTGTACACTGCCGTACTCAAAAGATCATAGAATGGTGCCAAACGAATTGTTCTGTCGGCATAGAGAAAAGAAAGATTCTTTGCATGGGAATCGGCATTACCGATCAGGAAATTAAATAAGGCCCAGTTGAGCAGACTCAAGGTATCAAGGATGGGCTCATCACTCCACTCTTCAATCAGTGAGAAGCAATCCTGAAAACCGGGTCCCCCTTCCTGTTCATATTTCATCTCTGGAATTATGCCATGGGCTTGGCAGAAATCTTCCTGATGGAGCCTCTCAATTTCACCGGAGGCGATCCTTTTTCGGTCGTACCGTTCAACCAGATAGACCTGCTGACCGCAGATATCAACAATCTCTGCCTGCGGAACCGACAGGCCGACCCTCTGTGCCAGGTTCATGCAGAAAGCTTCGTTGATCACAGTTTGCTCAAGGTGTGGAATGGCCGTTTTGAGAATATGCGACGAGGCTCGGCTTCCTTCAGGGATGAAGAATTCACCATGCAAGACGTAGATCGGCAGTTTGTACTGTGCCCCAGCCAGCGAGAGTCGCACCCCCTTCTCACCGGCAAAAAACGGATGAGACGAAAGAGTTGACAGTTCGAGTGCCAGTAATTCCGACGATATTGGCCGGTACTGCCCGGAGTGTTCTGGAATATCACCGGGCCGAAGTATTGAAACGGCCCCTGCACAGTCCCCACCGATACCTTCCAGCAAGGCAAAGATATTATCTACCGAAATACCAAGTTGACGAGCCACCTGACGGCGAATATCCCCTTCGGGGAGGAGATTGGCAAAAAATGCCCGCGTGGCGGTGTCATCAAAGGTCACTTTCCTGAGAGGAAGTTGTCTCGACAGCGGCAAGGCTCCGCACTGGAAGCAATAACCATCATCATACCGAAAGCTCAGTCCCGCTCCATCCTGGCAAAACTCCCCGATGCGGCTATTATTCCAATAGACATGCAGAACTCTGGACATTTACCGTTCCTTGAATGGATTAGCGGAACGGGGAAATATATAGACCTCCAATCCCAGTTTTCGCAGTACGTGCAGCGTCTTGCCAATTTCTGCGGTTTCCTTACCATTTTCTAACTGGGAAAGAAACTTCGTTCCAACACCTGCCATTCCAGCCACTATTTCTTGACGAATATTGATCTCTTTCCGCTTATAACGGATTATTTTCCCAAGTTCTTCTGGGGTTGAAATTTTTCCGTACGCAGATTTCACACCGATGATTTCTTGATTACGTTCCATAGTATTTCCCGTTTTTTATTCCGTACGAACATACTATTCCGTTGTAATGCAAGATGTCAATTTGTATTTCCGTACGGATAAATTATTACTCAACCATACAAAGGGCAGAACAATCAGTCCGTACGGACATATATTTCCACGGTTAAGAGAATACTTTTGTGTCCCCCTGTCCCGGATGATCTTTCTAATAAATGGAGAGCTGACACCCTGCCTATTTACAGCAACAACTTTGCCTTGTATTTTTAAAGTAATGAATATAAATTTGTCTCATACTGAAAACTGAACCGGTATCAATCCACAAGGAGAACATGCAATGCCAATATTATCCATGTTTTATGGAATTATAATCCGCATGTACCTTATCGATAACCAGCATCATAACCTTCCTCATTTTCATGCCAAGTATGCTAAATTTGAGGTGTCTATCAGCATTGAAGATGGTGAAATATTGGCGGGTGAATTGCCACGTAAACAGTTACGTCTGGTGCAGGCGTGGATAGAACTGCACCGTGATGAACTTCAGGCCGACTGGGAACTGGCCGTTGCCGGCGAGCATCCCTACAAAATCACCCCACTGTGAGGTTGCCATGTACTGGGATGTGAAAACGGTGAGACCAATGTCTGACTATCGTATCTATGTTGAAGTTGAGGATGGCCGCAAAGGTATATTTGACCTCAAGCCATACCTTGATCGAGGCGTTTTTAGCGAACTTAAAGACATACACTACTTCAATCGAGTCGGAATCATTTTTGGAGCCGTAACGTGGCCAAACGAACAGGACATCGCTCCTGAAACTCTCCTTGCTGAAATGCTACCTGCCGAAAGTTCTCTATACTGACCCCGGAACGCCCCGCCTGTGGGAGTTGCACTGTTATTTTTTTCCTATGGAGTCACCTCCATGGTCGGCATCTGTCTACTGCAAAACATCAGCATGCGCCGTGTTATATTTTAAGAGAGTCAGAATTGCGTTAAAATACCGGGCAACATTACCAGTATCATTAACCTATAGGTACCGATTGTAGAGACGCAACATTTTGCGTCTCTACGGCTTGGCACCAGCATGATCCGTCAGGCAGCAGACCAGCAGAACGCCGTGGCTCAGATGCTCGCCACCACGTCTTTAAGGTTCGACAAATCCCAATTTTCAACATCGTTCTGAATACTGGTTAGAACCAGGCCTTACATATTAATATCAGTGAACTGAAGTTAATAACGACTTGACACTGTAGTCAGAATTAATATCAAACATGCTACCCTGGTTCGTCTGTGAAGGCATTAAAATTGAGTGAGATTCATCTGTGGTTACTTGGCCATTGCCAACCGTACCATAAAGCAACTGAATCCCTCCTATATCAGTATTGTCAAGAGTCCTGTTGTTAGAATTTAGTTCGTAATACATAATTGAATTGACGTCAGAGTTACTCGCCAAACCCAAGGCATGACCAATCTCATGAAGCAATACCTGCGAGATATCTGCCTCCGTACCAGAATAAATCATTTGGCCATCCGCTTGGTAAGACAGGGCATCGTTATTCGGGTTTTCCAAATATATCATGGCATTTGGTTGAATATCACCAGCTATTGTATGAAAGTTGGTGTAGCCGATTACACCCGATTTTGCCGTGTCAAAATTACCAAGACCAACGCGAATATCTGATTGAAAAGAATCAGTTACTTCCATAAACTCAAGCCCAGATGCCTTTGCCCATACATCAAAAGCATTACGAACAGTAGTTTCATAGGTGGCATCAAGCGACCCACTGAAAAGTTCGGATTGGCTACCACTTCCATCATTTAAACTCCACGTAATAACATTTTTGTTCCATGAGGCACCTTCAGAGACAGAAGAACCGGCACCGGCCTGTGTAAGTAATGATGCCGCTTGAGCAGCTTGTTTCCGGCCAGTTTCAGCCGTAATTGCCCCCTGATAATCGCCGTGATCAAGACATGTTTGGGAAAGATAACCAATACTGCTATTTAATGCAGCGTCAATTGTTTCTTGATTGCCCGCGAAACCGAAGTACCCGTTTGAACCGACCACAGTAGTTACTTTTCCGCTCACGGTGGTAACAGTAATATCATTATTTCCGTTAATGTTTGTGATATCGCTATTGCCATTAATAATGGTAACATTACATGAACCACCCACCTGCGTGCTGTCACTATTGCCATAAGAATAAGTCGTATCATAGGCACCAAAGTTGATGGTAGTATCTGAATCACCAAGAGACACAGTATTATCAGCATAACCGAACGATAATGTTGTATCGTAGTTGCCTGTACTGACGGTAAAGTCGGCATTACCGATGGACTGTGTGTTATCAGCATAGCCAAAAGAGAGTGTTGTATCACTGGTACCAGAGGAAATGGTGGTATCATAGCTACCAAACGCATGAGTGTTGTCGGCATAACCAAATGATTCAGTAACATCACCATACCCATATGATAAAGTTGTGTCATAGTTGCCAGTGCTAACGGTATAGTCGGAGCCACCAACTGACTGCGTATTGTCTGCGTAACCATAAGAGAGCGTCGTGTCGCTGCTACCATAGGAAATGGTGGTATCATAGCTGTTAAATGACTGGGTATTGTCGGCGTAACCAAATGACTGGGTATTGTCACCATAGCCATATGATAAAGTTGTGTCATAGGTACCCGTACTTACAGTATAATCACAGCTGCCAACTGACTGTGTGTTATCGTCATAACCGTAAGAAAGCGTCGTGTCGCTGCTACCATAAGAAATAGTAGTATCGTAGTTGTTAAACGACTGGGTATTGTCTGCGTAACCGAGTGACTGGGTATTGTCACCATAGCCATATGACAAGGTAGTGTCATAGGTGCCCGTACTTACAGTATAATCATAGTTGCCAACTGACTGCGTGTTATCAGCATAACCGTAAGAAAGCGTTGTGTCGCAGCTACCATAAGAAATAGTAGTATCGTAGTTGTTAAACGACTGGCTATTATCACCAAAGCCATATGATAAGGTCGTGTCATAGGTACCGGTACTCACCGTATAATCACAACTGCCAACTGACTGCGTATTGTCAGAGTAACCATAAGCGAGCGTTGTATCGCTGTTACCATAGGAAATGGTAGTATCATAATTGTTAAACGACTGGGTATTGTCTGCATAACCGAACGACTGAGTATTGTCACCGTAACCATAGGCTAAGGTGGTGTCAAAGCCTCCGGTGCTGACAGTATAGTCAGCATTGCCAGCAGACTGAGTATTGTCCGCATAACCACAAGATATCGTCGTATCGTTGCTACCAGATGAAATAGTGGTATCATAGTTGCCGTATGATAACGTACTGTCGGCATACCCAGATGACTTGGTATAGTCACCATAGCCATAAGAAATAGTTGTGTTGCAGTTACCTGTGACAATGGTAGAATCGAAACTCCCAGATGCGGCAGTGTAGTTACCGGTTCCGCTTACAGACGTATAATCGTAATTTCCGGTAACTGTGCTATTATTACTATTACCGCTGACGGAAACGGTATTGCCCATACCACCTACCGTAACCGAATCGTTCACGCCAGAAATTGATACGCTCATCAAACTACTCGATGCTGTCAGTCTGCTTCCGTTCGCAGCAACATTAAAAGAATCTGTACTCGTTACGGTTAAGATATCATTGTTTAAAGCACCGTTAACAGTATCGCCAGTACCGCTAATAGTGGCACTGGCACCGTCGGCAAGTGTCACCGTGGCGTTGCTAAGAGTTGCCTTGTCACCCGTGCCAGTTATACTCAACGAATCATTCGCACCACCTTTAACAAAATTATTATTACCAACCAATGACAAAGTGTCATTAATACCGGCGGTAATGTTATTACTGTTACCGCTAAGTACAAAGCCCTTGACGTTATCGTTTATAGAGACGGTACCGCCGCTAAGAGAAGCACTGTTGTTATTACCGTTAACTTGAAGGGTATCTCCTTCACTGCCAATTAGATTCGTAGCAGAACCATTTATGGTGAAAATATTATTCCAGCCAGCAGTTGCCAAGCTATCATTAGAACCTGTATTAATTTTATCCCCTACCCCCAACATTATTAAACCTCTACTGTTATCAGCAACATTAACCGTACCATTAATTATGCCTACAAGGTTATTATTGCCCGAGATGGTAAGTGTGCTACCACTACTACAACCATTTCCAACACCTTTTACTGTGTTGGAAGTGCCAACAACTGCTAAAGTATCATTGGTACCTGCTGTAACAACATTTTTAGAGCCACTGAGATTAAAATTGGTTATATTGTCCTTCAAAGTCACAGTGCCGTTTGTCACACTTGCTGTTACATTGGATCCGTTAATAAGTAATTGACTGGTACCACTTCCGCCAATTAGAGTGTCGTTGTCTGTACCGACAAGCAATGTGTTAGCCGCATTACCAGCAGTAAGGGTATTACCACCTTTACTTTGGTCAATCACCATTTGAACACCCAACTGACCCGCATTTACTGTTTGACCTGTGCCGGAGAGAATTACCGCACTTTCACCACCAGCGAGACGAACCGTGGTGGAGTTGTTAGTTAGGATTATTGTACTGTTAGCGGCAGTACTAACGCTTCCAGAAACCCGTTTTGAAGTACTACTAAATGAGCTATAAAAGTTGTAGGTGTCATTATTATTGGTGTTATCGTTGGTGTTATAGTTATAGTTGTAGTTGTAATTGTCATTGTTATTGATTTCATTATTGATGTTGTTAAAAATGTCATCATTATTAGTGTCATTGTTAAGCATGTCATCATTACTGGTGCTATTGTTAAAAATGTCTTCATTAGCTGAGTTATTATTAAGTACGTCATTATTAGTGGTGTTATTGCTGAAAATATCATAATTATAATTATTATTGTCGTTAGTAGTACCATCTAGGTAACTAAAAATGTTATAACCATAATTAGGATTGTAATCAGTGCCAGAACCACCAGTAGAACTTGTTGAGGTTGAACCATTGTTACCCCCATTACCCCCCGTTTCAATATTGTTTATGATGTTTGTGGCTTGTGTATCGGTAAGCGTGTTTGTATGAGATACACCGGATGAATCTGTTACAGTTTCAGTAATCACGCCGGTTATTGAATCAGTTGAGAACTCGGGGGTATTACGGGAGAACGTTTTATCGAGCGATTGTATTCCCGTTTCAGTAGTGACATCAGGTGCTACGCCAAGTAAATGCATTACGCCGTCAATGCCGGTGTCAATTACATGCTTGGTTCCATTACCACTGGCATTTGGTACGTCAGCTATATACATAACTGGGTTATTGAGTGACACTGTCACCACCCCGGATGAATTGTTTGCACTATTTGACTCAGGGACATTGGAAGCCGGAATTCCAATGCTTGAATCCAATAAGATTATCGCTTTATCTATGATAGACGTGGATGCTTGGCCGGATATCGTAGCCGTGCCGGTTTGCTGCCCCTTGGCGTTAAACGAGAGTATCTGGTTGGTTTCACCAACACTATCTGTTGTTGAAACCAATGTAGTTCCGTCGCTATGTGACAAAGTCTGAGAAGAGCCATCGAGCGATGTTTTCAAACTTTCACCCGTGATATTGCCTTTTCCATCAAAATTTGTTTCTTTTCTATTTTGTGCGTCTGTCTGTATCGATACGTCACCACTACCATCCTTATTAATAATTATAGTACCATTGTTACCGACCACAAAAACGGTACCTGACGTTTTATCCGTTGCGACATTAACATTACCAGTTAATTGGGATAACGCGCTTTGTAATTCTTTAACAATATTTGCGCGAGTTGCATAATTTTCACCAGCCTGAGCGATAGACAACGAATCTGTCCCGGCAACCTTTGTAGATGCTACCGAAACAGATAACTCAGCAATATTATCGGCCAAAAGAGGGTTTTTTGAATCCAAGGAGAGTGTTGGTTGTAATTGCAAAGAACTCTGATCACCAATTGCATCATTAAGTTGATTAAAGTGGTTATCAAATATACCCAATACGCCGCCAAAACCAATACCCTCAATAATACCACGTCCATCTAAGGTGCCAGTTGTTTTTCCAAAGTCCCACGTTTTGCCAACAGCAGTTGCTTCGAAACCATTTTCAAATTGCAATGCAGGATGTAATGCATCACCAGCGGGGGTAACCTTGACGTAGGCAGCACCACCAACACCCAGAATAGTACCACCTAACGCAAATTTCACGTTGGATATATCAGGACCATTTTGTGTTATTTCTATTGACAAAAGGCCTTCTTTGATAGTGAGTTTGGGTATAACAGACCCTACAGAAACAGAAAGCCCGGGAATGACAGCATTGAAGCCTTTACTTCTTGGATCATACGACACGCTACTCCCACCGTTGGTTGCGTTTATGGAACCGTTAGTCAAATCGATCGAAAAACATGTGCCGCCGTAGGTATAGCTCAACTTATTACCAGCAAATGATATACCGTTGCCTGCCATTTGATTTCTCCTTCCGTAGAGTATGGTTCCTCTCAATGAGGCTTCATCTATGCAATGGCACCACTTAAAGTACCTATTGGTGGATAACCAACTTCAGAATCGCATTCCCCGTTGTAACGGCAAACATATTCGGGCCAATGCGGGTCAGTCCAGCGGGAGTATCGAGTCCTCCCGGCAGCGCGCTCGTTATGATTCCCTGTCTGCCGGCTATCCCGGCTACTGTAGTGACGTCACCTATAGACGTGACCCTGCGTATCGTATGATTGCCACTATCGGCGACGTACAAGCTGGTGCCTGGCCCATTGGTCGATAGGCCTATTGGCGCAAAAAATCGTGCCAGCCCACCGGAGTAGTCTGTGCTGCCTATCTCACCCCCAAGTCCGGCAAGCGTTGAAACTTCACCCTCCGGCGTGATCTTGCGGATGGCATTGCCATTAGAAACAAACAGGTTGCCGGCACGATCTGACGTAATTCTTGACGGGTGCGAAAAACTTGCGTTCCAACCAGGTCCATCGCCATTTCCTGAACCACCAAAACGGTGTCCGGCAACTGTCGTAACCATGCCATTGCCGGCAATCTTGCGGATGGCATTGTTAGCTCCATCTGCAACAAAAATATTGCCGTTACTGTCAATTGTTATGCCGTTTGGAAAGCGGAACCTGGCAATTTCCACCGGGCCGTCATCGTCACCCACCTTACCGGCTCTACCTGCAAAGAAGGTAACGACTCCGTCCGGCGTGACCTTGCGGATGGTGGAGTCGCCGTTGTCAACGACGTAGAGATTTCCGACCTTGTCAATGGCAATATCGGTCGGGTCACAGAACAACGCGGCATTTCCCCTGCCCTCCGAACTTCCCCGCTTTCCCGGTGTACCGGCCAAGGTTGTGACCACACCCGACGGAGTGATTTTGCGAATCACATGATTGCCACAATCCGCAACGTACATATTGCCCGCCAAATCAGCCGTGATACCCCTGGGCTCGTTAAACCGTGCGGCACCACCAATACCATCCGCCCACTCTCCTACACGGGCACTTCCTGCCAAGGTAGTGACTATACCAAGCGGTGACACCTTGCGAACGGTTGCGTCACCTATATCAGCAACGTACAAATTACCTGCCGAATCTGTGGTAATTCCACAAGGGGTTCGAAACCGCGATCCCAGACCAACACCATCACTACTACCCGCCTTTCCAATCGTACCGGCAAAGGTTGTGACACCCTCTGAACTCACCTTATAAATTATCGAGCTTGTCGGATCACACACAAAGAGGTTGTCATTCGGATCAAAGGTCATCCCTTTAAAGTACATGGGCCGAATTTTCTCGCTCTTTTCATTTTCCTTAGCCTTGACTGATACGGTACCTGCCAATGTTGTGACCCACCCAGTAGTAGTTATTTTTCGAATACCATAACCGGGTGCCTCCGATACGTAGAGATTACCAACAGAATCGATCGCCAAGCCCTCAGGATAAATAAAACGGGCTGAAGTCCTGTAACCCTCTGCAATACTCTTTGATCCGGGTGCACCTGCATAGGTAATTACCGCACCTTCCGGACTAAGCTTTCGTATAGTTTTGTTGAAGCAATCTGCGATGAACAAATTGCCATCCTTATCAGCAACAATTCCTGACGGTCGGTTAAATCGTGCGGAAGTGCCATCACCATCACTGCTACCTGATCTGAGAGGAGAGCCGGCAATAGTAGTTACGACACCAGTAGTTGTTATTTTACGAATAGTTTGATTTAATGTGTCCGCTACGAATAAATTACCTGACTTGTCCATCGCAATACCAGATGGTGAATTAAATTGAGCGACTGCCCCATTGCCATCGCTACTACCGGGCTTACCCGCAAGACCTGCCAGTGTGGTTACAACACCCTGAGGAGTAATCTTACGAATCGTATGATTGCCGGTATCAGTTACATACATATTACCTTCTGCGTCAGTTACCATGCCAATCAGATGAATATATGGTACCCTGCCATGACTGAACCGCGCCACACTTCCTACACCGTCATTGTGTCCGGCACCATCAATTTTACCGGCAATTAAACTCAGTTCGCCCGTGACAACTGACGCAGAGGCAGTGCCCTTTGTCGTAACGAAGCTTTTACACGCAAAAAACAACACAACAACGAATAGCAACAATATTGAATACTTTAACCGCTTAAATTTGGAATTCAGCTTTTCATATAACTTCATCACATAATCCTTTATACCAGCGGGCAAGTTCGCCTTGGTCACGTAATTTCATACCAACTAACAATCATATTTCAGCAAGAGTCAACAGTCACAACCTTTACGTGCCAGCAACACCACTCCTCAATACTGCTGCACGTATTGGCCGAATAACAGATCCACTCTATAGCGAATAGATCTCAAGTCTGAGCCACATACTCTTGGACACAATAAATTATTTTGAACATATATTCAAGATATATTTCAATAATCATTTGATGTTACAATTAATTGACAGATATAATTTATATTAATATCAATCAATAAACTACATATTATTTGTGTTTATAAATGGTTTGGTTCGTGCCAAATGGTAACCGGGCTGTTCCCTGTTGTGGGGGTGCCTCTGCCGTTTTTTTCCTATGGGGGCACCTCAATGATTACCTCCATGGTCGGAATCGGCCTGCTACAAAACATCAGCATGCGCCGTTTTATGTTTTAAGCGGTCATTACTGCTGATATAGTGGTATACTGTAAAAGAGAAAGTGAGGTATGTTATGAATATCAGTCCAATTGCACACACGGCAATTCTGATGAAAGCCGGCCAGACCGCCCAGGCACTCACCACGAGCATGATCCGCCAAGCTGCGGACCAGCAGAACGCCATGGCACAGATGTTGTCCACCAACGTTAAAAATGCCCCTGGGGCCGGCACCGGCAACGGAAATGGTACTTTTTCAACCTATGCCTGATGAAACATACCTGAAGTGAGGGGGGGTGAGATAATGGCTACCTGGAAATGTGAGTGTGGCTTTGCCAAGGAAGGACGTTGCAAACCGCAGAAGTGTGAAAAATGCGGGGAAAAAGGCAAGTTCGTCAAGGCTGAGTAAAATGACTAACGGGGGCAACAGAGGCAATTCCTCTGTTGCCCCCGTCAGGTTGAGGTGAATGATGGACGGCAACTTAAACGTGGAGTTTGAGAGAAATACCAAAAGAGAACTTCGTGACAATGAGGAACTGCATCGCATATTAGCGGACAATGCATTGGATGTTATCTGGGCCATGGGGCCCGATGGCTCTATTTTATATGTCAGCCCCTCAGTATTCAAGTTACGCGGCGTTACCCCGGATGAGGCAAAACAACAAACACTCGCCGAGATACTCACTCCCGAGTCTCAACTTATTGTCACGACATATCAACAGAGGTTGTTTGCTGATATTAATTCAGGGCATACACCGGAGAAATTCCAGGCTGAGCTCGAATACGTGCACAAGGATGGCTCCATCATCTGGACGGAAGTAATGGCCTATCCCGTTCTTGATTCCAACGGGAGATTGAAAGAAATAGTGGGTGTTTCAAGGGACTTACGAAAGCGTAAATCGTACGAGCAGCAACTTGAGCGTTCTCGGCAAGCGGCCGATACTGCCAATAAAGCTAAGAGTGATTTCCTGGCCACAATGAGTCACGAGATTCGAAACCCGATGAATATTATTATGGGGATGACCCAACTCTTGGAGCGGTCACAGCCATCGGTCAAACAGCAAAGCTTTATCACAGCACTTAAAACGTCATCAGAAAAATTGTTGTCGATCATCAATAGCCTGCTTGACATTTCTAAAGTAGAATCGGGCGCGGTCGAACTGGATCAAAGTCCATTTAACCTGCGCACAATTATACATGAGCTTTCCCAGGCTCAAAAACTTATTTGTGATACGAAAGGGCTCACTTTCATTACCGAAATAAGCGAAGATGTTCCTGAGTATGTTATAGGGGACAAGTCCAGACTTCATCAAATAATTCTTAATATTCTTACCAATGCAACAAAATTTACCGAAAACGGTTTTGTAACACTTTCAGTTGCTGCAACACACATTGATGAAACAATGAAATGTATCGAATTCAATATATCTGACAGTGGCCCTGGAATTCATTCTGATAGATTGCAACAAATTTTTACTCCTTACGTTCAAGCCGATGTTTCCATATCACGGAGATATGGCGGCACAGGGCTTGGTCTTCCTATCAGTAGGCAACTTGCGGGGTTAATGGGAGGCACTGTTGCGGTGGAGAGTACCATTGGGGAAGGTAGCTGTTTTACCATAAGAATCCCGTTTACACTGGCACAAGAGGCCGTTGAATTCAAGAAGAGTAACAGGGACGTCGCGAGTTGGAGTAGCGCGCACTTTCACGTGCTGGTTGTGGATGATCAGGCTTCGAACTTGATGTTTTTAGCCGAGGTTCTTAATAGTCTCGGGCATTCCGTAGTGGTGGCCAGTGATGGTATGCAGGCCTTATATCAGTATGATAGAGATAATTTTGATTTTATTCTGCTTGATATCCATATGCCAGGGATGGATGGTAATAAAGTCGTTCAAGTAATTCGGTCACGGGAAAAGGAGTCCGGTCGGCATATTCCTGTTATTGCGGTAACGGCCTATGCATTGCGTGAAGAAAGGGATACGTTATTCAGCAATGGTTTTGATGGCCATATTGCGAAGCCGATTGTAATTGAGCTGCTCATTGATGAAATTTACCGTTGCCTGTTAAAAAACAACTTAATATCTGGCCTGAATTGTTACCCGTCCAGAGGACAGCTTACTACTGATGATTCGTTGCTTGATAACCCTCTTTCTGATTTCACCTGCAAATCCGGTAATGACTCCGAATGTGGAGATATTAAACGGTTGCTTTCTCTCAGGGTGATAACCAGCTTGGCAGCAAGGCCCGATCGCATGCATACTTTTGCACTAAAGCTGTTTAAAGACCTGAAGATTTCTCTTGACTCAATTAACGCAGCCTACGATTCTGAAGACTGCATTGCACTCAGCCATGCTGCTCATTCGGCGAAAGGGGTTGCGTGCTGGTTACGTGATACCCGCTTGCATGAATTGGCTGTGCACATTGAAAAAGAAGCACAAACGGGTTCGTTAGACAACGTCCGCGTAATGATACCCCAGTTTCGTGGCGTACTGAATGATCAATACTGCACCTTTTTGTCATGCGAAACCGAGTAAGAGACGATAATGACTACCATAATTGCAACCATTCTTATCGTTGACGATCAACAAAGCTTTCGGTTATTGCTCCAGTACCAGCTTCAGGATGCCGGTTATTCCGTTATTCAAGCTTCAAGTGCAGAGGAAGCAATTGCTTTGTTACGTCAACAACAAATAGATCTCATTCTCTGTGATCTTATTATGCCTGGTGTTGGCGGGCTTGGCTTGCTTACCTATGTGCAAGAGCACTTCAGTACAATCCCGTTTGTGGTCGTTACGTCGCAAGGAACGATTAACAGCGCAGTTGAGTCAATAAGAATGGGTGCCTTTGATTATATTGAGAAGGATGCCATCACTGAGAAATTACTGATCACCATAGCGAGAACGCTCAAATATAAAAATATAAACTCAGAAAATATCCGGCTTATTAATGAGTTGCAACACACATACTCTTTTCAGAATGTGATAGCAGCCAGTTCTGCGATGCGTCACGTTTTGGAAATGGCAACGAGTGTGTCCAAGTATCCGGTTACATCAATATTGCTTGACGGTGAAAGTGGTTGCGGTAAAGAGGTGCTGGCGCGTGCCATCCATGTCTCTGGTGGAGGTGCGTCAACTAATTTTGTGGGTATCAACTGTGCCGCTATTCCAGAGGCGTTGCTTGAAAGTGAATTGTTTGGGCACGTACGTGGTGCTTTTACTGGTGCTGACAGAGAGCGTGCCGGAAAATTTGCCTTGGCAAAAGGCGGAACGATCCTGTTGGATGAAATCGGCGATATGCCATTGGTATTACAAGCAAAGCTTCTACGGGTACTGGAAGAACGGAAATATGAAAAAGTCGGTTCCAGCCAGTCAAATGTGCTTGATTGCCGAGTTATAGCGGCCACCAATCAAAATTTGGCCACGCGGGTAGCCGCAGGATTGTTCCGTGAAGATCTGTTTCACCGCATTCATGTATTTCCAATTTCCATTCCACCGTTGCGCGAACGTGTTGAGGATATACATCCCCTTGTTGAATTGTTTCTCAAGAAGATGAGAAAACAATTGGGAAAAGTACTCCCCGGTTTAAGTCAGGAAGCTTTGCGGAAACTATACCAATACCGTTGGCCAGGCAATATCCGTGAACTGAGAAATTGTATTGAACGAGCTGCTATTATTGTCCCAGAAGGAGAGTTGCTTGGGCCCGATCATCTGATATTGAATACCGTCACAACAACTCAGTGTGACAATCCTATCGTACTCGAAGGTAGTACCGTGGGTGATGAGCTGTATAGTTACCACCTTAATTTTACGAAAGAGACCATATCGCTCGACGCCATTACCACCCAGATACTTGACACCACCCTTCAGCGTTGCAACGGCAATAAAAGTAAAGCTGCATCGGTGCTTAAAGTTGGGAGAAATATGTTTTACCTCCGTAAGGAGCACTAAGGAGCTGTAACACAGACTGCCTTAATTTCACCACTCGTTTCACCCAATCCCCCCAAGGACCACTCATCTACAGCTTGTACTGTCGGCAATGCATTACACTCACGTGTCTTTTAACAAGACACAGTGGCCCATTATGGTACATTACTTAATGCCCTATAATAAGTATCAAGAATGTAAAGCCCTTTAATTGTGGATTAATAGTATTTGGTACGTTTTGTGCTAACTTTATAATCGACCCGTTTTAAGGTGTTGCAATATACAACACTAACCGGGCCCATGCGGGGGGCCATAATAAATAGACTCACTATCAGATACACACTTATAGAGGGTACCCCATGGCTCACATACTCGTCATAGATGATGAAGCTGAAATCAGGAATATTGTCAGGGAATTTCTCACCGCTGGTGGACACACCGTTGATACGGCAGCCGATGGAAAAACAGGTTTAGAGCTTGCTCATACGTCATCATATCAACTGGTAATTACCGATGTAATCATGCCAGGCCGTGACGGATTGGAAGTTGCTACCGAGTTACGGAATAGTCATATCGGAATTGCAGTCCTTGCGATTACCGGTGGAGGGCCGCGAATTGATCTGGAGAAGTTAGGTAAAACAGCTGAATACATGGGGGCGGACAAGGTACTGCTAAAACCGTTTACATTCCAGCAGCTTATTGAAACGGTAGATGAACTGTTGAATTTATACCGTTAATACCTTGATACAGACTGTTTGGGGAAACAACTTTATGAACATGAACCCGCTGGATAACGAGCTCCGTGGGCCGGATTATGAATTGCCTGAAGAGCTTTTCAGACTATTTATAGGGGCCCTCCCTGATGCAGTCACCATCATGACGAATGACATGATTTATGACTGTAACAGTGCCGCCGAACGGCTATTTCGGGGAGAACGACATCAGCTTTGTGGACAAACCTGTAAAAATGTATTCCCCGAATTTCAGCCGGATGGTCAAGTTTCCATCGATATCTTGAGAGAAAAAATACACGAGGTGCTGCGCGATGGCAAGGGTGACTGTCAATTAGTAAGTCAGCAATTGGATGGCAGTATATTCAGGGCTGAAATGACGATGAGTCCCATGAGAATGTCCGGGTTTCCGTTCATACTGTGTAGTTGGCGAGATATTACCCATGGCAAGCTGGCGGGATCCGCATCTGCTGCAATTGTCGATAAGATATCGGACGCAATCGTGATGATAGACTGCAACGGTCTAATATCACACTGGAATCCGGCGGCAGAGCTGGTTTTGGGCTACCGTTCCACAGAAGTGACCGGTAAACCTCTCCAAACCATCCTGTTGCCAGAGCGGTACCAGATGGCCCATGCCGCCGCTTTTTCACTGTTTACCCAGAAAGGACACATTGCACATAAATCGGTAGAGTTAACTGCTGTCAGGAAAGATGGACGAGAAATACCAATTGAACTGTCCTTATCGGCTGACCGCAATAATAAGGGGTGGTGTGCAATTGGCATCATTCGCGATATCAGTGAACGAAGGCGTGTTGAGGAGGAGCGTGAGCAGACCCTCCGGAAACTTATTGGTGATAAACAACGGGCAGAGGAAGCATCCCGCGCCAAGAGCAATTTTCTTTCCATGATGAGTCATGAAATCCGTACTCCCATGAACGGCATCATTGGAATGACGAATCTTCTTATAGATACTCACCTTACCACTGAACAGCGTGACTATACGGAAATTGTACGCAAGAGCGGTGAAAACTTGCTGGATCTTATTAATGATATCCTCGATTTTTCCAAGATAGAGGCGGGTAAATTAGATTTGGATGTCCAGCCGTTTGACCTTTACACTTTGATGTGGGACGCAGCTGAGCTGTCATCATTGCGGGCTGCCGAAAAGGGATTGGAGCTACTATGTATCGTGGACCCCACCATTCCGAAAATGGTGCTGGGTGACAGTTGCAGGGTTCGTCAGATAATAATTAACCTCGTGGGTAATGCCATAAAGTTTACGAATAGTGGTGAAATTATAATCACTGTTTCGCTGAAAGAAGAGCGTGATGAGCACGTTTCCCTTCAGTTTGAGGTAAAAGACACCGGTATAGGCATGAGGGCGGACCGGCTAAAAGCGATTTTTGAGCCTTTTATCCAGGCGGAGGGTGCTACCACACGTAAATTCGGCGGAACGGGGCTTGGACTGGCCATCTGCAAACAGTTGGCAGAGAGCATGGGGGGAAAGATTTTCGTTACCAGTGAGTACGAAAAAGGCTCCACCTTTAGTGTTACCATATCCCTGGCAAAGCAACCCGGTCATGGACCAGCCGATGATAGTGCCAGAGGAAACGTACCGACTGAATTATCAGGGACCAGAGTCCTCGTTATCGATACCAATTCGATCCATCGAGCTTATTTGATGACGTTACTGAGCCAGTGGGGGTGTGTACCTGAAGCTGCCGGTGATGTGGAAAGTGCACTGGCTCTGCTGGGTGAATCAGCCCGTTCGAATACCCCTTTTCATATAGCTTTGATAGATCAAAAAGTACGCGGTTTTGACTGCCTGGAGTTGGGACAACGTATTAAGTCAGACGTGTTAGCAAACTCCACCTCTCTAATCTTAATGACCGCTCTGGGGCAACGGGTAGATGCGGAATTGCTGTTAGAATCCGGGGTTGCCGTCCAAATGATTAAGCCGGTGCGCCACACAAAATTAATCAACAGCATTTCGCACGTTTTAAGAAAATCATGCACACCCGCAACCATTAAAATGTCACCTTCTGAGCAGGTTGGTCAATCTGGTTCAGCATTATATTCTGCGCATATACTTCTTGCTGAAGACAATGTAATAAATCAGAAAGTTGCGGTTAAAACGCTACAAAATCTTGGTTACCGGGTAGATGTCGCTGCCAACGGACTGGAAGCTCTCTCTGCTTTGGAGTCTACCCACTATGACATTGTACTCATGGACTGTCTTATGCCGGAAATGGATGGCTTTGAAGCCACCGCACGAATTCGGGACGTGCGTACGAACGTTCGAAACCATGCCGTACCGATTATTGCAATGACAGCCAATGCAATGAAAGAAGATCGTGATAATTGCCTCCGTGCTGGCATGGATGATTATTTATCAAAGCCCGTTAAGAAAGAAGCACTTGCAACCATATTGAACAAATGGATGTTGAAATTTTGATTATATCCAGCATGAGGTGTCTGCCATGACTAATAATTCTGAACAATTACGTGTATTACTTGTAGATGATGAGTCTGCAACTCTGGATATCATTAGTGCCATGACTGATGCCCTGGGATATCACGCAATAACAGCCTCCGGTGGCGTGAAAGGACTTGAATTATATCAGCACCATGCCCCCGATATTGTGTTGACTGATTTAAAGATGCCAGGGATGGATGGGCTTGAATTTATGTCACGGCTCAAATTATTGAATCCTGATGTGCCGATTGTAGTTATTTCGGGCATGAACAATCTGAATAGTGCAATCGAAGCAATTCGTCTTGGCGCATGGGACTATTTAAACAAACCTTTTAATATGCAGGAATTTTCTATAGTGCTGTCCCGTGTGAGCGAAAGAGTCCGCCTGGTTACTGAGAATCGACTCTATCAGGAGAATCTTGAATTACTGGTGGAAAACAGGACGGTGCAATTGCATGAGGCGGTCAGAGCAGCGGAGAAAGCCAATCAGGCAAAGAGCTCCTTTCTTGCAAACATGAGCCATGAACTTCGTACTCCGTTGAATGCAATTATAGGTTTTAGCAGTGTTCTGTTGAAAAAAAGGTGCGGTGATTTAAATACAAACCAGCAGGATTATGTTCAATATATCTTCAATGGCGGTACCCACCTGCTGGAACTTATCAATGATATTCTTGACCTTTCAAAGATTGAGGCTGACAAGATGGTGTTGTGTTTTGAAGATATCAATATGATGGAGCTTATTGCATCGGTGATAACACTTGTAAAGGAGCAGGCCAGCTCTAAGGATATTTCAATAACAAATAACTCTACAGTTACTCACACCCTGTTACAAGGAGATAAACGAAGCCTTAAACAGATTGTCTTTAACTTATTATCGAATGCAATAAAATTCACTCCGGATGGTGGCAAAATATCCATTACTATCGACAGGATAACAATGCAGGATCTTGTACCGGAAGCGGTTGCAGATCAAGTGAAGCCGGGCGTTTTTGAAACAGGTGGCTACTATCTTATCTCAGTATCTGATACCGGTATTGGCATTGATGCGTCAGATCTTAAACGTATTTTTAATCCGTTTGAACAGGTAAACAGCACCTCAACCAGGGAGTTTGAAGGTACCGGCTTGGGATTGGCATTAACCAGGAAACTCGTTGAGATGCATGGCGGATTAATTTGGGCGACCTGTGAAGCACTGGGAACAGGAAGCTGCTTCAATATGTTGTTTCCCACTGCAACTGGATCAGATTATCAACTGTAGACTGAGGTAAAGGAAATGGGATCTAAAAAAAATATCTTGATTTGTGATGATAAGGTAATGAACAGAAAACTGATTGAGGCGATGCTTATTGGATATGCGTATACTCTGATTGAAACAGAAAGTGGCTTGGAATGTCTTGATGTCATGCAAAGGATTGGTGACACCGTTGATTTAATTCTGCTTGATATCAATATGAAGGATATGAGCGGAATTGATGTATGCCGAGCGTTACGGAGCTGGTCACATTGCAATAAAATTCCGATTATTGCATACACGGCAAGTGTCATGAGAGGGGAGCGTGAAAAATATTTAGCAGCTGGTTTTGATGAAATCCTGATGAAACCGACAACTGATAATGATCTGTTTACGATGCTGAACACTTTTATTGTGTGACACCTGAAACTATCTTGAAAAAAGGGGAAACTACGTATGAAAGTATTAATTGTTGAAGATGATTTTATGAGTCGTACGCTGATGATTGCTTGTCTTTCACATCTTGGCGAGTGTCATGTTGCGGTTAATGGCAAGGAAGCGGTGGAAGCATTCAATACGGCTGTTCTGAAAGAGGTGCCCTATGATCTTGTCACACTCGACATTATGATGCCTGAAATGGATGGGCAGTCTGCTCTCAAAGCGATGCGAGCCATTGAAGATGAACATGAAAGCCAGCTTCGGGGCAATGCCAAAATAGTAATGACAACGGCTCTTAAAGATTGTCAGAATGTTATGGGAGCATTTAAAAACCAGTGTGATGGCTACCTGGTAAAACCAATCACCTTTGAAGACGTACAAAATATCGTGGACACTCTGGGCTTGGGCGGATAATCAGCACTCTGGTTGTCAGGCAGAAAGATCAGGCCCCCAGTGAGCTCGTCCATGAGTGTAAAAACAGTGACCAGGCGGATTATGAATACCGATAAGAACTTTTATATTGTAGCATTAGGTGCTTCAGCAGGCGGATTAAACGCTCTTGAGCAGTTTTTTGCCGCGATGCCTTCGGATAGTGGCATGGCTTTTGTGGTAATCCAACATTTATCGCCTGATTTTAAAAGCCTCATGGATGACCTGCTGGCCAGGCATACGGACATGGCTATCCTCCAGGCAATTGAAGGTATTGAGCTTGAGCCCAATACGATTTATCTGGCTCCACCACGTTTTCAGATGGGTTTGATAGATGGTCGGATTATTCTCAGAGATAAACCGGTCGGTTTACCTGCGGAACTTGCCATTGATACGTTCTTTCGCTCACTCGCAGAAGATTGCGACAAACGATCCATAGGAATTGTACTGTCAGGGACCGGTTCAGACGGGTCACGGGGTATACAGGCAATCAGAGAGGCCGGAGGATTGGTTATTGTTCAGACACCAGACTCTGCCCAGTTCGACGGTATGCCGCGCAATGCGATAGCCACCGGTAATTTTGACTTTAAACTATCACCTGAGTTGATTCCCAAAGCCATCGTTGAGTATGCAAAAGATCCGGAAGGGGTCCGATCCCGGCTATCGCACACCTTGGAGTCATTTCCCGAAGATGGGGAATATGCCGGTATTTTTGCTCTTCTGCGGCGTAGTTTCAATGTTGATTTTTCGAAATACAGGACCGGGATGGTAGGGAGACGAATAGTCCGGCGATTAGAGCTAAAGGGAATTTCCTCTTTTGATGATTATGTGCCAATCCTTACTTCAGATTCTGACGAGCTTGATGCACTCTACCATGATCTGCTCATAGGGGTTACGGAGTTTTTTCGGGATCCGGAAACCTTTGACTACCTGGCAAAAATAGTCATTCCCGAGATAATTGCTTCGTCCCGAGGTGCAGAAGAACTTCGCGTTTGGTCCGCGTGCTGTGCGACAGGTGAGGAAGCTTATTCCCTTGCCATCATATTAACCGAAGTGGCTGAAGCATGCTATTATAGGGGGAAAATTACCATATTTGCCACCGATGTTCACAAGCGGTCATTGGAAGCGGCATCCATTGGTGTTTACAACAGAGATAGACTGACAAATGTCTCTCCTGAGCGTTTGTCACGCTTCTTTCGGCAGGATCAGGGAGAAAGTTGGCGAATTATTCCCGACATTAGAAAACTGGTAATTTTTGCCCCACATAATGTTATCTGTGACCCTCCTTTTACCAAAACCGATTTGGTTTGTTGCCGCAATATGCTCATCTATTTACAGCCAGATGCGCAGGAGCGGGTAATTACCACATTTCACTATGCACTAAAAGTCTCAGGAATTTTGCTGCTCGGAAGTAGTGAGGGATTGGGACCACTCACTTCTGAATTTGAAACGCTGGAGGCACATTATAAAATATTCCGTAAAAAACGCGAGCTGAGGCTCCCTCTCGATTTCAAAACAACTACAACGCCAACAACATTCAATGTAACCACCAAACCAGCCCAAGCACACTCGCGTATGATCAATTTGGATCGTCAACTTCTGCTCGATTACGATCTGCTCCTCGATAGCTATATCCCGTCCGGTATTCTTGTGGACGAGAACCACACTATTCTCCATTCATTTGGTCGAATGCAGCCCTATCTCTTCCCCATGCCTGGCCGTACCGACACCCACATGCTGTCACAACTCGCCCATGAGTTGCATGTGGCGGTAAGCACCACACTGCAGAGAGCTGCACGCGATAAAACCACTGCGATGTTGAGTGGAGTCCAGCTTCTTCAAGAAAATGGCCCCGTACTTAAAGTAGAGGTCTCGGTTAAACCGCTTTACGACCATCGAACTAAAATTGCACACTTTTTTATCAGTTTTCGCTCGGAAGAATATCAGCCCATAGCGTTACTTAAGCCGGAGCAGGATGAGGAAATACATTCATTTGAGGAGCGATTACTCTTTCATCAACATATTACGGATCTTGAGCAAGATCTGCAATTGACCAAGGAAAACTTGCAGGCGGCAAATGAGGAGCTTCAGGCCAGTAATGAAGAGTTACAAGCAACAAATGAGGAACTATTGGCTTCTAACGAAGAACTGCAGAGTACCAATGAGGAGTTGCATTCCGTCAATGAGGAGTTATTTACCGTTAACTCCGAATTTGAAAGCAAGAACAGTGAATTAAGTGCCTTAAACCTTGACCTGGAAAATCTTTTGACAAGTATCGACATTGGGACTGTCTTTATTGATAAAATGCTCTGTATCCGCAAATTTAACAGTGCTATTACGGGATATTTCAATCTACTCTCCCACGACATCGGTCGTCCCATTGATCACATATCATACCGTTTGTCTCACCATGCCCGTCTCATGGAAGGTATTCTGAAGGTTCTTGCCAGTGGTGAACTCATTGAAGAAGAAGATTCAGATCCCTGGTACCGGCGGCATATTCTTATCCGCATCCTTCCGTTTAAAACGTCTTCCGGAAATGTTGATGGTGTGGTTATTCTTTTTACTGATGTGAGCCGGGTTAAAGAAGCTGAATTGAAAGTGCTCCAGTTGAACGAAGAATTGGAGCAAACGGTACAGGAAAGAACGAAGGATTTGCGGTATACAGAGGAAAAACTCCGTATTCTGCTGGATTCCACCTTTGAGGCCATCTATGGTACGGACCTTGAGGGAAATTGTACCTTTTGTAACAGTTCCTGCCTCAATTTGCTGGGCTATGCAAGTCCAGATGACCTCGTTGGAAAAAATTTACATGAACTAATCCACCATAAACCGAAAGGAGACTCCCTACTCCATGACAGTGAGTGGCCACTTTTCAGAACAATGATTACGGGAGAAGGTTTCCACTCCCTCAATGAGGTAATGTGGCGCTCTGACGGGAGCAGTTTTCCGGCTGAATACTGGTCATATCCACAATGCAGCAATGAGCAGATTATTGGTTCGGTCGTTACCTTTATTGATATTACGGAACGAATGCGGACGGAAGAAAAAATCCTTAAATTATCGAGCGCAGTAGAAAACAGCCCTGCAACGGTTGTTATCACCGATCGAAATGGCGAAATAGAATATGTTAATCAAAAATTCACCGACATAACCGGCTATTCACAGCAGGAAATAATAGGCAAGAATCCGAAAATGCTGAGTGCGGGAGTACATCCGCAGAAAATGTACCAGGATTTGTGGAAAACCATTTCCGAAGGGAATGATTGGCGTGGTGAGTTCTGCAACAAGAAGAAAAACGGGGAAATATTTTGGGAACAATCATCCATCTCTCCTCTCAAGGATTCTAACGGTAACATTGTTAGTTTTGTAGCGGTAAAAGAGGATATCACCCAGCAGAAACATATTTTTGAGGAGTTGCAGCAGGCAAAATCAGCTGCGGAAACTGCAAATGTTGCCAAAAGTTCATTTCTTTCTAATATGAGCCACGAGCTGCGTACCCCGATGAATGGCGTAATCGGTATGGCAAAGTTGCTCCAGATGACAGAATTGGATGATGAGCAAAAATCCTATGTTGAGTCCCTTGATATATCCAGCCACAACTTATTGTCATTAATAAACAATGTGCTCGACCTCTCGAAAATAGAGGCGGGAATGGTTGCAATTGAAATCAATGACTTCAGTCTCAAGAAATTAATCGATGATGTTGTGCTTATGCAAAAGGTGGCCATTGAAAAGAAAGGGCTTGATCTTACGGTGAATATTTCCCGTGATATACCGGCAGGTATTGTGGGAGATGAACTGCGAGTGAAGCAGATAATATCCAATCTACTCAGTAACGCCACCAAGTTTACCTTCACAGGAGGCATAGAAATAAGAGCACACATACTTGAACATTCCGGTGAGAGGCTGTTGATTCAAATTGCCGTTACTGACACCGGGGTGGGCGTACCGCCTGAGATAACGGAAGCAATTTTTAACCCATTCGTTCAGGCGGAGGACTCCACAACCCGCCGATTCGGTGGTACCGGTCTTGGGCTCAGTATTTGCCGCCAATTGGCATCGTTGATGGAAGGTCGCGTTGTTGTGGAGAGCTCGCAGGGTGTGGGGAGCTGCTTTAAACTTATCGTGCCGTTTACTGTTTCACAAAAATACCGTTCACTGCCAGATTCGGACTATTGGTCACACATGGATTTTACGTTACCAAGACTCAAGATTCTCATCGTTGAAGACAATGAAATCAATACAAATTATGATCGGGCACTGTGCCGTAAACTTGGGCTTGAAGCGGTGTTCGCAGCAAATGGTAAGGAATGTCTTGCCGAATTGGAACGGCAGTCATTTGATCTTGTCCTTATGGACATTCAAATGCCGGTTATGAATGGCGAAGAGGCACTGAAAGCAATACGCATAAACGAGCTGGGAACATCCAGGCATCTACCGGTCATCGCACTGACCGCCTATTCCATGAGATTGGACAAAGACAGATTCTTGCAGGAGGGGTTCGACGGCCATGTCTCAAAACCTGTCGAACTGGAGTATCTTGTCTATGAAATCAAAAAGGTTCTCTCACTATAATGTCAGCCAAGCGAACTAATACACTAAACAAGAGCAGTGGTATTCCTCAGTACCTTTTATTTGTCCTGATTATCGTGTCAGGGCTTATCGGCAACTATTGTAACTATCCTATTTTTCACAATTTTGATTTTATCTTTGGCAGCATTTTTGCCATGCTGGCTCTACAGCTTTTTGGCCTCGGCAGGGGGATACTCGCTGCAGCAGTCATCGCCAGTTATACGTTTTTCCTCTGGAATCACCCCTATGCCATAATAATTATGACCACCGAGGTTGCTGTTGTCGGTTTGATTATGAAAAAGGGCACCATAGGGATGGTGTTGGCAACTACCATTTACTGGCTTTTACTTGGTATGCCACTGGTCTACCTGTTCTATCATGTTGTCATGCACACTCCCATTAACAGTGTATACATTACCATGTTAAAACAAGCGGTCAACGGAATAGCAAACGCCCTTGCGGCCCGTTTGCTCTTTACCGGATATTCACTGCTGTCACGCTCATCGCTTATTTCGTACCGTGAAATTGTGTATAACCTTCTGGCTTTTTTTGTACTCTGCCCGTCGCTTATCGCACTCGGCATTGGCAGCAAGAGTGACCTGCGTACGACAGATGCAAACATAACCAAGATCCTTCACCAGGAGAGTCTGCAAATCTCGAAGACGCTGGAAACCTGGTTCCTCAATAGACGGACTACCATCATAGCACTGGCTGAACAGGCAGTTTCAAAAACTCCGCAGCAGATGCAGGTACTTCTTGATGTTGCCCGGCAGTCGGACAAAAACATGACACGGGTCGCTCTGCTTGACAGCAACTCAATATCGTCAGCATTTTCTCCCGCTGTTGATGAAGATGGTAACCGGGTAATAGGCACTGATTTTTCCGAAAGACCTTACGTCACGCGTATGAAAGAAGCTTTAAAGCCGATGTTATCAGAGGTTTTTATGGGGAATATCGGTACCCACAAGCCAAGAGCATTGATGATGGCTCCGATTCTGTTGAACAGCAGATATAATGGTCTGGTTTTTGCTGCACTCAATTTTGACCAGGTACAGGATATCCTGGGAAACAGTTTTAACGAAGTCGGTCTGTTGTATACGTTGGTTGATAGTCACGGCATCGTCATTATGAGTAATCGATCTGATCAGCAGGTACTCAAGCCGTTTATGCGTGGACCGGGAACATTTCATCAACTCAATAGTCAAATAACACGGTGGACACCCCACTTACGACCAAACATTCCCGCCGTAGAACGGTACAGAAATTCCTTGTACGTCATGGAAAAACCCATAGGGCAGTACGGCGAGTGGAAACTTGTGTTGGAGCACCCCATGGCTCCATTGCTGGCAGTATTGTTTGAAAGCTATACGAGCAAATTTGCGGTTATATTTGCAATACTCCTTGGTTCACTGCTCCTTGCTGAAATATTAAGCCGGAGAGTTATTCTGTCCATCGATAACTTACGTTTTATTACTCAAAATCTGCCGTCCAAACTTGAAAACCATGACATGGAAATCAACTGGCCCGAAAGCGGCTTTGCCGAAATGGAGCATTTGATCAGTAACTTTAAGGAAACCGCCGAAACTCTTGATGCAACATTTCATGAACTACAGCAGATCAATGAAACCACCCGAATTAAATCCGAAAACGATTTAAAACATAGTGAGATGGATTTGGCCCATGCTCAGCAAATTTCCCATGTGGGAAGCTGGCAACTCAAGTTTATCCACGGAGGGGAACAGTGGTTTGGATCAGAGGAGTTTTACCGTATCTACGCCTACCCCTCTGATATGTGTCTCTCCAAAGCTGCGTTCATTGCGCGCATCCATGCCGAGGATTCGGCACTATTCACGACACATTGGGATGCCGTAATGGACGGCTCCGGTCCCTTTGAATGGGAATACCGGATCACCGTCAATGAAAATATTAAATGGCTCAGGTTATATGCAAAAGTGTCATATGATGCTCAGGGATTGCTGGCTGAAGTATCGGGTGTGGTTCAGGATATTACCGAAAGGAAGACATCGGAGTTCAAATTATTGGAAAACGAGCACTTCCTTTCAGATATTATACAAAACAGCGGTGCAATAATATTTGCGAAGGGTCTCGATGGCCGGTATAAGCTGGTTAATCGAAAGTGGGAGGAGGTCATAGGCATCAGGAGAGAGCTTGCTATCGGATTCACTGATGAAGAGCTTTTTCCGGTAGACGTTTACACCGAATTCCGTAAGAACGACCTCATGGTAATTGAACAAAATAAAACGATTGAAATAGAAGAAAGCCTGACGGATTCAACGGGTGTACGAACGTGTCTTACGATAAAATTCCCCATACGTAATTCAGATAATAGAGTGGTCGGCATATGCGGTATATCTGCCGAGATAACAGATCGTAAGCGGAGTGAAGAGCAGTTGCATGAGGCGAAAAATGCGGCTGAATCGGCGAATAAAGCAAAAAGCGAGTTCCTCGCAAATATGAGTCATGAAATTCGTACACCACTGAACGGCATCATCGGTATGGCCCAGATTCTTGAAATGGAACCATTGACAGACGAACAAAAAGAATACGTGGGTGTGCTGAAAAAGTCGGGGAAAAGCCTGCTATCTCTTCTCAATGACATTCTTGATCTGTCTAAAATTGAGGCCGGCAAGACGGACATCGAACGGAAAGAGCTCAGTATACAGCAGTGTATCAATGAAGTTGCCAGTTCGCAGAAATCTATCATATACGCAAAAGACATTGCTCTTGTCGTTCAGCTCGATCCGGCAACACCTCCTGTTGTCATGGGTGATCAACTGAGATTTAAACAGATTCTCTTCAATCTGTTGAGTAATGCCGTGAAATTTACCTCACATGGCAGCATTTCAATCACTCAAAAAAACATAGAGCTGACGGAATCAACTGCGTTGGTAGAAATATCCGTGGATGATACCGGCATCGGTATATCGGAAAGTGGGCTCAAGAAAATATTTGAACCGTTTGTACAGGAAAATGGCTCAACAACACGGAGATTTGGGGGAACAGGACTCGGGTTGTCCATATGTCGGAGATTGGTTGAGTTGATGGGAGGGGTGATTACTGTTGAGAGTAGCCAGGGGGTCGGCAGTTGCTTTCGCGTAACGATTCCTTTCGGCATTTCGCCCTTGAAGTCAACTTATTCCGAGACAGCCTATCCAGCTCCCCATATCGAGACAAATACGTCTATCAGGGTGCTCCTCGTGGAAGACAACGCCATTAATGTACAATTTGCTGCTACCTTTTTGAAAAAAAATGGTTTCACTGTTGTTATTGCTGAAAACGGCGAGGAATGTCTCAATGCAGTAGCTGCGGAATCATTTGATGTTGTTCTTATGGATATCCAGATGCCGGTTATGAATGGTGAAGATGCGTTAAAAGAAATAAGAAGCAGGGAAAGAGGAACTTCTCACCATCTGCCTGTTATCGCTGTCACCGCGTATGCCATGCGGGGAGAAAAAAATCGGTTTTTGCAGATTGGTTTTGATGGTTACGTATCAAAGCCACTTGTCGTAGAGGATCTTATGAAAGAAGTACATCGCGTAATCAGTATAAACAAGGGGAAAGTCGAATGTTAAAATGGGAGACATTATGAACAATAAACCGGTTATTCTCATTGTCGATGATGAACCGATAAATCTTCAGGTTTTATCAAGGTCACTGATAGACTCTTATGACATAATTAAGGCTGGTAATGGCTATGAAGCCATCGGACTTATAAAAGTAAACCACCCGGACCTTATAATACTCGATGTTATGATGCCGGATATTAATGGTTTCGATGTCTGTAACATTATCAAATCAGATGAAACATTCACCGATATTCCCGTAATATTCCTTACAGCATTAGATACCTATGAGAACATGAAGCACGGTTTACATCTGGGTGGAGTTGACTACTTAACCAAACCTTTTGACATTGATCTCTTACGACTAAGAGTACATAACCATATAGTTTCCAAACAAAGACTCGATCTTGTTAAAGATCAGCGTGACTTGCTCTGTCAGCAAAAGATGGCACTGGAATCTGCACTTTCCCGTGTGAAACGTCTTGAGGGAATCATCCCCATCTGCTCGTATTGCAAGAAGATAAGAGATGACAATCAAAGTTGGAGCAAACTGGAGACCTATATTGGTGAACATTCCGATGCAGTGTTCAGTCATGGTGCGTGCCCCGAATGTGCTGAGGAACAGATACGAATGGTCAAAAACATGGTACTACCCCGCTAATGTATTTTTTGGCGGGTTGACAGTATAATTTCAAAATAAGCCCAGGAGTTCCCGGTGCATACTGAAAAACCTGCCATCCTTATAGTTGATGATATTCCCGCGAATATAAGGCTTCTCGAGGCTTTCCTCAGTCCGGATTATACTATTTACGGAGCGCAGAACGGAATTGATGCGTTATCAATTGCTGAGCATCAAATTCCCGATTTAATTTTGCTGGATATAATGATGCCGGGCATGGACGGCTTTGAACTCTACGGACATATACGGAAAATTAACGCTCTGAGGCAAGTTCCCATCTTCTTTGTTACTTCCCTTAACAGTACCACAAATGAATTGTGCGGGTTGAATTTAGGTGCCGATGATTACATTACGAAACCGTTCAATCTGGATATTGTAAGTCAAAAAATAAAAAATCACATTGATCGAAAGCGTGAACGGGATCGTCTGGAATTCATCGGGTTTACCGATGTATTGACCACTATCGCCAACCGAAGACGTTTTGACGAGTATCTTGACATTGAGTGGAGAAGGGCCCGGCGCACCGGTTCGACCCTGTCACTTTTGATGATTGATATAGATCATTTCAAAAAGTTTAATGATCTGTATGGTCACACAGTAGGTGATGAATGCCTGAGAGCAATAGCCCAGACACTCAATTCGGGGCTTAACAGAGCGGCGGATCTGGCAGCAAGATACGGAGGAGAAGAGTTTGGCTGTATCCTGCCGGGCTCTGACGGACCTGGAGCTCGTACTATTGCAGAACGCTTACGGAAAGATGTAGAGGCCCTTAAATTACCCCCCGAAAATTACTCGGCCACGGTTAGTATCGGTGCCGCAAGCTGTGTTCCCTCATTGGAGACAGGTTTATCAGTAAAAGAGCTGATACAACAGGCTGATGCGGCCCTCTATGCGGCAAAAGCTGAAGGACGGAACCGCGTGTGTACCATGCCGGGTCTTGAGACTGAGGGGAAATGAACTCTGATAACAAATTAATACGCGTGATATTCCGTGATCGGTAAGGCGACATATGCCACATATATTTTCGCATAATTCAGCGTCAAAACCAGTGCCATCACATTCCTGTAAAATTCTTGTTGTTGATGACATGTCAAGCAATCTGTTTGTCATTCAATCAACCCTGGAAGATATTGGTGCCGATTTGTTACTGGCCGAGAGCGGTGAGGCTGCACTGGAACTCCTGATGTCTGAAGCAGAAGCACCCGCCTTGGCCATACTTGACGTTCAGATGCCGGAAATGGATGGCTTTGAACTGGCACGGCTGATCCGTGGTCAGGTACGGCTGCGCCATATGCCCATACTATTTCTGTCCGCGTACTTCAACGACATTGAAAGCATTTATGAGGGATATTCCACCGGTGCAGTGGACTGCATAGCCAAGCCGTTTAATCCATTGATGCTTCAGGCAAAAGTTAAAGTGTTTATGGAGTTGAAAAACTGAATAGGCAATGGGAGGTGAACCTTGCAAAAGCACAACAGTTTTGACAAACCGTCTCAGCTTCATATTCAGCCGCATTCTCAGCCATCCTCGCGTGCTTCTTTTCTGTTCAAACTCATACTTATCGCTCTGACAATCAATGCGTTTGTGGTCAGTATCTCTGCCTATGATCTTTACAAGAGATGGCTTCAGTATGAAAAGCAGGTAATTATTGAAGTTGAAAACATGACGCGTTCTTTGGAATTCAGTCTTGAAAGCGTTTTTGACAAGGTCGATCTTCTCCTCAAGGTTGTCAAAGGTGAGGCGGAACGTCAATTATCAGCTGAGGGGCTCTCAAAGGTTCGTATTGACGCATATATGGCAGAGCAACTTAAGTTCGTGCCAGAAGTTGATAACTTGCGTATTGCCGACGAGAAGGGCGATATCAAGTATGGTGTAAACTCTAACTCAGGCGTAGTAGCCTCCGTTGCTGATCGCGAATATTTTATCACACTAAGAAAAAATCCTTCGGCCACTCTTTTTATCTCAAAACCTCTTTTTGGACGTGTCAGTAATAAGTGGATTATCGTTATCGCCAGGCGCCTCAATAAACCGGATGGAACCTTTGCCGGGGTCGTCCACGGCAACATTGCATTAAATTATTTCAATAGTAAATTTTCCCATTTCAATTTCGGCAAAAATGGTGTTGTAACCCTTCGGGATATTGATCTTGGTATTATTGTCCGTTATCCGGAAGCTGCCGGGGCGGGTATTGGCAATAAAACCGTTTCTAAAGATTTTCAAACGATGATCAATAAAGGGCTGACAATTGGCACCTATAAAAATCGTGGCAGCATTGATAAAGTGCCACGAATTTTTTCGTATCGAAAAGTGTCCCGCTATCCGGTCTATATTAATGTCGGTCGGGCATCGGGTGACTACCTGTCAGATTGGTGGCATGAAGCTGTTGTTATGGCTGCATTGCTGCTTTTGTTCTTTCTTGCGACACTCGTTTCTTTACTATTAATAATCAGAAGTTGGAAACGAAGCCTGTTGGCAGCGGAGGAGATTCAGCGTTACCAGGAAGTGTTGGAACAGACAGTTACTGAGCGCACCTCCGAGTTACAATCAAAACAGGAGCTACTTGTTTCCGAAATATACAAAAAAGAGCATACCGCTGAAGCTCTCCGACAAAGTGAGGAAAAATACCGTCTTATCGTCGAAACATCGAACGAAGGAATTTTTACCATCGATGTGAATCAAATTATAACTTTTGTTAATTCTCAATTCTGCACCATGCTGGAATATAGTCAGCAGGAAATGATCGGGAAACAATTTAATTATTACCTGCACACAGAAGATACCGGTAACATTATCAACGAGGAAATCCTTCAAAACGGAGACCAACTTCACACCAGAGAGTGTCGCCTCCTCACCAGTAAGGGAAACATCGTATGGGCATTCATTTCATGGGCTCAGATCCTTAGCTGCGGTCACGACTCTGTTGGTTCATGCGGCATGGTAATCAATATCACTGAACGAAAGAAGGCTGAAGAAGCACTCTGGGAAAATGAAGTACGCTTTCGTATGATGGTGGAAAGTATCAGGGACTATGCCATCATCATGCTGGATGCCAGTGGGCATATAATCAGCTGGAATGCGGGTGCGGAGCATATCAAGGGTTATCATGCAGAGGAAATAATTGGCCACTATTTTGCGTGTTTTTATACTCCGAAAGATATCGAAGAGGGAAAACCAGATGCGGAACTGGCACGTGCCACCAAAGAGGGACGCTTTGAAGTTGAAGGGTTACGCGTCAAGAAAGATGGATCATGTTTCAACGCAAATGTCGCCATAAATGCCCTGTATGACTCTTTGGGAGAGTTGCGCGGTTTCGTTAAGGTCACCCGAGACATTACTGAGCTTAAAAAGGCAGAAGAGGCCTTAAAGAGATATACTGCGGAGCTTGAAAGATCCAATGAAGAGCTCCAACAGTTTGCCTATGTCGCATCCCATGACCTTCAGGAACCGCTCCGTATGGTATCAAGTTTCACACAAATGCTCGCCAAGCGCTATGAAAACCAACTTGACGATAAGGCAAAACAGTATATTGATTTTGCGGTAGATGGTGCGATACGCATGCAGGGACTCATCAACGATCTACTCCTTTATTCTCGTGTAAACAGCCAGGGCAAGGAACCGGAACCGACAAATACTACTCAGGTTTTTGAAGTTGCCGTGAAGAATCTCTATGCAGCAATCACTGAAAATAACGCTGAAATTACCCATGATGAACTACCAGAGGTATGCGTTGATAAATTGCAGCTTATTCAGCTATTCCAGAATCTGCTGGCAAATGCCATAAAGTTCCATAGTGAGCGTACACCTGTAATACATGTGGCTGCAACTGAACGTGACAATGAATGGTGTTTTTCTGTCAGAGATAATGGTATCGGAATTGAACAGCAGTATAAGGAAAAAGTTTTTATTATCTTTCAGCGACTTCATTCGCGGAGAGAATACGCAGGAACCGGTATTGGGCTTGCCGTCTGCAAACGTATTGTCGCCCGTCATGGTGGAAGGATATGGTTTGAATCCGAGTTGGGAAAAGGTACTACCTTCTTTTTTACGTTACCAAAATGAAAGGAAACAGAGAAATGACCGAACATGACAGATTGAAATCAATTGAAATTCTGCTGGTAGAGGATAACCCTGGGGATGCCTGTCTGGCTCGCGAAGCATTGGAAGAGAGCAAAATCAGTAACCAGCTCCATATTGTTGAGGACGGTGAAGAAGCACTCGCCTTTCTGCGACAACAAGGCCGTTTTTCCACTGCACCGCGACCGGATCTCATTCTCTTGGATCTTAACCTGCCAAAGATTGACGGACGACAGGTGCTGGCTGAAATTAAATCAGATGATGATTTAAAAAGGATTCCGGTGGTAATACTGACAACCTCGCGTAGTGAGGAAGATGTTCTGAAAAGTTATAATTTACACGCCAATTGCTATGTCACCAAACCTATCGATTTAAATCAGTTTTTACGTGTTGTCCGGTCCATTGAGGATTTCTGGCTCAGCATTGTGGTGCTCCCCAAACGAGGTTAATTATGGGTGATATTCTGAGTGTACTTTTGGTAGAAGATAATCCTGGGGATGCCTTTCTTTTAGAAGAAATGTTGCGGGATACGGGCATCCAGTTTGAGCTGACCAGTGTGGATCGTCTGAAAGCAGGAGTTGAGGTACTCAATAAAACAAATATTGATGTGATTCTTCTCGATCTTGGTCTTCCGGACAGTCAGGGGATCAGCACGCTTGTTACCATGAATGAAATCGGCAACAAAGCTCCGATTATCGTTCTCACCGGACTTGCAGATGAGTCAATAGGTACACAAGCGGTCAAGTCTGGTGCCCAGGATTATCTTATCAAGGGGCAGATAGACAAGAATATGCTCTTTCGCTCAATTAGTTATGCAATTGAGCGAAAACAGGCGGCTGAGGCAATTCAGGCTGCTGCACGTGAATGGTCGGCATCTTTTGACGCAATGTCGGATGGGATTGCCATTCAGAGCATTGATCACACCATTCTGAATGCCAATAAGTCGTTTTTTCAATTAGTAAAAAAACCGGCAGAGCACGTTATCGGAAAAAAATGCTACCAAATTGTTCATGGGCTAAATGCCCCAATTAAAAACTGCATTCATGAAAAAAGTTTAATTACAAATCAACAGGCCTTTTCAGAGTGCTTTGAACCTGCCCTTGGTATTCATCTTGCCGAGTCCGCTTCGCCGGTGCTTGAAGAGGGCGGCACACTGACCAAGATTGTCCACACATTCCGTGACATTACTCAGCATAAACAACTTGAATCACAACTTCTCCAAAGTCAGAAAATGGAGTCAGTCGGTACACTGGCCGGCGGCATCGCCCATGATTTCAACAATATATTGACTGCTATTATTGGTTATGGGAATCTTACCCTCATGAAAATGAATGAGGATAATCCGTATCGACAAAACATTCAGCGTATTCTGGAAGCATCCGACCGCGCAGCCTATCTGACAAAAGAACTGCTGATGTTCAGTAGAAAGCAGGTTGTCAATAAAACGGTCGTTAACCTTAATAGCATAGTTACCAAGACCAAAGATTTCCTTCAGAAAGTCATTGGAGAGGACATTAAATTCAACACCGAACTGTATAAAAGTTCTGTTCAGATAGTCGCCGATGAGTATCAACTGGAGCAGGTTCTCATGAATCTCGCAACCAATGCGCGTGATGCAATGCCCCATGGCGGGGAGTTCAGCATATCCACCAATGTGGTAACGTTAAGTCAGGAGTTTACCGCAAGCCACAAGTTGGGTGATGCGGGGGAATATGCCCTCATTGAAGCGAGGGATTCAGGCTCCGGGATGGATGCAGCGACCCAGCTTCGAATTTTTGATCCATTCTTTACGACGAAAGATGTCCAGAAAGGAACAGGGCTTGGCCTTTCCATTGTCTATGGCATAATTGAAAAACATGACGGTTACATAAAAGTTGCCAGCGAAAAGGACAAAGGAACAACATTTACCATTTATCTCCCGCTCACTAAAAATGGTCGTGACAGGAGAAATGGAGATAACGGAGAGCTGCCAATGGCTGGTGGATCTGAGACCATTCTTCTCGTAGAGGATGATACTTCAGTAAGACAGATTACCAAGACTGTGCTGGTGGAGTTTGGTTACACGGTTATTGAAGCAGAAGATGGCGTGCAGGCAATCAGAAAGTTTGCAGAATCATCTTCTCTTGTTAATTTGGTTCTGATGGATCTGATTATGCCAAATATGAATGGAGCTGAGGCATTAGAGCACATCAGACTGATTAAACCGGGAATAAAAACCATTTTTTTCAGTGGACATGCCACTGACACCATTCAGCAAAAAGTTTCACTGGAAAAAGGGACTCACATGCTCTCAAAGCCCGTAACGCCAATAGAGCTGCTGAGAGAAGTCCGCACCGTACTTAACGGTCAGGAATGAGTCCACGCATGATGAATATTGAGGCACTGCGGTACCCCTCTCCCCGGCCCTCTCCCACAAGGGGAGAGGGAGTGAAAGGCATACTCAAAGCCCCCCTTTTCCACGAAGGAAAAGAGAGCAAAAGCCACACTCAAAAGTCCCCTCTCCCCTTGTGGGAGAGGGTTAGGGAGAGGGGTAATAAACGGTGCCTATCAATTTAACAGAAGTTGCCAGGGGATTGAGAAAGACCTCAACTGATGCGGAACGATTATTGTGGAAACACCTGAGAGCCAAGCAATTTAGTGGGATAAAATTTCGGCGTCAGGAACAGATTGGCAGATTCATTGCTGATTTTGTCTGCTTCGAAAAAAGTATCATCATCGAAGCTGACGGCAGCCAGCATGCTCTTGAGAAGGAAAAGGATGAAGAACGCACACAATGGCTTAATTCGCAAGGATTTCAGGTACTGAGATTCTGGAATAATGAAATTCTGACGAATATTGATGGGGTGATTGAGACGATTTTGAGGCACTGCGGCACCCCGCCCCCGCCCCCTCTCCCCAGCCCTCTCCCACAAGGGGAGAGGGAGTGAAAGGCATACTCAAAGCCCCCTTTTCCACGAAGGAAAAGAGAGCAAAAGCCACACTCAAAAGTCCCCTCTCCCCTTGTGGGAGAGGGGTAATAAATTACGCCCGCAGTGTCAGTAGCGTGATTTCCGACGGCACCCCGGTCCGCAGCGGTGGGCCCCAGAAACCGGTTCCGCTACTCACGTAGATATACATGTTCCCATGACGGTTCAATCCCCGGTAATAGCGGTGAAACAGACCAATCAGAAGATTGAACGGGAAATATTGCCCTGAATGGGTATGGCCGGAAAGCTGCAGGTCAAAGCCGGCCTCCGACGCCTTCTGATAACTGGCCGGTTGATGGGCCAGAAGTATTTTCACCACACCGGGGGGAGAGTCTTTGGCAGCTTTCTGCGGGTCGGATACGTCATCTCCTCCCCTGCGCTGGGTCGAGAGATCGGTCACTCCGGCCACCATGAGGTGTGCTCCACCTCGACTGACCATGACGTGACGGTTTGAGAGTGCCTCGATGCCCATCCGGCCAAACTCGGCCAGCCACCCGGCCACATCCCAGTAATACTCATGGTTACCGGTCACATAAAAGATTCCGTGGGGGGCCGTCAGCTGTCCCAGCGATGCAACGTCATCCTTCAGATCAGCAACGGTACCATCGACGAAGTCACCGGTGAGGGCAATCATATCGGGCTGAAGACCATTCGCCATCCGTACCACATTCTCCACATACCTCCGTCCGATGAGCGGCCCCACATGGAGGTCGGAAATCTGGACGATTTTGAAACCATCAAAAGCCGCCGGAAGATTCGGCAGATGAATATCAACATTTCGGATAACCGGCCCCGCAGCGGCCTGCCTGAGACCAAGCGCAACGGTGCCAAGCGTCATGCCGCCAAGGGTGAACAGAATTCGTCGATCACTGCAAAAGGGTATGGAAGAGAAGCCACAGAGCCGGGAACCAAGGCTCAGCAGATCGAAGAAGAGCACATACATCATCAGGCAGGAGAGTACACCCAGTGCCAGATAGGAGAGGCCATTGAGCAGGGAGAGCAACCTGGCCCCATAGCCATGGGGAGCCACAACCGGAGAAAGCACGCGGGGGGCTATAATGCCGGTCAACTGAAAGAGCACACAACAGCCGCAGAAGATCCATACCCAACTCCCCTGCATACGGGGCAATGGCCAACGGCTGAAGATCCTCAAGGCGGTGTAGCAGTTCATGAGCGACAGCAGTGCCGTGGCAATAAGTAGTTTGATCATCGGCAGTTATTATTCGTCGGTGTTACTTGATAAAATCACACATGGCGATGGGATCAACAATCAGGGCTACCCGTCCGTCACCCAGAATGGTAGAGCCGGCAATACTTGGTATGTTAACGAGATAATTCCCCAGGGACTTGATGGCCACCTCCTGCTGTCCCACCAGACGGGTAACCACCAACCCCACCCGCTTATCCGCCGAACCGACCACCACCACATAGCAGATATCATCGTGCTCACGCACCTGCTGGACCTGGAAAATCCTCTGGAGCCGGACGAGCGGCATCACCCGGTCCCGCAGCCGGAAAACTTCCTGCCCTCCGATAGTATGGAACTGCCTCTGATCTACCCGCAATGTTTCCAGAACCGATGAGAGCGGAATACAGTACACCTCGGCCTCCACTTCAACCAGCAGGGACTGGATAATGGCCAGTGTCAGGGGGAGGCGCAGGATAAACTCGGAACCGCGCCCCTTATCACTCCTGATATCAATCAGACCATTGAGCTTTTTGATATTGGTCTTGACCACATCCATGCCCACCCCACGGCCGGAAAGGTCGGAGGTCACATCCTTGGTGGAAAAGCCGGGCAGAAAGATCAGGTCAAATATGTCACGCTGACTCATTCCTGCCAGCTGTTCCTCGCTTATGAGACCTTTTTCGATCGCCTTGCGACTGACCCGGTCGGTGTCGATACCACGACCGTCATCCTTGATACTGATCACAATCTGGTTCCCTTCGTGGAGGGCCGAAAGGACCAGGGTGCCACAGCGCGTTTTACCCGCAGCCAGCCGTTCTTCCGGCGATTCCAGACCATGGTCCAGCGCATTGCGGATAAGATGAATCAGGGGATCACCAATTTCATCCACCACGGAGCGATCAAGTTCGGTTTCCTCACCGACGATCTGCAGATCAACCTCTTTCTGTAGATCACGGGACATACTCCGGACAATGCGGGGGAATTTCTTGAACACATTGCCCACCGGAATCATACGCATCTTGAGCACTTGCATCTGCAACTCAGATGTCACAAAACTCATCCGTTTGGTCAATTTCCCGAATTCCTCATTGAAATTAAGCTGTTCATCCCTGTTCTGCTGACGGTCCTGATTGAGCTGCATCATCCGGTTACGTTCCAGCACCAGTTCGCCCACCTGATCCATCAGGTCGTCCAGACGCTTGACATCAACACGGACCGTCGTATTATCGGTCAGGGGTTCCTTGGCCTCAAGCTGACGCGGACGCGGCGGGGCGGGTGGTTTTGCGACGGTAGCCGGAACATTGCGGGTAACCGGCACCGACTCTTCGCTGCGAGCCGGTGTAACAGCCGGTTCCGCCACCGGTACGGACTCAGCCGGTGGGAGTTCCACGGTTGCGACCGTTTCCGGCCCATCTTCTCCCATCGTTTCCGTTTCAGAAACCACCAAGGCAGCCGTTGCGGTATTAATGGCGGCCAGACGTTCGATGGTTTCACCGATTTCCCGTTCCTTCAGCTCTCCGTTTTTGATATCGCCGACCTGGAGCTTTACCAGGTTGGTTGCCTCCAGGATCACATCCATAATTTCGGGGGTCAGATGAATATCCCCTTTACGCAACCGGTTCAGTACATTTTCAGCTTCATGGGTCACCCGTATCAAGGCTTCAAACCCCATGATGCCGGACGCACCCTTGATGTTATGGACAGACCGGAAAATCTGGTTAAGCAGTTCCCCGTCTTCAGGACTCTTTTCCAGAGCAATCAGACCATCGTCCAGCAGCTCCAGAATCTCGGTCATCTCGGAAATAAATGCTTCCAACATTTCCTGATCAACATTCTCTAACGACATCAGTACCCTCCATCAACCGATCAAAAGTCATAATCCTGAGCAACCGTTTCCCAGACAATCCATTTAAAAACATCCTCAAGTATCTGGTGAAGTGACTGGTTGAAGACCCCCCCATTGGCAAAGAAAGCGGCCAGCAACAAACTTTCACAGTTGGTATTCTGCATCGGATCACTCACCAGCTTACAGGAGATGAGAAACTGGGGTAATACGCCGGTCTCGAGGCATTCCAGGCCACAGACCAGGGTGGGCCCCGTGGTTTCGCCCAGATTGGCAGTCACCACCTTGCTCACATTTTCGAGAAAAAAATCTTTGCGGGAATTCCAGTCGTGGCAGTTAAAGGTATCGGGAGAAACCATCTTGATGGAAATATTTTCCACTTCGACAAATCGTCCCGAGGCCAACTGGATGGTAAAGGTCTGGTGGGGAAGAACACGGAGCCCCAGTGGGGCAACCGGGGTTGTTTCCTCTACCGGCTCCGGATTGATATATTTTTCGAGTACTTCCTTGAGTATATTCTTCCGCACCGGTTTTTCGATATAGTCATTCATACCGACGGCAAAACAGGCTTCCCGGTTGTAGAGGGTCGTAAACGCGGTAATGGCAATAACCGGCACCTTATGGTCGAGCACGCGGGAGGCGGGGTCCCGGATGATTTTGGTGGCGGTATAGCCATCCATTTCCAGCATCTGACAATCCATCAGCACCAGATCGTAGCTGCTCTTTTCCAAAATGGTGATGGCCTCGGCACCATGATTGGCAACATCAACCAGATACCCCAGACTGGCCAGCATATGCTGGGCAACCCGTTGATTGATGATATTATCTTCAACCAGTAATACTTTTATCTCGCCCATAAAATGCTCCTTGTCAGTAAATGTTCCCGCTCATCAGAGTGCCGTATGCTTGATAGCTTCGATGGTTCTGGTAATAATCTGAGCCAGTTCGGGGAGAATTTCACGGGCTGTTTCTATGTCCCCATCCTTTGCCGCCCCTTCAATTCTCAGACAGGTATCCTTCAACGCCGGCGCAGAAATATTAGCCGCCACCCCCTTCATGGTATGGGCAAGAATCCGGATTGCGGCACTGTCGTTGTTTGCAAAATTCTCCTGCAAGGTATCAAGATAGGTAACCAGTGCTTCCGTTGACTCTTCAAGAATCGATTGGATAAATTCGGTATCATTATCCATGTTTTCAAGCATTTCATCATAATCAAACAGTATGATCTCACTCATAGCATCCCCATTCACCAGCGTTTTTGTTATTTGTACGGAGCTGTATTCCAGCCATTTTTCAATTAAATCGGCAAGAAGTTCCTTTTTAATCGGTTTGGACAGGTAATCATTCATTCCGGCTTCAAGACATTTTTCACGGTCACCAAGGGTTGCATTGGCCGTCATGGCAATGATCGGAACCATGCTGTTCCGGGCACCCGCATCTCCCTTCCTGATGGCCGCAGTTGCCTCAAAACCGTTCATTACCGGCATCATGCAATCCATAAGAACCAGGTTATAGTCGATCATTTCAAGGGCCCGGACCGCCTCCTGACCGTCGGCTGCCACATCAACCCGATAGCCGAGAGATTTCAGCATATGCTGGGCAACCTTCTGGTTGATGATGTTATCTTCCACCAGCAGCAGACGCCCCCCGGCATTGCCCGACTCGGCAATAATGTGCCGGGTGATAATCCCGTGGAGATGTCCCGACTCACCACTCCCCTTCGCTTCAATATCTCTCCCCAGCACCAGTTCAAGACAATCGTAGAGTTGGGCCTGACGCACCGGTTTATGCAGATATCCGGAAAAACCGATCTGCTCCAGTATGGCAGCATCCCCCCGCTGGGCAATGGAGGTGAGCATGACCAGCAAGGTTGACGCCAGGAGCGGTTCGGCCTTGATACAGCGTCCCAGTTCCATACCGTCCATATCCGGCATCTCCTGGTCGAGTACCGCAATACGGAACGGGTCACCGGCAACGGCCGCCTCTCGCAGCATCTCCAGACCTTCCGCCCCATGGGCGGCAACTTCATGGCGGCACCCCCAGAGTCGCAACAGATTTTTCATCAGAATCCGGTTGGTGGCATTGTCATCAACAACCAGAATCCGCTCTTCAGCAAGCCTTCCCTGACCGATAAGCTGCAGGGCCCGATAGGCATCGGCACTCTGGATCTCCTGCTTTTCAAGGGTGAGGGTGAACCAGAAGGTGGAACCGACCCCCTCTTCACTCTTGACGCCGATTTCACCCCCCATCAGCTCTGCAAGCTGTTTGCAGATGGCCAGGCCAAGACCGGTACCGCCAAATTTGCGGGTGGTACTGCCGTCGGCCTGGGTAAAGGGATCAAAAATCGCCGAGAGCCGGGAGAGGGGAATACCGATGCCGGTGTCCTGAATTTCAAAGAGAATGGTAACATTCTCCTCCCGATCAGCTTTCAGGGTGGCACTGATGACAACTTCCCCCTTACGGGTAAATTTGATGGCATTGCCCACCAGATTGGTAATAATCTGGCGGATACGCCCCGGATCTCCCCTCAGGTAGGATGGCACCGCAGGATCGATACGGCAGATCAGCTCAAGACCCACCTCTTCACCCCGCAGGGCCAGCAGTTCAGCGGCATCCTCCAGGGTAACCCGCAAATCGAAGTCGAGGATTTCCAGATCCAGCTTGCCCGCCTCGATTTTTGAAAAATCAAGGATTTCATTGATGATGGTCAGCAGATTCTCGCCACTTTTACAGGCGATTTCGGCAAATTCTTTCTGCTCAGTGGTCAGCTTGGTTTCAAGCAGCATATTGTTCATACCCAGAACACCATTCATCGGGGTACGAATCTCGTGGCTCATGGTCGCCAGAAACGAACTCTTGGCCAGACTGGCAGCCTCAGCCTGTTCCTTCGCCGCAGTCAATTCTTCAAGCATCCGCTTCATGGCGGTGATATCTTCCTTCACCGCCAGATAATGGGTGATGGTCCCCTTGCCATCCCGGAGCGCAGAAATGGTGACATGCTCCCAGAACAGCCTCCCCTCCTTACATTTATTCAGCAGTTCCCCTTCCCATGTTTCGCCGCTGGAGATCATCCGCCAGAGTTCCCCATAGACTTCCCGGGGGACCTTGCCCGATTGCAGAAAACGGGGGGTCTGCCCGATAACCTCCGAGCTTTCATAGCCGGTAAGACTGGTGAATTTGGGATTAACAAATTCAATGAGCCCCCGGGTATCGGTGATCATGATGGAGACCGGACACTGTTCGACGGCACGGGAGAGTATGCGCCGTTCCTCCTCAAGCCGCTTCCGTTCCGTAATGTCGGAGAACGTGATGACCGCCCCCACCATCCTGCCATGCTCTATGAGGGGATGGGATGAGTAAGAGGCCGGAAACAGCGTCCCCTCCTTGCGACAGAGAAATAAATTGTCATCACTGAAGGAGGAGGCGATGCTGGCGGGAATGGGCGTTGAGGAAAATCCGCTGTTTTTTATCAGAGCTTCGTTCTGCAGAAGTGCCGTAATGTTGCTGCCGACCAGTTCATCCGGTCCATACCCCAACATCCGAAGGCCCGGCATATTAATAAAGGTACAGTGACCTTCCAAGTCAACACTGTAAATACCCTGATCGGTGGACTGAAGCAGCTGTTCACAGCGTGCCTCGCTTTTTTGCAGCTCCTGACGAGCCTGGTCTGCCCGTTTCTTGGTCCTGACCTGATTCATCACCCGCAACTGCATCTCTTCCCGATTGAACGGTTTTGCCAGAAACTCACTGGCACCCAGGCTCAAGGTATGGGTTACCTCGTGGGGATTTCCGGTGAGGGCAACCAGCGGGATATGCTGCAATTCCGTACTCTGTTTGACAAATCTAATCAGCTCGTGACCATTCATCACCGGCATCTGCAGGTCCACAAGGATAGCATCGATCTCGGGAATCTGTTCCAGAATTTGCACAGCTTCCAGACCATTAAAACATTTGATTACCCTGCAACCGACTTCTGACATGATGTTACCGATCAATTCGGTATGCATACTGTCATCGTCTACCGCAAGTATTGTTACCGCCTCTGACATAACTCCCTCCAAGGGATTACGGTCCTGATCACAACTACGGAATTGACAGCTGATCCGCAGTTCCGGCCGTTCTATTCCGGTGTTTTTTCCGTTTCAACCGGTCCGGACACCGGCAATCTGACCACAAACACCGTTCCCACACCCACTTCACTGCTCACCGTTATTTCACCACCATGTTTTTTCACGATATCATAGCTGATACTGAGACCGAGTCCGGTCCCCTTCCCCACGTCCCTGGTGGTAAAAAACGGGTCAAAAATGCGACCGATTATATCTGCCGGTATGCCCCGTCCCGTATCGGAGAAGGTGAGCTGGACATAGTCCGTCAGATACTCGCTGCTGACTCCGATTTTCCCACAGGTGGTCATGGCATTGACCGCATTGACCAGTATGTTGGCAATAACCTGGTTAATCTGCTGGGGGTTACAGAGTACGGACGGTATATCGGCCAAAGAAAGTTCCAGCTCGGCCACCGAATTGATTTCATTGCGGACAATACTGACCGCACTCTGCACACAGTCGTTTAAATCAGTCGGCACGATGCCATCACCATCAATACGGGCAAAATCCTTGAGATTGAGCACAATTTTCCTGACCCGTTCCGCTCCATCCAGGGATTCGGTAATAAGGGCCGCCGTATCGTCCATAATAAAGGGTAGATCCAGGTCACCCTTTATCCGCGTGAGACCGGCACACACCTCTGCGGGACAATGGGCCGTCGCCGCCTCCTCCAACGCGGAGCGGTACTGCTGTTCAATGGCAGAATAACTCAGGAGGGTGCGCAAATTGCTCGTCACGAAACTCATGGGGTTGTTGATCTCATGGGCCACTCCGGCAGCAAGTTGCCCGATGGAAGCGAGTTTTTCCTGATATACCAGCAGGGTATCTTTTTCCCTGTTCTTTCTCACCTCGACGGTTACCCGCTCCTCAAGCTCCCCGTTAAGTTCTTCCAATTGTTGCTGTTTCAGGAGCAGTTCTCCGGTACGGGCCTTCACCAACGCTTCCAGGTGGTCACGATGCTTCTCCAGCTCCAGATGCTGCTGTTCCAGTTCACAATTCAGATTTTCAAGAAGATGCTGCTTGTGCAACAGCTCGGCGGTACGCTCCTTCACCAACGCTTCCAGGTGGTCTCGATGGGACTTCAGCTCCAGGTGGTTGCGCACTCGGGTCCGCACCCGGGCTGCCGAAAAGGGCTTGACCACAAAATCCACCGCACCCAGATCAAGTCCCCTCTGTTCATCAGCCCCCTCGGACAGGCCGGTAATAAAAATAACCGGTATGGAGGCGGTCTGGGGCTCGGCCTTCAGGCGGGCGCACACCTCATACCCATCCATGCCGGGCATCAACACATCCAGCAGGATCAAATCGGGGGGAGTGTCCCCGACGGCCAGTTGCAGGGCCTGGCTACCGTCTGAGGCAACGATGACCGTATACTCTTTCCGGAGATGGTGGCAGAGTATTCTGACGCTTAACGGCTCATCATCAACAACAAGAATTGTTTTAGTATTCATGGAAGTAACTCATGGCTACAATAAAATGGTGGAGCGGACCGTAACTGGTGCGTCCATCTCTTCAACGTCACAGTGGATCGATATTACCCTTGAAAAGTGACTGCAACAGCGGTTCCAACAACTTTTTGTTGACCACCTTCCTCAGCAGGCCATTGACCAATTCTTCGATTTCATCGATCATTTCACTGGCGGTCACCATTATAATCGGTGTCGTCAGCCGGCCAAGACTCTCTTCATAACTCCGGATCCTGCGGACCGTCTCCTTGCCATCCATCTCAGGCATGATAACATCCATAAAAACAAGATCGAAGGGATCCCCCCCCTCGACCCCCTGCTGATATTTTTGGAGGCCGATCAAACCATTCTCCGCCTCTTCATAATGAAATGCCTCTGCAATAATTCTGCAGATAATGCGGCGGCTTATTTCCGAGTCATCCACCACCAGAGCCCGTAATTTATGATGTTCTGTCATGATTGCGCCTTATGTTTCAGAATGTATTAACGAAGAATCTAAACTACGACAGCTTGTTTTACCTGATTTACGCAAGAAAGGGAAACGTCCTTTTCACCCGGAGCTAAAAAGAGCGGTCAACCGGCACCCGGCAACCATTTTGTCAGCAGTGCCGCCAGAATATTCTTCTTAACCGGCTTTGACACATAATCATCCATGCCGGCCTTGAGGCATTTGTCACTATCACCCTTCATGGCGTTGGCGGTCATGGCGATAATCGGAACCCGTCGATTCATGACCTTTGAATCGGCTGCCCGAATGGCTGCCGTTGCTTCAAAACCGTCCATTTCAGGCATTTCACAATCCATCAGCACCAGATCGTAGTCGATCATTTCCAGGGCATGGACCGCTTCAATCCCGTTGGCCACCACATTGGACTTATACCCCAGCAGATCCAGCATGTGCCGGGCAACCTTCTGATTGATAATATTATCATCCACCAGCAGGATACGGGCATTTCCCTTGGTCAACAGTTCGTCACCATCCGGAGGCAGACATGTGTCGGAACATTCCGCAACCCCACCAGTCTGACAAAGCTGTTTTTCGCTCTTCACGGTAAACCAGAAGGTGGACCCCTCTCCCTCCAGACTGGTGACGCCGATCGCCCCCCCCATCAACTCCGCCAGCTGTTTGCAGATGGCGAGTCCAAGTCCCGTCCCCCCGTATTTACGGGTTGTCGCACTGCTTTCCTGGGTAAACGGCTCAAAAATGGCGTTCTGGCGTTCTTTCGTAATGCCGATGCCGGTATCTTGTACCTCAAAGAGAACCGTGACCGTATCACCTTGGTCTTCTGCCAGTGAGACAGCAACGGTAACGCCCCCCCGTGAGGTAAATTTGAGGGCATTGCCCACCAGATTGGTGACAATCTGACGTATTCTGCTGGGATCCCCCTTCAGCAACAGCGGCACGGCCGGAGCAATGCGGCAACACAAGGTAATTCCGGCCTCGGCCGCCCGATAGGTAAACAGGGCAATCGTATCATCCAGCACCGTTTTCAGGTCAAAATCCAGCAGTTCCAGCTCCAGTTTTCCCGATTCGATCTTTGAAAAATCAAGAATATCATTGATGAGTGCCAGCAGGTGCTCGCCACTTTTGAGAACAATATCGGCATATTCCCGCTGTTGGCCGCTCAAACCGCTGTCGATCAGTATGTCGGACATGCCGATGATGCCATTCATGGGGGTGCGGATTTCATGGCTCATGGTGGCAAGAAACTCACTCTTGGCCCGATTGGCCGCCTCGGCTGCCAGACTGATTTCATTCAGCTCTTTTTCATAGAGCCTCCGCTCCAGAAACACCTTTACCTTTGACCGCAGCACCACAGAACTGAACGGTTTGGTGATACAGTCCACCGCACCGGTATCATACCCTTCGTAGATACTGTCGATGTCCTTGAAATAGGCCGACAGAAAAATAATCGGCATATGCCGCATCCGTTCCTGACTGCGAATAAGCCGCGCCAGTTCATAGCCGTCCATGCCGGGCATCTGAACGTCCAGTAAAGCCAGAGCCGGCAGCTCCGCTTCCCCCATGAGAATTTCCAGAGCCGCTTCACCGTTGGCGGCCAGAAGCAGCTCAACGTCAAGCTCTTCCAGTGCGGACTGGACCACAAAGAGGTTACTCGGCACGTCATCGACCACAAGAATTTTGCTGACAGAGTGACTCGATTTTTTCCGTTCATGGTTCAACTTCATCGCGGTCCTCCCCTTAATCGTGATTGGGTCGTGATCACCCTGACCATGGCCTCCAGGGGGAGGACACAGTCGGCCTTCGTCGCCTGAAGGGCTGCGCGGGGCATGGCGGGTGCCTCCGCGCTGTCCGGATCCTGCACAATGACAAATCCACCGGCAGCCTTGATCATGGCCAATCCCTGGGCACCATCACTGTTGGCACCGGTCAATAACACCCCGATGGCATTCGTGCCGTAAACATCGGCCACCGCTTCGAACATGACATTAATGGACGGCCGGGCATAGGTGTCCCGTTCCTCGCTGGACAGGGCCAGGGTGCCGTCATCATTGAGCAGCAGATGGTAGTCGGCCGGTGCCAGATAGACGTTGCCGGGGCGAATCCGTTCGCCGGATATCGCCTCCCGCACGGTCAGTGCGCAGTTTTTTTGCAGCACTTCGGCCATGGCACTGGATGGCGAGGGGGCGATATGCTGAGTGACCAGCACCGGCAGGGGAAAATCGGCCGGCAGGCCGGGCAAAAGAATGCGCAATGCCTGGAGTCCCCCCAGGGAACAGCCGATGGCAAGCACACCGCGCCCCCCATCGGAGTCATTACTGGCAGTGACTGCTCCGCCTGAATTTTCACCGCCACCCGCTTGATTCCCCCGTGCCACTGACGTCTTTGCTGCGTCCTGTCCCTCGGAACCATGGCTAAACTGGTATCGATAGATCCGCTCTCTCGGCGTTATGGACAGATAGGATCGACTGACACTTGAAAAATCAAGGCTCTCCTTGTTCCCCAGACAGAGGTACCCACCGGTGACCAGACTGTCGGTAAACAGCTCAAGGGCACGATTCTGCAACGGCTGGTTAAAATAAATCAAGACGTTACGACAGAGGATCAGATTCATTTCACCAAACACATTGTCCACGGTGAGATTATGGTTGGCCCACACAATCTGCTTCTTCAGGGATGATTTCATCTCTGCACCATCACCATGGGCATGATAATACTGGTTGAGGGAAAACTGCCCCCCCGCCTTCAGGTAGTTTGCGCTTGCCTCCTGAATTTCCTTGAGGGAAAACACACCGGCCCGCGCCTTTTGCAGTACCACATCATTGAAGTCGGTGGCATAAATAGTGGCTCGTTGCAACAATCCCGCCTCTTCGAGCAGAATTGCCAGGGAATAGACTTCGTTCCCGGTGGCGCAACCGGCGTGCCAGATTTTGAAATAGGGCCAGGTCCGAAGCAGGGGGAAAACCTGTTCACGGAGGGCTACCCAGAAATGGGGGTCCCGGAACATTTCAGTCACCGGAATGGAAATATCCTGAATAATTCCCTGAAAAAAATTTGTTTCATGGAGTACCCGTGGGATAAGCTCGCTGATATGCTGCAATCCGTGACGGGACATCGCCTTACGAATGCGCCGCTTGATGAATGCCTGACCATAGCCGCTGAATTCGTGGCCCCACCGTTGTTCTATTGCCGTAAGCAGCAGCGAAAGTTCAAGGTTTTCTGTTTTTTCCATCAGTGCCGCTCCTGTTTACGCTTTCCCGCCGCCATGGCACCCTCACCGGAGAGCCACTTTTGCAACTGCTCCTCCATTTTTATCAACACAGCGCCCCAGTCACCCTGCTCCGACTGACGAAAGAGCCGCATCGATGGGTACCAGGGGGAATCAGTACGCCCCATCAACCAGCGACTGTCCGGCACAAAGGGGAGTAATCCCCACACCGGTCCCCCCATGACACCGGCCAGGTGCAACACCGCCGTATCCACACTAATGACCAGATCCAGCTGATCAATAATCTCAGCGGTGTCGGCAAAATCTTCTATCACCACAGCTGCGTCAAAAAAGCCATCTGCCCAGCGATAACTGTACCGTTCCATGGCACGGGGACCACACTGCAAACTGACCAGTGTCACCCGGTTCATACAGCGTTGCAACACCGGCTCAAGGAGTCCCAGAGAGAGGGAGCGGTTGGTGTCGTTACTATGCTCCGGATTGCCCGCCCAGCAGACACCAATGCGGGGCAGTTGTGGAGCGAGCCCCCGAGCAGACAGAGTGGGGCCCCAGGCATCCCCCGTCGAATGAAAACCGGGAGACGGGGGGATAGTGGCAAGGTTGGTACCCATCACATGGGGGAGGCGCATCAATGACGTCTGGAAGTCACAGGGGGGGAGCGTTTCACCACGCACAATGACCCGATCCGCTTTGGTCATGTGTGCCATCAACCTCACCAGTTGTGGCTGACATTCCAGAATCACCGTGGCACCTGCCGACATCAGAAGCGGGATGTAGCGGGCATACTGGAGCGTATCCCCCAGCCCCTGTTCGGAGAACAGCAAGAGAGTTTTTCCACAAAGAGGTTCTCCTGACCATCGGGGAGCTGCAAAATCACGGACCTGGGCCATCAGTGCCGATGTGCGATCGCGCCATTCATACTCCCGCCACCCCTCGGGAAAAATTCCCTGCAACAACAGGCACTGAGAAAGGTTAAAATGGGCCTGGGGCCACTGGGGCTCCAACGCCACGGAGCGACGAAACAGGGTAACGGCGGTTTCAATATCCCCCTTTTCATAATAGAGCGTGCCAAGCAGAAGCAGGGCGTCGGTAAAATCCGGTTTTTTCTCCAGAGCCTCCCCGATGACCGCCATGGCCTCATCGTAGCGCATTTGGGCTTTCAAGACAGACGCCAGCTGTCCAAAGGCCCCCAGATGGTTGGCATCCAGCTCCAGAATCCGCCGAAAGGACGCCTCGGATTCCGGCAGACGTTGCTGTTCCCGCAGTACTTCACCGAGACTTTCATGGGCGGCAATTAATTCAGGGTCGATGGCAAGGGCGGCACGCAAAGCCCTGACCGCCTGGGACAAATGTCGCCGCTGCCGGTAACATTCGCCAATATTGAACTTGAGATCGGAATTACCGGCATGACGTGCGTCAAGCCAGAGATAGAGGGCAAGAGCCTGATCAATCTTCCCGTCATGGTGCAGACGGAGGGACTCGGTCAACACCGGAAGATCATCACCCCACCCCAGGGCAACCGCCGCTTCTTCGGAAGCCGGGACAGGTATGTCAAGAACTCTCGCCATGGTCACTTACCGATACAGCCAGACGCGCAACACTGAAAACAGCCGGTTGACCTCTATGGGTTTGGCCAGGTAGTCTGAAGCCCCGGCCGCCATACAGAGATCCCGATCCTCCTTCATGGCCTTTGCCGTCAAGGCCAGAATCGGCAGAGACTTGTAACGGTTCTGACTCCGAACTTTCCGCATAAACTCGTAGCCATCCATCACCGGCATCATGATATCGGTCAGAATCATGTCCAGACCAGGATTTTCAGCCAGTCGAGCCAATCCGTCCTGACCGTTTCGTGCGGTAACCACCTTGAGACCCCGCTCTTCCAGGAGGCCGGACAGGGAAAAGACGTTGCGAATATCGTCATCAACCAGCAGTACCTGCTTGCCGGTAAAGAGTGCTTCCTTGTCACGGAGAGTGGTCAACATTTTACGGGCACGCTCGGGCAGCGCATCAACCCGGCGATGGAGCAGCAGGGCCGCCTCCTCCACCAGCCGTTCATGGGAGCGAACCCCTTTAATGATAACCTTGGCGGCATAGCTTTGAAGCTGTTCATATTCATTCTGGGTCAGATCCCGACCGGTAAAGATAATCACCGGCGGCAACTCGGTTCCCAGCAGGGTAACCGCACGCGTGAGCAGTTCAAAACCGCTCATGTCCGGCAACCCCAGATCCAGAACGATCAGATCCACGTTCCCTTCCTGAATGATCCGCAGGGCCTCCTCACCATTACGGGCTTCCCCGACGGCCACGTTTTCCGAACCCAGCAGATCATGTACCGCATCGCGCAACGTTTGATCGTCCTCAACCAGCAGCACATTGCGCACTTCCTTGCGTACGGTTGTCCGAATTGTCTCGCAGACCATCCGCACCTGCTCCTCCGAGGCCGGTTTTTGGAGAAAACCGACGGCACCGTACTGCAGACTCTGTTGGTACCGATCATCGCTGGAGAGGACATACACCGGAATATGCATGGTGGTCAGCCCTTCCTTGATACCGGAGAGCACCGCCCAGCCCGATTTTTCCGGCAATCCCATATCAAGGAGCACCCCCTTGATCCGATGATTGCCGAGCAGCTCCATGGCCTCTTCTGCGGTTGGACAGGCCAGATATTTCATCCCCATGCCATGGCAGCAGTCAGCCACCATCTGGGCAAAAGGCACATCGTCTTCGACAATAAGCAGAGCGGCATCTCCCTCTCCGAGGGTTTCCCGGTCATCGGAAATGCGTCCGATTGTTTGCTTGACATTTCTTCCGGTGGCCGGTGTCGGCATTGATGCAGCTGCCCGGGGGAGTGTTAGTGAAGTTGAACCGGCACGGGGAGCTGCCGTCCGCGACCCGGCCGGGACCGCCCTCCCCTCTGTTCCGCTCTGGCTCGTCCCCTGGAGGGGAAGATAGAGGGTAAAAGTGGTTCCTTCTCCCTTTTTTGAAGTGAGAGATATCTCTCCACCCAGTAACTTTACCAGCTCACGGGAGATGGTGAGGCCCAGACCGGTCCCCCCGTACTGGCGACTGGTGGAGCCATCGGCCTGCTGGAACGCCTCCCAGATATGCTTCTGTTTATCCTCCTCTATACCGATGCCGGTATCAATCACGGAAATGGCCATGATCTGCTCCGAAGGATTCGACACGTTCTGCAGGGATGAGCTGTGGAAGCGCACATCGGCATCGGGCCTGCCAAGACGGAGGGTCACACTCCCCCGTGGAGTGAATTTAAAGGAGTTGGAGAGCAGGTTTCGAAGGATTTGACCGAGGCGACCACGGTCGCTCTGGAGAGACGTCGGCAGATCCTCGGCCACATCAACCACAAAGGCAAGCCCTTTGTCTTCGGCCACATGGCGGTAGAGCCCGTCCAGCTGACCGCACAGTTCCGGGATACTCACGCTTTCCTGCACCGCCACCTCACATCCGGCCTCGATTTTCGAGAGGTCAAGAATATCGTTGATGATGGAAAGCAGGTCATTGCCGCTCTGGTACATGACTTCGGCCGACTTGATCTGCTTTTCGGTAAGATTTCCCCCCCGGTTATCGGCGAGGGAGCGGGAGAGCAGCAACATGGAATTGAGCGGTGTGCGCAATTCATGGCTCATGTTGGCAAGGAATTCGCTCTTGTATTTGGATGCAATGGCCAGATCTTCGGTCTGCCGTTGAAGATCCGCCTGGGCCCGCTCCAGCGTGCTGTTTTTCCTGGTTATTTCCACACGCTGACTTTCAAGCAGCTGGGTCCGTTCTTCAAGTTCTTCATTGGTCTGCTGCAACTCCTCCTGCTGGGCCCGCAGTTCCTCTTCCGACGCCTTGAGGCTCTGGGCCTGCTCTTCCAGTTCTTCGTTATTCTGCTGTAACTCCTCCTGCTGCACCTGAAGTTTTTCGGCCTGTTCCCGTGTCTGAATCAGCAGAAGACGGGTGCGGTCATTGGCCTCCGCCGTATTCAAGGCCACCGCAATGGCATCGGCCGCAGTGGTCAAGAGATCCAGTGTCAGCTGATCGAACTCCCGTACCCGGCCCAGCTCAACCACCCCCTTGATTTCGTTCTCATAGACCAGCGGCATTACCAGGCTGTTTTTTGGCCGGACCTCACCAATACCTGAGATGATGCGCACATACTCATCGGGAAGATCGGTAACGGAAATCAGCTGTTTTTCAAGTGCCGCCTGCCCCACCAACCCCTCGCCGAGCATAAAGCGGCTGGAGATTTCTTTCCGCTGCTGGTAGGCATAACTCCCCATCAGATGCAGGGCCCGGTCGTCACTATTCCACACATAAAACGCACCGATCTGGGCATCCACATAGCGGGCCAGATAGACGATAATCTGACGGGCCAGATCGGCCATGGCCAGATCGCCCCGCATCTGATCCGCAAGTTCGGAAATGCCGGTTTTGACCCAATTCTGGGCCTGCATCTGCTTGGTCGAACGGTGTACTGTGCCGAGAATCCGGTTGAGCCCCCCCATGATTTTCTGCCAGTCACCCTGGTGCATATCTTCCCGGGCCCGGCAACCGAAATCACCGGATTCAAAGGAGGTGATGAGCCCGTCAAACTCGTTAATGGCACCAAGGGCCAGTGCGGCCACCTGATTGACGGCATTCTTGATGCGGTTGTGCTCACCACGGAAGTCGTCGGTAATACGGGCCGTCAGGATACCCTCGGCCATCTGCTGCAGGGTCGATGCCTGGGCATTAACCGGGCCGATGGCTTCATCAAGCACCGTATTGACACCGGACATGATAATATTCCAGTCACCAACAAAACGACGGGCGTCGGCACGCTTGTTCAGATCCCCCTCACGGGAGGCCTGGATCATGCCGTCCAGCTCGACCATAGCCAAGGTAGCAATATCGGCCACCCGGTTGATGGCATTCTTGATTCGGTTATGCTCTCCCCGGAAATTTTCGGTGACCCGGGCGGTCAGGGTTCCCTCGGCCATCTGCTGCAAGATGGCGGCCTGGGAGTTAATGGGTCCGATCGCTTCATCAAGCACCGTATTGACCCCTGTCATGATAATGTGCCAGTCACCCACAAAACGCTGGGCATCGGCACGCTTGTTCAGGTCCCCCTCCCGGGAGGCCCGGACCATGAGGTCCACCTCAGCCATGGCGGTGGTGGCAATATCGGCCACCCGGTTAATGGCATTTTTGATTCGGTTGTGATCCCCCCGGAACGCATCGGTTATGCGTGCCGTCAGGGTACCCTCGGCCATCTGCTGCAAGATAGCGGCCTGGGCGTTAATGGGACCAATGGCCTCGTCGAGGATGATATTGACATTTCGGGCCTGATTGGCCCATTCCCCCTTGAATTGCCCCACCGTGAGACGCCGTGACAACTCCCCCTCCCGGGAGGCTTCCGCCAGAGCAGCCAGTTCCCGTGAGAGGGCCAGCATATCCCGTGCCACGATTCTCTGGGCCGCGCCGATGGCAGAAAGTTCATCGTCACCCTCCTCCGCCTTGTCGGCAACGGCGGTGAAGTTGCCGCGGGCAAGGGAATCGGCGTCCGCTTCCAGGGCTGAAATACGCCGTTTCAGGGAACCGGTCGCCCACCAGGCGGCTCCAGAGCCGATCACCAGGGTCAGGGCCAGTAACAGCAGCAGCTGGTTTCTGGCAGAATCTGTTTCGGCAATGGAGCTCAGGCGGGCTTTTTCCCGCAGTTCGCTGCCCGGTGCTACTCCGTTGGAAATGCCGGCAAGGGCCTCCCGCTGTGCGGTGCCGATTGAGCCGATACGAACCAGCGCCACGGAAACAATAAGGACAGACATCAGGAACATCGCCGCAAAGGCCAGGTACAGCTTGATTCTCAGGTGGGGGGTTTTATTCATGAAATAATCTCCATGGTGTATTTTGTTTCTTACGACGGTGTGGTAGATATGGGCGTTTGCAGGGTAATTTCACTCCCCCCCCCCCCTGTTTTGTGCCACAATGCGTCCGTTCATATTCCGCTCAATAATCATCTTCGACATATACAACCCTATGCCGGTACCCATATGTTTGGTACTGAAATAGGGTTCAAAAATTTTGTCAATAACATCATCCGCTATGCCGCCGCCATTATCCTGAACCGTGACGATTCCCATCCCCTCCCGTTCGGTAACGGTAATATAAACCTGACCTTCGATGATGCCGGAGGCAACGATGGCATCGCGGGCATTGGCCAGCAGGTTGAGGAGAACCTGGGAATATTCGTTGGGAAAACCATGGAGCGTGATGGTGTCGCTCCCTGTAATGGTCACACTGATGTTGCTGCTCTGATAGGCGTCCTCCACCATACTCACCGCCCGTCGGATCTCTTCCAGGGCTGGAAAAGCCACCTTCTGCTTTTCCGGTCGGAAAAAGTTACTGAAATCAGTGATCGTGGTTGACATCTTCTGAAGTAACCGGTCTGCGGTAGCCACGGTTTTCTCCATATATTCCCGAGAGATTCCCCCTTCCTGGTGGGCAAAGTCAAGGTTTGCCATCAGCAGTGACAGGGCGTTCAGTGGTTGACGCCACTGGTGGGCAATATTGCTGATCATCTCACCCATGGCTGCCTGTCTCCCCTGACTAATGAGCATCTGATCCTTGCGACGCAGTTCTGTCACCGACTCTTCCACCTGCTGCTGCAGCGAGCTGTTCAGCTCCTCAAGCATATTTTTTGTGACGGTAAGCTCGGCGGTCTGTTCGGCTACCCTGCGCTGTATGACCGCCGTCCTGCCGGTCATGGAGAGCATGAGCACCTGAAAAAGCGACGCAAACAGCAACCCCACCACCCCGACGCTCCAGGTCTGCCAGAGCCCATTGTCGGCAAGATAGTCCCGGGTTGGAAATACCGTCAGGGTCCACCTGCGGTCGGCAACCGGCAGTGTGGTCTTCCAGACGTAGGGATCAAGGGGATGGTGGCTGCCACCATCCGACTGATAGAGGACCGGCTGTTTGACATTACTCCCGGCATCGATGAGATGAAACACCAGATCCTGCCGGGTCATTTCGGCGGTGGCAATCTGAACCATTTCATCAACCTTGACCACTCCGACGGCAAAACCGGAGAGGGAGGGAAGCCCGGTTCCGGCGGCAATGGTACTGTTACGATAGGCAGGGTTCAGCAGCAGAAATCCAACCCGCTGCCGCTCCTCCTGAACCAGCTTGATCGGCTCGGTTGCCGCTGGCCGGCCGGTGGCCCGCGCCACGTCGATGGCGGCCCGTCTGACGGCATTGGAGTTGATATCATAGCCAATGGCCGGGAGATTTCCCTGCAACGGAGCGATATACCCTACCACCACATAGGAGGGACGTTCAGCGGCCGCCACCAGTTCATTACTCTGATTTCGCTCCGTAATGCGAAAACCTGGCCGGGGGGATTTCTTCGCCATGGCCTGTTCAAACGTGTGCCGCACAGCATTTTCAACGGAGGGATTGAAACTGAGGGCAAAAATATCCCTATTATCCTTCAGAGTAATTCGCGTAAAGTACTCGAACTGTTCATAGGACATATCGGGCGTCACTTCAATCAACCGGCGCAAAGAGGCCAAAGCTTCCTGATGGGCCACCAGACGGCGGTCAATCAATTGGGCAAGATGTTTCCCATGGGCTTCAATCTTTCCCTTCAACTGTTCCCGTTCCCAGTAGCCAACCCGTAGAAAAACAAGCGTCACCAGACAAATGGTCAAGAGCATCGGCACGGCCACGGACACCTGCCGCTCCTTCCAGGGTGATTCTGCGCGGAGCAGAAAAATCAGGGTAAGGGGAGCAAAGACCAAGGTTCCAAAGGTATCGCCAATCCACCAGCAGGACCAGGTGTTGAGGGCTTCTCCCAGGGACACCGTGCCGGTCGCCGTAAGGGTGACGGTGCCGATGGTGGCGGAGATGAGGCACGCAACGGGTGCCGCCAGAAACAGAAAGCGAACCACATCCTTTTCCGCTTCGAGGGTGCGCCATGTATCGTTGTCACGTCCCACGACCAGGGCACGGGCAGCAAGAGCCTGCAGGGTTGCGCCACCGGCAATGAGGGCGGCCACCACGACGCTGACCATGCCCAGGGTACCGTTGTTACCGGCAACAAGGCAGTTCATGAGAAAGGAACCGAGCCAGATACCGGGGAGTATGGAGGTGCCAAAGCAGAGCGCGGCCCCAATGGCCAGACCGGCGGCGGGAAAAATGGGGCTCGCATACCCGGGAGCATTGGAGAGGGCAAGCCCCAGTACCCCCAGCATCCCGTAGGAAAGAGCCACAATTACGACACGCTTCAGCCTGACCATACCGTCTCCCGTCGGAAATTGCAGAGGATCATCCTCTCTAAAAAATAAAGTTACAGCTTGAAACGATGAACCAGGCGCTGAAGTTCCTCAGCGTTGCCATTCAGCTCCCCCGCTGCCGTGGCCGAAGCCTGGGCATCGGAGGAGGTATGCTGGACCACATCGGTTATCTGGTGCATATTTTTTGCAATCTCACCGGTGGTTGCCGTCTGTTCTTCGGCAGCGGTGGCAATCTGGTTCACCTGCATGGCCACATTATTAATCTGCTGGAGGATCTCCTGCAGGGCACGCCCTGAGTTTTCCGCCTCCATGGTACCGGTGGCGACCTGATTTACCCCCTGTTCCATCACCGAAACAGCGTTATGGGTTTCCTGCTGAATGGCCTTGATCATCACCCCGATTTCCCTCGTGGCCCGCGTGGTCCGTTCGGCCAGCGCGCGAACTTCATCGGCAACGACGGCAAAACCTCTTCCCTGTTCACCGGCCCGGGCCGCCTCAATGGCGGCGTTCAGGGCCAGCAGGTTCGTCTGATCGGCAATATCTTCAATGGTACTGATGATGTCACCGATCTGGTTTGAGCGTTCACCCAGGCTGGCAACGGTCATGGCCGAATTTTGCACCCGTTCGGCAATCTGCCCCATGACGGTGACAGTATTTCCTACCACCCCCACGCCATTATTGGCCAATTCCGAAGCACGTCTCGCACCATCGGCCGCCTGATGACAACTGTGGGCGATGTCGCCGGAGGTGGCCGACATCTCTTCACCGGCAGTGGCAATACTGGCAATCTGATCGGCGACCTGATCGGCACCGACGGCAATTTTTTCAGACCGGTCATGGAGAAGACGGGACTCTCCGGAAACCTTGGCCGATGATTCGGCGATGTGGGAAATAATATCCCGCATGGTACTCTGCAGACTGCCGATGGAACGGATAATGACACTGATTTCATTATTTCGCTTGGCCGATATCTGCTGAGTAAGATCGCCACTGGTCATTTTGCCAAGGTAGGCAAGGATACGCTGTAACGGTTCATTCACCGACCAGAAGAGGAGCCAGCAGAACAGTGTGCCCAGAAAGATGAACAGCGCCGTTGAGGCGATGGCGTAATTGAGCGAGAGGGAACGTCCAACACCGACGGCGACCAATATGCACAGGTTGTAACAGATACCAAGTGATATGATGCGGATTCTGACGGTAAGCCCACGGTACAACTCTAAAAAAAAGTTCATAGGTTCTCCTTTGATATGGTGAATATGAGCACGACCGCCGACAAACGTCAACGACCCTTCAGTCAATTGATAGAAGGGTCGTAGTTCAACCCTCTTCCGATAACCCGACTATCCCCCGTCGGGACTCGTAGCTTTGCGTCTTCAGGTTACCCTGAATTTGCCATTGTACATAAGAGGTAATGCGGTTTGTTCATTCAAACGTACATCTTATAATGAAAAATACGTATTGTCCATCACCAAAAGCAGGAAATCACACATAGCCGTATGTGGCGAGCACTTCTGCGGTAACACTCCGTAACTGTTCAAAATCAAGTGCTTTCATGAGTATACTGTCGGCTCCGAGCAAGCGGGCCGTTTCCGTCAGGTCGGTAAGATCAACCCTCGGTCCCCCGCCGGTTATGACAATAATACCAATCCCCGGTATGGTTCTTTTCAGCTTTGTCACCACTTCCAGACCGTCCTGATTCGGCATCATAACGTCGGTGATCACCAGTTGGTAATCGAATTCACGGGCCATTTTCAAACCGATCTTACCATCCTCGGCGATATCAACCGTATGGCCGTCACCGGTTAACAGTAACTGGATTATGGTTCTGATCTGTTCATGGTCATCAATTACAAGGATTCGCGCCATAGGGTTTTCCTTTCCAGGTTTTATTCTTTCCGATTCTGCGGGGTAACGAGCCGGCTGACTTTTTGTAACAACAGCCTTGGAATCAACGGTTTTTCAAGAAACTCACTATTTTCGTCCAGTGCTCCCCCCCCCTGTATAACGTCGGTGGCATGACCACTCATGAAAAGAAACGGTACGCTTTCCGAAAGAGACCGAATCTTATCGTACATTACCTTTCCCCCCATGGTCGGCATGACCACATCGGAAATTATCAATCTGATCCGCTCCTTACCCGCCACAAATTTATCAAAGGCATCCCGGCCGTCAACGGCCGGAATAACCCGATAACCGGCACTGGTAAGTACTTCAACGAGAAGCATGCGGGTAACAGTGTCATCTTCTGCAATGAGAATGGTTTCCGAACCTTCCGCCATCCGGAACTCTTCCTCGGACAGATCAGCTGCCAACGCCTCCACCTCAGGGGAGGCTGCCAAGGGGAGATACAGGCAGAATTCCGCACCGTTCTCCGGCTCACTGGTCACCTCGATATAGCCGCCATGCTGGGTTATGATGCCAAAAACCATTGCCAGCCCCAGACCACTCCCTTTTCCTATCTCTTTGGTGGTAAAAAACGGATCGAAGATACGACTTTTGGTTTCCCCGTCCATGCCGTGACCGGTATCGGTCACAGACAGTATGGCACACGGTTTTCCGCAGTTTCTGACATCACTTCTGGTCATGATTCCCTGGCTGGCCGAAATGTGCAATTTCCCTCCGGCGGGCATCGCATCACGGGCATTGGTGGTCAAATTGATCAGCACCTGTTCAATCTGCCCGGCATCGATACTGACCAGCAGGGGGTGATCCGGCAGGGTGATGACCAGTTCGATATCCTCCCTGATGAGACGTTTGCAAAACTCACTGACCCTGGTCAGGACAGGCCCCAGACTCTGTACCACCTGTTTTATGACCTGTCTGCGACCATATGCCAGCATACTGTGGGTAAGGGCACTGGCTTGGGACGATGCAGCCATAATCTCCTTGATCTGCTGTCGTTGCACCGGACTCAGGTCCCCGCCTATCTGCAGCAGGGTACCAAAGCCGTTGATGACCGTTAAAATATTATTCAGATCATGGGCCAGACCACATGCCAACTGTCCGACCGATTCAACTTTCTGTGAGTAAATCAGCTGTTCAACCAAAAACTTCTTTTCGGTTATATTTTCTTTTATTCCGATAAAATGGGTGATCGCTCCGGTATCATCAACAAGGGGAGATATGGTTGCCGACTCCCAGGTAAAACTCCCGTCCTTGCAACGGTTTTGCAGCTCTCCCGTCCAGGGGCGCCCGGCAGTAATGGTTGCCCATAACTCCCGGTACACATGTTCAGGGGTGTTCTGTGATTTGAGTATGCGCGGATTCTGACCGATCAGCTCTTCACTGTCATAGCCGGTTAATTCACTGAAACTCCGGTTGGTAAACTCGATGGCACCATTTGCATCGGTTATGACGATGGCTGCCGGACTCTGTTCAACCACACGGGAAAGTTTACGCAGCTGTTCATTTTTTTTCCGCAACTCTGCCTCAACCCGCAGGCGATAGGCACAGACAGTGAGTTTTTCGGCAATCTGCCGGTGGCGAGCCGGTTTTACAATATATTCATTGACCCCTATCTCGATGGCACGCTTCAGATATTCCGACTGTTCAAAACCGGTAAGGATGATGATCGGCACTGACCGATCAAGCTGGCGAATGGATTCCGCCATGGTAAGCCCATCCAGCACCGGCATATTGATGTCGGTCAGCACGATGTCAGGGGTATGTGTCTGATACATATCCAGCCCCTCCGCTCCGTTGCGGGCCGTCAGCAGGGTACCACACATCCGTGAAATGAGCCGCACCCCCTGATCAAACATGACCGTTTCATCCTCGACATAGAGAATGGTAAGTGTCTCCAGATATTCCCTGTCAATTTCAGTAAAACTCACGACTGTTCCTCCCCGTGGAAAATCGGCTTACCCTTTTTAGCTATCTGCCCGTTACCGGTGCCCCACTTGTGCAGCATCTTCTCCAGTTCCGCCCTGTTAACCGGCATCACCAGGCAGTCATCCATGCCGGCCTTCAGGCATCTATCAAACTCGTTACCCGAGCTGTCGGTAATCAAGGCAATCACCGGAACCTGCCGGTTAATCACCGATGAATCCGGAGCGCGAATCAGTTCCGCCACCGCACAACCATCCACTTCCCCCATGACCGAATCCATCAGCACCAGCTTGTAATCTCTCATCTCCAGGGCCTGTATCACCTCATGACCGGTGGTCACGACATCAACCCTGCACTCCAGACCGGTAAGTGTCCGTATGATGATTTTCTGGCTTATGGGGTTGGCATTTGCCAGCAGAATGCGTTCCGTCGTATTGCATAAGGCGGCAATGGTATGTTCGGTTACCACTCCGGGCGGCACCCGGTCAGTGGTATCGGACCGTTTCATGATCACGAGGGCTAGACAATCATGCAGATGCTTTGCGCAGACCGGACGGGTAAGATAGCCGGAAAATCCATACTTTTCGAGACGAAGGACATCCCCCCGTTGACCGAAGGAGGTTACCATGACCAGTGAGGTACGGGCCAACAATTGGGTTGCCTTGATTCTCTCCCCCAATTCCATGCCGTCCATGCCGGGCATGGCCTGATCAAGCAGGGCCACGTCAAAGGGGTCCCCCCGCAAGGCGGCATTGCGCAGGGATAGCAGTGCCGTTTCACCGTCGGGTGCCTCTTCATGGCGACACCCCCAGTGGGACAGCAGGGTGGTGAGCAAAAGACGGCTTATTTCGTCATCATCGACAACCAGTACAAAAGAGCCCTCTATCTGGGAGGAGAGTGTGGAGACGGACTCCATGATAGTCGGAAGATATTCCTTCAACTGTTTTTCATAGCGGATGGTAAACCAGAAGGTCGAACCGCTCCCTACCTGGCTGGTGGCACCAATTTTTCCCCCCATCAGTTCGGTCAACAGCTTGCAGATGGACAACCCCAGACCGGTCCCCCCGTACTTACGCGAGGTGGAGCCATCAACCTGGGTAAACGGTGAAAACAGTGCTCCAAGGCGGTCTGCCGGGATACCGATGCCGGTGTCACAAATTTCAAAGAGTATTGTCGCTGCGTCATCCTGCTCGGAGCGCACCGAAACCTTGACGGTAATGTCCCCTTTCGGAGTAAACTTGATGGCGTTACCCACCAGATTGGTAATTATCTGACCGAGCCTTCCCGGGTCCCCCCGGAGAAAGGAGGATACGGACGGATGAATCTGCAGAGAGAGTTCAAGTCCCTTTTCCCTGGCTGACAATGAAAGCAGTTCCGTGGTCTGTTCCAGTGCGGAACGGAGGTCAAAATCGATAATTTCGATTTCCAGCCTCCCCGCCTCTATTTTTGAGAAATCCAGAATATCATTAACCACCGTCAGCAGGTTATGTCCGCTCCGGCGGATCATTTCGGTAAATTCCCGTTGTTCGTCGTTCAACTCCGTATCCAGCAGCACGTCGGTCATACCGATAACTCCGCTGAGCGGTGTCCTGATTTCGTGGCTCATGGTGGCCAGAAAAGTACTCTTTACCTGGTTGGCCGCATGGGCACTTTCCCGTGCCTCGTTCATTTCTATGATGGCAAATTTGAGGGGTGAAATATCTTCGTGGGAAACAACGGTGTAGTGAATGCCCCCCAGAGAGAAGCCCCGGGCATTGAGCAGGAACCAACACTCACCATCAGTCGCCTGCACCGGAAATTCCCCTGAATAGCCGTCACTCTCTCCGGTAATCACCCCGTTGATAGCTTCGACAATACCGTCATACCCACCCCACCCCTCCGAACAGAGTAACCGGCACACCTCCAGATAATGGCTGGAGGCACTTGCCGGTGTATTCCGGGACAACATGGACTCAATGAAGCTATCCCACCCCTCGTTGGTGATTATGATGGCACCATGGCTGTCAATGACACAGACGTAAAGCCCCAGACCATTGAGGGTGGTGCGGATGAACTGTTCGCTCTCCCTGATTTTCTCCAGTTGTTTGTATTCGGTGATGTCCCGGATAATTCCGGTTGCGTGCCACCCCCCCTCAAGCTGAATGGCCGAAATGGACAACTCGACGTCAATCTGTTCACCATTCTTCCGTTGGGCCACCAGTTGAACCCTTTTGCCAATGGCCGCACCACGGCCGGTTCGCTGGAACTCGGGAAACCGGTCACGATGAGCGGCCCGGTAACTTTCGGGTGCCACCAGGCTGTGGAGGTTCCTCCCCACCGCTTCCTCCACGCTATAACCAAACATCCGTTCGGCGGCCGGATTCCAGAAGGTAATGGCACCCAGTGGCCCCATCATAACTATGGCGTCGGAGGCGGAATCGGTTATGGCTTTCAGTTGGGTTTCAAAGCGTATCCGAACCGAGGTATCACGAATACTGGCAAACAGCACCGCCTGATTCTCCAGTTCCATGACCGAGAGAGTCACCTCGCCATGAAACACCGAGCCATCCTGCCGACGGAACAACCACTCAAAGGTATGCACCCCCCGCTCCAGGGTTTTCTGAATATGTACGTCGGCAGCATCCCGGGATAGCTGGCCATTGGGCTGGAACTGGGGTGAAAAATAGTCGAGAGACTGTCCCAAAAAGCGAGGCATTTCATCCCGGATCAACGCCACGGCGGCCCTGTTTGCCCCACTGACGACTCCGTTGGTAAACAAAACATAGGCATCGGGGGATTCTTCAAAGAGCCGCTTGAAACGCTCGTTACTGTCGGCAAGTTTTATTTCATGCAATTGCAGATCAACGACCAGCGCCTCCTGCCGGGAGATATATCTCTGCTGCCGCGAACGAAACGCCATGAAACCGGCCATGCCCAGCAACCAGACACCGAAATGGCCGGTTACGGTGATGGGGAGCCGTGATTTAAACCGTTCCAGATAGGGGGTCCAGAGGACGGAAACACTCAAACCTCCCCGCACATCGCCCAGTTTATACCCTTGATGTGCGTGACACTTCAGGCATCCCCCCTCGGTAACCAGGGGGTGCATATAGCGCAGGAACGGCTCACCGGCAATATTCTCCAAAGAATAAAATTCCTTACTCCCCCGTTCAAATTGCTGCAATGCCGTACGCTCCCAGCCATCGGGGGCGTTCTCTTTCCGAAGCGGTTTCAGGCTGGTGATATGGCCCCGAATTCCGTAGGTAGAAAAATCCAGTTCATGGACCTGTCGGGTCATGTAGGCGGGGTTGACCAGGGTCAGTTTCCTGCCGGTGGGTGTCGTAATATCCCGCTCCGGCAGATGGGCAAGATCCGGATTGGGGGGCGTTTCTTCGGAAACGGCAACATACACGCCGCCACGCATGGCCACCCAGCGTCGGTAAATGGTGTCCTTATGGTAACTGTTCATGGCAACAGCCACCGCATTGACGTATTCAGTGTGGTAATTTTGATAAATATCCCAGCCGCAAAACACCGCAATTACCAGGGACCAGGAGAGATACAGCACCCTGAACGAGGTTCGCACACCATCTGAAATTGGTTTATGTTCGGCCGTTGCTGCCACTGCCATGGGCTCTCCTCTGATGTTGATTTGTTGGGCACGCGTTCGCCTTGCCCAACCGACGGGTGCAACTCCCCCCTTTACGGGGCTTTTCCCAGCCAGCGTTCGATGGCGGCTGCCAGCTCCCCTTTTTTAAGCGGTTTGCTCAGATAATCGTTCATACCCACCCCCAGACACCGTTCACGGTCACTGTCAAGCACATTGGCGGTCACCGCAATAATCGGTATGCCATGGTTGCGTACCTTTGAAGCCGGGTCACGGATCACCGCCGTTGCGGCCAGGCCATCCATGACCGGCATCAGACAATCCATGAGCACCAGATCATAATCGGAGCTTTCCAGGGCGGTCACGGCTGCCTGGCCATCGCCGGCCACGTCGGTCCGGTACCCCAGCTTGCCCAGCAGATTCAGGGCTACCTTCTGATTGATGATATTGTCTTCCGCCAGCAGGATACGTATGTCATGGGGTGCCAGATCGGCGACCGGCACCATTGTCCCCTCCAACGGGGAGACAGGCATTTCCTTTTCGGCCGGCACAACGATCATACTCCGCTTCTCAACCGGAGCGGTCACACTGTCTGCCTCCTCACCGGTTGGCCGTTCAAACATGGCGGTAAACCAGAACGTTGAGCCTTTTCCCTCCTCGCTGGTCACGCCGATATCACCCCCCATGAGGTAGGTAATTTGCCGGCAGAGTGCCAGCCCCATGCCGGTACCACCATATTTGCGGGTATTCGAAGCATCGGCCTGGGTAAAGGGCTCAAATATTTTCTGACAGTGCAGGGGAGAAATGCCAATTCCGCTATCGGTAACTTCAAAAAGCAGGACTACCAACCCCAGTTGGTCGATTTTCACTTTCACGGAGACGGAAATTTCCCCCGTGAGGGTAAACTTGATGGCGTTACTCACCATATTGCTGATAATCTGACAGAGCCGTTTCGGATCACCATTTAACAGGTGCGGCACATCCGTATCTATCCGGTGCCGCAGCTCCAACCCCTTCTCTTCGGCAAACATCCGCTGCATCTGCAGGCAGTCGGTGACCATTTCGGTGAGATCAAAGGTTGAGCTTTTCAGATCAAGCTTATATTCATTGATTTTGGAGTAATCAAAAATATCAGTTATCAGCCCCATCATATGGTCACTGCTCTTACGGATAATGTTGGCAAACTCCCGCTGTTCAGCGGTAAGTTCGGTCTCAAGCAAAATCTCGGTCATGCCGACCACCCCGTTCATGGGAGTGCGAATTTCATGGCTTATGGTGGCAAGGAACTCACTTTTGGCCCTGTTGCCAGCCTCCGCATCTTCCTTGGCCTTGACCATTTGGGCCATGAAGAGTTTTTTCGCGGTAATGTCCTCCTTAACCCCCAGATAATGGGTAACGATGCCGTTGCCATCAAAAATCGGGGAAATATTTGCCTGCTCGTGGTAGATGTTCCCCGACTTGTCCTTGTTGGTAAACTCCCCGCTCCAGACATTGCCGGAGAGCAGGGTATCCCACAGATCCCGATAGGTTTCGCGGGGGGTCAAGCCAGATTGCAGGATCCGCTGATTCTCCCCGATGGCTTCGTCCGGTCCATAGCCACTCATTTTGGTGAAATAGGGGTTCACATATTCCAGTTTTCCCTGAATATCGGTGATGACAATGGTCACCGGACACTGCTCAATGGCACGCTGCAACTTGCGCTGTTCCACCTCCAGTACCCTGCGGACGGTAATATCGGTAATAGTGACCACGGATCCCAGCAGCTGGCCGGCTTCAATGACCGGATGGGAGGCTATTTCAGCGACAAACGTCGTCCCGTCCTTCCGCCAGAGGGTTTCGTCGGCCAGCAAGACCGGTTCTCCGGTTCGGTTAGTGGCAAGTATGGCACACTCAATGGCCGGATAGTAGGAGCCGTCGGCACGATGGTGATGGCTAAGTTCATGCATATTATGGCCGATGCACTCTTCACGCTGATAACCGGTGAGCTGCAACGCCGCTTCATTAATAAAAGAACAGATACCGTTGCGATCCGTACCGTAGATGCCCTGACTGGTGTTTCTCAGCAGCCGTTCGGCCAGGTCATTGGTGGCCTTCACATGGGTGCGATCTTCCAGAAAAACAAACTGGCAGCGGTCGTCATTCCAGACCCCGGACACACGGGTAAGCCCCACCGGGACGACTTTCCCCTCCTTACTGACAATTGTCAGCTCCAGGGCGTGGGTGGCTTTCTCTGCACTGAAATCTTTGAACAGTCGCTCAAAGCGTTCCCCCACCAACTCCCGTTCCGTGTATCCCACGCGGTCTGCGGCGTACTGGTTAATGGTCAGTATGATGTCATCACTGTTCAGAACAATGACCATACGGCTCATTTCATTGAAAAAATCGCGGAAGTTTGCATTTGAATGCGCCATCTCATGGTGGGCTGTCAAACGCCCCGCCTCTTCCCGAATAATGCGCCGTACCGCACACCACGACAGCGACAGCAGAACAACAAAACCGAAACCGACAAACGCCGTTTCGTAATACCAGGGGGTGAAATATTCGTTAATCCCTACCCCTGCGATGACAACCAGCGGATAGGGCTTAATCTGGGCAAAGGAGGCCAGCCGCCGGATATGATCGAGGGGAGAACGTTGGATAACGGTACCGTGATCCGGGTCTGAAAGCAGGGCCGCCCGCAGTGGTGAAGAAATCACCGTCAAATCGCGGTCCAGATCGTCAGCCAGCGGAGGAAACCGTGTGAGATAGCGCATTTCCGCGTCACGGAGTATGATAGAACCGCTCTGACCTACGTTGACTTTTTCCAGATCCTTACCCAGTTTGTCCAGGTCGATGCCGCCATAGACTATGCCGAGAAACTCCCCGCCCCCCCCCGTGATGCGCTGGGCAAGATAGATGGTTTTTCCGCCGGTCAGACTGTCCCGGACCGGACGGGAAAAGTACAACTTCCGATCAAGGGAGTTTTTTACGCTCTGGAAAAAACTCGTATCTGAAATATTCAGCTGTTCGCCCCCCCTGAGGCCAAAGAGAACGGCGCCACCGGCATCGGCAACACGAAACAGGTCGGAATGGCCAACCAGGACAGCTCCCTGCTGGGCAAGATAGCGTTCCAGCTCCCCCATAGACCGGTTCGGATTATTCTTCATACGGGGATATTCCACCGCCACAGCGGTAAAAACGCTTTCGACGACCTGAAGGTCACCCCTGATATCATTCTGGAGTAACGTGACCACATTGGTGGATTGCACGGTGGCCTGTGCCATAAATCGGGAATGACTATAGCTGATGAAGCAGAGTGCCCCGGCACCAAAGGCAACCACGACCACCAGCCAGGTCACTATGAGCCTCCGACGCAGCCTGCGTAATTCCTGACCGAGCGGAGACGACTCTCCCGGAGAAACGGCCTGCCGTTCACCATTCATGGTACTCTGTTCATTACTTCGGGACATGGGCAACCTTCTAGGTACAGAGCCGATGCTGCACGCTGTACTTAAATGATGTCGGCAGTCGTTCTGAGATTAAGCTTTTCCAGTACACGGGACTTGTAGGTACTGACCGAGCTGATGCTCAAATCAAGTTCCCGGGCTATTTCCGTGAGGGTAGAGCCCCTGGTCATCATGCAGACCATCTGAAACTCCCTCTCCGACAATGTTTTCGGAGATTCCTGGCACTCCATGGCATAGCTGGGGGAATCCTCAAGTAGTTCCGCCTGGGTCGTACTTATGTACTTTGCCCCGCTCAAGGCCCGCTCGATGGTCTCCTTGAAGAGTGCCGTACTACTCCCCTTGTTGACATAGCCGCTGGCACCGGCACGCAGTGCCCGTACGGCAAATTGTTCCTCCGGATGGGAACTGAGCATCACAATCGGCAGCTGCGGCTTGATCTTCTTCAGTTGTTTGAGGATTTCAAGGCCCGAATTATCCGGCAGGGTGATATCGAGCAGCACCAGATTATAGCTGCGACGGGCCACCCGTTCCAGCGCTTCCTCTCCGGTAACCGCCTCCTCAAAGGTGATCTGCCGGGGCAGCAGGTTATGGAGGATATTCATGGCCCCCTCCCGAAAGAGAGGATGGTCATCCACTATCAGTATCCTGAGCATTTCAAGCCTCCTCAAGGGGAAGAGTAAGACGAAGCACGGTCCCCACCCCCGGTGTGCCGAGGACCTGCAACTCACCCCGGCAGCTTCTGGCCCGTTCCTCCATCCCCATCATACCGTAGGAGGTCGAGGCTCTCAGTTCCTTTTCCGTAATGCCACACCCATCGTCGGAGATTTCAAGAATCAGCTCCCCCCCCCTTTCGCAGAGCGACAGGGCAACTTCCGAAGCTTCGGCATGCCGGACAACATTGGTAAGGCCCTCCTGCACAATGCGTATAAGAGCCGTTGACCGCTGTTTGTCCAGGTAATCCACATGATTGTTGAGCATGACAAAACATTCGATTCCGCTGTATTTTCTGAACTCATGGGCCTGCCACTCAATGGCAGCGGTCAGCCCGATGCTGTCGAGCAGCGGGGGCCTGAGATTACCGGCAATGCGCCGGATAGTCTCAATCGCCAGGTCGGTATTTTTGTATAACCGGCCCAGCTGGGGACGGGCCTCTTCCATGCCCCTTTGCTCCATGAGTGACTCAATTCCCAACCGCAAAATAGAGAGGGATTGACCAAGATCGTCATGGATATCACGGGAGATGGCGGTGCGCTCATCCTCTATGGCCTTCTGCATATGCTCATGGAGTGAACGGTTGTTTTCCAGGGCAATCTTCAGTTTTTCCTCATCACGGACCCGATCGCTGATATCCCGAATGGCTGCCACCTGGACCACGCGGCCATGGTATTCAAAGCAACGGGCTGAAATCTCCGCCGGAAACGAGGAACCATCTCTTCTGGTATGCCACTGTAACGGAAAATAGGCATGGTCCTCCTGAAGCCACACGTTGGCATCATCGGTCCCGGCTGAAAGGTCGGAAAAGGTCAACCCGAGCATCGCCGCCCGTGAGTGGCCGTACATGGTAAGGCCGGCCGTATTGCTATCAAGAATGGCACCAGTGCCGCTTTCAATCAGCAGCACCCCGTTCAGATTCATTTCAAACAGATGTTCGTATCGTTCTTCGCTGCTTTTCAAGGCATCTTCTGCCAGTTTTCGGAGCGTGGTTTCCTGGGCAACGACAATGTGGCACTGCTGGTCAGGAGCTCCCAGCTCCATATTTGACACCACGAAACTCACCCAGATTATCGAGCCGTTATGGTGAAGGCAGCGGGTTTCCTGGGTAAAATCGCAGAGGCCCCCTGAAGCAAGGCTCCTGAATTTCTGATTGCAGGCCTGACGACTATTGGGGTGAATCAGCGTCAACACATCCACCCCGTACAACGCCTCGCTTGAATAACCGAACAGCGTACAGAATTTTTCGTTGACCCGGCTGATGACCTGATCGTCTGCGCGTACCAGGGCGATACCGACGCCGGACCGTTCAAAAAGCAGCTGAAAATGTTCTTCGCTTGCCTTGAGCGCATCCTCGACCCGTTTACTCTCGGTTATGTCGTAATGGGAGATAACACAGCCATCGTCTCCGTCACTGAGCGGAACCACCGTCACCAGATTTAATTGCCGCCCCTCCGTCGGGGTGACACAAAGATGCTCCATGACAAACGGGGACGACGCCCCCCCCAGGACACTTTCAATGCCATTCCGTACCTTCGGGGCCGACTCGCCATAGGTCACGGCAAGGTGGCTGGCATCGAGGTAATCGCTCCCCACCCCCCTCACCGGCAAACCGTTCCGTAACTGGAAATCGGTCCATGACCGGTTCACCGCGATGATCATGCCATGGCGGTCTATGACGGCAATGCGGGCCGGAAGTGACTGGAGGATACGGGAGTTAAGCTCCCTGTTGTCGCTCAGCTCTGCGTTGATCCGGCACAGTTCCTCATTCTGCAGTTCAAGTTCTACCTGATGCACCTGAAGTTCATGGAGCTGGCGCAGCACCTCATCGCCGCACAGGGAGGGTGGCTGAACCCGCCCCATGGAGAGCAGACGGGACTCGGCCCGCCGTCGCAGGCCATCATCAAAATCCATGTGGGGCGATTCCGGGTTCCGTCTCATGACATGCCTCGCTCCGGTACGGAATAATGAAGCCAAGTAACGTGCGTTCATTGAGCACTATTAAAGTATAGCAGTGGGAACGTTTACTGTATGTAGCAGGATTGCTACAAGATAAAATTTAGTGCGGTTGAGGCCATTGATTCTCTGTTGCAATCAAAAAGGAATACTGCTTTTGATCGCCTCAACGGTCAGGTTGATAACGTGTGCCAGGAGGGGGAGTTCATTTTTGGCCGTCTCAAAATCTCCCCCCTGTGCTGCAGTTTCAATTTTCATACAGACATCACGCAGGGCCGGCGCAGAAATATTGGCTGCAACCCCCTTCATGGTATGGGCCAGGATATGAATTCCCCCCTGGTCGTTACTTTCAAAATGGGCGCATAAGGTATCAAGGTAGGTAACCAGTGCTTCCATGGACTCTTCAAGGATCGACTGCATGAACTCGGTATCATTGTCCATATTGTCAAGCATTTCTTCTTTATCAAACAAAATAAGTTCCGTCATATTATCCCCGTGGTGCGTCATGTGTGGTGCGTTTTGTCCCTATGCAGTGCGACAGCATCGTGTGGGTCAGTGTACTGGCCTGAGCCGATGCGGCTAAGATTTTTTTCACATGTTCCAGTTGTTCGTCGCCCAGTTCGTCGGCAATTTTCAGTAACGCCCCATAGCCGTTGATTACACTCAAAATATTGTCAAGTTTGTGGACCAGCCCTCCCGCCAACCGCCCGGCCTGGTCGAGAGTAAAGGCCGGGCTGAGCATTCCGGCCAGCTGTTTTTTCTCCGTAACGTCTTCCCGGCCATTCATATAACCGGTGATGGTGCCCTCCCCATCACGAAGCGGAGAGATAACGGCATATTCCCAATACTCGGTTCCGTCTTTCCGACTGCTGAGCAGTTCACCCCGCCATACCCCTTCAGCAGCAATGGTGGTACCGATTGCGTGGCACACTTCCGGTGAGTGACTACGGCTATTGAGCAGTGAGAGACTCTTCCCCACAAGCTCCTCAACATTGTACCCGGTCAACCGACAAAAGCTCCGGTTGGCAAACTCTATGATGCTGTCGCAGTCAGTAATTACAAGGGCGGAGGGGCAATCTTCCACCACACGAGAGAGTTTTCCCACTGTTTCACGGACCATGGCAAGCAGGTATTGTTCACCACTGCGCCGCTCCCATTCAATCCGCAGGAGATGGGCACAGTCAAGAAGTTTGGCAGTCAACTGGCTCCGGGTTACCGGTTTCAGCAGATAGGAGTCAACACCGACTTCAATGGCCCGTCTCAGCAGGTGTACCTGCTCAAATGCGGTAGAAATAATGATCGGTACGGCCCGGTTTTCCTGGCGGATCGCTTCGGCCATGGCAAGCCCGTCCATAATCGGCATCTGGATATCGGTGACGATAATATCTGGTCCATGGGCACGAAACTTTTCCACCCCCTCCGCACCATTTTGTGCTGTCAGCACCGTGGCACAGAGGCGGGAAATCAGCCGGGCACCAATGACCAGAGCAGAATCGGAGTCTTCCACATACAACACCGTAAGTTTTTTCAGGAAGGCCCTGTCCAAAGATCTGGTCATCACCACAACTCATCCTCGCCCTTACCGGAAAAAAAACGGTGAGTGTATCTGTGAAAATATCATGCTGCCTAATTTCATTATTGTAATGATTTCACTGGTCGTTAGATTACTACAATGTATAAAAAAATAATAGCACCTATTGAGCTACGTCAAATTAATTTGTACCGGTACCGGACAGATACTTACGAATTACCCCCATGGTCCGTACTGTCTGCTCCTGAAGCTCGGGGAGCAGCTCTCGCACCGTTGCAATGTCTCCATTTTTTGCCGCATTTTCTATATGCATGGCGCAGTCGTGGAGCACATAGGCACTGATATTGGCAGCAACCCCCCGCAAGGTATGGGCCTGACGACGCATAACCGGATAGTCATCACCGGCTGACAACTGCACGAGCATCTCAAGCAGTTCCGGAATTTCCTGGAGGGAGTCGTCCAGGATGATCCCCTCAAGCTCCCGATCATCAAGCCGTTCCATAAGATCAGCCTCATCGAAGAGCAGGATTTCCGAAATGGTCTGGGGGGAAATTTTCGACCGCTCCGGGTGCCTGTTCAGATCAACCGTAGGGTGGTCAAGCCACTTTTTAAGCAGAACAGCCAGTTTCTCCTTTGTCACCGGCTTGGCCAGATAGTCATCCATGCCGGCCTCAAGGCAGACGCCCCGATCGCTGCTCATGGCGTTGGCAGTCATGGCAATAATGGGCAGATTATGATTAAGAACAACCGCTTCCCGGCTTCGGATAATTTTTGTGGTCAGGTAGCCATCCATCACCGGCATCATGCAATCCATCAGCACCAGATCATAGTCAATGGCTGCCAGTGCCCGCAGGACCTCCACACCATTGGTCACCACATCCACTCCATAGCCAAGCTTGACAAGCATACTCAGGGCAACCTTTTGATTGATGATATTGTCTTCAGCGAGCAAAATACGCACCGGATGTGCGGGCACCGCCTCAAGACTCCCCGGTAACGACTGCTCCGCAACGGGCCGAACTCCTTCTCTCCCCACTCTTCGTGCCAGACAATCACGCAGCTCCCGCTGTCGCACCGGTTTTGTCAGGCGTGCATCACATCGGGGCGACTCGCCTCCGCTCAGCCGCTCGCTGGACGACATCACCACCACTGCGGTGTGTGGCGGTAAATGGGTCGCGGTAAACCGGGAAAAATCCTCCCTGCCGGCAGCAGACTCCGGGTAATCCAGCAGTACAATTCTGAAGGGATCATTACGCAGAGCGGCATCGGCCAGCATCGGCACCGCCGCCTGGCACGAAGCCCCCCCCACAACCCCGTACCCCCACCGGGTCAACAACTGCACCAGGTTGCCACGTCTGGTACCGTTTTCATCGATAACAAGTACCCTGGCTCCCGAAACTTCGCCATCGGCCAACAGCAGCCCCCCCTCGGCCACGGAACCGCCCGGTTTCTCAAAGGGGAGTGTGAACCGAAACAGGGAACCGGCCCCGTAACTGCTCGTCACTTCGAGGCTTCCCCCCATCAGTTCGGCCAGTTGTCTGCATATGGTCAGCCCCAGCCCCGTTCCCCCCAGGTTACGGGTTGTGGAGCCGTCTACCCGGGCAAAGGGAAGGAATATGGCATCGAGACGTTCGGGCAGAATGCCGATTCCGGTATCTGACACCTCGCACAGGAGAGAAAGTGCAACGTCACTCTCCGAAGCGATGCTCACCTTCACCACAATCTGACCTTTAAGGGTATACTTCACGGCATTACTCACCAGATTGGTCAACAGCTGTCTAACCCTGGCCGGGTCTCCCAACAGTCGGGGCGGCAGGCACGGATCGATGCAGCAGATCAGCTCCACCCCCTTGTCAGCCGCTTTCCGAAAGTACATTTCCACCGTATCTTCAACTATATCAATAACATTACAGCCAGCCAGCTCCAGCTCCAGCTTACCCACCTCAATTTTGGAAAAATCCAGAATATCACTGACAAGCTCCAGCAGGTTATCACCACTCTTGCCGATGATTTCCGCATACCCCCGCTGTTCCGGGGTTAGTTCGGTTTCCAGCAGCATATGAACCATACCGATGATACCATTCATGGGGGTACGGATTTCATGGCTCATATTGGTGAGAAAACTACTTTTTGCCAGATTGGCGTCGGCTCTGTTCATGGATTCCCTCTCGTCTGTAAAGCTGTGTAAAAACAGAAACACTTATTATAGATTATAAATACATCAGATTACCAGATTTTATCGAATCCCTCGTTAATCTCAGCAATAGTGCAGGAAACTATCGACTTTTTATTCGACTTTTGGTACAAAAAAAAGGTTGAGATATCAGGGACACGTCAAAGTTAATCATAGACAGATTCCTCTTTGACAAGCATTTGCAACATGTTCTGCTTTCTACCGTTGAGAATAGTTCCGTTGCCATTTTTG
>CAIUSO010000049.1 GCA_903901875.1 uncultured Geobacteraceae bacterium | reverse complement strand
CGGCATCTCCACCCTTGCCAAAGGGCCGCTCGTATTTGTAGGTCGGTGGCAGATCCAGCATCTGGCAGCCGTCGATCAGGTGCCGGCGGACAACAGTATCACCGTTCAACTCACGGTCGAAGCGTCGTACTACCAGCACCGGCTCACCAAAACGGGCAAGGGAAACCTCCGCAACCGGCAGCTTCATGCCCTTTGCCAGTTGCATACATATAAATTCGTTGATCACCAGGTGCAATGCGCGGGCAGTACCGAACTTCAAGATATGAGTCGAGGCCAGTTCACCCTCGCCGAACCCCATCTGTCCATCCGACCGGATCAGCAGCGGCAGTTTATCCTGTACGCCTGCGACAGAGAGTCGCGGTTTTCCGTCCCATAACGCAATCGATACGTTCTGGCGTTGGCTGATGCGCTCCGCAAGCTCGTCGGACGTCACTGGCCTGAAGCTTGTCAGCAGTCCACCCTCAGACTCACCACCCATCCTAAACGTCAATGCCCCGGTCGTTTCTGCTCCGATAGCAGCGACAAGACCGAAAATGTTGGCTCGTGAGATGTGGCTGGAGGCTGAAAGCTCTTCCAGCCATCTTCCTTCCGGAAGCAGATTGGCAAGAAAACGTTTTACCGCTTCGGAGGCGCATTCACCCGGTTTCAAATGTGGCGATACGGGAAAACCTCCCCCGTCAAGCCACGACGGAGCATACTCCAACCCATACTGTTCGCTCTTGTCATCAAGGCGGATCTTCCCGAGATGTCTGCGATTGAGATCTATCGTGAGATACATAGCCATTATTCCTCTCGGGCCTCGATGTTGAGTGTGACCCCCAGCATGGAGCAGACTGTCAGGATGCTGCTCAACTTCACGTCACCACTTGCGGTTTCCAACTTGCTCATGGTACCGACGGCAACACCGCAGAAGGCGGCAGCTTCATGTATGGTCATGCCGGCCTGCGTCCTTCTGGCGCGGACAAACTTCCCCAGTGTTGCTGCATCCATTAGCTGCTGCGACTCTGGAACAGGAAGCGGAATTACGGTTTTAGACATGCTACAAACCTCGGGAATAAAGATATCACCTGGGTGATATCTTTCCATAAAACACTGAATAAAACAACTATAATATTACTTGAGTGTTATTTATGATAAGCACAAAGGAAAACCCGTATATTGTGCTATTACAGTGATATTTATGGCGAGTGTGACCGGCAAAATACACGGTGAAGGTCCTGCGCATACGCTGATGAGACCCCGGTCAGCAAGCAGGAGCATCACGTCGAACAATCACCGACAAATACAAATGGTGCCGCATCAATGAGCAGACGTACTGTGTCCAGATAGCGATTAAGCATCAGCTTGCTTTCCAGGATGTTTCAGTATCAGGGAATTCCCTTTTATTGAGCGGATATAGTCTGACTCTGCGCCAAAATCGATCCGGGAGCGGTCCAGTTCCTTCAATACCGGCAAATTCTGTTCTTTCGCCAGAGCAAAAAACAGCCGCTTCACCTTGATGCGGGTGCAGGCTTCCAGAAGCTCCTGAAGCACATCCGGGCGCAGAGTGAACAACGGCTCCATCAGCTTGGCTGCCTCGTCACGGCTCTGCCGGTCCGGCACTTCGTCGAGCATTTCGAGCACCGCACGCTCCGGCGCTGAGACATAAGGAGATTCAGGACCAGCATCCTGCCGTCTTACCTGAAGCCGGCTCCCCGTGTCCCCTTCTTCACCGAAGAGGCGGTTTGTCCGGAACTCACAGGAGAACTGTTCTTTGAACCATGATGGCAAGTTCCTCCGTCGAGAAGAGTACAGGTAGAGTTTCTGACTCCCCAACACAAGGTAGTGGGTAACCCCGTGTTCCTTCAGGGCGGATTTCCCACCGATATGGGCCTGCATTCCCTGCGCGTTCAAGGCTGTCAGAGCCCCGTCGCGGGAGATCTCGTCACCCGGCCGCCGGTAATAACTGCCCCCCAACGGTTCCAGCCAACCGCTTTTTACATACTGGTGCACCAGTTGACGCGATATACCCCACGCTTCCATTAAGCGGGTCGTTACCGGTATCCCCATGGGAAGCGAGAAAAGCGCCTCTTTTAATTTATTACCGGAATGTAAACCTTCAGTTGACATTTTATCACTTATTTATAGTGGTGATTTTGATCTCAGCATCAAATAAGGTTACTGCCCCCTGCTGCTTGATAAGGCGTGGTTAATTCATTTTAAGCGATAGTTATAGGGGGGAATTGGATTGAAGTTTAAAAACTGATTTCTTGCTAAGATAATAATGGCCCCTCGCTGTTGCCCGTGGGTAGCTCCTTGTTAATAAGTGGTTAGAAATGATATTTTCAGAGTCATTATGAAAGATACCGAACTTTTTCAATTGGCCCTTGGTCTGTCATCACCATGGCAGGTTTCATCATCTGAGT
>CAIUSO010000048.1 GCA_903901875.1 uncultured Geobacteraceae bacterium | reverse complement strand
TAATAAATAGCTAAAAAACCCCTGATATTTTAAAAACAGGCCTTCAAAAGTGTGCTGAGACAGATCAAAGACAATTTAATTGGCAAAACAGAAGGTATTGACCGTTCTAGTTCTCCCAGACGGAGGAAAATTGAAGGGAGGGTCAATTCAATCAAAATTTCAAGTCCGACAGACTCCTAGGGTCGCAGTTATTGACGCAGTTTATTTAATTCTGAGACTTTGATTCATACCAAGCAGGGGCGGCACAAAATGGCCGCCCCTGTATCGCCCTATGCAGTTGAAGTTGCTGACTCCGGCTTCTCGTTAGGCACTGTAAGTTTGACGGCAGCTCCCTTTTTCACTTTTCCCTTTCCTCCTGTCTCGTCCAGCGGATTAGTAAACCCCCGCGGCGGCCTGTAGTCCCAGCCCATCATCTCACACATTTCCGCATTCAGAAGGTTGATCTCATCCTTGATCTTCTGGCTCCGCACAAGAAAATCCTGAGCCTTGTCGAGTTGGATACTGCTGCTCCTCCCCATGTTCATTCGCAACTGGTAGAGTAAATTGTCGAGGGTGTTGAGCATACCGATGAAGTCGCTCTGGTCCCTGGTCTTCCGAGAGATAACATCAAAGTCATCTCGATTTACCTTCTCAAGCTTCCGTTCCTGCCACGACTTACCCCCATTTTTGCCTCTCTGGCCATCATTCCCATTCTTGTCCTTGTCTGACATGTTCGCTCCTTTCCTGGTTAACTTCTTCCGGTGGCCCTGCGGGCCACTCCCGTTCCAAACCGGCCTGCCAGTTCCGAGAAGACGGTGTCGTCGAATCTCTTCATGGTCAGGACCAGCATTTCGATTGCGTTCAATTCGTTAATGACGTTGGCGTATCCCTGTTGCGCCGTGGTTAAAAGCACCCGTGTCCTGTTGGTCAATTGATCGACGTTCTTCATCCCATCAAACAATAGCGCGAGCTGGCAGCTGCTGGGACTGGCTCCAGCCTTGTTGTCCTTGTTTTGTGACTGAATCTGTGCGGAGAGGTTTTGCAACTGTGTCGCTTCCTGCAATAGATCGAGCAGCATGTAGTACGCGAATGCCCTGGCGGTAACCGCTGAAAGCTTGCCGATTACTTCACCTTCAGTGTTTGTGGCGATGGCGGTTTTCAGCACAAGGCTGATGGAAAGCGGAGTTGCGTTGAGAAACGGAACGTCATTGGTCACGTCGAGAGTCTGCTTTGCTTTCATCTTTGTCGATATCGTCTGCATCCGGGTTGAGACGTACTGCATGAGATTCGCGTTGGCATCCGTAATGGTGGTGCATACTCCGGCTGAATTCTTGCCCTGAGCTGTCCCATCTATGAATGTATCGAAATCGGTATTCTTGTCGCAGGGTGGAATATAACTGGCGACATAGGTGCTGTTTGTCGTGGTGGGGGACTGCACCATCACGTCGCCGATGAATCCCCTGATGAGCTTCACGTAGTTGGCGTTCATCCCCTTCTTTGTGGCCAGGTTGTCCAGTACCGAGCCGCCGCCGAAGATATCGGTGATGTCACTGGGGCATCCAGCAGTTCCTCCCTGTGACGCCTGTGAAACAGCGTTGCCGGCTGGCGGTGCATTCCCCATGGCAGAATTCATCACTGCCGTAAGGTTGGTTTTCGAGGTTTGATAGAGGTCATTAACGCCGCTGGACACCATGAAGTCGTTCATGGAGTTGCTCATTTCATTTTTCACGCTTTGGCTCATGATCGGCGAGAACGGCTCCGATGCGACGGCGACAAGGGCTTTTGCCGCCTTGCAATCGTTCAACTGAATGTTGTTCAATCGATCAGCAATTGCCTCCAGGGATTTAATGGTGTCGGCAACCTGGGGGGCCAGTGTCTTCATAGCAATGTCGAAAGCCGCTGCCGGCGCTGCCGACAGGATGCGCTGCAGTTTCTGAACGAGGTAATCGACATTCATGAAGCTGAAACCGCCAAGAAAGGCGTCAATCCCGCCGCAGCCGGACTTGATCGAGGGCAGGGTTACGGTAACGGGATAGTCCGTGCCATTGGGCCAGCGGGCGGAAAAAGATCCGCCGGTATAG
>CAIUSO010000047.1 GCA_903901875.1 uncultured Geobacteraceae bacterium | reverse complement strand
TTTCCGGGTCGGCATCGTAATCAGCGACCATGAATTCGGCTTCGTAGTTGAATTCGGAGATTCGATACGCTTTCATCTGACGGACAACTATCGAGAGTTTTTTGATCCGTTCGATGCTCGCTGCGGTAAGCACAATTACAGCGTAGTCGGCGGAAGGAAATAAATCGCTGCTGTCGGATATGGTAATAATCAGTTTTGGACACGGCATGTGGGGCTCCTTTTGTTGTTTGTAGACCGAGGAGACGTACCAATCCCTTTCCGGGGATTGATGCGCACCGGTCGGGGTGTCGTATTTGTTCAGAATAATCTCATTTGTGTCGGCAGTGCAGTTGCAGGTTTGCTCCGGTCAGGGCCAAATTCAATCCGCTGCCCCGATAGAACAAATACTTCGCCTTTGCATTTCACCTTGACCCCCTCATAGAACCGTAGCCGGTCTTCATCCGTAACTATCTGCTTATCGTGATAGCTGCAGACAGTACCGGGCCATTGCTTCAAGGGGACGGCTTCAGTGGCTTTGGCAACCTGCAATCCGTCAGACCAGAATAAACCGGTGATGACGTAATTCTTTCCGCCATGCATAAACAACCCTCTGACCTTGCCATTGGGGATTATGTCCGCAGAATACAGCCCTGCCAGCTTTCGCTCAAATTGAGATAATGGCAGGGTTATTGTCATAACAAACCCCGCTCAACAAAACTCAGGTAACTGTCACCGATGATGATGTGATCGAGCAGCTTGATGCCGAGGAGATCGCCCGATTCTTTGATACGCCGGGTAATATCAATGTCCTCACGGGACGGAGTAGGATCACCGGTGGGGTGATTGTGGAGTACCAGGATTGAGGCGGCACTCGATATGCATGCTGTTTTAAAAAGTTCGCGCATGCTGACGATGGACTGATTCAAGGAACCCACCGATACCCTGTCGAAACAGGAAATCCTGTTTTTGCCGTCCAGATGCAGTGCTATGAAATGCTCCTTTGCCTCCAGGCGGAGATCGTGGAACATCTCGAATATCTGCTGAGGAGCTGTGAAGCGCATGGACACCCATTTTGGAGCGTCTTCACGTATCACTTCCTTGCGGAACCTGGCTTCGATTGAGCGGATGGTTATTTTCTTGTTCTCCGGTGGGATTTTTTCGCCGAAGAGATCATTGAGATATGGGGACATTGTTAGCTCCTATTTTGGGAGGGCGAATGCCCCCATGGGGGACAAAAGCCCCCCGAAGGGTAATGGTTCGATGGTTGTGCGCCTAAACGATCCTGACCGACTGGAACGGTGTGCCCATGACGGCCGGGCCTCCGGATGATCTCCTTGAGGAGATCTCCAGATGGCACGGTATCCAACCGGTCGATTTACCGACCACGAAGCGGCGCTTCTCGCCGTAGCAATCCACCACTTCGACCTGCTTGCCTTCCAGGCCAATGAGTTGAGGGGTGAGTTCAGCCTTGGAGCGGTAACCGTTCTGTTGATGTTTCCGGAAGACCAGATCCGACAGCATCCGGTACTTTTCAAAGGCCTTCATGGTGCCGCGTTCTACCGGCAGGGGTGTCAGGTCCCAGCGGTCAAGCTCTGCAGCGAGCAGGTTACCCAGCTCCATCACCCGGTCGAAGCCGAGTGTGGTGCAGCCTTCATCAAAATGGATGACGTACAGGCCGTTGCCGGGACCGAAGTAGTCGGGATTTATAGTGACTTTGTTCTTATTCACAATGACCTCCTGAAGACACTCCCCCCTACGGGAGTGTCGGTTAAACACCCGGTAGGGCGGGGCCTCACAATGGAGGTCAGGCTACTTTGCGCTGTGTGATGAGGGCCTCCTTGAGGAGGCAGATCAGTGCGGCAGGCAGCTCATCGATCTGTTTGATGACGGAGGATTCTCTGAGCCAGTTCAAAATGGAAGAGTCGAGGATACCGATTCCG
>CAIUSO010000046.1 GCA_903901875.1 uncultured Geobacteraceae bacterium | reverse complement strand
TCTTGGTGGAATAGACCAGTTTGTCACCTCGTTTAAGCACCTTGAATTTGACGAAGGCGTCTTTCCCGGTGATCTTGATGACCACGCCTTTTTCGGTGGAGGTGAGTGCATCCTTGATCTCGGAAGAGCAGGAAATACGGTTCAAGTCTGAACTGGAAAGACGTATTTTGGTTGTTACCTCAGGAGGGATGACAGAGGGCCATTCCGCTTCCGGGCTTCCCTCGTCACCCTTCAGATCGGCCACGGTTGCAACCTTTCTTTTCGCATCACCGGAATCGGCAGCCATTGCGCCACGTTCCGCAGAATTAGCAATCGCAGGCAGCAGCAAAGCTGCAACAATCAGAGCCCTGTACATCGCGCCCCCTTCACTTTGTGTTTGAGTTGTTAATTCCGGCCGATTTTTCGTAGAGCCGGGTGAGAATGAACTTTCCATTGTCGAGCCGGTATTCGAGGATGTAAGAAGCTTGGACGATGTCGGCCTTCATTTCGCCGATATAGGTCATTTTTGCCCCCAGCACCTCAACCTGATTTTTTTCCGGGTTGTTGGTCATGGACTGTATGTGAAAGGCGCTGGAGGCCCTGGTGTTCTCGATTTTGTCGGCCAGTTCGTACAATTCTTTCCTGGCGTTAGGAAAGCCAGCCGGATCATAGACAGCAAGGAGTTCGCTGAACTGGCTCCTGACATTGGCGGGGTTGTAGGTGAGAGCAAGCGTCACGATATAGCGGGTGAATTCCCGTAGATAATCTTCGTTTGCATGATCACCGGTGATCACCACTTTTGAATTGATAACCGGTGGGACCAGGATCACCCGTTCCTTATTCATTGCCGTGACGACACAGACAGAGAGAATGAGAACTGCTGCCAAAAGGGCCAGTATGGTGAATTTCAACATCCGGTTTTCAGCAAAGGTATTTGCAGCTTTGCTAGTAAACAACTTGAGTTCCACTTCTGCCTCCGGTCAGTCGATAAACTTGTTCTGAAAAAAGTGCGGATAGCGTTTAAGCGGCGCAATCCCGACAAAATAGAGCGTGTGGCGCAGCAAGCCTCTTGGATAGTTGTTCTTGAGACGGCTATATCCCCACGGAAGCAGAAGCATTACAGACCAGAAAATTCCGCCGAACTTTTGCGCAAGGATGTATCCAACGACCATGAAAGCCATGTCATCCGGCTCGAAGAATAGGACCTGGAATGGCTTGTTCAGGTATTGGGGAAAGCGGACTTCATTCATGCAATATGCTCCAGGTGAGACGGATAGTTACCTTGAGGGGGATGAGCATCCCCCCCAAAGTCGGAATTAGTAGACTGCGCCAAGAGCCACAATCATGTTTGAGGTGTTGATGAGAACAATTGCCGCCACCAGACAGACCACAGCCGGCACGATCTTCTGCTGGACGAACAGGATGATTGTTATCAGGAACAGGAGAATGGCGGCTATGGCGCCGAACGGACCCTTTAACACCGTGGTGACCAGAAAGTTGTACGCCTCGTAACCAAATGAACCGGCTACCGGTGCGGTAATGGCCATGGCCTGGGTTGCGAAGAAGGTAAACATGGCGGCGACTGTGGCCATGAGGGAGAATTTCTTCATCTGTTGACTTTTCATTACGTAGTGCTCCTCCTTAGTCGGATGGTTAATTTCTCTGTTCAAAGCATCTATGCCTCTAACTGTGCTCCATCATCGTTGCACCTCCTTCCCATCCAGCAGAGCCGTAATGCGGGGGATGTCTGCTCCGTTGATGGCCGTGCCGTCAATCCAGAGTGCAGGGGTTCCACGGACTCCCATGCCCTTGGCAACTTGTTCCATCTCCTCCAGCATGGCGTCATGGCTACCGGTTTCCGGTAGCGGTTTTCCATCCATGCTTCCGCTCACCACTTCACGAAGCGCCTTTTCCCTGTCCTTCTGCGACAGGATGTATCGTGCCTTCTTTTCAGCATCAGGATGGAGCTGCCTGAGAGGGAAGAAAAATACGTAGCGGGTTACGTCCGTCCTTTTTACCAGGAATTCGTCCACCTTTCGGCAATAGGGACAATCGGGGTCGGTGAACTCGATTACCTGGCGCGGGCCGGAGCCGATTTTAAGTGCCTTGTCCAAGGGGATGTTCTTAACTTTCTCAGCGAGAACCTTTTCCCGCATCTCTGCGGTCAGGTTTTTGCCATCTTTTGACCAAAGCTCGCCGAACATGAGATAGCCATCCGGGCTGAAGTAGAAAACCTGGTTTCCGGCAACGATTTCAAAAAGCCCTTTAATCGGCGATTCTTTCAAGTTGTCCACTCTCAGGTTCGGGAAGTTCTTCTTGAGGCTGTCCACTTCGGGTTTAAGGTTCTCGTTCGCGCCGGCAATACCCGCCGTAATGATTACGATCAATATCAGTCCTCCGATCCGGAGTTTCTTTTTCTTCAGAATTCTCACTTGTCCTCCTTTTGCTGTGTGGTTATCTCGACCCTTCGGTTGAGATACCTGTTGTTTGACGCCGGACAACATTTGCCCAGACCTTCCACTTTCCCCACCGATATCCCTTTCTCTTCCAGGTATGAAGCGACCCCTCTTGCCCTTATGAGCGAAAGATCCATGTTGTGAGCAGTGCTGCCCAGATCACAGGTGTAGCCCCGTAGATTGGCAACGGTGCCGGTCGGGATATCCCGGATGAGTTCGTCAAGCTTTGATCGCTCCTTTTCCGTTATTTCTGCGCTGTCAAATGCGAAATGAATCGTTTCCGCAAGGCAGGAGACATTCCCCATCACACGATTGGATTTTGGTGACACCTCCGGATTGCCGACAACCGGCTGAACCGGCCTGGGTTCATTCATGCTCATACGCAGCGCCAGTTTGGGCGGAGCAGCAAGTATCGAAAGATGATCATCGGGACAATTTGAGCAGACCACAAAAGCGTCGGTTTCCTGGGCCAGGGTTATCCCGGGGGAAAATATCAAGGGCCTCTGTTTTATTTCCGAGGCATTACCTGCCAAAGGTATGAGTAGTGCGAGCCCGGCAATGGAAAGTTTTTCCAGCATGAGACCTCCGAAATTATTCGCTCACCTAGATAATCACGAGGGGGGGAAGGTTATTGCGGTGAGCAGGCGAAAAAACGTGTCCGGGAAATCGGGACGGTCTGCCGAGGTGGTGTGCGTGATTTTGGTAACTGGTTGATATTTCTAATGGGCTGGATTTGAGTACCGGCAACTACGGCTTGATGAGATAAGGATTTAAAAAATATTTCCCTGCTGTTTCAGCTTGTTATCACACTCTTACGGCTTTTTTTGTCACTGCTGCCTTCCCCCCTTCGTGAATATTTAAATAGCAGGAAACATTTCGAACGGAGGCAAGACTATGAGCGCTTTGTTGAGACAACGTGACCTTATGGAATTCATGAACATATCGAGAGCAACACTCTGGAGAATACAGAGACATAAGAATTTTCCCAAGCCGGTGATTCTTTTGGGCTGCAAACGGTGG
>CAIUSO010000045.1 GCA_903901875.1 uncultured Geobacteraceae bacterium | reverse complement strand
CGGAGATGATAGCCGGGCCTCGCGCAACGGCACGCCGTGAACTCCGCCAGGTCCGGAAGGAAGCAACGGCAGCGGCTCCTGCTGTGTGCCGCGGGTAAACCCGGCTATCATCTGCGTCTGCAAATTTTCCTGCCACATCCCCCTGAAACAAAACGCTCGTCACGTTTCCATGGCGAGTCAGTTTACCTGCGAGGTTAGATCTCTTGTCCAACGACACGCACTATGAAGTCCTGGCAAGGAAATATCGTCCCCAAAGTTTTTCCGAACTGGCCGGCCAGGAACATGTCAGCCGCACCCTGCAGAACGCCATAGATTCCGGACGTGTTGCCCATGCCTTTCTCTTCACCGGAGCACGGGGAGTTGGCAAGACCAGCACTGCCCGCATCATGGCTAAAACCCTCAACTGCGCCGAGGGTGTTACCCATGAGCCGTGCAACCACTGTCCCCAATGCATTGAAATCACCAAAGGAACCTCCACCGACGTCTTTGAAATAGATGGTGCTTCCAATAACGGTGTGGACGATGTGCGTGATCTCCGGGACAATATCAAGTACCTCCCTTCCCACAGTCGGTACCGGATTATCATCATTGACGAAGTCCATATGCTTTCCACCAATGCCTTCAACGCTCTGCTGAAGACGCTGGAAGAGCCGCCGGAACATGTCAAATTCATCTTTGCCACCACCGAACCACATAAACTGCCGGTAACCATCCTTTCCCGCTGCCAGCGTTTTGACTTCAAGCGGGTTACCGTGCCCCGCATCATCGCCCGCCTGAGGGAGATTGCCGAAAAGGAATCGGTAACCATTTCCGATGGCTCCCTGACCCTGATCGCCCGCAAGGGGGATGGCAGCATGCGCGACTCCCTGACGGCCTTCGACCAGGTCTTGGCGTTTTGCGGTGATACCGTTCAGGATGAAGATGTGGCAACCCTGCTTGGCACCATCGACCGACGTCTTCTGGCGGAAATTTCCGGTGCCCTGTTTACCGGCAATACGCAGGCGGTGCTGGCTGGCGTGAAACAGGTTGATCTGGTCGGCTACAACATGCGTCAATTCTGTCAGGAATTGATAGAACATTTCCGTAATCTGCTGGTCATCCGTTCCGTTGCCAGGCCGGAAGAGATCCTCGATCTGACGGTGGCCGAACTGGATGAATTGCGCGGGCAGTCCCATCACATTTCACCGTTGGATATTCAGCGTCGCCTGACCCTGTTTTTGAGGGCCGAAGCCGAAATGGCCTATGCCAGCTTTCCCCGCCTGATTGTCGAGATGGCACTGCTCAAGGCCACACTGTTGGCACCGCTGGTGCCTGTTCAGGAATTGATCGACAAAATCAAGGCACTGGAAACCGCAGCGGTCCATACCCCTGTCCTCCCCTGGGAAACGGCCAGAACTGCTGCACCGTCACCATCACCGGCATCACCAGTTGACTCGCACCGCCCGGTTTCACCCGGCCACACGGTGATGCCGACCACACCGGAACCACGGCCGCCAGCCGGTGGCGGAGGGGGGGGCGGAGTGGCTGAATGGGGACGCTTTGTCCTTTTTGTCAACGATAAAGACCGGCAGCTGGGATCGGTCCTTGAGCATGGCAGCCCCCTGAAACAGGAGAGCGGATTGATTGAAATCGGCTTCCCCGCTGGCAGTTACTACTTGACCGCCGCCCAGGATGCAGAATTTGTCGCCGATGTCCAACGGCTGGCCCAGGCCTTTACCGGAGTATCAACCACCATCAAAATCAAGGGAATTGAGGCCGGCTTTGCCGACGCCCCCCTCTCTCTGGCCGAAAAAAAAAAGAGTGACGCCGAGCAGCGAATGGAAGATTTGAAGCAAGAAGCGGAGAATCACCCGGTAATCAAAGAAGTGCAGCGAGTGTTCGCCAGCAACAGTATTGACGTTCGGGAATTGTAACAGTTACCGAAACAATCACATTACATACTACTACAGAGCATACTGAGGAGGGTACGATGTCAAAGGGATTGGCAAATATCATGAAGCAGGCCCAGATGATTCAGCAGAAAATGGCTAAATTGCAGGAAGAGGCCAATGTAAAGACCGCCGTGGCAACATCCGGTGGTGGCGCGGTAACGGTAACGGTGAACGGTAAAAACGAGATACTTTCACTTGAAATAAAAAAAGAGGCGGTAGATCCAAACGACGTGGAAATGCTGCAAGACCTTGTTATGACGGCTGCTAACGAGGCGCTTAAAAAGGTCCACACCGAAATGGGCGACGCCATGTCCAAAATTACCGGCGGCATGAGCATCCCAGGACTTTTTTAGTAATTATTGATAGTTATAAACTCTTTTTCAAGATTTCATCCGTGGCCCCCTTTACTCTGATTAAATGTTTTAGTTCGGCTAATTTTGGCCTCACCACCATGCAGCATTTTCAGACCGCTTAGGGTTGGCACAGACTCCGTCATTAATGCTCCTCCACGGTTTTCAGGTACTTCACACCTGTTACCGGGCGGAGCAGGTCTTTTTTTAACCTCGCTATAACACTAAAAAAATGTTTTATTTGTATCGGAATTTATGTTAACAAAATCATCTTCGTTGATGCGTTTGGTTGGGGAACTGAAAAAATTGCCCGGCGTGGGAGAGCGTACCGCGCTCCGTCTGGCGTTCCATCTCCTCAAGTCGCCCCGGAATATTACGGCGTTATCGGAGTCGCTCTGCGAAGTGCGGGACCGGGTACACCCCTGTTCTATCTGCTTTGCCATTACGGAGAACGATCCCTGCCATATCTGCTCGGGAAACCGTGATGGCGGCACCATCTGTGTGGTGGAAAATTCCCAGGATCTGATGGCACTGGAGCGAAGTAACGCCTTCCAGGGAATATACCACGTTCTGGAGGGGGCCATTTCTCCCCTTTCGGGTATTGGGCCGGCCAATCTGAGAATTGCCGAACTGGTGGCACGGGTTGAACAGGGCACGGTGCGGGAGGTGGTGATCGCCACAAACTTCACCGTCGAAGGGGAAGCAACGGCACTGTACCTGACGCGGCTGCTGAAACCGACCGGAGTGAAGATAAGTCGCCTTGCCCATGGCATTCCGCTGGGGAGCGACATTGAATTTGTTGACGCGGCCACGGTGCAATGGGCATTGCAGGGGCGCAACGAACTATAGACCGAAGTGACATACATTCCACAGAGGAGGAAACAGATGAGCAAGAAGATGGTTACTATTGACGGCAATACCGCCGCCGCCCACGTGGCCCACGCCACCAATGAAGTCATTGCCATATACCCGATCACCCCGTCATCGGTAATGGGCGAAATTTCCGATGTCAAGAGCGCCATGGGCGAGAGGAATATCTGGGGCAACGTGCCGACAGTTGCTGAAATGCAGTCCGAAGGTGGCGCCGCCGGTGCCGTTCACGGAGCACTTCAGGCCGGTGCACTCACCACAACCTTCACCGCCAGCCAGGGACTGCTGTTGATGATCCCCAACATGTTCAAGATTGCCGGCGAGCTTACCTCCACCGTATTCCATGTTTCGGCCCGCGCCATTGCCGCCCAGGCACTGTCAATATTTGGCGACCATTCCGACGTCATGTCCTGTCGTTCCACCGGCTGGGCTTTTCTCTGTTCCAACAACGTCCAGGAGGTCATGGACTTCGCCCTGATTTCCCAGTCATCCACCCTGAGGAGCCGCCTGCCGTTCCTGCACTTCTTTGACGGCTTCCGCACCTCCCACGAAGTCCAGAAAGTAACAGAGCTCTCTTTTGACGAGATGCGGGCCATGATCGATGACACACTGGTTGCCGATCACAAGGCACGTGGTCTGACCCCCGACAAGCCGGTAATGCGCGGTACGGCCCAGAACCCCGATGTCTATTTCCAGGGGCGTGAGACGGTCAATCCCTACTATCCGGCCTGCGAGAAGATCGTTCAGGAGGAGATGGACAAGTTTGGTAAACTGACCGGCCGTAAATACAAACTGGTTGATTACGCAGGTGCCAAGGATGCCGAGCGGATTGTGATCATCATGGGTTCCGGTGCCGATGTGGTTCAGGATACCGTTGAAAATCTGGTCAAGAGCGGTGAAAAGGTCGGCGTCGTCAAGATCCGTCTCTATCGCCCCTTCCCCCTTGACGCCTTCATCAAGGCCCTGCCAAAAACAGTCAAAAAGATTGCCGTCCTCGACCGCACCAAAGAGCCGGGTGCCCTTGGCGAGCCGATGTATCTGGACGTCCGTACCGCCATCGGCGAAGCGATGGCATCGGGTAAGTTCAAGTGTGAAGGGTATCCGGTCATCGTCGGTGGCCGCTATGGCCTCGGATCCAAAGAATTTAATCCCGCCATGGCCAAGGCGGTGCTTGACAACCTGAAAGCGGCCAAACCGAAAAACAAATTTGTGGTCGGCATTGAAGAGGATGTGACCAACTGCAGCCTCAAGGTTGACTACTCTTACAAAAACCCCATGGCAGGCGTCTACGAGGCGATGTTCTTCGGCCTCGGTTCCGACGGCACCGTTGGTGCCAACAAGAACTCCATCAAGATCCTTGGCGAAGAAACCAGCAACAATGCCCAGGCCTACTTCGTGTACGACTCGAAAAAAGCCGGTTCCATGACCACGTCCCATCTCCGCTTCGGCAAGAGCTATATCCGTGCTCCCTACCTGGTACAGGAAGCCGATTTCGTTGCCTGCCACAACTTCTCGTTCCTTGAGAAATACGATATGCTTGCCCGCGCCAAAACCGGTGCCACCTTCCTGCTCAACGCTCCCTTTGGGGCTGAAGAGGTATGGGACACCATTCCGGCGGAAGTTCAGCAGCAGATCATTGGCAAAAAACTGAAGTTCTTCGTTATCGACGGTGTCAAACTGGGGAACGAAATTGGTCTGGGACCACGTATCAACGTGATCATGCAGACCGCGTTCTTTAAAATTTCCAACATCATCCCCCTCAAGGATGCGGTGGCTTCCATTAAGGGTGCCATCAAGAAGTCCTACGGTAAGGCGGGTGAAGCGGTTCTTGAAATGAACTACAAGGCCGTCGATGCGGGCCTGAACAACTTCTATGAAGTCACGGTCCCGAAAAAGGTCAGTAGCACATTGAAGATGGCCGATGCGGTTTCCAGCACGGCACCGACCTTCGTCAAAGAGGTCACCGGAGTCATCGTGGCCGGTCTGGGCGACAGCCTGCCGGTATCGAAAATGCCTGCCGACGGCACCTTCCCGACGGCCACATCCCAATACGAAAAGCGGAATATTGCCATCGATATCCCGGTATGGGACGACAAGCTCTGTATCCAGTGCGGCATCTGTTCCTTCGTCTGCCCCCACGCAGCTGTCCGTTCCAAGGCATACGACGGAGCACTCTTGGCAACCGCCCCGGCAACCTTCAAATCCGTTGACTGCAAAATCCCGGAAATGGCCGGCAAAAAGTACACCATCCAGGTTGCACCGGAAGACTGCACCGGTTGTGGTGCCTGTGCCCACAACTGTCCGGCCAAGGACAAAAAAGTTTCGGGACACAAGGCGCTGGATATGCACTTCCAGCCACCACTTCGTGCCACGGAAGCCGATAACTTCGCCTTCTTCCTGGGCCTTCCCGACGTGGATCCAACCACGGTCAAACTGGATACCCTGCGAAGCAACCAGCTGGTCCGCCCGCTGTTTGAATTCTCCGGGGCCTGCGCCGGTTGTGGCGAGACCCCCTATTTAAAGCTGTTGACCCAGCTGTTTGGCGACCGGATGCTCATTGCCAACGCCACCGGCTGTTCCTCGATCTATGGCGGCAACCTGCCCACCACCCCCTACGCCAAGCGGGCGGACGGACGGGGACCGGCATGGTCCAACTCGCTGTTTGAAGACAACGCCGAGTTTGGCTTTGGTATGCGCCTCACCGTGGACCAGTTCAGCAAAGCTGCCCTTGATTATGTGGCTATCCTTGCCAATGACGCAGCGTTTGCCGGAAATGCAGCACTTCTTTCCGAACTGGTCGCCGCCGACCAGTCCGGCCAAGCGGGCATAGAGGCCCAGCGTAGCCGGGTTGAAACGTTAAAAGGCCTCCTCCAGGGAAGCGACAATGCAACAGCCAAGCTGCTGATCCCCATCGTCGATTATCTGGTGAAAAAATCGGTCTGGTGCTTCGGTGGTGACGGCTGGGCCTATGATATCGGCTTCGGCGGTCTGGACCATGTTATTGCGTCGGGCAAGGATATCAACCTGTTCGTTCTGGATACAGAAGTATACTCCAATACCGGCGGCCAGGCTTCGAAATCCACCCCCATGGGTGCCGTGGCCCAATTCGCTGCCGGTGGCAAACCGGTATCTAAAAAAGATCTGGGCATGATCGCCATGTCCTACGGTTCGGTGTACGTGGCAACCGTGGCACTTTCCAACCCGGCCCAGTGCGTCAAAGCCATGCTTGAGGCGGAAGCCTTTGATGGTCCGTCACTGATCATTGCCTACTCACACTGCATCGCCCACGGCATTGACATGACCGCCGGTGTGGATGCCCAGAAACGGGCCGTACAGTCCGGCTACTGGCCCCTGTACCGTTACAATCCGGCCCTGGCAGCGAAGCGGAAGAATCCGCTCCAGCTTGACAGCAAGGCGGCTACCATCAGCTTTGAAGAGTACACCGGGGCAGAAAATCGCTACCGTATGCTGAAAAAGGCCAACCCGGAACAGGCCGGCGCACTGATGAAAAAGGCCGGTGAGTGGACCAAGGCCCACTTCGCCTATTATGAGAAACTGGCGGCCCTGAACTTCGGGGATACCGACGAGAAATAGTAGTCAGTAGAGAGTCAAAATGGTAGTATCCAACCCCGCAGAGCAATCTGCGGGGTTTTTAAATTAGGGAGGTACTGTATGCTTGAAGGAAGTGGCGATCTGGGGGCAGCACTGTTTAAAACCTGGACCGAGAAGGAACGAATTAATGAAATTGCCAAATTGGTGAGCGGATTTCGTAATGGTGTACCGGTTGGTATCCTCTGCAAAATGGCCGAGACAATTGCCGGCAACCGAAAACTGGCAAAAAAATATCTCAAAAAATATATGACTGAAGCGGAACGGATTGCCGCCGTGGAATCTGCGCCCGATGCGGTGCGCCCCATAGCCAAAACCATGCTGATCTGACACGGAGTTCCTTATGTCTACGATTTTCATCGCCGGATGCGGCTATTGTGGCGAACGTATCGCCCGGCAGTACCGGGATTCGGGTACTGGCGTTACCTGTATGGTCCGCTCCCCGCAACGTGCGGAGTACCTTGACTCGAACGGCTTTGCCACCATGACCCTGGTTCTTGATGACATAACCACTCTCCCCCCCCTGGACCTGGCGGGGCAGACCCTGTTCTATCTGGTACCACCACCGGGGGGCGGCACCAGTGACCAGCGTGCCAGAAATTTTATTGCCCGGATGTCACACGGCGGAACACCGGAGAAGATTATCTATGTGAGTGCAACGTCTGTGTACAGCGAAGCTGACGGTGCTGTTGTCACAGAGACATCGCCGACACGTCCAGAAACGGCCATGGGTAAGCGGCGGCTCGATGCCGAAGCGGCTTTTTCTGAGTATGGCCGGAATGTCGGTGTCCCCGTAGTTATTCTTCGGGTCAGCGGCATCTACGGTCCGGGACGACTCCCCCTCATGCAGATCAGTCAGGGGCAACCACTCTTGAATGAAGAAGAGTCAGGTCCCAGTAACCGGATCCACGTCGATGATCTGGCTGCAGTCTGCTGTGCCGCTGCTATCCATGGTAATGGCGGGGATATTTTCAATGTCAGTGATGGTCACCCCTCCAGCATGACATCCTATTTTGACGCCTGCGCCGATGCTCTCGGTATGCCACGTCAACCCCGTGTACCACTGAATGAGGCGCGGCAACGGATGACCCCCCTGATGTTCTCCTATGTGAGCCAGTCAAGAATAGTAAATAACAGTGCCATGATGCACAAGCTCAAGATCACCCTCCGCTACCCCTCCGTCGAAGAAGGGCTCATGGCGTCAACAGGTTAATTATTTTCTGACTTTTATTTTTTCCCGGTAAGGTACCCGTTGCGGAGAACGATGGAAAAGTATATAAACGAGAGTGGTTATTTTGGGTAGGTCAGACTCCACAGTAATCACACACGACCGTTGCACACGCTCCGAGCATAAAGGGACCCCATGTCATTGGCCTCCGATATCCACCGTAACATACCGCATCAGCTGCTGAGTGCCATCATTGATATGATGGGTGCCCAGGTATGCGTTATCGATGAACAGGGGGATATTACTGTGAGCAACCGTGCGTGGCGTGACTTTGCCACCCAAAGCAAGGGGGGTGAGGGGGCTTTAAATCAGGGATTCAGCTCCCTTGAATCGATTCACCATCTGTTGAAGAGCGATAATGAGGAACTCCGGCTTTTTTATGGGTCGGCAAAGGATGTTATTAACGGCACCCTGGAAAAGGTCAATGCTGAATTCTCCTGTTACTTTAACGACCATCAGCACCGTTTTATGGGCACAATTACGTCAGTACCGATTGACGGCGTTACCTATGGGATTATCTGCCACGAGGATATAACCGAACGCACAGAGGCAGAAATAAAGCAGCAACAACACTTTGACGAACAAAGGGTTCTGGAACTTAAGCTGAGACAGAGCCACGATCTCTTGACGTCCCTTTCCCGCCAGATACCGGAGATGATCTACCAGTTTCGAATGTTACCCGATGGTCAGTGTTGTTTTCCCTATGCCAGCTCCGCCATTAAAAGGATCTACGGGCTCACACCGGAGCAAGTCAGCAAAGATGCCACACCGTTTTTGACTCTTATTCATCCCCATGACTATGCCAACGTCATGGAATCGATTCAGGATTCGGCGGGGACACTCCAGCCGTGGGAGAAGCAGTTCAGGACCATACTCCCCACCGGCGAGATACGGTGGAATTCGGGCAGTGCCCACCCCCAGGGACTGGTGGATGGCAGCATCCTCTGGCACGGTATCCTGAGTGACATAACCGCGCGGAAAGAGCATGAATTTGAATTGCGTAAGCTGTTACGGGCCGTCCAGCAGAGTCCCGTTACCATCCTGATCACCGATACACGGGGATTAATCGAATTTGTCAACCCGAAGTTCACCGAACTTACCGGCTATACTGCCGAAGAGGCCATCGGACAGAATCCCCGTATCCTCAATGCCGGCCAGACACCACCGGAGGTTTTTACCCGGTTATGGAGCACTATTTCATCGGGTAATATCTGGAGCGGTGAGGTTCTTAACAAAACCAAGGACGGCACCCTGTTCTGGGAGATTGCCACCATTTCACCCCTCTTTGACGATAATGGGGTCATTACCAACTATCTGGCGGTCAAGGAGGATGTCACAGAAAAGAGGCGGGTCCTTGACCAGCTCATTGAGGCCAAAAACATGGCTGAAATGGCGACCCAGGCAAAGAGCAGCTTTCTGGCCACCATGAGCCACGAAATCCGCACCCCCATGAACGGTGTCATCGGCATGGCCAATATGCTGCTTGATACTCACCTGAGTACGGAGCAGCTGGAGTACACCGACATTATCCGGAAGAGTGCCGAGAACCTGCTTTCCATCATCAATGAGATCCTTGATTTTTCCAAAATTGAAGCGGGCAAGCTTGAGCTGGAGTTACTGGACTTTGATGTTCGCCAGACCATCGAAGATACCACAGAACTACTGGCCTTCCGTGCCGCCGACAAAGGGATTGAACTTTTCAGCGGAATCGCCCCCAATGTGCCGCTCTTTCTCATCGGTGATTCGGGCAGGCTACGCCAGATCATCATCAACCTCGTCGGTAATGCGCTTAAATTTACCCATGAGGGTGAAATCGTCATCAGTGTATCCCTCACATCTGACTCTGATGACAGTGCCACCATACTTTTCGAGATCAGTGATACCGGTATCGGCATCCCTCCGGATCGCCTCGATGCCGTTTTCTCCCCTTACTCCCAGGCAGAATCAGGCACGGCCCGCAAATATGGCGGCACCGGATTGGGCCTTCCCATCTGCAAACAGCTGGTGGAGTTGATGGGAGGAACCATCGGAGTGACCAGTGAAATGGGCAGGGGCTCCACATTCTGGTTCACTGCCCGCCTGGCAAAACAGTCCGTTCCCGCTCCGATAACCGCCACTGCCGATGGGGCATTCATCGGCTTGAACATCCTGGTGGTTACCGGTAGTATTACCAACAACTCGTTCGTGTCAACCCAGCTCCACCAGTGGGGATGCCTCAGTGAATGGGCTCCCGATGGAGAGGCAGCCCTCGCCATGCTTCGCAGGAATGTCAACGGATCAAAGCCATTCCAACTGGCTCTCATTGATGAAAAAATTGCTGACATTACGGGGCGGGAATTGGGTCAGCGGATCAAGGCGGACCCCCAACTGGCACCACTGCCGTTGGTGATGATGATTGCCGCCGATAACCGGGGAGATGCGGCTGCTCTGTCGCAGCTGGGCTTTGGGGGGTATCTGGCAAAACCGGTACGCCGGGCACAACTCCATGATTGTATCGCTGCGGCGGTGGGGACACCTGCCACAAAAATCCCATCCCGCCAGCAAAAACCGGAAGTACATATTGCTGCCGACCAGGTTTCCGGCAATGGCAGTAATGGTAGTGTACGCATCCTGCTGGCCGAAGACAATGTCATTAACCAGAAGGTTGCCTTGAGTATGCTCGGTAAGATGGGGTACCAGGCAGACGTGGTCCCCGATGGCCGCGAAGCGGTTCGGGCCTTGGAACAGATAAACTATGACCTTGTTTTCATGGACTGCATGATGCCGGAGATGGATGGCTTGGAGGCAACAGCCGCCATTCGTGACCAGACCTCATCGGTGCTGAACCACAAGGTTCCAATAGTAGCAATGACTGCAAATGCCATGACCAATGACCGGGAAGCCTGCCTGGCAGCCGGCATGAACGACTATCTGGCGAAACCGGTTCGGAAAGATGAGCTGGCCAGAGTACTGGAAGAGTGGTTACGAAAAGATACCAGCGAGGAGAGCCCGGTGAGTGAACCGTTAAATAATCCTTCAGAAACAGTGCTGCTGTTCGATGAGGCCGAACTGATCAGCGTATTCGATGATGACCGTGACTTTGCAGAAAGCATTCTGAGCGATGCGCTGCTTGAGCTACCGGAAGACCTGAAATTACTGGGCCAGCTTGCCGCCGAAGACGATACCCAGGCAATCAGTATTCAGGCCCATACCATGAAAGGGTTGGCAGCCAACATCTGCACGCCGGCCTTGAAAGAAATCTGCTACGAAATTGAAACAGCCGCCCTGGGTAACGACATGGCAACGGTGAGAAGATTACAGCCGGAACTGGGCAGGATCACCACACTGACCATCGAAGCGGTCAGGAAAAGCTTGGACAGGTAATTTCAGAAGTAACCGTACGCAACGGTTCTTCGCAGACACCGCCGTTACTCCATTTGCACCACGAATGCTACTATTTTGTGGGTAGACTGACTTCGGTAGATGGTCAACCAGGTACGGGAACCAATCTTGTTTCGCTGAAGTATAAACCCCTGTTTCTCCTCACTGGAGGCAAGTACATACTCACTCCGCCCCGTAACCTCGGTAAGTACCCGACGCATAAACGCATCCGCCACCACCTTTTCCTTCGCAGCAAGCACCTGAACCGCAGTTATCTGCCCAGCAGGGCGATAGAGCCGAATATCATAGGTCCCGTCAGCATACCGTTCCCACCCCGGTTTTTCTTTGGAAAATGCGCTGTCACGCCCTTTAACCGACACAAATGACGGGACACCACCTGCGAGGGGTACCGGTACCGGCCCATTCACCTTTGGCTTTTTGGCAGCTATGGGCTGTTTTTCGGCAGCTGATTTTGGTGGGGAAACCACGACCGGCGTACTCGGCTTTTCAACTACCGGTGGCGGCTGTACGGTCACCGGCTTACGCTTGAGGAGAGACCACCCCCCTGCAACGGCGCAGAGGACCACAAAGGCCGTCAGCAGCAACACCCAGGCTCGGGTGCGAGAGCTGAAATCTTCTTCCAGCAGCTCCGAATGGGGTTCCCGTATCTCTTGATGGGAAACACCGGTGGGATGACCAACCGTTACCGGGGAAACGGGCAGCGATGCCACCGACGCTTCCCGTTCTGCCGGAATCGGCTCCACGGTGGCAGCTGCACGTTCACTGGCCGTATCGCCGGAAGGCACTTCCGCCTGTGCCGTCAACAGGCTGAGCTGCGAACTGGTCAAGTCAAAAAACGGCTGGGACGGTGGCACGCCTGCCGGAGACACCACGGGTGGAAGAGTCTCCTCTTCGTCACCGCCATCCACCTCTTCATCGGCACATTCCGGTTCTTCGCTGTCTGACGATTCCTCCACAGCGCGGGCTCCCAGCCACACCTCAAGGATGCGGGCCATCTCCTCACGATAGAGCGGCTTTACCACATACTCGTCCATACCTGCCCAGAGACATCGTTCCCGATCTTCCGCCATGAGCAGAGAGGTCAGACCGATAATCGGCACCCCATGATTGAGGATGGGTGACTCGGGGTTGCGGATGGCCGAGATGACCTCCCGATAGTCCCCCTTCGGCATCAGCCAATCCATGAGCAGCAGATCGTACCACGCCCATTCCATCTCTTGGAGCGCCTGCCGAATATCGGACACCACATGCACCCTGCATCCCAGACCATTCAATATCAGCCGCGTCGAACTCTCACCAATGGGGTCATCGTCAATCAGGTATCCCAGATATCCCAGCTTCTTCAACGTCACCAGCAGGTCCCGCTGGCTGGAAAGTTCATCTTCCACCAACAGGACGGAATGCTTCCACTGCTCCGGCAGAGCCACCGGCAGAGCCCCGACGTTATCGACGTTATCGACGTTATCGACGTTACCACTGAGATCCGGCTCGGGTGTGTCCCCAGCAATTTCGGGCAGTGCATCGGGAATATCATCACTGGTGACAGTAAATGGAGGCGCAGCGGGAGAGAGGGATTCCAGCTTCGGTGCAGCAGGCGCAACCGGCACCGGCACAGGTTCCGGCACAGGTTCCGGCACAGGTTCCGGCACAGGTTCCGGCACAGGTTCCAGCACAGGTTCGACCGGTTCCAGCACCGGTTCAGTCGGTGCTTCTTCAACAGCGGGAGTGGAAGACAGCTCGGTGGCTTCGCCCGCGGCAACTGCCGGCGCGACAGGTTCCTGGCGCCACCTTTCGATGACTTCGGCCAGATAATTTTTCCTGACCGCCGTGGCCTGTAGCTCCACAGTGCTGCTCGCAGGTACCGGTTCGGTCTCAGGAGGTGCCGGGACGTCTTCGAGAGGAGACGTGTCAGGCAGTTCCGGGAGTACCTCGACAGTCGTAACAGCCTCGGGCAGAGGTTCTTCAGCAGGGTTCCAGAAGGTGGTTATGTCAGCCTGTTCCACCACCGCTTCCGGCTCCGGAGTAACCGGGGCCAGCATATGGGGATTATTCAGCCACTTTTCTATGACTTCCGCCATGTGGGCTTTCGTCGCCGGCTTGGCCACATAGTCGTTCATGCCGGCCTCAAGACACCGCTCCCGGTCACCCGGCAGAGTGTTGGAGGTCAGGGCAATAATCGGCACATCATGATTGATAACGCCGGACTGGGGGCTCCTGATGAGGGTGGTCGCTTCCACACCATCCATCCGGGGCATCATCCAATCCATCAGGACCATATGGTAATTAACCCGTTCAAGGGCGGTAATGGCCTTTTGACCATTGGGGACCACATCAACCTTGCACCCCAGATTGTTCAGTATCATCAGGGCAATACGCTGATTGATCAGGTTATCTTCCACCAGCAGCACGAGCTTCTGTTCCACAGGGAAGACCTGTTCAGGGGTGGATGGTTCAGTGGCAGGTGGGGCATCAACAGGTTCAGCTATCGGTTCAATGACCGGCTCAATAACCGGTTCAGCTATCGGTTCAATAACGGGCTCAATGACCGGTTCAATGACCGGTTCAATGACCGGCTCGGCTACCGCGTCCTTCATACAGACGTCAAGGATTTCACCCAACTGGGCTTTCCTTACCGGTTTGGCCAGATAGTCATCCATTCCGGCTTCCAGACATTTTTCCCGATCACCCGGTTTGGTGTTGGATGTCAATGCAACAATCATCACGTCACGGTTAATGACCTTTGACCCGGAACTGCGAATCAGGGCGGTCGCTTCCAGACCATCCATGCGCGGCATCATCCAGTCCATCAGCACCAGATCGTAGTTGATCTGCTCCAGTGCGTCGATGGCTTTCTGCCCGTTGGGAGCCAGTTCCACCCTGCAATCCAGATTGTGCAGCATCGTCAGCGTCACCTTCTGGTTGATGAAGTTGTCTTCCACTAAAAGGACGCGGGGGGAACGGGGAAACCGCTTCTTCTCCGTATTCACCGCCGGGATCACCGGTGGCGGGGATGACGGGGGGTGAGGGAGTGGTGAAGGCAAAACCTGTTCGCCGTCAAGGAGACGTTTCAGGTAGGAGCCGATTTCGTTAGTCAGCGATTCGAGGGATTGGTCCAGATCGGTGGTAATTTCGAATAGTCCCGGCAGAGGTGCAACAGGGGTCGTCCCCCCGTAGGCCATGATGAATACGGGACTGCTGTCACCAAGCAATTGCCGGACACGGCGGACAATCGGCTCGCAGGTAACACCGGAAATCCTGTCCTGAATGATGACGACGGCAGGGGTATTGTCAAGGATTTCACTCAGACCGTCCGCAAAACCGGACACCAGACCGACATCTCCCGGTACCAACGGCTGAACAAGGCTTTGGAGCTGGCTGCCTACGGGATTATTTGAAATGATGAGCAGACTGAGCATGCCGACCCTTTGAGCGTTATGGTCAAAATGAGTGAAAGGGAGAGATTCCCCTGCTACCGACTAACGGCAGGTAATGACACAACCTGTTTCCCCCGTGAACAGCCGGAGCAAACAGGTTGTGCGTTGTCCCAAAGGAGAGAATCTGTTACAGCAACTGCCAGATAGCCGGTTGCTTCATATTAATCCAGTATCCCACGCCCGGCTCCAGCTTGGTCAGACTGTTTGCCGAACGGGTTGGACCAAAGGAGTGCCACCGGCCGTTATTCCAGCTCCAGACACTTTCCACCAAGGTGGATATGGGAGCTATTGCCTGACGGATTGACTGGGCAAAGGCACCATTATATCCCACCAGATTCCAGCCGACTGCAAGGGAAATAAGCTTATTTCCATCAATGGCAACCGACTCGGTGGAGGCCGCTGGAGCCGCACCCAACGAGCTCAAGTCGAAGGAGAATGACGAACTGATCGGATCACTGTTGGTCATGCTCCAGCATATTTTGAAGGAAGCTTCCAGTTCAATTCTTTCAGCCGACTCTTCACCGGATTTTATCTGTTCCAGCACAAACGAGTTCACCCGTTTCAACAGTTCCTGATAAATCGGCGAATTGGAATCGGCCACGACGGCTTGGAGAGAATTGGCAAATTCATTTTCAGCATTTTTCGCCTTTGCCAACTGGCCGCTTTCCCGCTGCAACCGAATGGCTTCGGCACGCAGTTCATCGGCCGAGCGATAATTTTCCGGACGGGGGAACAGACCACCACTGGTTCTCAGGTGGTCATAGAACCAGGTGATCACATCCTTGGTCAAGGAACCCCGCTGCTTGTTTATTTCAAGGTCAAAGCGTGCCCACTCAAGCTGTTCACGCATCTGCTTGGGAGCAACATTAAACAGGGAGCACCACTTCTGGGCCTGTTGTTCACCAAGTCCCTCGTCCTCCCAGTAAGCCCCGACGGCGCCACTCAGCACTAACTCGGAGGTGGGGATCTCCACCTGTTCCATCTGAATAGGGGTGGTGCCCACGGTAACACGTATTTCAGGAGGTGCGCCGGAGGTACCGGACCGAAGCTTTGACAGCCGGGCTTCCCCCTTAACCTTTGTCAGATACGTTGAGCAAAGGTACGTGTTCAGGGTGTAGGTAAAGCCGGGAGTTGCAAAGCCATGGACCCGTCTCTTTCCCTGCAGATACAGATACCCCTCATTCACCAGAGTCAGCACCGATTGGCGTACGGCCGGAATTTTAATATCAAGTTCCTTGCTGATCGCCTCCGCATTGGCAAGACCATCGGCAACTTCGTACAGATACTCCAGAATCCTTCCCTGATTCTTTGACAGGGGGAGCCATTGGGACTGTACCGCCCGATCCTGTTCCACAAATTCGTCCTCCTGATGTATTAATTCCGTAATATCATCACTCTGGAGGAGAGGAACAGCATCAGAAGCGGGGGGGGGAGCAACGACTTCGAGAACCGGTTCCTTCCGCGTAACGGGAGCGGTTGTTGAAGACGGAGCCCCACCCAGTGTGGAAAAGGAATTCACAACCGGCTTGGTGACCCGTGGAATCGGAATCCCCGCCTGTATGCTGCCGGCAACTGTCCGCGGGCGCTCTTCAACCAGAACCGGAGCACGCAGTTCGGCACGTGAGGGGGGGGGAATCTCTTCAAAACGGGCCTTCGTCGGTACCTCAAGCACCTCGGGAACCGATTCCGGTTCCTTTTCCGTCAGTGCTTCGCCCATTATCTCTTCAAACAGCTCAATGGACCACCCGACCGACAGTTTACCCGGTGCTGCTTCAACCGGTACCGCCGGTGTGGGCAACGGTTGCGTCCGTTTCACTTCCGGTAGGGGGACTTTCGGCTGAACGGCTGTTTTTTCAGCAATAACCGGCGCAGCTGGTGCCACGACAGGGGGTGGCTCAACCGCCGGGACCGGAGCAGCTTCAGGCTCTGCCGGTACAACCGCCACGACCACCGGCTCAGGTACGGGAGCGGGAGCAGGTGTGGCTACAGGCGCGACTTCCACCACAGGTTCCGGCCTTACTTCAGGCTTCGGTTCAGGCTTGGGAGCAATCGGTGCAGCCGCCACGGGTGCCGGTGCAGGGGCCGGTGCAGGGGCCGGCTCTGCGGACGAAAAATCGTCATGCAGGTTGCCGACGGCACCCTTGAGAGCAGGCTCGTCAAACACCCGTGAAAACAGCGCGTCAAATCCTTTACTACCTCTAACTTTTGTCGTCATATGAGTCCTATCACTTCGTTGGCAAGAGCCCGGAATTTGTTACTGGCGATACATGAAGGGGCATGTCGCAATACGGTGGATTTAAACGCGACCGCCTCCTTAATTTTTGTGTCGGTATTGATAATCGTTGAAAATACCTTGTCGGCAAATTTCCGCTGTATATGGTCAACGGAAGCACGGCTGATGCTGGTGCGGGAGTCGGCCTTGTTGATGACCGCCTTCAAAAAACGCAACTCTGCGTTTACCCGTGATGCAATGGAACTGATGGCTTCAAGGGCGGCGACAAAACCGTCCAGAGAGTAGCGGCAGCCGGATTCGATGGGGACGATGGCACAGTCACTGGCGATCAGACTGTTGATGGTGTAGAGCCCTAAGGACGGATTGTTATCGATGATCGTGATGTCATAATTTTCCGAGGCAAACTTTCGGACACCATTGCGCAGCAACTGATAGGAGTTCTTGGCATCCTGGTACAGCTCCATTTCAAGATGGGAGATCTCCGGCGAGTTCATGATGACATCAACATTCTTGTAGGTCGTTTTATACACGCATTCTGCTACGGGAGTATTATTGGCGTAAATATCATAGAGTGTCTTCGGATCCTCTACCTCCTCGGCCGGACCGAAGATTGACGACGTATTGCATTGGGGATCACAATCAATAACCAGCACCTTTTTGCCCCGATTTGCCAGCGCATGGGAAAGATTGGTGGAAATACAGGATTTCCCGACCCCGCCTTTATGATTGATGATGGATATTATCAAACGGCCTCCTCCTCTACAGCGTGTATGTGCTCTGTATTGCGTTATATTTACGCATTCTCCCCCCACGGGGGCATGAAAAGCTCTTGGCACTTTATACCGGAAGCCTCACGGTATTATAATCAGAGAGACACTATATCCGTAACCGGCTAGTTGTCAACACATTTTAGATGATTAATGAGGTATTTGACGACTACCATCGACTCTGGTCACGTCAGGCATTGACGGAATTAATACAATATGAGAATGTTGCCCGGCACATCTGACATACTACACAGAAGGATTGGTTATTGTGAAGAAGATATTGTTGATTGGCTTGCCGAATGTGGGTAAAAGCACTCTGTTTAACCGTTTGATAACCAACCGGGTCAGCAGCGGGTCATATCCCGGCTCCTCCGTTGAAGTGAGAAGGGGAATCCTGAAAGTTGATGGTGAGGATGTTGAGATAATTGACACCCCCGGCGTCTGCAACCTGCTGTTTAATGAGGATAACGAGAGAGTTGCCAAATGTATCCTTGTGGAAGAGGCACCGGAGCTGGTAGTCCAGGTCTTCGATGCAAAAAATGTCAATCGTTCCCTTCAGCTGACGTCCCTGCTGGCTGACTTGCAGATACCGCTCCTATGTGCGATCAATATGGTGGACGAGGCGGCACAAAAGGGAATTACGGTCAATCGGCACAAACTTGAGGAGCTGCTGGGAACACCGGTCATCGAGATCATCGCTTCTGAGGGTGTCGGTGTACCGACCCTGGTCACTGCGCTCGGCAAGGGCGTTGCTCCCCGCTTCCCCACCAGGCTACCGGCGACACTTACCGCTGCCGTCAGTAAACTGGAAGAGTCTATCACCACCGAGCTCTGTTCTGAACGGAATAGACGGATACTGGCCATCCTTGCCATGGCCGGAGACCACCCCACGTCGATGTGGGCCCGGACAAAGCTGGCTCTGCATCAGGACACCTCCGTCACGGAACTTATTGTCAGCACGTCCCGGACCTTCCACCGCCCCCTGGGCCTGGTGGTAGCCCGTGCCCATGACCTGTGGGCCGAAGCGGTTTACGCGCAAACGGTCACGCTGAGTCCCATTTCCTCCACCCCGCTCCTGAACCGGATCGGAGACCTGGCACTCACACCAATCACCGGTTCTCTCATACTGGTGGCCCTCATCGCCCTGCTCTATTTCATCGTCGGAAAGTTCGCCGCCGGCATTGTCGTCGATTTCCTCCTCAACGACTTCTTTGGGGACATGATCGGACCTCACCTGAAAAACGCGGTTGCAGTTATCCCGTACGCCTTCGTAAGGGAACTGATTACCGGTGAGTACGGACTCTACACCATGGCGGTTGTTCCGGTCTTCGGCCTGCTCCTGCCGATCCTGACCATGTTCTTTTTCACCTTCGGTTTCATCGAGGATTCAGGCTACATACCCCGCCTTTCCATCCTGCTTGACCGTATTTTCAGAAAAATCGGCCTCAACGGCAAGGCCGTACTCCCCATGGTACTCGGCTTTTCCTGCGTTACCATGGCCACCATTTCCACCAGGGTGCTGGACAGCAAAAGGGAACGTTTTATTGCCATCTTCCTTCTGTCACTCGGCATTCCCTGCTCTGCCAAATTGAGCGTCATTTTGGCCATTCTGACGCAAATTTCCTTTAACGGTTTTCTGGTCGTCTTCGGTGTTGTCTTCTCCTTGACCATACTGACCGGCATCATCCTCAACAAAATCATGCCGACGGAGTCATCCAATTTCATCATGGAAGTTCCCCCCATACGCATACCCAGCTTGAAAAACGTCCTGGCAAAGACCTCCTACCGTTCTCTGCTGTTTCTTCAGGAGGCGGTACCACTCTTCATTATCAGCGCACTTGGCCTGTTTTTAGCCGATAAAATCGGTCTGCTTTCTGTCATAGAGCGTCTTTCAGCCCCCATTATCAGAGGTTTTCTTGGCCTCCCCCCCCAATTCGCCGAATCACTGATCATGGGCTTCATCCGGGGTGAAGCCGGCGTTGCCATCCTGAAAAAAATGGTGGACAGCGGAGTCATGAACCATACACAGCTGGTTGTGGCCATGGTGGTCACGATTCTCTTTATCCCCTGTGTCACTAATTTCATGCTTATCATCAAAGAGCAGGGTGCCCAGAAGGCCCTTGCCATTATTGTTGCGGTTACGACCTGTGCCGTATTGACCGGGGGCATACTAAACAACGTCCTCAGTTGGGTCACCATTACTTTTTAAGAAAGGGTATCACCATGAAGAATATCGAGCATGTTACCGATGAGGTCCTTGAAACCGTCTGGAGATTTGAGGAGATGGGGGCCTGTACGGCGGAAGGCATAAAGAAAGAGCATAGCGAGGCGTCCTATCGTGTTGATGACGCAGTTTTGTCAGATTTGGCCCACAAAGGGCTCATCTGCTTCACCGGCAGTAGCGTTTCTTTGACCGCCAGCGGCAGGGCCTACGCACTGCCGATCATTCGCCGCCACCGCCTGGCGGAGCGGATGCTGGTTGACGTGCTTGGCATGCCCTTTGATGCCATAGAAGAGTCGGCCTGTGAATATGAGCACACCTTGGCTCCCGGCCTCACCGAGGCCATCTGTACGCTGCTTGGACACCCCCGTGAATGTCCCCACGGTTCACCCATACCTGAGGGGGAGTGCTGCAAACGGTCGGAAAGCTCCGTTGAATCCTTTGTAAAGCCGCTGAACGCCTTGGATGTGGGGGATTCGGTTCGGGTCTCCTTTATCAGAAAGGATGATCCGGTACTTATCGGCAAACTGGTGTCATTCGGGGTGTCTCCGGGCAAGGTTCTCAAAATACGCCAGAAATTCCCCGCCTATGTCATTCAGATCGAGAATACCCAGATAGCCCTGGAGCAGGATATCGCGGCCGATATCTACGGGGTACGGGTTTAGATTTGTTCTTGCCAGCGGGGACCGGAAAAGCTATTCTGTGCCAGCGTTGTCCGGTTGGTTTTTTGCTTGAGGCCACGATTCGCCCTCAGGGGATAAGGCAGAGTTTTTCGCCGTGCAATTTCCTAATCGCACTGATTCTGTTCAGGTAATTTTCGTGACATGATAATTGAATATGCCGTGATGCTTCGGTGGAAGAAAAAAGACGAGGGGTCTGGTTTGAAAGAAAACGTAACTGATTATGTATCGACACCGTACCTGGGGGCATTTTGTGTTGCCGCTGCGGTGGCGTTCTCCATAACTATCTGTGCAACCACCGCACTGGCCGGTGCCGTTGATTTTGAGATCCCCTTAAGTGAACTGAGCAAAGAGAGGAAAGCAACCACTCCGGCTCCTCCCCCTTCGCCAGCAGTAGCCGCCAAGCCGAAAAAGAAGAAGGCTGCGGTCCCGAAACAGGTGGCTACCCACGTTCACAAAGTAAAAAAACAAGCGGACAAAACAACCCCGGCACCGCTTGGTGCCTTTGTTCCGGCCCAGAGACAGCCGCTCCCCGTCAAACCACCGGTTGTCAGTACACCGAAAATCGTAAGCCTGCCTGTCGCCCCGGTGGCCGTCACCCCGCCGCCAAAAAGTGTACCGGCTAAAAATGCACCCACGGCAGAAACTATCCGGATAGATCACGAGCCCTACAGCTTTATCGTCTCCGGGAAAAGTACCGTGATCCATGCCGTGGTGTATCTGAAAGAGACCGATCTTCGCACTGTCAGCTGCCGGGTACGCTCCGTGGAAACCGGGGAACTGACCGAAATAAAGATGGATAAGGTAAACGGCACCCGCTTCACCTATGAGGCCATACTCCCCAAAGTGCCCTCCCACGTCCCTTCCCTTCACTACCGCATTAACGTGACCGAAACACAGGGGAAAGAAACCGCCAGTAAGGAATTTGTAACCCCGGTCAGCACCTCACCGGTGGTACCGGACTGGCAGTTTTAGTACTACAGGATCATCTTCAGCAGGCCGGCATGGTTGAACTTTACCGTGTGTTCGGGGGCCAGTGCGTTTATCACCTCGGTGATCCACTCCCGTGAGGTCGTTATCTGGCCGATCTTAATGCCGCTTTCCGCCCCTCCGATAACCTCGTACCGCCCCACATGCACCTTCAGAGGGGCACTTTCTCCCCGCAGTAACACTTCAAGATCGATGGTTTTGTCTCCCGAATTGATATCAAGCTTAAGCATATACCCATACCTCTCAATTTTAGAGTTAACGAAACGTTTGATTATTGTTGATTTAAACATGGCGGACCTTAATCCAGACAGACCCCTTGAACGGTAAAGAACAAGGGGTCCGAAAACTACCAGCTATGGCAGGAGAAAATGAAGGGTTACTTCGTCTTCACGCGGAGAAGCACATCCAGGGTGGTATCAATAAGCGACAATTCTTCCCTGAACTGTTCCCTATGCCGGTTGAGTCGCAACTGGATCTCACAGATTTTTTTGACGGCAGCTCCCAAATCCACACTTCTTCTTGATTCTTTTATTTTGTGGGCAAGCCGATATCCGAGCACCCCCAATGCTGCGACGGGAGCCACAATGACACCAAGTCCCACCAGTGTCCCCCCACCGATTAATGCACCGGCAGCGGCAAGACCGGACGAGACGCCGGCCGATGACAACCCGGAAACCGCGCCAAGTGATGAAAGAGCGGCAATGGATCCGGCAGCACCTGTCCCTGCCCCGACCGCAGTGGCCATTCCCTCGGTAATATTATAATGTTTACTTTCAAGTTCCTGCAGAACATCACGCACTTCCTGCACCGCCTGGGCCTTCATACTCTGAACGATTTCCCCTGACAGCGATTCTTTACTGTCGACGGTCTCTTCAGCCGTCTCTGCTTCCTCCACCCCATGATTCCCATCGGCAACCAGCAGATCCTCGTCGTTGCATTGTGCCACGTCCGTCACGCCGTCAACCGGAGCAGGAGCCGAAACGACCGGCAAGAGTTCCTCGACTTCCACTATTTCCACCGGAACCTGAACAACCATCTGAGCCGGCTCTACGGTTTCCGCGACAGTTACCGGAGCGTCCTCTGCATCAGCGGTCATTGCTTCATCCGCAGGTGCAGAGAGCGAGGCCTCTGCAACCGGCACCTCTGCTACCGGTTCCTCTGTTACCGGTTCCGCTGCTACCGGTTCCGCTGCTACCGGTTCCTCTGCTACCGGTTCCTCTGCTACCGGTTCCACTACCACCGGTTCCTCTGCTACCGGTTCCACTGCTATCGGTTCCTCTGCCACCGGCACTTCCACCTCGACAGCTGGTATGTCTCCTGCCCCGATCTCCCCGTGGGGTGCCTCGACAATTCCGGCCAGAATCAGGCGTTCAACCAGACTCTTCCGCCCCCTCCGTTTCTCTGTAACAACCGGCACTTCAACCGGCATCGGCTCGCCGACTTCAACACTCACCGGTTCCTGGGGGGATTCCGCAATGACCTCTTCAACGACAGCTTCTTCGAGTAGTGAAGCACCATCAGCCAGGGGCACAATCACATCGGTATCTTCACCAATGTCGGCTTCATCAATCGCCAGAGCGGTCACGTCCCCAACCGGTTCCTCTTCTGCTGCCTGAAGCGCACCATCCATAACCACGGCGGTACCATTCACCGACACAGCATCCAGAACCTGTTTTGGGTGCGGGCTATTTACGCTCCTACTCTTGGCCTTGTTTTTCTTCGCCACCTGTAACCTCCCGGTTCAACAGCTCTTGAATCAATCAAGCATCTCCGATGCTTTTTTCCAGTAATAATAGCCTCCAACGATTCCAAGACCGATCAGACCGACGGGGCCCCACACTCCGAAGCCGAGACCGAGTCCCAGACCGAGTCCCACTCCTTTCGCACCCAAACCGGTTCCCATGGTCTTACAGCATGTTGCCGCCTTAAAACCGACTCCCTGGCCTGTTTTTTGTCCAGCTACCGTGATTACATTCGGGCAATGTACTGGTTGCATATGCGCTCTCCTTTAAAAAATAGTGCAGTTCCGGCTGAAATCCAAGCATGGTTTTTCATGCGTGGATGTCACCTATGTGCTATAGGCAATTTATGCTCACTAATCAATATTTTTTTTGATCAGATAGAACAGCAGTGCGGCGAGGAGGGCCCACCCCACGGCAAGGGCACCAATTGAAAGCCCGGTACCGGTATTACCAATGCCGTTATTTTTTTCCAGTTCGGCCTGAAGATGGGCCGATTCCTGGCGAATCAGGTCGATATTCAGGGTGTGGAACAGCGAGTGTGATTGATTCCGCAATGCGAACAGCCGCTTCTCCAACGTATCGGTCAGTATCCCCTGATTTTTCAGTTCAATAATACGATCTTCTATGGCTTTCAGCATGCCATCGGTCTTCAGCATGGCATTTCTGATCTCCCATGCACTTTCAAAGCCATGGCAGGGGGTACAGTTTTTCCGGTTGATCTGATCAATGGTAGCCTTGACGACGCCATGGCTGCCATGACAGGTGACGCAGGTGGGGCCACCCCTCCCCAGTGCTTTCCCATGTGGACTCGCCGCATTGTACTTGGCAATCCCCATATGGCACCCGCCACAAATGGTCGGGATTTCCGTTGCTATCGGCACCCCGCGGAATCCCCTCGCCGGGCTCATGGAGTTGGCCCCATCCATGGGATCTCCGCCATGGCAGGCATTACAGGACACACCATGTTCGGCATGGATACTCGCCTTCCAGAGCTTAGCCGGCATTCCCAGGCGTGCAGACAGTGCTCCGTGGCAGGTAACACAGACATCGACGGGACGAACGGCAGCAGTAGCCGGCGGAGCCGAAAGCAGGGAAAGAACCAGTAAAAAAGCGAAGAGCAACTGTTTCATGAATACAGTCCCCATATAGTCAGGCCGATCCAGAGCAGGATGCAGCCAATAGCGGTCAAGGTGAATGTCGGACGCTTCAGGGGGTGCTTCTCCGTACCCCGATCAATGAAGGGTAACAGGGCCAGAAAAGTCATGGCAATGGCCTGTACCGTCAACCCGACTATCTCACTGGGAAACAGCTTCAACGTCTGGTAATTTGCCAGAAAGTACCACTCCGGCTTGATATGGGAGGGCGTTACCAAAGGGTTCGCCGGCATATATGATGTTGAAGGGATAAACAGGTTCGGAAAGAAAAAGACAAACATCATGAGACAGGCCAGATAGAGCGAAATGGATATCAGGTCCTGAAGTACAAAATTGGGGAAGAACGGAATACCATCCGGATGATCTTTGCAGACAAATTTGTCCCCCTGCCACTGATTAGTGGTGTCCTCAAGACCAAAGGGGGGTGTGGAGACACCGGTTCTTCTGATCAGGAAAAGGTGTGTGCCGATCATGACGACAATGGACGCCGGCAGCAGCCCCACGTGGAGAGTATAGAAACGCCCCAGAGTGTGGAAGCCAACCTGTTTCCCGCCACGGAGCAGCTCAACCAGATCCGAACCGACGAAGGGAATCGAGCTGACGCAGTCGGTTGCCACCGTGGTAGCCCAGAAGGAGAGCTGATTCCAGGGGAGCAGGTAACCGGTCAGGGAAATTCCCATGGCCAGAAGCAGCAGAAAGAAACCGGTGAGCCAGTGGAGTTCACGGGGGGCCTTATAACTCCCCATAAAGAGGACGGAAAACATGTGCAGCAGGATAACCAGCAGCATCATGCTCGATCCCACCGCATGGAACAGTCGGATCAACCGGCCAAGGGGGATCTCCTCCATGATAAACGCCACGCTGCCAAAGGCTTTGTCAATATCCGGCACGTAGTAGAGCATCAACAGCAGGCCGGTTACGATCTGCAGGCAGAATATTACCAGCAGCACACTCCCCAGGGAGTACCAGGCATTAATATTGGGGGGGAGCAGATGGCCGGACCGCTTTTCGTCGACGACTTCACGCACACCGAATCGGACATCAACCCAGTCATATAGTTGTTTCAAAAAATCCATCAGAGTGAGCCTTTATAATTTCTTTCCACATGTTAGAGACATTAGCCAACCGTTACGACCCCATTAGCCACCGTAAAAGGAATTTTTTCCAAAGCACGTGGAGGGGGACCGGAGACCACGGCACCATCTGCGGTGAAATAGCCGGCATGACAGGGGCAGAGAAAATCCTGCCGATCCTTTTCCCACTGCACGATACAGCCGAGGTGGGGGCAGACGGCTGACAGCGCAATCATCGTGCCATCCTGTTTTTTCACCAGTACGGCCGCAGTGCCGTTGTATTCAAAAAATTTCGCATCTCCCGGCAGGATGTCCTTCACCGGTATGGTGGCTTTCCCCTTGCCACCACCGTCAGGACTGGGTACCAGGTAGTAACGGAACACCGGGTAGACCACCGCAGTGATGCCGGTAACGGCCAGCGCGGCAATGCCGCCAAGACAGATGCTGATAAATTTTCTTTTACTTTGATCCACAGCCAGTTCTCCCCTACATCACACCGGTAATTAGTTTTAATGCCAGCAGAAGCAGACATACCGCAATTCCCCGTTTTATTGAACGGGGGCGGGTTTTCCGCGACAACCGCGCACCGAAATAGGCACCAAGGATGGCCCCTACGCCGATGAAAATGGCAAAATCAAGATCGATTTCATGCATCCCGGTAAAAACAACCACAGCGAAGAAGCTGGTGATAGCCAGAATAAAGTGGGACGTTGCCGTTGCGATGTGTACCGGCATACCGAGCACCGAGTACATCAGCGGCACATGGATAATACCGCCGCCAATACCGAACAGCCCGGAGAATATGCCGGTAAAGAAGCTTCCTGCCAGCCCGATGGACATATCCGGTGCATAGAGGTGGGTTTCCCCTTCCGCATCGATCAAGAGGCGCACTTCCGGCTTTTCCGGCACATTGGTCAGAACGATGGAAATATCCTTTTCCGCGAACAGGTGCAGAGACAGCAGCATCAGCGTCACACTGAAAAAGATGGAGAAGGTAGTAAAGGTAAAATGCTGGGCGATGACCGCTCCCACCAGAACCCCCGGCACGGCTGCCGTGGCGAACTTGAGACCGATGTCGTAATCAATGCGCTTGTGGGTGACATAGGAGAATGTCCCTGAGAGGGCATTCATGAACACCGCCGTGATTGAGGTACCGATGGCAAGTTGGGGGGTAAAATTAAAGAAGATCATCAGCATCGGCACATGGATAAAACCACCACCGGCTCCAATCAACGTGCCGATCAGTCCCACCACGCAGCCGAATACGATCAGCAGAATCGCCTCCGGCAGATCGGCCACCACGGCATGCCCATCAATGGCTACTGGACCGGCTATGGCACTGCCGGCCATGAGCAGCATGATCAGTATGGGAAAGAGTATTTTTTTCATGGGGCTGATTTTTCCATTCTCTTTACGGAGCTGTGTACATTAATGCTATGCTTGAAATACTTGGCCGCTTCGACTTTCAACGTTTCCGAGGGGAAACGGTCGGGATGGAAGGCAACCTTGAAAAATTTGAAGGACCGTTCTACCGCCGACGGGTCCGTATTATCATTTACCTTGATAAAATTGAGCCAGGCTTCGGTAACCGAATCCCCATTCACCGGCTGATCGAGGGACGACATCAGATTAATGTCATTCAGTTCCGTAAGTTTTTCATTAATATCGACGATCTTAATACAGAGTTCATAGTAGGAAAACACACCCCGCTTGATTTCATTCTCAACCAGCCCGATCTCCTGACGCAACACATCCACGGCATACCGGAGCTGGTCGTCGGAGATATTCAACAGGGCATGGACCCGGGCCTGGAGGTTCTTCAGCAGCACTGACAAGGCGGCCACCTTATCATCATCGGCGGTGCGCAACTTCATCCGCATCTCCGACAACTGCCGGTCCGGAGAGTTGGCCTCCATGGTGGTTATTTTGTGTTGCAGCTCCCCCATGGTAACCGTGAGCTGGGCAATATTCTGTGCAGCCTCTCGCAAATCCATATCGCGACTTTTAATCGTCTGTGCCAACTGGGACTTTTCAACACCCAGCACCCGTACGGTGAGTGCGTGCCCCTCAAGACAGATGTACTTGCAGATCAGCAACGCGCCGCTGAATGCCGCAACAGCTAATCCATAGGCGGGTGAAACCGCAGCGAGATAATCGGGCATCAACGGAGCATACTGCCATGAGATAAAAAACCAAACCGACAGTAGAAAGGCCGTGGCATAGGCCAGCAGGTCCGTATAGCCAGATGTGATAAATCGGTAGAGCATATGTATTCCGGCTATTGGGGATCCACCGGCTTTTCCACCGGGGCCGCTTTACTTTTTATGCTACCCACAAACTTTTTCAGGGCATACTTCATACTTTTCAGTTTGTTCTGATACCCCACATCAAAGACTCCGATGGCCCCACTGGTAAACTGGACGTAGGCACTGTTTTCATCGGCATTGAGCACCACATCGGCAGCCGCCGCACCCAGTGCAATCGTTTTAATACTCTTGCCGGTAGCCAGCTCCCGAACCACCATTTTTTGCCCGTCAAGGAGGAAAAGCCCCCAGGTTCCCTTGCTGTCAACGTCGAAGGACAGAACCCCCTTTGTGTCCACGGGGAAAAACTTTTTACCCGGCTGTCCCGCCGTCGCAATGGTAACCCCTTCGGCCGACAGCCAGGTAAAGGTCGTGCCATCCATCCCCTTCCGGAAAAACAGCGGAGCTACCGTATCAACGGAACCGGCCATGGCCCGTTTGTTCACATCATAGAGAGACAGAATGTCCGATTGGAGAATAAAGTTGCCGTTACCGTAAAAACAGGCCCGCGCCACCGGACTGCTCTTCTGCATAATTGCCACCAGATTTCCGTCTTTCACCTCGATCACCTTGATATAGGTCTCGCCGGTGATCAACAACTGTTTGCCGTTTGGATGGGGGTCCAGGCTGATAATCGGCTCAGCTTCATCGAACTGCAGCTTCTGGACTCCGGTCACGGCGTCATAGATCTTGATGCTTCCCGAATTATCGCTGTTCATCCCCCCCACCGCAAACAGGGAACTGCCGGGAAGAAAACGGAGTGACAGGGCCTGAAAGCCGGGACCACTGGATATTTCCCGCAGTGGAGCCGTATCGGGAAGCTGCCAGACCAGAATCTGGTCATCGGCAGTAGCGGCGGTCATGGCCGATGACGGGCTGTAATCGAAGGAGACCACACCCGACAGACCGGTCAGGATCGCCGATGGCTTTTTCGAGATGGAGACCCCCCGAAAGCTTTTTGGGGCAGCCGTGCCACTCTTCCGGGGCTTCGGCACCGTGAGTGATGTAAGATCAAAATTGGCGGCAGCAATAAGAGCCGCCGCCAGGAAACCGACAAAAAGCAGATATTTGATTATCTGTCTCATTTTGCTGCTTCTGGTTTATGGATTTCTTTTTCAGAAATAAACGTCTTAGCGTGTCTGAAACCAAGTGGGTAGCCGAAGAAAAAGCCGGGAACCAGTTCCAGACTGGTATTGTACATATTGGCAGCCGTATTGTAATGGGCCCGGGCAACGGCCAGACGTGTTTCCGTATTTGCCAGTTCGGTCATGAGGTTCTGATAGGTAATGGACGATTTGAGATCGGGATAATTCTCCGCAACCGCCTGAAATTTTGAAATGGCACTCTTAAAGTTGTTCAGAGTCTGGGTATCCAGTGCCTGGGGAAGGCCCTCAGCGGTCATATCCTTCAGGGAACCAAGGGCACTTCGCACATCGGCAGCATGGACAAACACCCGCCCCTCGTAGTTCATGTAATCGGAAACCGCCTTAACCAAGCCGGGAATAAGATCGCCGCGCCGTTGCAGTTCTGCTTCGATCTGAGCCGACTCAAGACGCACCGCAAACATTTCGGTGGTAAACAGGTTGTAATAATAGACACTTCCCGTCACCAACAAGAGCGTAAACGACACCAGGGCAATCTTTGCCGAGATTGTCTGCTGGTGCCAGACCCTGGTTTTAATCCGGTGAGTCAGTGGCCTCCGTTTCTTTCCTCTGGTAAGCACCGGCTTTTCGGTAATCAGATTCAGCTCTTTGGCATACAGCTTTTCGATGACCTCTTTCACTGCCTGTTATCCTTTAACATTCAGGAGCATGGAATTACCGCCACGAATTATGTCCAAGACAAAGCCCCGTTTGCTGTCAACCCGCTGGGACGCCTTGATGAAAGCTTCCATCTCTTCCACCTGGGCACCGTTTATCCCCTTGATGATATCACCACTGCGCAAGCCATTGGCGGCCAGTATGCCGCTGCTGTTCTGCACATAGACCCCCGACTTGGTAATTCTCGTCAACGACGGTATAATGGGGGTGATACGTGCGCCCAGCTGCCACTGATAGGGAGCCATGACCTGTGGTGCCTTGGCTGCGGCCTTGTTCTGGCGAGTTGCAGCGGTTTTTAGCTTGGCGGTCTGCCGGGAACCGTTTCGTAAAAAGACCAGTTCAACGGAGCGGCCGATATTCTGGCCAGCCATGAGTGTATTGAGTGCTGCCACGTTGATGATTTTCTTACCGGAGAAGCGGAGGATGATGTCACCCCGCTGGAGGCCGGCAACTTCCGCCGGTCCGCCGGGGGCCGTACTGGTGACCAGCACCCCTTCCGGGTGGAGCATGCCGGCCTGACGGCAGATTATATCATCCACATCCACCAGTCCGAGCCCCATGACCGGTTCATTGAAAACCATCTGCTGACCGGCAGCGGTAAACTGACCATTACCGGTTACCGGACCGCCATTAGTTCGCCCGAACAAGCCTCTTCTCGTGCCGGCGCCGGCACCGATATGCAGGCCGTTTTGCTGCGTCAGCAGTGGATCGGCATTGGCTGCCATACCCGGCTGCTGCCCCATGAGCGGATCAGCGTTAGCCGCCGTACCGGGCTGCTGTCTCATCCAGGGATCAACATTGACCGCCGTGCCGGGCTGTTGTGTCATCCAGGGATCAGTATTGGCCGCCACAGCAGGTTTCTGTTGGCCCTGCACTTCAAATAATTGTGGATGACAGGTTATACATGATCCGAGCGGCCCGTGGGGAGGGATAACCGTCTGTCCATTGGGCAAACGATAGGCATTACCAACCTGGCGTCCCTGAGTGGTCCAGGCCACCAACTGGCCTCCCACGGCACCAGGAGCGGTGTTGTTGAAGTCAATCACGCCGCCAACCAGTTCCGACGCACGGTTAATCGGAATAGCAAAACCGATACCGTTGAATACTCCGGTCGGGGCAAAGATAGCGGTGTTGATGCCGATAACCTCACCCTTCACGTTAAGCATGGGGCCGCCGCTGCTCCCCCGATTGATGGAAGAGTCGGTCTGAATCAGATTTTCATAAACGGTGTCGCCAACCTGCAGGGTACGATTTCTGCTGCTGATCATACCGGAGGTGACCGACTGCTCAAAACCAAAGGGGCTGCCGATGGTGAGTACCATATCACCGGTTCTGGCCAGGTCCGAGTTACCCAGTTCCGCATGGGGAAATGGACCGGTTCCCTGAATACGCAGCAGTGCCATATCGGTACGAAGATCTGCCTTTACCATCTTGAGCGGATAGTCCATGGCGCCGCCCGGGCCATACACGGTTGCTTTAAGGGCTTCAGCACCGGCGATTACGTGGTAGCTGCTCAGAATATATCCCCTCGGGTCGATGATAACCCCCGAGCCGATTTTGTTAAAGGCCACATCATTCGGGACCGGATCAGCCATACCCTGATTGGCCGCCGTCGGGTTATTGCGCATGGCAGCGTCAATACTGACTACCGCCGGACGTACTGCGTCAATGATAGTATGGTACGAAGTCTGCACGTCACCGACCGCACCGGTTGCCTGGGCTACCGGTGTCACAAAGGGACTTGCCATGCCGGGCTGGGCCGTTGGCACAGCACCACTTTGGGCATTTCTCCCCTTGGTGAGAAAATTATTGACATACCCTTCCTGCTGCGAACCTTCGTAGAGTGCCCAGATAATAGTAAAGACAGCCATGACCACCAGTGCCCAGATCCACGGTTTATAATTCCGCGTACACTTGAGGTCAGGATGCTGAATAGTACTTTGGGTACTTTCAGAAGTTTTCTCTGATGACATCAGCGACTCCTATTCATCTTGTTTTCGAGGTGCGGGGTCGGCCTCACGAAACTCATGGTTTTTAACCTTGAACGAAGCCTGCATTCCGGTATTTTTAATGCCGGCCAGCAGTGCAATGGCACCACCGCCAATCAGCAGCAGAGGTAAGATTGCAATCAAAACATCAACCATGTACCACCAGTACTTCACAAGTCCCCAGAAACCGAGACTCAACGAGATGAGACCAAATACGATACTAAGCATACCAACTCCTGTTTACCCATAATCGGGATGTGACACTGGGGGTAACGGATTACCCTGTCTGCTATCAATTATTCTTATGTTCCATTTCAAGGGATTTTTTGAAGTATTTCACCGCTTCATCACGGAGCCCCTTAGCTTCATAGGCAAAACCGAGACTCTGGTACGCCTTGATGAAATCCGGCTTGAAGTCAATTGTTTTCAGATAGGCCTTGATGGCCCCATCGTGGTCACTTCTGGCATCGGCGATAAGGCCGATTTTGTAATAGGCATCGGCGTAGGCCGGATTCAGAGCCACCGCCTTATTGAGTGCTTCCAGTGCTTCCTCATTGGCATCGGCGGTAAAATAAACCGAACCAAGCAGGTAGAACGCTTCCGGAATGTTTTCATCAAGCAGGGTCACTTTGCGTAACGTTTCCATGGCCTCGGGGTTCTGGCCGAGACGCATATAAATTTTGCCAAGCTTAAACAGCACACTGACGTTGGTCGGATCGGTGACGATAATTTTCTTGAAGGCCTTGATCGCCCCCTGATAGTTACCGCTTTTTTCCAGGTCATCCCCAAGTTCGTTGTGAATTTCCTTGGTACTTTCCGGGTCTATCTGCAACAGGCTATTGTACGCGTCAATGGATTTATTAACCAGTTTTTTTGCGTTTATTGTCACCGCTTTGAAAAAAAACTGAAGTTCACTAGTATCAATGATTCCCATAAGAACTCCTTAAATAATGTAATGAAACTTAGTATATCAGAAACTGCTCGGTCTATTCAATCAAATGTCCCAGAAGCAGCAGAACAATCCATACCAGAAAGACCGTCTGTTGGGTATGAATAAGGCGCATCTGTTTTTTGGTATCACTTGAGAATTTTTTAGATCGCATCAGAATTCCGGCCATGGTCAGCCAGACCGTCACCAGTAAGCTGACGTACAGGAACAGATTTCGTTCATCGGAGAAGTGCGCATGAATGGTCATGGCCACGAAGGCTATGATGTTAATATTCATGTGCAGATCCAGATATTTTTTAAAAAAGAGTGCAACGTCCCGGGGCCAGGGGCGGAACTGATTGGCAATCATCCGGGCCGGATAGTAGGCGTTGGCAAAGACGAACAGTACCAAGCTCACTAAACCGAAAAAATCACTTATTGCTTCAGTACTCATAATAAAAACAGGTCTCCCGTGGGTCAATCAACCGGATAGGTCGCAACGGCAATGCCGCTGACACCTTCCACATTGGCCATGACCGCTTCACGAACCTTCTCGGTGATGACATGCACCTCAAGCACCGTCAGCGATTTCGAGACGGCTATCTGCAGATCAACCCAGCTCTTCTGCCCCATTTTCCGCGTCTTGATCGCCTTGATTCCGGCAAGCCCCTCTATTTTCAAGGTCGCGGCAACTATTTCGTCCACCACGTCCTGATCGGCCGACATATCGATCAATCCGCTTATCCCCTGAAGAAACATCTCCACACTCATGTTGAAAATAAAGAGGGAGACAATGACCGCCGCAATGGTATCCGCATTGGGATAGCCCATCTTGGCACCAATCAAGCCGAGCAGAACGGCAACGGAGGTGATGCTGTCGGCCTTGCTCTCGTTGGCGTCCGCCAGCATGGCAGGGCTCGACAGCTGGGTACCGGCGCAAAAATTGGAAACATACATGAGGTAACTGAAACAGAGTGAAATAACGGTGGCCAGAAGGGCCGCATTGCCCGGCATATCGTGGACCCCTTCCTTGAAGGTTCTCAAGGCGTCCACGAAAATGGAACCGGCACCGGCAAACAGGAAGGTACTGGCACAGAGGGTACTGAAATACTCAATCTTGCCGTACCCGTAGGGGTGTTTTTCATCGTGCGGCTTGTCAGCAACCTTCAGCGCCACCAGGATAAAAAGTGAGGACATGGCGTCGGCGGCAGAGTGAACCCCATCGGCCACCAACCCCTTACTTCCGGTGAGCGTTCCGACAAGTACCTTGAACAGAGCGGCAAGTGTATTACCGAAAAAGCTCCAGCGGGGCGAAGACTGCCCACATTTTAAACATTCCGTATACTTCATAGCACCTTGTCACTACGTCAGTTCTCGTTCCTCAGCAGCTTCTCGCCGGATCCTTCATAAAAGGGGTGGGCGTGAAAGCCGAGTGGACCGGCAACCAGTTTATAGGGAAATACATTTAACAGCGTGTTGAATTCGTTAACTTTTACATTATACGCCATGCGGGCATTGGTAACTCGAAATCCCGACGCCTGCATATCTTCCATCAGCGCAAGGTAGGGGCCTTTACTTTTCAGTGCCGGGTACTGCTCCTTGACACTGTCAATCTCACTGAGCAGCTCGAACAGCGGATTTGTTTTTTCCAGACGAACGGTGTTGTTACCCGGTGGCATGTTCAAAGAATTCTTGGTAACCAGGTTAGTAATTATTTTTTCTTCCAGATCATTATACCGTTTGACCGCCGCCCGGGCACGCATGAGCAGGTCGTTGCGACGTCTGACCTCAAGTTCCAGCAGGCCCGAAGCCATATAGAGCAGATGCTGTTCTTCCACGAAAATATTATTGGCACGCCGGGAAAACAGATACACCAGCAGCAGTACCAGAACCAGCAAAATTACGTATCGGTTTCTCTTTGGCATCCGGCACTGTCCAGGCGTTCAGGGAAACCTTCCCATGTACTGAAATATTTTCTGGCTTGGTTGCCAATCATCATGGTGGATGCGATGTTAAGGGATGCGGCAATCGGTATCCCCAAAAACGGGATCAACCGGTACGCCTTACCGGCAAATCGCGGCACCAGTTTTGCAGACACATCAAGGGCCGAGTCCGGAATTCCCTTCCGGAGATAGGCAACGGAAAGCTCGTCTACAACGCCCCGCAATGTCCTGACCGCTATCCCTTTGGCAGCCTCAGCACTACCGGAAAAGCCGAGCAGGGCCAGAGAGACCGCCTTCAATTCTTCCTCATCCATCTGCACATCATAGGCAATTGAAATAGCATAACAGAGCTCAATCTGTGTTCGCACCAAGTACGCCAAATCTGCCGTGATGCCGGCGAGCAGTGACCCCGCCATGCCCACACCCGGAATGGTTGCCGGAATACTGGCTAACCCGCCGAACGCAGCCGTTTTCAGGGCGGCCCGCTTAATAAGCTTGCTACTGACACCAAAAGAAACATACCGACGGGGCTTTCCCCCGTGGGCCAGATCGTATTCATGCTCCATCTGCAGGACTTCCTTACGGATGGCCGGCAACGACTTGCCCGTAACCATCAGTATCTTGGAAAGCCAGCCTTTGTCCGTCATGGCAGGTACGGCTCAAATACGATATTGACCGCAGTATGATTTCCCAGGGCGGCCATGATACTTTCCCGCACGTGCTGAACGATTATATACCCTTCTTCATGACTCAAAGAGTGATCAATTTTTATCGTCATATCCACCGACATCCCCTGTCCCAGGTGGCGGGCCACAACCTTTGAAACTTTCTTAACTCCGGGAACAAGCCGGGCAATGGCTTCAATCTGCTCAACCTTGTTGGCGGGGAGTGCCGAATCAAAGAGCCCTTTCACGGCTTCCTTGAGCATGTCAATACTCATGGCCAGCAGGGCCACGGTTTCAATGACGGCAACCAGAGGATCGAGGAACTGAAGCCCCAGGAAGCGTCCCCCCAGAATAGCCACGGCTACCATGACCGACGACATGGCGTCCGAGTGATTGTGGCGGGCATTGGCCAGCATCGAGGGGCTTTGCAGCCTGTCCCCGACACAACGGAGATACTGTGCCAGTTTGTAGTTGGCAATAACCGAAATGACCGCCGCCCAGAAGGCCACCAGCTTTGGTGTGGTTCCCACACCATGGAAGCTTTCCCAGACGCCGACCGCCGAGTGGAAAAAGAGAAACCCGGTGGAAACCAACAAGGCAACGCTAATGAAGAACAGTGCAACGTATTCTACCTTACCATGACCGTAGGGGTGCTGTTCATCAGCAGGTTTTCCCGAAACCTTGACACCGATAACCACTACCAGGGAGGCGATGAAATCCTTGAAAGAAAAAAGCGCATCACCAATGATAGCCTGACTGCCACTCAGCAGACCGATGAACCCCTTGAAAATGGCGAGAGAAAGGTTAGCCCATACCGCAACCCATCCTGCTTTTTTCTCGCAGTTCGCGCATTCCTTGAAGTCATTCGTGGAACTTTTGCAATAGTTCAGAGAATTACGTGACATTTAGAACATTGTCCCCGGTTGCCGTGTGGTGCCGGGGTTCCTTTTTTGATGTTGGGTGCCGTTGTGGTCAAAATATCACCAAGGTCTCTGGCCATCTGGTTCGGATTGGTCTTTCCCGGGGCGATGGAGTGACACTTGTCACAGGGGCCGTAATAGCCGTGTGGCGACCGGGCGGTTGCCAGAATCATCGGTGCTCCCTCTACCTGGGCAAAGCCGAGTTCATCCACACTGGTGATGACAACATTTTTATAGGCGCCACCCCGGTAAATAGTCAGCTGAGTCTGGGTCATCTGGGCCACCTGGCGGGTGGCGTTTTTGAACGACCTGAGATCAGCGACCTGAATACCGTTCACCGCAGTAATCACATCCCCTGCCAAAAGCCCCGCGTCAGCGGAAACAAGAGTCACCTCGTCCACAAATACCCCGGTCACATTGGCAGGAATATTGTTGGCACGGGCAACAGCAGGTGTCAGAGGGCCAGCCTCGAGGCCGATCCAGTGGGCCTCGATCCAGGTTTTGCCCATGGCACCACCGGCGACCGGCACCACGTTCTGTCCCGCAAAACCATAGGGATAGCCAAACTGTACCTGCTGGGCATTCGGATCAAATTGCTGTCCATTCGGATCCACCTGTTGACTCATGCGTGGCCTCCGGGGTGGAGGTGCAAACGGATTCTCTTCCCGCATGGTCAGAGGACTCTGGCGATTCTGCATTTTGAAGAACTGGTTGCCATTCGGCACGTTCATCTGCCCCGGATCATTACCCATATTGAACGGATTCTCTTCCTTCATGATAATGCCGGCAACCGGAGTCGCGGGATTTCCATTGGGGGGAGGAGCCTGCTGGGCAAACTCGTTTTCCCTTTCCAAAGCTTCCCGCTTCCGCATTGGTGCGTCAGCAAGATAGAAAAAGTAAACGTAGACAAACGATCCGATCAGCAGCAGCAGAAATATCGGGTTCGCAAGAAAATTAAGCTGCTTCATGGGCCTTGTATGCAGGGTTCTCTTCGTTCAGACCACAGAGATCGTCAACCTTGCTGCAGGCGAATTCTTCAACTTTCCGGATCAGCTCCGGGTTGGTGCGGTTAATGAGCTCATAGATGACCGCTCCCAAGAAAATACCTGAAAAGACTCCAATTAGGACTTTACTCATTGTTCTCCCCTTTTTCAGATCCATTATTTGTTCTATCACATGCTGTTTTCGGTACGTTAAACGGGTTTACCAGATTATTTTTCTCTTGTTCATGGGCTGCTATTGCCGCTTCGATTTCATTGAGACGGGCGATGTACCCGGCCAGTGTGGTATCGGTGGTCAGGTCCGTCGTTCCGCCATTTACCAGAACGGTAACCCGCTCCCCGATTTTCCGGGAGACCTGATCTTTTTTACAGGTAAGCGACGTAATATCGTATGCCAAAAAAAGTCTTTTGGAGCAGATAGTTGCAGAATCGGCGGTTTTATGGACTAAATCCATAAATAAATCGCCCATGTGCAATAAACCATATCTCACATCAATTGCCACAGTTCGTTCCCCTTTGCAATATAAAAATACGCAATAGTACCGTCATCGGCACCGACTGACGTTACTCGACCAGCTGGGGAACCTTTTTCGGTTTGCGCAGTGCCTTGAACGAAAGCATCACCACCACCGCCAGCAACACCCCCACACAGACGCTGACCACGACAACCGTACTGAGCACCACCGGCTTCGGCTCGCCAAGTATAAACTTGACCGGCACCGGACTGCTGTTCCCGTCAAGGAAGAGAACGGCGAGCAGAAGCAGCGTAACTATGGAGAAGAATATAAGCTTTTTTTGCATACTTACCGTAGGATTCTAATCCTTCTTAATACCGGTTAAAAAGCCGAGTGCGCCCCCGGTCAAACCGAAGGCCTTCAGCACCAGAACCGCCGGCACAGCAACCTCGGCAGCCGCTGCGGCGACAACAAGTCCAATACCGGTGACCACACCGACGCCAAGTCCTGCGGCGGTCTTGCCCAGTATGGCACAGGCGGTATGAATATTTTCCTCGGTCCGGGAGGGGTAATAGCTACTGATATCGATACGTCCACTTTCCGTTGCTTTGGTGTCAGCTGAAGAATCCACTGGCGCCTCCTTCTCTTGTATGTTTAGTTCCACTCTGTATCAGTTCAGCAGTACAATATGCTCCAACCGGACCTTATCGCCGTATTCAAGCAGCTTACTCTTGTATTCCAGAAGCTTACCCGTTTCTTTCAGACATATACCGGTCAGAATATCGCTCAGACTGGTGATGTCGTCCAGATAGATGAAGGTACCGTCTGTTTCACTGGCCATCCAGCGAAAGCTGGATTCGGTCTCGTGAATATTATTGCAGAGAATCGGATAGATCTTGATTCCCTTGCTTTTGATAACCTCAACCTCTTGCCGATAATCCTTCATTCGCGGACAGGCACGGAAGCTGTCAATAACGCCGTGGGCCGGCTTGTCACCAACCAGCACAATGGCCTTCGGTGTTTTTGACAGTCCCCAGTTAAGGTTAGCTGCGTCGTACAAGGCGCATTCCACCGCTTCGGCACCGTCTCCACCGACCCCGATATGCAGGTCCGGTGAACGGAGAAACTCCACTATTTCTTTTTTGTCAAAGGTTAGAGGGAGAATTTTGGTGAGATAAAATTCGTTCTCCCCTTCATCACCATGATCCTTATAGGCAATGACACCCATCCTCACCCCTTGGGTGAATTCAAAGACATCTTCCATGATTTTGAGGATATTGTCCCGCACCTCATGGATATAAGATTCCATACTTCCGGTGGTATCCACCGCAAAAACCACGTCCAACGACGACTCAACCACCAGACGACCGCTTTTTAAATGCTGTTCCCGCTCACCCATCTCCTTGAGCAATCTGGCTTTTTTCGCCTGCACTGTATCCATGTAATACATACTCCACTACGTTTTGGCCTACCCGTGTCCTTACTGACCGGTGGTACTTTCCGATAACTCTTCACCCACTCTACAATAGGACCGTACCGACATCAAGACAATACATTATATCGGCTCCCCCGTTTTCCGGGCGACTCAGACTATCGCCGATTTTTGGGAGTTTTCTTTCTTGAAAATGGTGATGACGGCGCATTGTCAAACACAATGGTATTTATTGGTGAAGGCGTTCCCTCTTCAGCATCAACTTCCTGCACTGCCACTTCTTCCCCGGTGACCGGAGCATCTTCGTTGGATGCAATCTCGTCGGCAGAGTCAGTCCCGACAGCCGGAGGCATCAATAACGGCACTTCTTCTTCCGGAACGGCAGCTTCTTCACTGCTGTTTTCCACATTTGCCTCTTCAGCCACGGTGCTCTCTGCTTCAGATGTTTCCGTCACTTCTGCAGCTGTCTCTTCAAGCGGTGCGACCACCGCCACTTCTGTGTCCGGCATCACAAGAGCATCCTGCTCCTCTGTCTTTTCAGCGGTTTCCGCAGCAGCAAGGAGTGACGGGAGTTCATCCCTATCGGTAAGAGACGAAAAGCTCGAACTTGGGTATGCGGCACGTTTTACTCTGGTTTCTCCCAGAAAAATCGATGGTGTATAACTTTTGGTGCGCATACTCGTCAGATCGCTCACGGTTGTGGCAAAACTTCCGACCTCACGGGGCTTGTCACTCTCATCGTCTTGAGCAGCCGGTTCCGGTACCGTCACCGGTTCAACCTGCTCACCTGTTTCAGTAACGGAGCCCGCATCAACGGCACTCTCTACGGCAGTATCAGCACCACTTTCAACGAACGGCATCACAATTTCCTCCGCATCGTATACCGGGATGCCGGGGGGAAGTTCCAAGGCCGACGATGGCACGCTAACCTCTGCTTCGGCAGTTGCAACCGCTTCCGTTGCTCCCTCTTCAGCGGGCACAATTTCCGCAACGGCATCATCACCATCGGCTGCCACGGCGATGGCAGGCTCGCTATTAATCGCTGGCGGGAATTCAAGCACCACCGCATCTTCGGTTCCTTCAACGGGCACGGCGACTTCCACCGCCTGCAGCTCTTCTACCGGTGCGACAACCACTTCTTCAGTTGCTACTTCCGCCACTACGGGCTCTTCCTCACTAACCGGTGCAATCAGCTCAGCGGCCAGAGAAACAGCAAATGGGTTTATCTTGATACTTCCGAAGGAAACCGATTCGGACAGTTCACTTGTTGTGGACACCGTTTCAATCGCGTCGGCCACTTCGGCCACAGCAATCTCATCAGCACCAGCTGCGATTGGTTCGGCGATTTCCGTCACTTCCGTCACTTCCGTCACTTCCGTCACTTCCGTAACTTCCGTAACTTCCGTAACTTCCGTAACTTCCGTAACTTCCGTCACTTCTACCACTTCTACCACTTCTGCAACCTCATCAGCGACTGTTGGCACTTCAGCTACTATTGGCGTTTCATCAACAGGCAATGCCACTTCCGTAACTTCTACCACTTCTGCAACCTCATCAGCGACTGCTGGCACTTCAGCTTCAACAGCCGTTTCTACGGCGGGGGCGATCACTTCCGTAACTTCTGCTACTTCTGCTACTTCTGCAACCTCATCAGCGACTGTTGGCACTTCAGCTTCTAGTGGCGTTTCATCAACAGGTGTTGTCACTTCCGTAACTTCCGTAACTTCCGTAGGCACTGCAACTTCTCCCGCTGTTTCAACTACGGCAGGTGCATCGGCAACAGCAGGTGCAACGACTTCCGGGGCAACGGCCGCCGCTCCAGCCTCAACCGGTTTTACAGCCGGCTTTTCTGCTTTTACCGGGCTCGCAGGTACCAGCTCGGCCTTGAGTGCCGCTATCTGTGCAAAAAGTTTTTTGACCGGTTCAGCGACCATGGCATCGGCCGGATCAGGATATTTGGCCGTTTCCTTGCCAACTTCCAGATACAGTGCCTGTAATTTCTTTTCCGTTTCCGTTGTTTTTTTATCTGCCCCTGATCTGTCACCCGGCAGATATCCGGAAAGCTTGTCAGAGATGGCATGAACAAAGAACGAGGCCACACCGGTCGCTTCAGGGGGCATTTTCTTGTCACCCGGTTTTGCGGGTGCCGGTTTCGCAGGTGCCGGTTTCGCCGCAGGTGCCTTAGGCTTGGCCAGATCGTCTATTTTTTGCTTAAGAGTTTCGTTTTCAGTGGTGAGCCCATTAATTTTTTCGTAAATACCGAAAACCGCCTTTGATGCGACAACGGCGGCAGGATCCGAATGTTTGGCTGCTTCTTTAGCAAAATCGCAGTAGAGACTCTCTATTTTCTTTTCATTTGCATGGATTTTATTCTGCAACCCTGACTTTTCGCCCGGCAAAATACTCGAAATTGAACGGGATATTTTGGAAGAGAGGCAACATGACCCCTTGGCAGTTTTCATTTCCGCCCTGGCTTTATCAAGATCGGTAACCCGCTGCTTCATCTTTGTTATTTCATTACTCAGTTCCGAGATAACCGCCAGTATGTCTTTTGCCGCCTTTGATTCCAATGCGGCAGCCGGGTCAGAGAATTTGGCATTGGCTTTTGCAAAGTCAACGTACAAAGACTGAATCCTCAACTCCAGAGTTTTGATCCTGATTCCGAGTTTGGTTCTTTCTCCCGGCGACAATGCCGACATGGTACAATTAAACGCCGACGCGCCGGCATCAACTGCCGATACAAGTGCTGACCCTCCCGCATTCAACGTTTTTGAAATCGTATCCAGAATTAAAGTGTTTCCCATTGTCTTCTCCTTCCCGTTTCTCGATATCGTGGCGTTTCTTTAAGTGTGTACCCGGTTCAGCCCAGTAGGTGGCCCTACCCTGGACCGCCATAATCTGGCCAATGCTCTGATTATTCGTTTTCCGCTCCGAACCGCCTGCTCAAAGCCCCCCTTCTCCGGGGGGAGATGCTCTGACACTTTGGCCTTAATCACATTGAACAACCGTGACGTTATCCGGATAAGCTTCTTTTCCCCTCTACCCAACCGGCGTGACCCAGAGGCAAAGGGTCGCTGCCGCCACCCCGTTTCGATTTTCCGGGTTGCGCGCCGCACCAGTCGCAGTCTGGTCCGCTCCAGTTCCTTCGTCAGCTCTTTAACGGTGGCAAGGGAACTTCTCACCGGCTTTGATGAGAGGGCCGCCTCCAGCGTCGGGTGCCGTGAACATTCTTTACCGATTGCTGTTGACACCCTCTGAATCTTCTTCTCCAGAAGTCTGATTCTGGCGTTCAGCGTTTCCCTGCTGTCGGGGGCTAAAACCGTCAGAACCCTGCTGATCTTCGACGTTTCAGCGGTCACCGAACGGGTAAGTGCCAAACGCCCCGCACGGGCTATCCGGCTCATCGCGTTGCGGATTCTGGAGCTGCTCTCCATGCTGTTCCTCACCATGGCACTGTTAATTCGCATTCATAATGAAGCTGTCAGCGGGCCCACCCCGGTTGGTCTGCTAAAAACACCACACCCCCTCCAGGAATGGTTAACCTGAAGAGGGCATCGAAGGCATCGAGGGCATCGAAGCGCATGCAGGCACTGAAATAGATCTTAATTAACGTGCGGCCACTGTGCCCGAGGTACCGTTAATCGACTGCTTTCTCTCATCGGCAGATTCTTATTTTTTTGCAGTTTTTTGTCCTCTGCTTTCCTTCAGTTCGGTCCAGAAATCCTCAGGCATATCCTTGCAGTACAACAGGGCACCGTTGGCACCAGCGTACACAGGATCGGGTACTCTGCGAACACTGCCATATCCAAGTGACTGGGTCATATATTTTTCCAGCTCTTCGCAGAGACCGATGATCTTGCTGCCTCCGCCGGCCAGAACGATATTTCCCTTTAACTCTTCCTGGAATTCGGGGTCATGGGTGGAGATCAGGTATTTGATGCCGTCAGCTATTTCCGGAACGATGGAGCTGCACGCCTGGCGGAGCTCGTCGGTCAAATCCAGTTCAGTCGGCTTGCCGCAGACCGGAAGGGTAAGCACCAGCTTCTCGTCGGTATCGGAAATGGTGGCGTTCTCTTCCTTAAAGGTTCTGAGCATATTAATGGTGTAATTGGCGTCAGGATATTTTGCGTCCAGCAGGTCAAAGAATACGTTATCGATATAATCGCCCGCTTTATAGACCGTCAGCTGATCCTCCTGAGTCGGATAGACACCCTGCATACGACAGAGGTCAACGGTGCCGCCGCCGATGTCAACAATAAGAGTGTTACTCAACAGATTCATGCCATAGGCAACGGAGAACGGCTCGGATACTATCTGGGCACAGTCAACCATCGACTCGGTCAGTTCAAGCAGTGCCTGTTTGTTTTTGTCGTTGGCAAGGGAGGGGGTACCGATACAGGCACGGATGATAAAATCCTGTGGTCTCCCCTGGGTGGCCAGATTTATCAGGTGATTGAAAATAATCTGGGCAACCCAGACAATCTGCCGGTAATCACTTTCATTCTCATCAATATGGTCCGAATACTTGAGAACCCCCCGTTCCAGAGGACGGAAGATATTACAGGAAAGGCGGTTCTTGATGGCATCATCACCCACCAGGTACTCTTTGCCGAGCAACTTGCGGGCAATCATATCCTTCGGAAAGCCGACAAAACTCGGCACACAGGCACGGACACCGTTATCGGCAGATATCACACTGATAGAACTTCCGAAATCGATACCAACATTCATAATTTTTGGAGCAGCCATAGATCCCTCCGCGTATATCAAAATGTTCTTCAACTAACTTTATATTTAAAAAAAACTAATCAGGCGTAAAAATCCAGTTACTTGACTGAACTTATTTCATATTTTTGTAAACGTGTCAACCACGAGATTCAATTATCTCATTAATCTTTCTTGATTCCGCTGACAAAGCCAAAGGCACCACCGGTAAACCCGAGCACTTTCAGCAACAATATGGCCGGCACGGCCACTTCAGAGGCTGCGGCCACCACTACCAGACTGATGCCGGTTACCACGCCGATCCCCAGACCGGTCACCGTCTTGCCAAAAACCGAGCATGCCGTATGGATGTTCTCTCCTGCACTCGGCGTACTACCGTAACTGATTCGCTCCCGGTTCGCCCCTGCTGCCTCTGTGTGTGCCATGCCCACCACCTCGTCTCTTATAGTAATTTTCTACTCGTATCCGCCAATTTCAGCAGCATCCTCATCGGTCAAATCCGTAACCATCGAATGAAATTCCGAATCAAACCACCGTTTAAAGAGTGCGATGGTCCTGTTCAGAGGCCAGGTGGCATCATTCCTGCTCCGGCTGTAGAGCTGTTCGGTAAAGATTTCTTCGTACAGAGCGGTAAGAAGCACGTCCCGCTGCTGAGCGTTCTCCAGGATCGGGACCAGATAAACCGAACGATAGACCGTCACATCCCCCCCCAGGTTGCCATTCCAGCTGGACAGAGACTCGGCCCACTCCTTGAACGGCTGTCGGGCGGTCACCACAAGCACCTCCCGGTTAATCCTCCGGGCCCGTTTTTTCACCAGAGTCGTTTTCCGTGCCACAAAGGAGGTGTCGTAGCAGTCGTACATATATATTCTGCCATTCAGGGCACCACCGGATACCGTGAAGTTTCCGTAGCCGCAGGGACGTTCACCTTCGTAATGCCCCTCCCAGGTGAACAGGTACCTGTCGCCGCTCTTTCTGATCTCCATACGACCATCAAAACCGGTGAAATGAACCCTCCCCTTTTTCCCCTGAATACTGATGTGAACCGGTATGGGCAGGCCAGCCACCGGGCTATTCCACAGATCCATATCGATTATTTCGTATAACCCGTCGATGTTCATGGGTCCCACTCCGGTCTTGGGGTCTCTTCGAGAAGACAATTGACCCAGTATGTTCTACTTCTATACGTGAAGTGTCACTATTTTTCCACTGTTTTTATACTGATCCAGCCGTCCGGAATAATAAAACCGGCCGTTTCAAGTCGAATCCCCCTGCGTTCTCCCCCCCATGTACCACGCTGGTAACGGCATAAATAGATTCTGGTTAATTTTTTTTGCAGTAATATCGCTCAATATAGTTAAAATTATTTGTCAAAGACACTGTTTTTCACGTATAGTATCACCTCATCATCGAAGGAGCGAACTATGTGCAGTCGATTCACTTTAAATATACACCCGGAAGTTCTGGCAAAAACATTTGATCTGGTTGAAATTCCACAATACGAGCTGCGCTATAACATTGCTCCCGGCCAGAATATCGTTGTGGTACGGCGGGGCGGAAACCGGAACAGGCTTGATACCCTCACGTGGGGATTGACTACTGGCGAACCGGAAGGAAGTGGGCAACCGGTAATCAATATTCCTTCGGAAACGATTGGTACGGATACGGATTACGCTTCTGCCCTCAGCGGGAGAAGGTGTATCATTCCCGCGTCCGGTTTTTACGACTGGTTGCCCTCCGAGAGCCAGAAGCAACCCTACTATATTCGTCTTGCCAATAGCTCTGCCGTCGGTTTTGCCGGAATATGGAACCATTTCCGAAGGGAAGACGGTACTGACGTTGAAACCTGCGCCATCCTTACCACCGAAGCAAATGAACTGGTTCAACCCATCAATGACCGTATGCCGGTGATACTCCAGCCGGAGCAGTATAACCTCTGGCTGGACTGTTCCACCGACGAAACGGCCCTCCTCACGGAATTATACCACCCCTACTCTGCCGAGTTAATGGTGGCATACCCGGTGCCAGGTCTGGTCAACAACCTCCGTTTTGACAGCGCTTCCTGCATCATTCACATGTAATTCGCTCTGCACCGCAGCGGAAAATGCACCACCGGAAGTACCTTCTCCCGCTGCTCCGGTCACCGTTTATCGTCAGTACCCCACTGCCCGGCGAGGTACTTTTTTATTGTATTTGCCTATTGACAGTGCTAGATACTACTATGAAGTTCGTGTGGAGGACCATATTTGAATGAAATACCTCAATGATGCCGAGGGGCTGAAAGTTGTGCTCAGCCTCAAGGATTTTAACGAATTGGTTGATGATTTACGTATGCTCATCATGCCGCCGGTTTTGGCCGGACTGGAACGATTGGACGCAACGGATCAGTTCATTGCCGCACAGCTGGCCGTTTCTGAAGTTACCGTCTCACACTGGAAAACAGGCAAGATCAAGCTCCCCCTTGATCGACAGGTTACTCTCTGTAAAATGCTTGCACGGGGTATACATATTTATGAGGATGTTCTGGCCGGCTATGAAGCCGACAGTGCCGAGCGACCTTTTTATGAAATCGGGGTTCTGAAAGAACATATCCGTTGTGCTGATAAGCTGCTGACGATTCAGCGTGGGGTTATTTCCGCAACCGAACAGGACGTCCATTCACCCCGATAACCCCCCATCCGGCACCTCTCCTCACACCGATTGTATCCGAGAATATTTCCAGGCAGCTCACGATATACCAATCTAATCAAACAGTACCAGGGCCAGGTAGGTTTCCATGAAAATTGCTATTGTCGGTTCAGGGGCACTGGGCCTCTATTACGGGGCACTGTTGCAGCGGGGTGGGGAAGATGTGCATTTCCTGCTCCGAAGCGACTACGATGCCATCAGCAGAGACGGTCTGCGGGTATTCTCACTCAACGGTGATTTCCATCTGGCGCAGATCAAGGCTTATCGAGAGTCCGCGGACATCGGTACCGTCGATCTGGTGCTGGTTGGGCTGAAGACCGGTGCCAACAGTATGTTTTCACCATTAATCTCTCCACTGCTCCATGACCAGACACAGATTCTCACCCTGCAAAATGGCCTTGGCAATGAAGAAGCGCTGGCCGAACTATTTGGTGCCGAACGAATTCTGGGGGGTGTGGCCTTTCTCTGCTCCAATCGGGGTAGACCGGGGAGTGTCCACCATCTGGGAGCGGGGCGTGTTGTCATGGGGGAACATGTCAGGGTGAATGACGAGAGGGTTCAAACGCTGGCCGCTCTGTTCCGGCACTGTACCGTTGACTGCCGGAGTACGGATGATCTGACGAAGAGCCGCTGGGAAAAGCTGGTCTGGAACATCCCGTTCAACGGTCTTTCGGCCCTTTTGCTACAATCGGTGGACCGCCTGCTGGCAGTTCCGGCAACCAGGACACTGCTGGCTGACATCATGGGAGAGGTTATCGAGGCTGCCAATGGGCAAAACCTCCGTTCACCCATTCCGGCAGAGTACGCAGAGACCATGCTCACCTTTACCGACAACATGGGGGTCTACAAACCATCCATGCAGATAGACCGGGAAGAGGCACGAGAGATGGAGCTGGGGGCCATTTTCAGAACGCCCCTGGAGTTCGGCCAGCGGCAGGGAATAGCCATGGCACGGGTGGAGATGCTGGCCACCCTGCTGGAACAGGCGGAACAACGGCAATAAGGAGGTTGTACCCATGAGAGAAACCTGCATCTATTGCGGAAACCGGCTTGAAGACGGGGCAATCTGTTCCCTGTGCGGCCACCAGCCCAATGTTACCTGCCCCGCATGCGGCGAGGAGTATTATGCCACGGGGCAAGGCATCTGCCCGATTTGCGGGTACGTGTGGGAGGAACCGATCACCCCGCTGTGATATTTTGGGCACTGGTGTCGGCACCGATTGGGTGAGCACCAAAAGGCGGGCGTATGGCCATACGCCCCTACGGGTGGTGCCATCTTGATTGCGACAGGGAATCAGGAGTTTCCGGTGGGCAACTCCGTGACAAAGAGCCGGTCAAATACCGCCCTGATGTTGCCGGTTACCTCGCCGTAGTCGCCGATCAGGGCGGCTCCCGGGTTTTTCAGCTTTGGGTCATAGTCAAGACGAAGGGCCAGTTTGTTCAGATACATTTTGGAACCGGAAAGATCGTTTACCGAATAGTCATGAATGATGCGAAGGCGGTTTTCCAGCTTGCGCAAAAATTTGTAGCCGGCCAGCAGGGTCTGGGCGTTCCCCTCCGGCAGAAGCCCCAGGGTGCCCAGTTCCTTGAGCGCAACGACCGTACTCACCGTGCGCAATTCGGAGTGTTTGTACCCCTCACGCAGTTGCAGGTATTGTACGGCAAACTCCACATCAACCATCCCCCCCCGCCCGGTCTTGATATTGAAGCTGCCATCCTTCTCCCGTGCCAGTTCGTGCTCCATGCGCATGCGGAGCCGACGAATCTCCTGCCGTCCCTCATCATCAATGCTGGAACCATAGACCGTGTGACGGATAACGTCATGGAGCTTGCCGGCCAGCGCCGAGTCACCAAGCACCACCCGTGCCTTGGTAAGTGCCTGTCGTTCCCAAACCTGGGCCTCTTTGCGGTGATAATCGAGGAAGGACTCCAGTGACGTCACCAGGGGCCCGGCGTTGCCCGACGGTCTCAGGCGGGTATCAATCTTGTAGACGTACCCCTCCCGTGTCTGCATGGTCAGGATCGAGATCATTTTCTGGGCCAGTTTGGCAAAATATTCATGATTTGAAATCTGCTTCTCGCCATCGGTGTCTCCCTGATGGTCATAGACAAAGATGATATCCAGATCGGAGTGGTAGTTAAGTTCCTGCCCGCCCAGTTTCCCCATGGCGATAATGGCCAGATGTGCCTCGGAACGGATTCCCATGGTCTGACAGGTGGGGTGGCCAAAACGGTTGAGCTCGGAAACGGCAAGTCCATATGCGGCGGTGAGGCAGACCTCTCCCAGAAGGCTCAGCTGAGTCGTCACTTCCCCCTGCAACAGGCGGCCATGGATGTCGTTGAGGCCGATGCGGAGGAACTGTTCATTCCGATAACGGCGTAAAATATTCAGATGATCTTCAAAGTAGTCACTCTGATCAAGAAGGGTGGACAGCTCCTCCAGCATCGTTTCCTTTGACAGTGCCAGCGCGGAACCGGTGCGGGACACCAGGCTGTCAAGCAGTTCCGGGTGGGAAATCAGTATTTTCGAGAGAAATTCGGACATGCCGAACAGGGAGACCAGCAGCTTGATGGTGGCCCGATTCTCTCCCAGCAATGCATAGTAGGATGGCCGGAGGGCGATCGTTTCCATGAACCGCTCCAGGTTGGTCAACGCCAGATCCGGATCGGGAGATTCAAGGAGATCCTGCACCATGAGCGGTGCTATTTTTTCCAGAATACGCCGACTCCGCTCCGCCAGATTCCCCCGCACCGGCCCCTTTCTCAGGGAGACCAGGTTGTCATAGGCCCGGTCCACATCCTCGAAATGCCGTTCCGCCAGCATATCCTTGACCAGATCGGCATCGGCCTTCGGATCCAGCAAAAAGAGGGCCTGGGGGGTGACCTCTTCCGCAGTCGGGTCATCATGGCAATGGAACAGGGTGCCATAAATAAAGGAAACCTGTTCACGATGTTCACTCAGCACCTCGCGGAACCGCTCCAGCCCGTTGCTCCGCAGGTAGCCGCTCCGCCGGGCCAGGGCCAGCATCTCCTCTTCCTTCCCCGGCAGGTTATGGGTCTGCCGCTCCTGCACCATCTGAATCCGGTGTTCCACGGAGCGGAGGAAGCGATAGGCTTCCCGCAGTTTAATATGATCATCCTCACCCAATAGGCCGGCCGCCAGCAGGGTGTCCAGGGCGCAGAGGGAATTCCGTTCCCGCAGTTTGGGGTTCTTGCCCGCATACACCAGTTGCAGGGCCTGAATAAAGAACTCAATTTCCCGAATCCCCCCCCGCCCCAACTTGAGATTAATTTCACCTTCACGGGAACGGGCAAGGGAAGCATCAATTTTCTGCTTCATCTGCTTCATATCCTCAATCAGGTTGTAATCAAGGTATTTACGATAAATAAACGGCTGGAGGATTTTCAGCAGCTGTTCCCCCACGGCCAGTGAGCCGGCAACGGGGCGCGCCTTCAGCATGGCTGTCCTCTCCCATGACTGCCCCCACGATTCATAATAAATTTCTGCGGAGCGGAGTGAAACCGCCATATCGCCCGATTTCCCCTCGGGACGGAGCCCCACATCAACCCGGAAGACAAAACCATCCTCGGTGATCTGTGACAGGGCCTTACTGACCATCTCCCCCAACTTATTGAAGAAGGCGTGGAGCGAGACCCCCCCCTTATACCCCCCGGAACCATTGTCAATGCCGGTGGTCTCTCCCCGGTCAGATTCATAGAAGTAGATAATATCGATGTCCGAAGAGAAGTTCAGTTCCCTCCCCCCCAGCTTCCCCATGCCGAGAACCGTCATCTCCGCTTCCCGGGGGGCCAGCTCCCCCTCTGCTGCCAGCAGGGGTACCCCATGGTCCCGAATCAGGCAGCGGTGGCAGACGTGGTATGCCACCTGGAGAGTTGACGACGCCAGATCGGAAAGTTCCCGCATCACCTCCTCAAGGGGGGCAAGTCCGTTCAGGTCACGGGCGGCGATACGGACAATCTCACGTCGCTTGAAACGGCGAAGGGCCCGCTGCAGAGAGGGAAAATCCGTATCGTCCCCTACGGTTGCCTCTACAGCCGCCAGCATGTTTTCGGCAGAACGCCCCAGCTCGATGCCGTTATCCAGAAAGAGCCAGCTAATGATATCGGGGGCCTTGTACATCAAACTCACCAGAAACGGAGAGGAACCGCAGAGCAGAACGCACTGGGCCAACCCTTTCTTCCGCTCGGCAAGCCGGGCCATGGTTTCCGGTGACATAACGCCGGTAAGGCGTTCGAAGGCATTGAGGGCCTGATCGGGAGAGGGGGTGAGCCGGGCATCCGTGACTATCCGCTCAAGGGTTTCTCCGGAGCAGATCTCTTTCAGCAGCAGAATGTTTGTGGCGGTCCGGTTACCGTACCCAAATCCGTTCCCTTCGAGAAACACCGCCAATTCACGGGACAACAGCACCGAATCGGCCATGGCCATGATCCCCATAAAATTCTGGGAAAACTGTTCTCTCTCCATGTCAGCTCCCCGCCACCTTCCGCAAGCCACTGCGAAAATCTCCGGTCACAATGCCGTTTTCCGTTATGATTGCCGTTATGTACCGTGCCGGGGTCACATCGAAGGAGGGATTGCGCACCCGCACCCCCACCGGACCGATGGACACCCCCTTGATGTGGGTGACTTCATGGGAGGGCCGCTCTTCAATGGGAATTTGACCGCCGTCGGCCAGGGTCAGATCCAGGGTCGAGACCGGAGCAGCCACGTAAAAGGGGATGTTGTTTTCTTTAGCCAGTACCGCAACCGAATAGGTACCGATCTTGTTGGCAGTATCGCCGTTGGCCGCAATCCTGTCAGCCCCCACCACACAGCAGGTTATCTCCCCCCGATTCATGAAAAAACCTGCCATATTATCGGAGATAAGCGTGGTTGGAATACCCTCCTTCATCAGCTCCCAGGCGGTCAAACGCGCCCCTTGCAGCCAGGGGCGGGTTTCATCGGCAAACACCTGGATTTTCTTACCCCCTTCGTGGGCGGCACGTATGACGCCAAGGGCGGTGCCATAGCCGGCCGTTGCCAACCCCCCGGCATTGCAGTGGGTGAGCACCGTGGCACCATCGGGAATCAGGGTGGCACCCCACTTGCCGATATTCCGGCAGATGGTCTGATCGTCCCGTTCAATACGTATGGCCTCCTGTTTGAGGGCGGCACGGATGATCGCGAGAGATTCCCCCCGGTGACTCTCCGCCACCCCCTTCATCCGCTCCAATCCCCAGAAAAGATTGACGGCCGTGGGGCGGGTTCGTCCCAGCACATCGCACACGTTGTCAAGTTGCCGGAAAAACGATTCGTGGGTATCGGCTATGATGGCCTGGGCCCCCAGTGCCACCCCCATGGCCGCTGCCACGCCAATGGCGGGAGCCCCCCGAATGACCATCCCCTTGATCGCCTCTGCCACCGATTGAAAGTCACCATAGCTGTTATAGACCTCTTCAGCCGGCAAACGGGTCTGGTCAATCATGATAACTTTATCGTCGAGCCACTCAATAGTGCGAAAAGACATGGGGAACTCCTTTTCAGATATAATCTGGTCGGTAATCCGTGTGGTCATACGATGCCATGATTTACATATTTTCACAACAGGGATGTCTTTATCAAACTTCTTTCATCGGCTTTCTTCTTGCCGCACATTCTGACTTCCTGCTATAAAGAAGACATGAAACCATCGTCTGGCCACAAAGAAATAAATCAACCGCATCTCCAGAAGATGACATCTGCGGGGAAACCTGCTCGAAAACAGCCAGTTGCAACCCTGAACCCCTATCGACTGCTGCTTGAACCAAGCGGCTACGGTGGTGGTATCCGTGGTTCCATACAGCGGGGTTCCGAGTCGGTCTACGGCTGGACGGCCCATGCCCTTCCTGCCGACCTGACACGTTTTCTCGCCTCCCATTATTTCTACGAGTCGACCCGGCGCTATTTTGAAATGTTTCAGCATGTCACCGGCGGCATCTACCCGATTTTTTTCCGTGACATTCATGGCACTGAGACTCAGCTCACCTATGAAGGGGAGCGGAGCTGTGTCGCCGGAATCGTCTTTACCCTCCGTGACACGACCATTGAGATCAGCCGAACCTTTGCCGACGGCAACCCGCTTCCGGAACAGGCCATCTTCCATGGTCAGATGCTGTTTGATATCGAAGCAGGGCACATCATACCGGTAACTGACCCCGCCGCCTGGAATAGCTGGGAAAGCATTTTTGACACATTGGAGCGGGAATCCGGCAAAAACGTCGACGATGAGTGGGGAGATGAATCATGGGAAGTCGATGAATGGGACGATGAATGGGGAGATGAACTCTCCGATGAGGCCCCCCAGGAAAACGGCGATTTTTTCGGCCTGGAACTCTGGAGTCACCGCCACACCCTCAGCGTATCTCAGCAACTCTTCAACACCGCAGACATCAGGTTTATGCCGGGTACTTTTGAACAGCACCCCCCTACCCACTATTTCCTGACCCCGGCAGGGGAGCCCGATGACCTGGTTCCACTGAGGCAGTCATACCTGGTCGATATCCCCCACGGCCTCAATGATACCGTCACCGTACTGGAACCGGTCAGCGTCTATGACCATGAGGTGGTTCACCTCTCAGCGCACCCCTTCTGGCTCCTTGATCCCCAGAGGCGGGCCCACCTATCGGCCCAAATGAGAACTAAAAAACGGCTGCGGGCCGTACTGGATGCCGCATTTGCCCTGCTGGATGAGCCCAGGACAACGGGGCGCAATGCCATTATCCGTTCCGTAACCTCCTCCCCCGACTTTTTGAAACGGACCATCAAGCGGGAGGCCAAGCAGCTTCTTACCCAACTGCCCGATCTGTGGCACCAATCCTCCATTGTGGCACAGGGCACACCGGACGGCTGGCGGTTTCTCCGGGACGAATACCGTGAACAGGCCCGCCTGCTTAAGATACTCTATGACACCTTTGGCCTGGAAGCGTTTGTCGGTGGTGCCCATCCCCTGCGACTGGAGGTGGCGACCGACAAACTGCTGAAGGAACTGCCCCAACTGACGACCCGCTTGCAGCTCCATGCGTTTTCACTCCGCATTGGCCATGAACCGCTGGCCATGGCATCGTGGGAGTTTTCCCTGGATGCCACCCGAAGCACCCTTGACTGGTTTGAACTCAGACCGGAGATTCGCTGTAATGGTGAGATTCTTACTGAAGAAGAGTTGCGCAGCCTCATGGACGGCAGCGGTATCCTGCGACGTGGGGGGAAATTGATGCTGCTGGACGACGTCAACGTCCAGGTGCTGGCCATGTTTGCCGGTGCCATCTCATCACACGGCAAGCGAAAGAAAAAGGGAGAAAAAGAGCTGGTACGGGTACCACGACTTCAGATACTTGACTGGCTGCAACTCCGCAACCATGGAGTTCAGGTCATACTCTCCGAAGGGGATGCCCAGATCCTGGAAAACCTGCTCAATTTTTCATCAATCAAGGGGAGACCGGTGCCCGGCATCCTCACGGCCACACTGCGCCACTACCAGATTGATGCCTGGCACTGGCTGGCCTTCATGTATGAGCACCGCTTCGGAGCGTGCCTTGCCGACGATATGGGGTTGGGCAAAACGGTGCAGGGGATAACCCTGCTTGCCGGAATCCTCTCGGGTGAACTGACCTCGACCGCTGTTCCCGGTGCCCCCCACCTGGTGGTTGCCCCCCCGTCTCTTCTGTTCAACTGGGAGTCCGAACTTGCCCGATTTCTGCCGACCGCCCGGGTCATGATCTACAGCGGCACGTCACGCAGTACGTCTGATTTTGAACATCATGACATCGTCATCACCAGTTATGGCATTGTCCAGCGGGACAGCGACATTCTGGCCGGGCAGAACTTCAACGTACTGATTTTTGACGAAACCCAGGTGGTCAAAAACCTTCAGGCGGCCACCTCAAATGCCGTCCGCAAGCTGCGGGGGGCATTCACCCTGGCCCTGACCGGCACTCCGGTGGAAAACCATCTGGGAGAATACTTTGCCATCATGGATCTCTGCTTGCCCGGACTGCTGGGCAGCCGCGAAGAGTTCAACCGCACCATCAACCGGGAAGGGGCGACCGGTACGGCACGCCTGATCGGGCGGACCCGCCCCTTTGTGCTGCGCCGAACAAAACAGCTGATCGCCGATGAACTGCCGCCGAAGATCGAGATCGATATCCCCCTTGAGCTGACCACAAAACAACGCACATTCTATCAGCGAACCGTGGAAGAGGTAAAGGGACAGGTTCAGGCAGCTTACGCCAGTCATGCCCCGGCCCAGGCCCGCATAATCGCACTCACCGCGATTCTCAGGCTGCGGCAGATCTGCCTCGCCCCGGCACTGGCCTCACCGGGGGCAAGCGATGGGTCGCCCAAGCTGGAATTTCTGGCCGAACAGCTGGCAGAACTACGGGATGAGGGGCATAGCTCACTGGTATTTTCCCAGTTCACCAGCTATCTTGATCTGATTGAGGGGGGATTGAAGCAGCTCGGTTTTTCCTGTCTCCGTCTCGATGGGTCCACACCGGTCGTGCAGCGGAAAAAGCTGGTCCAGGCATTTCAGGACTCGACCGAGCCCATGGTTTTTCTGATAAGTCTTAAGGCGGGGGGAAAGGGGCTCAACCTTACCCGGGCCACCTACGTCTACCATATGGATCCCTGGTGGAATCCGGCCGTTGAAAACCAGGCATCTGACCGTGCCCACCGTATCGGCCAGACCGAGCAGGTCACCATCACGCGCCTCATCATGCGCCATACCATCGAAGAAAAAATGATGGCGTTAAAGGCCCGGAAACTGCAGATATATAAGGCGATTCTTGACGATGGTGCCGGTGGTGGCGGAGCGGGGCTCACCCGTGAAGATTTTGAATTCCTCCTCGGGTAATCCGCTCGTTCAGACTTCGCTGAGAATTTTAGTCGCCACCTGTAGCAACGTCTTCCGCTTATCCATTGCCGTTTTCTGCATAAGGCGGTAGGCATCGGCCTCACTGGAGCGATTTTTTTCCATCAAAACCCCCTTGGCCTTTTCAATAATTTTCCGGTTTTCGATCAATTCACGCAGATCATCGATCTTTTCCTTAAGATCTTCCACCTCTTCAACATGATGCAGAGCAATCTCTATGGCTGGAAGCAAATCCTGCTGACGGAGCGGTTTGGTTAAAAAAGCGGCAATCCCGCATGCCGATGCCCGTTTTACTGTCGCCCCATCACAGGCACTGGTCAGTAACATAATCGGGATCTTCAGCTTTTTTTTGATCTCTCCGGCCGCCGTAATACCATCCATACCGGGCATGGCAACATCGAGTATGGCCATATCGGGAAAGCAACCCAGTGCCAGCTCTACCGCCTTTGCTCCGTCACCACATTCCAGTATTTCATCAAAGCCAAGATCAACCAGCATACTTTTCAGGCTGGTCCTGATGAGCGGTTCATCATCGCAAATTAATATAGATTTACCCATGGTTGATTACCTCCGTACCTGATGTCTAGCATGAGCCGTGCCATTGGAGGGATTACCGTCGAGAAAAAACAGGGGAAGGGGGAACAGCTCGGGGACTGCCGGAAATCAGACCGGCTCTTTGAGGCGTTCTTCGAGGAGAGGAATAATAACAACTTTGATTCTCCCTTTACCCCACAGCCCGATTTTTTTGGCTGCGGCACGGGAAAGGTCGATGAAATGAAATGATTTTGAGGCGCACCGGTCGGTGATGGTAACGTGTACTTCCTGCTTGCTGATCGCGTTAACCACCCGCACTACCGTGCCGATGGGGAGGCTTTCATGGGCGGCAGTCATTTTTTCCGGATTATATCGGTGACCGGAGGTGGTACGTTTTCCTTCAAACCGGCCGGCATAATAGGAGGCAAATCCCTCCACCATCTCCAGGGAACTGCTCCTCAGAACCAGCTCTTCCAGTGTGGATTGAGCAGGGTCGGAAAGTTCCCGTATCAGGGTAAGGTCACGGGGAGTAGGGTCGCCGGCATAGAGCAGTGACGGTGCCATCAGCCCCCCTATCAGCGCAACTCCTGCTGCTATCTTATTGAATAATGGGCTGTCCATGGTGATCTTATACCCGATTAATAAGCATCTGTCAAGTTTTCGTGACCGGCACGTTCATGGCACCAACGCAAAAAGACTCCCTGCGGGGGAGCCTTTTTGCGTCTACATCGTAAAATTCGACCGAGTTAAAGCCCCTTCAGGGACTTGCCGGGGGTAAATTTTCCTGACCGACTTGCAGGAATATCTATCTCTACTCCGGTCTGGGGATTCCGCCCCTTGCGTGCTGCCCGCTCGGCAACGGAGAATGTTCCAAAACCGGGAATGGTGATTTTGTCACCAACCTTGATCGCCTCCCCGATTTCAGAAAACACCGCATCAATTGCTGCCTCAGCCTGCTTCTGGGTAACTGCCAACTTCTCCGCAACATTGCGCACAAGAACCGCTTTAACCATAGTTTACTCTCCTTTAAGTGGACATTCTGCCCGGTGATGAACCTGTTCTCAGAGTATAATTCCCCCGTTGAATCCAGAATAAGAGCATAGTAACCATTTCGGATTCCAGCGCAAAAGCTTGAGGCTATTGTGACGGTATAGGCAAAATAGCGATCCTGACCTACGCCGCTTTCCCCACATACTCCCTGATTCCACTCACCAGATCCCGGGCCGTAAAGCCGAACAGCTGCTGCCAGTCACTGCTGCCGATACTCTCTTCCAGAAGCATCTGCAACTGGTCCATGGTAATCGGAAACTGCGGTATTTTCTGCATGAAGGGAATCACCATTTTCATCAATCCCAGGGGAATATGGGGTTTACGGGTGGCGGTGCGTCCCAGGGCCGCAGAAATTACATCGAGAAGTTCCTCATAACTGAGCCGCACGGCTCCACACAGTTCATAGGTCTGCCGGACCGTTTCCGGCATTTCCAGAGAGAGGGCGAAACAACGGGCCACGTCATCCACATGAACTGGCTGCAGGCGATAGGTTCCGCTCCCGATGACCGGCATGGCCGGTGTCACACGGAGTTGGGCCGCCAGCATATTGATAAACCCGTCCCCCGGCCCGAAGATCAGGGAGGGGCGAAATATGGTCCACCCAAGGGTACTGTTCCGCACCACCTGTTCGGCCTGCCATTTGGTACGATGGTACCGGGACACGGCATCGGGCCGGGTACCGAGAGCGGACATCTGGAGATAGCGGTCGATTCCGCACGTCACGGCCGCACCGACCAGATTCTCCGTGGCTCGGCGATGGAGCGTGTCAAACGTCACCCCCCTGCCGGGGAATTCCCTGATGATGCCAACCAGGTTGATCACCGCATCACAGCCAACCATGGCTGACTCAACACTCTCCCGATCCGCCACATCTCCCGTAACGCACTCAATGTTCCCCCCACCCCCTTCCCCCTGACGTCGGTGTACCAGGAGCCTGAGTGTATGTCCCCGCTCCGTAAGGAGACGACAGAGACGGGAACCGACAAAACCGCTGCCGCCGCTGATAAAAATGTTCATGTCATGCTCCTTGTCAACTCAAGCAGAATGTAAAGCGGATTCAGCTTACCACATTAAAGGGAAACTGGATTATTTTTGTACGGCGAAGGGTATCAGTCATGAATGAAAGCGGACTTTTGTCAGGCAGAGATTGAGATACGAACTAAAAAAGGCGCTTCGATCAACAAGCGCCCTTTACCCACAAACAGATCGGAGTGCCGGACTACTCTCCGTATACGACAACGCAGTCCTGCGTAAACAGCAGATACCACCCACTCTGGTAATCAACCGCTTTTACACTCTTGATTTTTGAGTTTTGAATGGCGCGAAATACGGAAGGATCCCCAATCGGCCCGAGGACACCAAGAATATAGGTAGCACACGCCGACCCTTCTTTCATTGATGCAGAGTTACTGAAGTCTATTTTGCTCAAGTCAACGGTATTCAACACAGGAGATCTTTTCAATGAACAACCCGACGCAACAGCCAACAATCCGATCAGAGCACCAATTCTTAAAAGTTTACGCATAACCCCTCCTTTTATTAACATCATGTGAGTGAATCTAATGTATTCGTTAGACTAAATCAACAAATTTCAGATGTTGCTATCCCCATGAAAACTTTTAAATCAGCGACAGCCTCCGTGTTTTTTTGGCAATGGCAGACAAAAGCTGTTCTCAACTCAACCCGAGGTTTTCAAGGGTCGCAATCCGAAAACTGGGGCAGAAATCGACATCGCTGCAAGTCGATCGGGGGAAGTTCAGTCCTGGCAAGGATATGAAAGGTCTGTAAGAGAGAGGGTAGGGCGGGTCAACTACCTGGTGGAGTTTTAAAGAGAGAAGCCACCGGCGGAGATGCCGGTGGCTTTTGCCATCCTTGTGTAGAGATGTAACTATGTCGACTTTATCAGTTGTAGTGGAATATCCATTTCTTCATGCAAAATACGGATAATTTCAGGCCGACCGTCTGCAAGTATCTGGAATATTACGACATGGTGATTGATCTTGCATTTAAAGCACCCTTCCTTTATGTGTGAATAATCAACGTTAAAAGTCTCGCGAGAAGCAATTTTATCAAAGTAATCAAAGATGCTTTTAATATAAATGTATTCTTGGTCTCTTCCCCAACTCGTTCTCGTATATCTTGCGATGTCCTTTAAATCGGCTAACGCGGCACCTTTGATCACATATTTCATGCAATTAAGCCATCTTCGCTTTCTAGTTGAAACATAAAGTCTTCATACGAGCATTCGACAGATTCACTATTAAGCCCGGCGTCTATAGCGAGTTTTAACGCCGTGATTTTAGACTGACGAATTTCCAGCAAGCCAAGTCCGGCTCTCACAACCTCGCTACGAGAACAGAATCCACCGCTTTTAATTTGTGAATCAATAAAATCATCGTAATGAGTTCCGAGCGTTACACTTGCATTTCGTCTCATATAATCCTCCAAGAGTAATACAAAGTAATATACTATGCCGTAAATCGGATTTCAATATATTATGACATGAGCTTCGAAAAGTTAAAGAAAAGTGAAATGGTTGCCATTCTGTCTTTTTTCGCAGGTTTTACATCCGACGCAGCGGAACGTAGATGCAGTTTTTGAGCAGATCACAGAATTGCTCAAACTGGTTTGACATATGAGAGGTTTCGTGTCAGGAATTTGCGGGTAATCTGCGAAAGGGTCGACGATCAACTTATAATTTACGCTGTCAAGATCGACGAGAAAGATGCGTGAATAAATGAGAATTCAAATCATAAAACATGTCAGGCGGCCGGAATATACGATTAGCACAAAAATAGCTTAAAGTGTAATGGGGGACTCAAAACAGTGAGTCCCCCTATTTTATTTCTATAATTTTATACTCAACCTTTTTTTTCCATGAACGTCTCCAGTGCTTTTGTTAGTGGAGTTATGCTTTTCAGCAAATGCAACCGCTAGATCAGTATCGGACTATATGGTGTGTCCAGCTTTATTGTCAACTGTTTTTTGCATATTTCCTTAGTGTCTTGAATCAGAGAGTTATATACTTTCGACCATTTTGGGTGATGTTTCACTGCATCAAAATCACGTTCATCTTCTCTCTCAGCGCATTCCCAACTTGACGGATCAAGTTTCAGAGAAAATTTAAACTCATTAAGTGCTTCTTCGAACAACCGATTAACCTCCTCTTCTGAATGTATGTCAATGGCAGCTTTCAGGATATGATAGCAGGAAATATTATAAAGCGCAGCTGCCTTATCTATGCCCTTTGTTTCCTCACCGTTGGTCGCCGAACCGTTGGTCGCCGACAATGAGTTGTTATCAAGGTTCTCAATGTACTCTCTTAACACCTTTATTGCACTATCCCAATTGCCAACTCTCCTGTACAACCGACCCAGATAGATATTATATACTCGTTGGTACTTTGAACTTTCACGAAACATCTCCATCTTTGATATTGCTGAATATGCATCCGATAGTGACTGCTGATGTTCAGAGTTCTCCAGGATTATTTCAGAAAGAGTGATTGCATCGGTATATTTTTTCCTTTGTTCATCTATTTCACGCATTTTTTTCATCCACTCGGTCTCTATTTCAATCCCTTGTTTTTTTAAATTTTCGATTTGGACTGCTTGACCTGTTTGTGTGTTTTCGAGAGCTTCCATCTGTTTTCGGAGTTTATTGCCAATTACGGGAAGTAGCTCATAGCTAATACTTCCAGCAATAACGCAAAGCCCAACCAAGCTTATTGCATTATCAACTGTCAGATCAAGCTTTACCTTGGTTAGCCACCCCCCAATTAGCACTACACCAAACGCACCTGCAATGCCAATCAGTACTCTGCATACAAAATACCAACTATTGCACTTATTACACGCATGCACGTGTTCAGATTTCGTTGTAATGACAACCCCATCATTTCCTTTATCCTTTTGCGAAGCAATCAGGTTCTCAAACACAGCAGCAACATAACCACCAAAACCACCTGATACAATTATGAGCACTAATAAGCCTAAAAAATCACCAAAAGCAGACCAGGATATATTTGATAACACACCACGCCCCCGCAAATATTTGTACGATTAATCAACGCATTGTCCAACGACCACTACCGAGAACCTGAATACACTGTGCCGTTTTTTGTACACATCCGGCGAGACTCCCCATCACAATTACACTTCCGAGCATTAACGCAGTTTTCTTCATACGGCCCCCTGTAATCGTTATTACTTTTTTTGAAATATTCACATTAAGAATAAAATAACCGAGTAATGATTGCATCTTATCGATAACTTACTATCAGAACCAACCACATAAGTGTACATATTTTATATTAATGAAATAGCTATAAGTACTATAGTATGCGCTCATTAGCTGCCAGTGATTGACGACTTAAAATAGTGTAAGGGGTACTATGAGCGACTGGGGGATTAATTGGAGGCGGAGAACGCGGTTAAACGGGGCTGTATCACACGTACCCCTGGACTATCCTGAACAGAACCACTATGGCGGTCAGGGACAGCGGAAAGAGGCTGAACGCGGGGAACAGTAACCGCTCCGAACGAAGACATGCCACGGTAGAGAGCATCAATAGCACCAGCATAAACCAGGAGAGAGGGCTATTTACGATGCACCCCAGGACCGGGAGCATCAGGGTTGCAGCTCCCAATGCCGCCAGCCAGATACGGAACAGGGACGACCGGCTGATAGCCGCCGTGTGAAACTCCACCAGCCGAATACCGGCCCGGCGATAATCTTTCTGGTGCCGTTCCTGCAAAAGCCAGAAGTGGGGGATCTGCCAGATGAAGAGCAGGCCGGAAAAGATCACAATCCGGTGATCTGCCATGGCACCTCCGGCCATGGTCCAGCCGATTAAAGGCGCAAAGACTCCACAGAGCGCGCCCAGCAACAGGGCAAGGTTGGTCTTGCGCTTGAGTGGCGTGTAGATTATCAGGTACCAGAGCAGGGATAGCAGCGCGAAAAACGGGGGGAGGATCTGGCAAGGGACAGAAAGCAGAGCAAGTCCGGCACCGGTGGCGCAGAGAGCCAGAAAGGCCACGGCCTGGAGCGACATTTCCCCCCGGGGAAGGGGGCGCTGCATGGTGCGAATCATCAGGGCATCAATGTCCCGTTCCATGAGTTGATTGAAGCCAGAGGCCCCCATGGCAACCAGCGTGACCCCGCATAACAGGACAAGGAATGTCATCAGCTGAAGCGGCGACGAGGGGTGCATACAGTATCCCCCCAGGGCCGTTACCCCGTTCAGCAGAGCCAGGCGGGGACGAAAAAGTCTGCTTAAACGGGAGAACACACCTATTTTACCGATGTGACGAATTCCACCAGCGCATCAAGTTCCTCTTTTTTGAGATCGCCAAACTCAGGCATGATGGGCTGGAATCCTTTAACCACATCTGCCCCCGGCTCCGTAATTGAGCGGCGCAGGTAGGCTTCATCGACGGTCATGGTACGTTCGGTACCTTTGGTGACGACCACTTCACTCCGCCCCATGATCCCCTTAAAACTGGGGCCAACACCCGGAGTACCGTCGAGGGAATGGCACCCGAGGCACCCTTTTTCTTCGGCCAGGGCCTTGCCATCTATTTTACCGGCGGCACCGGGAGCTTCCTTCCTGGCCAACCAGGTGGCAAACTGATCTTCCGGCAACGCTTCTACCGTTGTGATCATGGCCGAATGCTGGGTACCGCAGTATTGGGAACAGAAGACATCGTAACTTCCCGGTTTATTGGCCACAAACCAGACGTAGTTGCTCATTCCCGGTACGATGTCTCGCTTGACCCGGAATGCCGGCAGGAAGAAGCCATGGATGACATCCTTGGAAACCAGTTCCACCCGCACCGCCCTTCCGACCGGTACATAGAGCTTGTTGCTCGTTTTCCCGTCGCTGTAGCTGAAATTCCATGACCACATCTGTGCCGTCGCGGTCACGGAAAGGGCATTGGGAGGCACGGTCCGCAGGACCAGGTACTCCTTCCAGCCGTACCAGAACATGGCCAGCACCAGAATACTGGGAAGTACGATCCAGATTATCTCCAGCATGAGGTTGCCGTCTACCTGGGAGGTCGGCTCCGGGGCTCGGCTCCGGTGATAGCGCACCACGAAATAAATCATGGTGATGGTTATGCCCAGCAGCAGTACCAGACAGGCTCCGTAGATAAACAGGAAAAGGGGATTAATGGCATCAGACGTTGATATGAGTGGCAATTGGTTCACAGTATCCCCTTAACGGTACAGCACGTCGAAGAAGGTAAAGCCGATGAAAACAGCAAGGGTGACGAAGGCGAGAAACAATAACCAGCGCAGGAGCACTCCTTCGTATTTCATATGCATGAAAACGGCAATGACCAGACCCGCTTTTGCACAGGCCACGGCCAGGGCACCGACCACCTTGTAGCCGCCAAGTTCCACACGGGTTATGGCCACGGTCAGGGCGGTCAGGACCAGTAACGCCAGCCAGATGCCGATCAGTCTGGTATAACTGACTATATGGGGTTGATGTTGATCCATGGTGTCGTTCTCCATCGGTTACAGAATCAGGTAATACAGCGGGAAAATAAATATCCAGATCAGATCGACCAGATGCCAGTAGAGGGCACCGTTTTCAAGCAGTATATTATTCCCTGCATGCAGCTCCCCCCCCCTGACCTTGAATGCGATCCATCCCAGGAGAATAGCACCGATCACCACATGGAGCCCATGGATGCCGGTAGAAAGGAAGTACAGACTGAAGAATACCGATTCCCCCGGCGGACCGGCTTTCAGATGTTCAGAACCGGGGTAGATGCCGTGTCCGAATTTGCTGCTCCACTCAACGTATTTGATGGCCATGAACCCGGCGGCGCAGAGGATTGTTCCCCCCAGCAATGCCACGGTCCGCCGTGCCTCTCCCCGTTGTATGGCTGTAACCGCCATGGCAGCGGCCAGACTGCTGGTGAGCAGAATCACGGTATTGACCGATCCCAACACCCAGTTAAGCTGTTTCCCTCCGGTGGCAAATTCATGGGGATACCGCTTCAGGTACACGGCGTAGAGGAGAAACAACCCACCGAACAGCAGTAACTCGGTAAAGAGAAACAACCACATGCCCAGCTTGGCACCGTAATCATCTCTGTGTTCGTGGCCGCTCATTTTTTCACTCCGCTGAAGTCATATGGTCCATGGGTAGCCACCGGCTCCCCTTCAAAATTTTCGGTTGGTGGCGGTGTGGCAACGCTCCACTCCAGGGTGGCTCCCCCCCACGGGTTGCCGACAAACGGCTCCCCCCAGAACAGACCGCGAAACAGATTAACCAGCATCAGGATCAAACCGGCGGCCAGAATCCAGCTGCCGACGGTGGCCACCAGATTGAGGGGGCCAAATTCCGGCAGATAGTCATAGTAACGGCGTGGCATCCCCCTCATTCCCAGCACCTGCATGGTAAAATAGAGAACGTTAAAACCGGTGAACATCAGGCCCCAGGCGATGATGGCCGGTTTTTCACGGTACCGTCGGCCGTAAAATTTGGGGAGCCAGTAATGCATGGCAGCAAAGATGGCAAAGCCGGTGCCGCCAAACATGACGTAGTGGAAATGTCCCACCACAAAGTGGGTGTCATGAACATGAACATCGGTGGCGGCTGCGCCGAGAATCAGTCCGCTCAAACCGCCGATGGAGAAGAGCAGGATGAAGGAGAGAGCAAACAGCATCGGTGCTTCCAGAGAGATTGAACCTTTATAGAGGGTGGAAATCCAGTTAAATACCTTGATGGCCGACGGTATGGCCACAATGAAGGTCAGGAAGGAAAACACCACCACCGCCGTGTCACTCATGCCGCTGGTGAACATGTGGTGTCCCCACACCAGGGAACCGGCGGCGGCGATGGCAAGGCTGGAAAAAGCTATCATTTTATAGCCGAAGATCGGCTTGCGGGAAAATACCGGAATGATGTCGGAGACGATCCCCATGGCAGGCAGGATCATGATGTAGACCGCCGGATGGGAGTAAATCCAGAAGAGGTGCTGATACATGACCGGGTCACCCCCCCGGGTGGGATCAAACAGTCCGGTGCCAAGCACCCGCTCCGCCATGACCAGCACCAGGGTAATTGCCAGAATCGGCGTGGCCAGAATTTGCACCCAGGCGGTTGCATAGAGGGACCAGGTAAAGAGCGGCAACCGGAACCAGGTCATCCCTTCGGCCCGCAGCCGGTGGATGGTGGTGACGAAGTTAACTCCGGTCAGGATCGAGGAAAAGCCGACGATGAACACCCCGAAGACCGCCAGGGAAACGTTGGTACCGGTTCGTGAACTGAAGGGGACGTAAAAGGTCCAGCCGGTGTCTGGTGCCCCTCCGCCACTGAAGAGGGAGGTGAGAATGATAACGGCACCGATGATATAGAGCCACCAGGAGAGGAGATTGAGCCGGGGAAAAGAGACATCCCGGGCACCGATCTGAATCGGCATCACCATGTTGCCAAAGGCCCCCGGTATGCCGGGGATGATGAAGAGGAAGATCATCACCACCCCATGGACAGTAAAGAGGGCATTGTAGGTCTGTGGCCCCATAATTGTCCGCCCCGGTGCCATCAGCTCGATACGGAGCAACAACCCAAGCACGACGCCGACCAGGAAAAAGCCGATGGTTGTATAGAAGTAAAGAAGACCGATCCGTTTGTGATCGGTAGAGAAAATCCAGGACGTCAGGCCGGTTTTACCGGTGTCGTTCCAGAAACTGGTTGCTGCTTGCTGCATATCCGACATCTAACCTCCAAAAATACCCGCACCGCAGGGAGATCAATACGGTGTGTCAGGTTTTTGTTCGCCGCCGCTTGCCGCTTCTGATCAGGTACAGCAGAAATGTCCCGGTACAGATGATGACCACTGTAGCACTTATACGTAACAAATTAAAAGCATATGTTTTTTGCTCCGGATCAAACACAAAACAGTAATCAACAATTTTTCGTATGGTGGCTCCCGAGGTGCCGTCACGGGCCTCTATCAGTGCCAGCGTCAGGTCTTTGGCCAGAAACGTGGTGCCGTACAGATACCGGACAATGGTACCATCGCGGGCAACGATGAAACAACCGGAGGGATGGAGATAATCACGCCCCTTCCGTTCAAATCCAAAACCGGCTCCATTGGTGACCCGCCGGATGGAGGCCAGGTCACCGGTAAGAAAACGCCAGCCGTCTTGAGGAAAATCCGTACCCATGGCACTCAGGTAAACCCGCTTGAATTTGGCTGCCAACGGAGGGGTATCATGCTCGTCAAAACTGAGGGAGATGATCCGGTAATCCACCCCCGGCGTCCGTTTTATTTTGGTAACAATTCGTGACAATCCCCACTGCAGGTTGTAGCAGACATTGGTACAGTTGAAATAGACCGGCAGAATAATTGTGGGTCCTTTCACCAACTCGGCAAGCCGCACCTCTCTGCCGCTTTCGTCGCGAAACGTGGTATCCAGCGGAATCTTGTCACCGAGATGTTCGGTTATACCGATACCCGTTACCTGATTCTGCACGACTTCCCCACGGGCAAACGCCCCTCCGACGGCAATAACCAGCAGAGAAAAACAGACCCGGCACAGCCACGTACTTACCACGTCACTCATTGCTGCACCCCGTCATGCTTGCCAAATGTGTCGACATACATGGATTCACTAAACAGTGTCAGACGGTTTTTGCCGCTCCGTTTGCTCACGTACATCGCCTCATCGGCATGTGCCATAACATTCCGTACATCCCCCCCATCCTCAGGAAAGCCGGCCAAACCGGCCGATAGGGTGGTCAAGATATCCGCCCCTTCAAAATCAAAGGGCTTGGCGGCCATTCCGCCAACAATACGCTCGACCGCCGTGATGGCATCCACCTTACTGGTTTCCGAGAACAGAATGACAAATTCATCCCCCCCGTAGCGGGCCGCAATATCCGAACCACGGACATTGGCAGTAATCATTTCGGCAACCTGCTGTATCAGCCGGGTCCCGGCGAAATGTCCATAGCGGTCATTGACTTTTTTCAGGTTGTCGGCGTCAAGCATGCAGATGGAAAAGGGGCGATTGAAGCGTCGGGCAAGCTTCTCCTGATTATCGGCCATCAGAAAAAAATTACGCATATTGTTGATACCGGTCAGCTCATCGGTCAGGGAGAGGCGCTCCACTTCCCGACGTGCCACCTCATTCTCACCGGCCAACAGGGCACCCATATGGGCAATCAGCAGAAACGGAAACAGCTCGATGAGATGGGTCAGGTAATACCCCATTTCACGGGAGTCGGCCGAGGCAAGCAGGATATAAGATGAAACCGCCAGAACGGCCATGAAGTAGGTCACCCGGCGCCCCTGGGTCAGTGCGGTGGCCATCAGCACCAGATAGATCAGTGAAATAAAGGGGCTGGAGATTTTCCCGGTATACCAGCAGACCGCCACAATGAAGGCAAGAAAGACCATCAGATCCGTAAATATCTTGACGATTCCGTATCTGCGAGAGAGAAATCCATAGCGGGCGTTGAGATTATAGAAGAAAAGAAGGACCGAAAAGCCGGCCAGAAATGCAGCATTTGGCCCTTCGACCGGTTTGATTTGTATGTCAAGCACCACCAGTACGATCAGCAGCCAGGAGATGTTCCCCATGATCCGGTCGTACCCCTGATAACGGTGCTGGATGTTTTGATTCTCATCTTCTTGACACAGCTCATCCATGGATTAATCACCTCCGGAAGCGGTGGAGTCACCCGATTGTCCCACGGGTTAACCAGGCCATCACTGCGTAGCGGGCAAACTTACCCGATGCCACCAGCAGTGTAAACAGGACAAAATTCACTCGGAGCATCCCCCCCACCAGACAGAGCGGATCTCCGACAATCGGCAGCCAGGAAAAAAACAACGAGGCGGCCCCATAACGCCCGTACCACTCACGGGCTCGCACCTGCTGTGCGGGCGAGATGCGCAGCACTTTTTCAATCAGCCACCCCCCACCCCACAGGCCGACCAGATAGGTGGAAAGCCCTCCGAGATAATTCCCCAACGTGGCAATCAATACCGTTGACACCGGTTCATACCCGCTGGTCAACATCAGGACCAGCAACCATTCCGACCCAAGGGGAAGCAACGTAGAGGCGAGAAAGCTCAAAAAGAGCAGAGACAGATATCCCGGCTGATTAAGCCACGTATGGATCATGACCCCATATGTCACAAATGAGTTATCAAAATGATTCAAGCTGCTACCATACTCCCCGCTGTTATCCTTTTACTAATTAACATACATTGTAACGATAAATACAGATTCGGCAAGGGGTAACCATGCAGAAAGGGCAACTGGCTCAAAATATCCCCCGGCGGGGAGATTACCTTCCATTATCCGGCTACGGGGCGAATGGAACTGGTGTCTTGAATAAATACCGGTCCGGACGCTGCGGGTTTCAACTGCATATTGATACGCATCACGATTACGTGCTATTACAGGGTATATCGTAAAAAGGATAATACACCTACTATGACTGATATAACCGAAAAAAACGCGCTTTTTGACATCATCGTCGCCCGCATTGCCGAAAAGGGGCCCCTTACCTTTGCCGAGTTTATGACAGCCTGTCTCTATGAACCGGGGCTTGGCTACTACACCTCACCGGGGCGCAAAGTTGGTGCCGAAGGAGATTTCTACACCAGCATCACCGTGCATGCCGCTTTCGGGCGGGTGCTGGCACGTGAGATAGCCCAGATGTGGCGGACCATGGAATGCCCAGGGGCATTTACCCTGGTGGAGTGCGGTGCCGGCCATGGCCGCCTGGCCTGTGATATCATGGAATATCTGGCGGAGCGGGAACCGGAGATGTACCGTGGAGTTACGCTGGTGCTGGTTGAACAGGAACCGTCCCTTGAGACGGCCCAGCGGGATCTGCTGGCAGCACATCTGGAGCGGACAACCTGGCTTACCCCACACGAGCTTTCCTCCGGCAACTTCAGCTTTTCCGGCTGCCTCTACTCCAATGAGCTGATTGATGCCCTGCCGGTGCATCGGGTCGTCATGACTTCGGATGGGCTCCGGGAAATCTACGTGGGCTTTCAGGGAGAAGAGCTGGTTGATCAGATGGGAGAGACGTCAACACCGGAGCTTGAGGCCTATTTACAGAGGGTGGGGGTCCGGCTCCATCCGGCCCAGCAAGCCGAAATCAACCTCAACGGGGCGGGATGGCTGGCGACAGCAGCCAAGGCACTCACCCGTGGCTTTATCCTGACCGTTGACTATGGCTACGAGGCAGAAGAGCTCTATACATCCCGTCGGAAGCTGGGCACCCTGCTCTGTTATTATCGCCATCAGGTGGAGGAGAATCCCTACCTGCGTCTTGGTTTTCAGGACATCACATCCCATGTGGACTTCTCTACACTCAAACTTTGCGGAGAAGAACAGGGGCTGCACACCGACTGGTTCGGTGAACAGTACCGTTTTCTTCTTTCTGCCGGGCTTATCGAAGAGATCGAAGAGATCGAGCGTTCCGACCGGAGCGATGAGGAGAAACTGCGGCTGCGGCTGACCCTCAAGAAGCTGATCATGCCCGAAGCCGGCATGGGGGGAACCTTTCGGGTGCTGATCCAGTCACGGGGAGTTACCACCCCCCGCCTGCTCTGTCAACGGAGAATCGGAGGGTAAGGAGCTCATTTTCCCCGCAGATAGTCCAGTAACTCCTGAAAATCGGCCGGTGGTTCGGTCGTAAATTCCACATATTCACCGGTTGCAGGATGGAGAAAGCCGAGACACCGGGCGTGGAGTGCCTGACGTCCCAACCGGTTGATCATGGCCCGTAGCTGGGTATCGGGGATGTTGTTGCACCGCCCCCCATCGGGATAGAGCGGGTCACCCACAAGCGGAAAACCCGCTTCGGTCATATGGACTCGAATCTGGTGGGTCCGTCCGGTTTCCAGCCGCAGTTCCACCAGCGATACCCTGCCGAAACGTTCCTTCACTTTCCATCTGGTCACCGCATGCTTGCCGTTTTTTGCCTTTCCAGACATCCGCAACCGTTCGGTCGGATGGCGCCCGATGGTTCCCTCGATCTTGCCGGTATCGGTCTCGGGCGAGCCGTAGATCAACGCCTGATAGATCCGTTTCACGGAGTGGACACTGAACTGCTCCGACAGCAGTTGGTGGGCCCGGTCATGTTTTGCCGCCACCAGCACCCCCGAAGTTCCCTTGTCCAGGCGGTGGACAATACCGGGACGCAACTCCCCGCCGATTCCGGCCAGATCCCGGCAATGGGCCAGCAGTGCATTAACAAGGGTTCCGGTCTCGTTACCGGCACCCGGATGAACCACCATACCGGCCGCCTTGTTGATGACGATCAGATCCCCATCCTCGTAAAGCACTTCCAGCGGAATCGCCTCCGCCTGGGGAGTGGCCGGCAACGGCGGAGGAATATCCACATCAATCCGCTCCCCCCCCTTCAGCTTGAGGGATGGGCGGGCCTGTTTACCGTCAACCAGCACGGAGCCGGTTTCGATCAGCCGCTGGATCGCGGCCCGTGACTCATTATCCAGAGCCTGGCTGAGAAACAGATCAAGCCGCGTCGGCTCGTTTTCAGGGGGAAAAACTATCGAATGCTGTTCCATGGGATACCTCAAAAAAGTAAAGGCGCACCATGCAGGCACGCCTTGCAGAAATCAGTGGGGGTTTTGCCCCGTTACCAGATGGGTGATTCAAATTTTCCGGCGCGTTTGATTAAAACATCCACCACGGCAATCTGGTAGATATGCTCGGGATCGAGAGTCGCAGAAACACGGGAGAGGAAATGCTGACGCCCCTCCTCCAGCTCATCGGCGAGCAGATCAAAAATAGTGTCATTCTTGATGCCGGACTCGACTTTGTCCCGGTTATACATGGCAACGTCAGAGACAATAGCCCTGGCAAGCCGTTTTGCCTGATCCGGATTTTCTACCAGGTTCATTGGGCACGTACCCCGTGGCGTTAAGGATTTGCCATCATAACACTATTTCAATCGCAATGCAAAGTAGATGCTTGCATCGCCACGGCGGGCTAGAATCGTCAGGTTCCCCCCCCGGGAAACCTGCCCGAGCAGTCGTGAATATTCATCCGCATTGCCGATCCTCTTCCGATTGATGGAGACGATGATATCGCCCCGGCGGATCCCCGCTTCTGCACCGACACCGTTCCGATCCAGATCGACCACAACCACCCCGCCCCCCTGCTCGGAGCTGTCAACGGTCAGCCCCAACAGGTCACTGTCACCATGCTGCCGCTCATTCCGTCCCCCCTGTTTCTGTTTTGGTGCGTTATCGGCACTGGACAGAGCTATGGCAAGGGTAAGGGAGCTGCCCTCCCGGAATACCGTTATGTGAGCAGCAGTGCCGACCCCGGTTTCGGCAACCATTCGCTGAAGATGGGAAGGATCTTTGACCTCTTTACCGTTCAGGGCCGTAATGATATCCCCCTGGCGTACCCCTCCCTTGTCGGCCGGGCCACCTTTCATCACATCATTAACCAAAGCACCTTTGGCCTGGCCCAACCCGAAGGAGCGGGCCAGCTCTTCGGTAACCGGCTGAATCGTCACCCCCAGATACCCCCGGCTCACGCTCCCCTTCTTAACCAACTGGGAGAAAATCGGTTTAGCCATGTTGACCGGAATAGCAAAACCGATCCCCTGACCGGCAGCCACAATGGCGGTGTTGATGCCAATCACCTCACCATACACATTGAGCAGGGGACCGCCCGAGTTGCCTGGGTTGATGGAAGCATCGGTCTGGATAAAGTTTTCATAGGTTTCAATCCCCATGTTGGTGCGTCCGGTGGCAGAGATGACCCCCACGGTCATGGTGCGGTCCAGGCCGAAGGGATTGCCGATGGCAATAGCCCACTGTCCCACCTCAAGACGGTCAGAATCTCCCAGCACCGCAACCGGCAGGTCGGTGGCATTTATCTTGATAACGGCAATGTCGGTCTTCTGATCCCCCCCCACAATTCTGGCATCATAGACTTTGTCATTGGAAAGCTTGACCTGAATGCTTTCGGCATCCCGAACCACATGGTTGTTGGTGACGATATAGCCATCTTTGCTGATCAAAAAACCGGAACCCAGACTCTTGTCACGGCGCACCTGGGGTGCACCAAAAAAATCTTCAAAAAAGGGGTTGGCCTCAAAGAAGGGCTGGATAACTTTTTTACGGCTCACGGTGGAAATATTCACGACACAGGGGGTTACCTTCTTCGACACGTTGGTAAAAGCCTTCTGGGTAGCCAGGATATCGGACGGCACATCCTTGACCGGTGCCTCGGCCTCCCCTCCCTTACGGCTGGATTCCAAAAAGGGGGCGGTCTCATTCTTGCCGCTACAGCCACCAAGCAGCACGGCACCGATGCAACATGATACAACGGCATATGAAATACGGGGAAGATAGTTCATGGGAGCTGCCACCTTGACAAAAGAGAAAATGGGTTACCGGCAAACTGTAATCATGGCGTTCTCCGGTGTCAAGGGATTGTGGTGAGGGAGCGGAGGAATTGTCGTCGTGGGGGGGAGGCGGTGCCAATGGTTTGTGACTTCAGAAAGTCACTGATCCAGAGTTGGGCCGTGGTGGTATTAAAGCCATAGCGGGCTTCAATTTTAAAGGCACCGTACAGATTGAAGGGATTTCCTTCACCGGAGTCGGCCGGACGGAGGGTCAGGCAACGGCCGCCTTCTCGCTGAGTGAGCTGAACACCATATCGAGAACACTCTTTTGCCGCGCTTCATATTTGTTCAGGACGGCCAGACAGGTGCCCATGGGACAGACATTGTGGAGAAAGTCGGCATCCCTCCCCGAGAGAAGGACAATCCGGTTTTTATCCATCCCTGCCCCCACAGCAAAGCGCAGCAGCTTCAGACCATCCATGGCCGGCATCTCAAGATCCACCAGCATCAGGTCAAAGGTGCCGGTTTTAATGGAGTGAAGAGCAGACACCGGGTTATTGCAGATTTCAACCTGCAACAACGGATAGTTGTCAGCGATATACCCGGCGAGAAAGCGGGTAAAAGCGGCATCGTCATCAATTAACAGTATTCTTCCCATATCCCATCATTATAACGCATTCTCAGTCGTGAGGACAATAAAAACATTCCCCCCGTTTATTTGAACAGATATATCGAGCGGTTGGTAAACGAACTCCGTTGCCGGAAAATAAAAATGGTCAGGACAAAAATCGCCACCATCATACTGATGTTGCTGGAAACAAGCCGTGAAGGGTCAATCCTGCTACCGAGTACTTTTTCCAGCTCGGTCGGGGTGATGCCGATCAGATTGGCACCGGTGTTTGACAATTCGAAGAGGTTATATCCGAGAACCAGATACCAGGTGACCCTTTGCCGTTTGATCAAGCCCAAAAAGAGATAGAGACACACAAGACTGTCCAGATAGACAAGGGCTTCCGCCGCCCTTCCCTGATAAATTGACCCAAAAAACGGTATGGGCTGACCAAAACCGGATACGGTAATCAGGAAGAAAAACAGATACAGACCGCCGAGCAGAGTAAGCCCCGGCTGCCTGCGAAGTTCATATTCGTTGTTGTCGTCACTTTCTTCCACTTAACGAGCGTCTCTACGATGACTTTTTGCTGGATCTCATGTCACTGATGGCTACACAGCCAAAGATGACCAGCAGAATAAAACCGCAAAAAATCCAGTCCGCCGTACTGAACCCAAACATGTTAACTCCTCTTGAACGCTTCTGCCGATTCAGTCATCATACCCATCTCCTGATAGCAGGTGCCGAGGAGATAGTATACTTCATTCATCGGAAATTGGGCGGAAAAAATCTCATCCGCCAGCACATCCTTGATAATCTCCACGGCATCATCATTGAACCCGTTATGGTGTTGCTCAACCGCCACCGACAGGGCGGTGAGATAATCAAGGGGGGGTACCATGGGTGTTTTTCCCGCCAGTATTCCGGCAATCCTCGCCTCGATCCGGGCCCGTTCGGCCATGTCCAATGCTCCGATTATTTCGCTCCAGACATCGGCGGCCTGTTCGTAGCGCCCCAACACGTAGTGTACCTCACCATATTCATAGAGGGCGTTCCGATCTCCCGGATTCAGGGCGAGGGAGGTTTTAAGATGTTTTTCTGCGGCATACCAACTTGAAACGGCACTATGGAGACTGGACAACCGGGAACCCTTGTCTACGAAAGCCCGGGCTATTTCCATCGGAAGGCCGGCGTTGTCCGGATCAAGCAGTGCCATTATTTTGAGAAAGTTTATCTTCCGGTCAATATAGGGGGTATCGACCTCCTTGGCTTCCAGCATGATAATCTGCCCCCCCAGCTCGGAGACGATATGGGGATAGGCATCTTTCAGCACAACGGCGTATTCCAGAGCACCCACGCACTCGGGGTTCAGGCGCAACGCCTGGTAGATACCCCGCCCCACCATGTCGTAGTCAGGGTTTCCGGTCCCTTCGGCTGCGGCAAAATCCTCCGCCAGCAAGGGGATTGGCGGGTTTCCCTGCCAGCTGATGGCCACTCTGCCATCCCGGCCACTCAGAATGTACCCGTCAGGCGGCGTGAAATATCTGATACCCTCCAGCAGGGTTGGACTCACAGGGTTTGTCTGTTTCATCGTTTTTGTTCCTCTCTTCCCGGAAACGTATTGATACCGGCGTGGACGCCGACCATACGGTAGATTTGCACTTCATCCCACGGTTCATCCATAATCCCGTCGTGGATCGCCCAGCTCCGGCCACAGACCGTGCGCTCCATGCCCGGCATCCGAAACGGGCTCGAACCGTCCAATCGACGAAAATAGTTCCCCCCCGGCTGAAATTCACGATCAATTTCCCTCATCAGCCGTTTGCCCCGCAGATAGTCAAATCCGTATTTTTCATACCGAATGGCATTGTCGTAGGAGAGTGGTTCTCCAACGATCATCTGCATGCCGAGGGAATCGGTAAAACGCTCCAGCAGCGGGAAAAACTCAGAAAACAGCTGCAGGCCGTGATGTGTCTGATTGGGAAACAACCCTGCGTTCATGGCACGCAACTCTTCAGAAATATGGCGCCCGTGGGAGGCAAACCAGTTACTTCTGCCGTTTTCATCCACATCAACGGCGTAGCTGGGGCTGGCCGGATCCCGTATGATGCAAAAGCTCAACTCCATCTGGTGGAACTGGGTGTCCGACAGCTCCAGAAAGAATACGGTCACCGGCTCTTCCGGCTTCAGCCGTGCCTCAATCCTCACCAGCGGCAACCCCCGGGGAGCGATGACAGTGACAAGCTTTTCCCCTGCCGGATTACAGAGTGAACCGTCGGCCAAACCGAGGATTCCCCGGAGACGGAGCGGCAACAGACAGGAATAGACCGATTCCTTCTCCGGTTCCCCAAGCCGGTTGATGGCCTGAAGGGAAGAGAGCGGTCGCCCTTCGGCATCAAACAGCTGGCTATTGTCAGGTAAGATGGCCATGGTTTCCGAGAATACCGGGGAAAATGCTCTTTTTTATCCGGGCGATGCTCTGTTGCAGGGAGATCAGCGCAGTATCCCGCTCCGGTTCATGGGCCCAATGCTTTGCGTCAAGAAGTATGCGGTTCTGGTACCCCAGTGGTTCGATCAGTTCAATGAACGACGATGGCAGGAGCGGCTCAAGCTCAACACCGTTCATGATCGCCCAGGCAATGGTCCAGGCACGGGTGGTATTCATAAGATCGTACCCACCACCTCCCAAGGCAACCCAGGGGATTTTCAGCCGCTTGATCCTGGCAAGAATGCCGCTGTAACTGTGGGTGGTTATTTCCAGGTTGGTAAGGGGATCGGTGCGAAAGGTATCCGCACCGATCTGGGTCACGATGATATCCGGATTGAAGGCGGCAATAAGCGGATAGGCCACTTCGTCGAACGCCTTCAGGTAGAGGGCATCATCGGTATGGGCCAGAAGAGGTACATTGACCGAATAGCCAGTGCCCCTCCCCTCACCGATTTCATCTTCGTAGCCGGTACCAGGATAAAAATAGATGCCGCTTTCGTGGAGTGAGATGGTCAGCACCTGATCGGTGTCGTAATACGCTTCCTGCACGCCGTCCCCGTGATGGGCGTCAATATCCAGATAGAGTACCCGTCTCCCGCGGGAAACCAGCCAGTTAATTGCGATAACCGCGTCATTCAGATAGGAGAAACCGGAAGCCCGGCTACGATGGGCATGGTGCCAGCCTCCGTTCATGTTGAAGGCGGCAGCAAACCCCTCCTCCTCTACCAGCCGTGCTGCCTCAAAGGTTGCTCCGACACCCAGGGTTGCATACTGGTAGAGCCCCTTGAATACCGGGCATTCGGCGTCCCCCAGGCCGTACCTGAAATCAGCCCGCGCCTCGTCCGACACACTGAACTCCTTGAGGCGGGCGATGTAGTCCGGGGAGTGGAACGACAGTAGCAACTCATCGGAGATGGGATTGCAGTCACGGATCTCCATGGCGGGAAGTTCAAGGAGCCCATAGGCATCCATGAGATCGTAGGCCATTCGGGTCCGCTGCAGCTTGAACGGGTGGTCACTGCCGTAATCAAAGGTTCCGAAAAGCGGAGAATATATCAGGGCGGTACGACCACGTGTCATTGGTAATGTCTCGTAACGGAAATCCCACCCGCCCTACATTCTGAACTGCGCCACGATACGTTTGAGCTCCTCAGCCATTGTGGCCAGCTCACCGGCCGATCCGGCAGTGTCCTGGGAACTCTTCGACGCATCGCCGACCGCATCGGTGATCTGGTACATGCTCTTGCTTATTTCCTGAGTGGTTGCGGTCTGTTCTGCCGCTGCGGTGGCAATCTGATTAATCTGACCGGTCAAATCACCGACCTGGGAAATAATTTCCTCCAGAGCCTGACCGGAACGGGAAGCATCTTCCGTGCCCCGTTCAACCTCCCGCACCCCTTCCTCCATGGCCTCCACAGCGGACTGGGTCTCTTTCTGGATCGCCTTGATCATTTCACTAATCTCCCGGGTTGCCCGGGTGGTGCGCTCGGCCAGTGCCCGCACTTCATCGGCAACAACGGCAAACCCGCGTCCCTGCTCACCGGCCCGGGCCGCTTCTATGGCCGCATTAAGTGCCAGAAGGTTGGTTTGATCGGCAATATCTTCAATGGTACCAACGATGTTGCCGATCTGTTCAGAACGGGTTCCGAGAGATGCTACGGTTTTAGCACTCTGCTGGACCTTGGTGGCAATACGCTGGATACTCTCGACCGCGTGACCAACCACCTCCGAACCGTTCAGGGCCGTCTGTGCCGCCCGATTGGAAATTTCCACGGTGCGGATGCAGTTGTCGGCGATATCGGCCGACGTTGCCGCCATTTCTTCGCACGCAACGGCAACGGCAGTTGACTGGGAAGCAGCATTTTCGGTCCCGTGGGCAATGGCGGCAGCGGTGCATTTAAGGTTCTCCGCCGATCCGGCCACGTTGACGGCATTTTGGTTAATGCTGTGGACAATCCCCTTCAGATTATCGAGGAAATTATTGAAGGAACGGGCCAGCAGGCCGGTTTCGTCCTCCTGTTCAACCGTTAACCGGCGGGTCAGGTCCCCACCGCCTTGCGCCATTTCCTCAAGATTTTCTGCGACATAACAGAGAGTTCTCGTAACCCCGCGGCTGACGGTATAGGCCAGCAGCAGACTCACCACGGCGATGAACAGATTTAACCCGAGGAATGACCACTTGATCTTACTGGCTTCCTTTTGCACATCGTCCACATAGATACCGCTGCCCAGTACCCACCCCCACGGTTCATAGAGTTTGACGTAGGAAATTTTGGGCACCGGATCCTTTTCCCCCGGTTTGGGCCACATATAATTGACGAAACCACTCCCCTTACTTTTACAGACAGCCACAAATTCGGCAAAAATGGCGACCCCCCGGGGATCCTTGAGGCCCGACAAATCTTTGCCATTCAGTTCCGGCTTGACAGGATGCATGATACAGAGTGCCTGAAGATCATTGATCCAGAGATATTCCTTTTTCTCATAGCGCATGCGGGAGATGATCTCCGCTGCCTCTTTTTTTGCCTGCTCCAGGGGCATCTTTCCCCCCTTGGCATCGGCATCATGCTGTTCGATAACCGCCATGGCCGCCTCTACGATGTGGCGGGTGGCATCCTGCTTTTCCTTCATGATATTGTCGACAACAGCCGGAATAAGGTACAGGAAGAGACCGGCGAGCATAATCAGGATACTCACCACGGTAATGGACATGATTTTCGACTGGATCCGCCAGCTTCCGAACCGTTTAAACATGATCAACCTCCTGTACTATATATCAACTATGGTTTAATTTCTTCTGAGCTTCCCTGCAGCTCTTTTTCCCGTGCCAGCTCAACTTTCCCCTGTATCTCTTCCCACGAGCCTCCCGGCTCCTTATCCCGCGCCAGCAGGATAGTCTCCCTGATGCGTGAAACCGGCTCCATGATGGCAAAATCGAGGTTTTTACTGGCGGCGATGATCAAACCAAGCAATTTTGGTTCATTATTCTCCAGGGTAATCTGGTTCATGACCGGACCGCCGCTGTTACCGCCAAAGATCCGTGAATCAATCAGGCTACATCGTTCTTCCACGTACTTGCCGTTTTCAAGCTTAATGAATTTACTCCCCGCTTTCAGGGAAATAATACCAAAACGGACCAAGGGACTCTGTTCAACAAGTTCAAAGCCGATGTTGGCTGGAAAGCCGAAGACCAGAATCGGTTTCGGTGGTTCGGCATCATGGTCAGGAAACTGATTTTTTTCCTGCTCGGGAGAATCTTCCCCTTCATACCTGAAGGGAACGATGGACCAGTCACGCATGGCAAAGAGCTTTATGACCGCAACATCCACATAGTTGGTGTTTTTGTCCCCGTTATTTGAGTGGTAGGTCCATTTGTCATGGGGGAGCTTTAAGAGTACAACCTTCTTTTCCCCGGTTTTACTGTTCTTGCACTGGACCCGGGCATGGAGATTATACGGTTTTTCCACCACATGACGTGCCGTAACCAACATCAGATTGTTGCCGTTAGCAACAAAAAAACCGGTCCCGTCCGGCACATTGGCTCGGGTTGAAAACTTTGCCCCCTCTTTGTTTACCGTCTCAAAATGTTCCAGCCTGATAACGGTACGATTAATTTGGGAATAGAAGCTTTCCCGTGGCTCTTCTGCCAGAACAGGGGACATTTCAAGCACAACAAACAGGAGCCCAGAGATGACTTTTCGAAACAGAGCAACCGTCATAATCGGACCCATCCCCCGAAATACCCCATGAGCACCATGCCTTGACACCGTAACAGATTGTTTACACATACCAACAGGGGGGTATACTAACTCAATTTTCAACTAATTCCAACGAACAATTATGAACATTCACATCACTTCTTCCCCAGGGTCACATCTGGAAAGAGGGACGGTTCCCGTTCAGAGGGGCTGTGCGGCACGACTCCCCTGCCAGCTCCCGCGCCTGATCAATTCATTCACAATGGTAAACCACATGGCGTTGTTCTTTAACCCCCAGCGGGGTGCCACACATATTTCCAGCGGTGCTGAACCGTACAGACGCTGGATGGCAATATGGGGCGGGAGTAGTTCCAGAAAGTCGGCTACTGTGTTGACATACTCTTCAAGGGTCAGCGGCGTAAACTCACCCCGGCGATACCACTTTGCAAGCTCTGTCCCCTCAACGGCGTGCAACTGATGAAGCTTGAGGGAATTTATCGGCAGTGCGGCCAGGAACGGGGCAGCTTTCAGAAAATCGTCTCCGCTCTCACCGGGAAAACCGTGAATCAGGTGGGCACAGATATCAAAACCACGGCCTGCAGCCCGACCAACTGCGGTGACAAAATCCTGCCGGGTGTGCCCTCGATTAATACGATCCAGTATGCCATCGTCCATGGACTGGAGCCCCAATTCGAGGCAGACATATTTGGAGCGTCCGATCTCCGTCAGCAGCTCAAGGGCCCCATCGGTCAGGGAATCGGGGCGGGTTCCGACGGAAATACCGATGACATCAGGATGATCGAGGGCTCGGTGATAGAGGTCGGCCAGCAGTTCAATGGAACCGTAGGTGTTGGTGTATTTCTGAAAGTAGATGATAAATTTTTCCGAGCCGAGTCGGAGACGGTGATAGGCCATGCCGTCAGCCATCTGCTTTTCCAGCGGAATGGCCGCCAGGGTTTCCTTTGGCGAGAATGAAACGTTATTGCAGTAGATGCAGCCGCCTGTCCCTTTGCTCCCATCACGGTTCGGACAGGTAAACCCGGCATCAACGTTGACTTTACTGACCCGGCAGCCAAAACGGTGACGGAGATAATGGCCGTAGGAGTTGATATGCAACTGGCGGTGAAGTTTCTGGTCAGGGACGTTGGGCATACGCTTCGATCTTTTTCAGGAGGGCCATGGCAGCACCCTGGGGGTCAGAAGCCCCCAGAACCGCCGAAATAACGGCAACCCCCTGAACGGTAGCAGTGAGTGTTTCTGATATGTTACCCAGCGAAATCCCCCCCAGCGCAATCACCGGGATTTTCAGTGCCGCAGCGACTACCGTCAGCCGCTCCACACCAAGCGGTGCTCCGTACCGCAGCTTTGAGGGGGTAGCAAACACAGGTCCACAGGTGATAAAGTCGGCACCATCCCGCTGGACCTGCTCCGCCTCTTCGAGGGAATGGGCAGAATAGCCGATGATCTTGTCAGGCCCCAGGACCCGTCGCACAGCGGCAACCGGCATGCTGGAAATACCGACATGAACTCCGTCGGCATCCACCGCCAGGGCAATGTCGGGGCGATCATTAATGATAAGCCGGGCATCGTAAGCGGCGGTAAGACGCCGCATTGCATCGGCAAGCCGGTATAACTCGGCACCGGACAGATCCTTTTCCCGCAGCTGAACCCCCCTGACCCCGCCGTCGAGTGCCCGTCGCACCACATCCAGCAGCTCCCTTCCCCCGGCCTGCCGGCGGTCGGTGATCAGATAGAGTCCAAAATCGGAGAGAACCATGGAAGTCAGTTTACCCGATCATTCCATCCAGCGGACTGGAGGCATTGGCGTAGAGCTTTCGCGGTATGCGCCCCGCTTTAAAGGAGAGTCTCCCCGCTATCACCGCAAGCTTCATGGCTTCCGCCATGGCGATGGGATCCCGGGCTCCGGCAATGGCGGTGTTCATCAGAACGCCGGCACAGCCAAGTTCCATGGCCACGGCCGCATCGGAGGCCGAACCGACACCGGCATCGACAATAACCGGGACCGAGACATTTTCCAGAATAATCCGGATATTGTACGGATTGCGAATGCCCAGACCACTGCCGATGGGTGCTCCGAGCGGCATAACCGCCGCGCAGCCGATATCTTCCAGTTTTTTACAGACGATCACGTCATCACTGCAGTAGGGAAGTACCGTAAATCCTTCCGCCACCAGGATCTTAGCCGCCTTCAGCAACTCTTCATTATCGGGAAACAGGGTTTTTTCATCCCCCAGCACTTCCAGCTTGACGAAATCCGACATGCCCGCCTCCCGGGCAAGCCGGCAGGTCCGCACCGCATCGTCGGCGGTATAGCAACCGGCGGTATTGGGCAACAGGGTGTACTTTTTCAGGTCGATATAATCAAGCAGTGACTCCTTGCTCCGGTCAAGATTGACCCGGCGCACCGCCACCGTAATGATTTCCGCTCCCGATACGGCCAGTGCCTGGGCGGTCTGCTCGAAACTGGCATATTTTCCGGTACCCACCATGAGACGCGACGAAAATTCACGCCCCCCTATGATTAACTTGTCTGCACATTGCGTCATACCGTTTACCCTCCACCGACAAAATGGACTATTTCAATAGTATCACCTTCAGTAAGTACCTGCTGTTCGTAGGCGACTTTCGGAACAATGTCACCGTTTCGCTCCACCGCAACCCGCTCCCTGCCGATGCCAAGCTGCAGCAGCAGCGAAGCAATCGTGCTCCCTTCGGCAGCCTCTGTCCGGTCACCGTTCAGTGTGATCTGCATAACTATCTCCTTCAGAAACAAAAAAACCGCAGTAGCGGCTTGGTTGATTCATCAATCGGCGCGCTTCCCTACGCCGGCATTACCCGGATCAGGTACGAAGGGTCACGGTGCATACCGTTCTCAGTCGAAACTCCCCCAGCTTTTGCTCAAAGTAGATGATTGACGTTCCTCTGTCAATTCATTTTAGCCGAATCATCCCGTAATACTTCTGCGATATATTTACGGTGTGCGATTCCTATCTATTGAAAGTTCCGGTTATTTCTGGCATGGTATGATCTACAAAGCCTGTTCTTCACCTTTTTCACAACTATCTGACCGCGGGAGTTGCATATAACCATGTGCAAAAAAATATTTATTGGAGCCACCGGACAACATTGCGGCAAAACCACCATAAGCCTTTCCCTGATGCATCTGGCACAGAAAAAATACCAGCGGGTCGGCTTCATGAAACCAATCGGTCCCAAATGGGTAGAGTTCAACGGCTCCATCGTTGATAAAGATGCCGCCATGTTCTCGACCGTATTTGGAGTTGAGGAAGATGTTGAACTGATGTCACCGGTAACGCTGGCACCCGGTACGACGCGCCGTTTTCTGGACGGTGAAATAGATCCGGAAGCACCACGAAAGGCAATCCGCGACGCCTGTGAGTGCCTTGAAGAAAAATATGACTTCCTCATTATTGAGGGAGCCGGTCACGGGGGGGTCGGCTCAGTGGTCGGAATGAATAACGCCCGCATCGCTGCCGACCTGAAAGCTCCGGTTCTGCTGGTAACCGGCGGAGGGATCGGCAACGTTATCGACGCAGTTGAGCTTAATCTGGCCTTGTATCAACGGGAACATGCCGATGTCCGGATTATCATGGCCAACAAACTGGTCCCGGAAAAGAGGATCAATACCCTGGGCTATCTGGAGAAGGCCTTTGCCGGAACGGATATCATGGTGACAAGTGCCTTTGACTATCTCCCCACCCTGGCCGACCCTACTCTGCTCCATGTTTCCGAGCTGCTGGGACTGCCGCTCAAGGGGGATCCCACCGACCGGAGCCGTCTCTGCCACACCATCCAACTGGGTGCCGCTTCATCCCAGCGGGTCATCGACAGCCTGGACGACTCCACCCTGTTGATCGTAACCAGTTCACGGGACGAACTGCTGGTTACCGCCTCTTCGCTTCACCATATCCCTGAATTCAGGAAAAAACTGGCCGGCCTGGTCATCGGTGGCCATGTGGCTGTGTCCGACATCACCCAGCGCATTGTTGATGACAGCAACATACCGTATATCCGTATGGTTGAAACCTCTTCGGAGATATTTTATCAGCTGCGGGAACACGTATCGAAAATCGGCCCCGAGGATCGGGAGAAAATAGATCTGATCAATTCCATCGCCGAGCGGTACATAAATTTCGAGGCCATTGACGCAATTATCTGAAAAAGCATGGCCCATGGAGCCGACACTGTTAAAAAGTTCTTGACCTTGAATGACTTTTGATATTTATAGAAAATACTCATTCGATATCGGAGTTTGTATGATACCAGTAACCCGTCTGGACAAACAGCTGATGTATCTGAACCCTGACCATATCATCTGTATCGAGGAAACACCGGATACCGTCATCACGCTCTTTAACGGCAATCGGTACATCGTTACAGATCGTGCCGGCAGCATCATAAGCCGGGTAGTTGCCTTCCGGGCCAGAATTTCCCGCCGGGCAACATTGGGTGCCACAAAAAAATACCTGGGGCGCAACGGCGTCAGCCAGTTTCACAGCACGCTACATGGGGAAGAAACCGTACCCGAGTTCCCCGGGAAGCACCACCCTACTCCATTCCACAGCCGGGATAATTAGCATATGGATTTAGCCACATTAGTAGGAATGATAATGGCCTTCGGGGCCATCTTCGGTGGTGCCGCACTTGAGGGGGTACATATCAGTGCCCTCATACAGCCCACTGCGGCCATGATCGTCTTGGGGGGCACCTTTGGTGCAACCTTCGTCTGTTTTCCGCTTCCGGCAATCATCGGCGCGTTCAAGGCGGTCAAGGTGGCCTTTCTTCCGGCAAAGGTTGACCATGAACAGGTTGTCAAGGACATTATCAACTACGCCACCAAAGCCAGGCGTAACGGTCTTATTTCACTGGAACAGGAAGCCCAGTCGGCCAAGGACCCCTTTATCAAGAAAGGGATTTCACTGGTGGTCGACGGCATTGATCCGCAGAAACTTCGGGAAACCCTTGAAGCCGATATCATGGCCTTTGAAGATCACACCAAACATGCTGTTGAGTTTTATGAAGCGGCCGGTGGCTTCTCTCCCACCATCGGGATCATCGGTGCCGTGCTCGGCCTGATTCACGTTATGGCCAACCTGTCCGATACCTCAAAACTGGGGGGAGGGATTGCGGTCGCCTTCGTGGCAACTATTTACGGATTGATCATTGCCAACGTTGTCTGCCTGCCAATCGGAACCAAGCTGAAAATTCGCATGAAAGAGGAAATATTACGGCGAGTTATGATTCTCGAAGGATTAATCGCCATCCAGAATGGAGAGAACCCCCATTTTATTGAACAGAAACTGATGTCATTCGTTGGCGGCGGTCACTAAATTACTGTTGCATTCAAGATGACACCAATTTGTAGGGGCGAACGGCTGTTCGCCCAATCGGGGCGTTTGCAATACGCCCCTACATCAGGGTTTTAAATGTCATCTTGATCGCAACAGGGAATAATAAACCATGGCACTGAAAAAAGAACCTGAAAAGCATGTAAACCACGAACGGTGGCTTGTTTCCTATGCCGACTTCATCACCCTGCTGTTCGCTGTGTTCGTGGTGCTCTACGCCATGGGACAGAGCGACAAAAAGAAGGTTGAAGAGGTGGTAGCCGCCATTCAGCAATCCTTTGGCATGGCCACCGCCGGTGCCACCGCACCAAAGGTCAACGTCATCACCTCCTCGGCAATCACCGCAATTCCCTCGCTCAAGCCGGAAATTAAATCGGCTCAGATGGCAAAACCCCGCAACGGTCAGACCAAATCACGGGCGGAAGAGAAGGATTTTCGGCAGATCAAGTCGGCGGTTGAGGCCTATCTCACCAAACAGGGGGCCCAGCACAAGGTGACCCTGGAGATAACCAGACGTGGACTTATTGTCAGCCTCAAGGAGGCCGGTTTTTTCAACTCCGGCCAGGCGGCCATCAAGCCGGAAGCCTATGAACTGATTAATACCATTGCTGAAGTGATGTCCCAGTATAACAATCCGCTCCGCCTGGAAGGGCATACGGACAATATTCCGATCAATACCGGCCAGTTCCCTTCCAACTGGGAGCTTTCCACCGCACGCGCAACCACCGGCCTCAAATATCTGCTCAGAAATTATGATATTGATCCCAACAAGATTTCGGCAACCGGCTATGCCGAATTTCGTCCCATTGCTGACAATGCCACCGCCGAAGGGCGCGCAAAAAATCGTCGCGTCGATCTCGTCATGCTGTCGGGGGATGCCGAGCAGGGCGAGCCCTGATCCTTCGTCGCCACTCTCACGTCTGTAGTTTGCGCCGAAACAGATAGACCGCCCCATCAAGTTCCGGCGGAAGCAGCAGGGCACTCAGCGCCCGATCTTCCCCATAATCAAACGCCGTCTGTTGGTGGTATGCCTCCCAATTTCCCGCAGCAAAATGATGACGACTACCGATAACAATATAGAGCTGAACACTTTTAGTCCTGAACACCTGCTGTTCAAAGCGATTCCCGGCCGGGGGCCAGGAGCAGATCACCACCGGGGGCAGGTACTCACGGAGGGCATCACCCCCATCACGCATTTCCACGCTCCGGGGATACCGCACCTCATGCTTCCAGCTGTGGTCGTCGGTGGCCACAACCGTAACCCCCTGGTCTGCCAGAAAACGGGACAGGGTACCATCTCCGGCAGCAATTTCCAGACAGAAGCGCCCCTCTATCAGCCGGACCAGCCCATCGATCAACGACTTTGAATAAAAGCAGTAAATCCCCTCCGGCTGCACCAGCGGCATGAGTAGTTTCCTCTGCCAGAGCAGGGGCCAGAGCAGGCGGAACCAGAACAGGGATACCGGCTTTCGCTCCAGCCCGTCTGAAAAAAGCAGTTTCTGGGCAACCATGCCGTTAATGAGATTGAAACGGACCTTTCCCCCCGTGATTCCGGTCGCCTCCGAAATCAGATGCTGTTTGACCGCCAGGTGTGCCATCCGTACCCGGACCATCTGCCGGATGAGAGCAGTGGCCCCCTTCCGGTCAGACCGGCTTCCCCGGCACGTCCGTTCCAGCTGCGTCTCCTCCCTCTGCAACCGTTTGAGATAGGCAGGCAGTCTGGCCGCCGTACCCTCGGCGAGCAGTGTGGCCAACTCCTGCCGCACCCCCTCCCTGATTTCCGGAAAGCGTTTTTCCAGCTCACCCAGAGACGGTTTTTCTCCCAACCATTTCAGTATATGTTCCGGTTGCTCATTCGTCATTCGGAACCCTGCGCAACGACGGGTCAAGCAGATGGCGGGGGTGAACATTTGACAGGGCTTTCAGCAGACTGCTCTTAACGTGGGGGATATCACTCTGTAATTCGGTAAGCAGGCGTTTCATCCGTCTACGCTGGAGGTCGGCAGTGCCGCAGACCGGACAGCAACAACAGACAATCGGCAAACCGGCCTGGCGGGAGAAAGCGATAATATCTTCTTCCACAAGGTAGACCAGCGGCCTGATCACGGTAATGACTCCATTATCCGCCAGCATTGATGCCGCCATTGACTTGAGGGAGCCAACAAAAAACTGGTTCAGCAGCAGGGTCTCGATGAAGTCATCCTGGTGGTGGCCAAGGGCAAGCTTGTTACACCCCAGTTCCTGGGCCACCCCATACAGTGCCCCCCGCTTCAAACGGGAGCAGATAGAACAGTAGGACGAACCGGGACGACGTTTTTCCTGTATGATGGAGTAATGTTCGCTCGGGACCATCCGGTAGTGACACCCCTGATCCTTGAGAAAGCCCTCAATCACATCGGTCCGATAGCCGGGGTAGCCCGAATCAATATTGACCGCCACCAGTTCAAAGGATACCGGTGCCCTTCTCTGCAACTCTTCAAGGAGCAGGAGCAATGTATAGGAATCCTTCCCCCCCGATACGGCAACCGCGATGCGATCCCCCTCCTCGATCAGACCGAAATCGCCAACGGCTTTACCGATGCCGTGACGCAGTTTTTTGAAGAGTCGGCTCCCCCGATAATCGGGTGCCGGAGTATTGTTTTCTGAGCAGTTCACAGTTCAGACCCGCCCGAGGAAGCTGCGTACCAGCGGTGCAAAGGTCTCATGCTCCAGCAAAAATGCGTCGTGGCCATAGGCCGAGGTAATCAGATGATATTCAACATCCTTGCCCAACTCTTTCATACAGGAGACCATCTCTTCGGTCTGATAGGGGGGGTAGAGCCAATCGGAGCTGAATGAATAAAATTGGATAGGGGCCCGGACGTAGCCGAACGCCTCCGCCATCGATTCATATCCACCGGCAACATCATACAGATCAAGTGATTTTGCAAGATAGAGAAACGAGTTGGCGTCAAAACGATCAACAAAGTTATAGCCGTTGTAGTTCAGGTATCGCTCAACCTCAAACTGGCCAAAGAAATCGAACTGGCCGTCACGGGCGGAAAAACGGCGGCCAAACTTGCTGTTCATGGATTCGTCGGAGAGAAAGGTGATATGTCCGATACCACGGGCAAGGGCCAACCCGTCCTTCGGGTTGTGCTTATACTCTCCTTTTCGCCAGGTGGGATCGTTATAAATTGCCCAGCGGGCCACCGCATTAAGGGAGATGGCCTGGGGCGATGGGCGGGGAGTCGCCGCCAGCACGATTGCCGATGCAATGGAGTCAGGGTACTGGATTGCCCATTCCAGGGCTTGCATTCCCCCCATACTCCCTCCCATGACCGAGTGGAGCCGTGAAATGCCAAGGGAATCGATCAGCAACTTCTGTGCCCTGACCATATCGCGAATGGTTATCACCGGAAAGGTCAGATTATAGCGTTTACCGGTTTTTGGATTGGAGGAGGTCGGACCGGTGGAGCCGAAACAGGAACCGATGACATTTGAGCAGATGATAAAATAACGGTCCGTATCAAGGATACGTCCCGGTCCTACGATGGCATCCCACCAACCCGGCTTGGTTTCGGCGGAGGAGTGCTTGCCGGCCAGATGGGCGTCACCGGTCCAGGCGTGCTCAACAAGAATGGCATTATTCCGTGACTCATTAAGCTGGCCGTACGTTTCGTATACCAGGGTAATTGGCGCAAGAATACGACCGCTATCAAGACGAATACCGGATTCAAAAAACTTCGACTGTTCCGTGATATAGATTTCTGACATAAAAAAACCCTTCACAACTCCCTGCTGGGTGAGCTCGGGCACGATGGAAAGGGGCTGGAAAACGGACAGCACACCTCTCATCTTTGCCCTCAGGCAGGATTTAGCACCTGGCGTCATATGACCGGTTGCTGTGGTTTCACAGGGCCTTTTCCCTCCACCACTCTCGATAAGCAGGTTCGTTGCAACGACGATACGAAATAATACCATATGTTGTCAATATAATTGACACGACCAGCCTTCCCACAAAGTCAGCAAATAGAGTGGAAAAGGGGCGTGACTTCTGATATATTACAAAAAAAATAGTGGAGTTCGAATTATGAAGCGGCTTTTCGTTCTAATTTTTCTTATCGCAGTTGTATCGTTTGGATGTGCTCAGAATCACTTTAATATCCCGGCTGATAATTTTGTCTCCAAGGTAAAAGTTATCGGAGTTGCCCCGATCTTCCTGGACGCCAATTCCGACATTATTCACCCGGATAAAGAGATTCTATTACCGATCATTTCCGGGATTAACCGCAAATATGACTCATTGCTCATACGCAAACTTCAAGGTGCCGGCATATTCTATGCGGTGACACCGCTCACGGACGACCCGAGCCAACTGTTCACCTCACTCATGGCACGCAGGGAAAAACGGGACGACGCCGGCGTACAGTACAATAAATATTTCTGGAAGAACGAAGAACTGGTCGCCTATCTGAAGAAAAATCATCTGGATGCGGTCATGCTTGTCGTGGTGAGCGGCATTAGCAAAAACAACAGGATATTTTCCAGCAATCTGCTCACGTCATTGGAAGCCGATTATAACTTTCTGACAATGACCGCTCAGATTTTCGGTACCGAAGGAACCCTCCTCTGGGAATACCCCAACTTCCGCGGCCACCTGCTCCCCTATTATCCGCTCATCAACCTCCAGTATCCCGATTTCAGCGAGTCAGAGGCCAACCTGTCCGGTGCAACCAAGCTTCGCTTCAAATCGATCGATGGAATACGGCGCGTACTGGAAAAAAAGAAAAGCGACTGGATGCTTCAGGAAACCGCCGAACCAGAAGTGTATGGCAGACTATTTGAGGAGATGGGGGCCCTTATCAGGGATTCCATAAGCAGGAAAACCAGGGAAAAAATTCGCCAAGGGGCAGTTCCGGCACCCGGCACCAAGGGGACGCCACAACCAGCCGCAACCGGAGATAAATCCGTTGCGGCACCGGCGCACACAGCCCCAAAAGAAGTGGCACCTTCCTCCGCACCACACGAGGAGCTTGCCCCTGGGGCAGAGCCGCCCCCGGCCTCTGAAACTGTCCAGCAGTGAGCCATCCGCGACCGGCAGTATAGCGCACGGGGAGGAATTAGACCTTTTCTTTTGACATACCGATGTATTCCTGCAATACTTAACCGTTTGAGAATTTAAGTGCAACATAATCCAAACCGTACAGGGGCGTCCCCCCCCGTACACATATAAAAGGGCAGATGAAACTCTCTCCAAGTGACATATCGCTTCCCCGCGGGGTAAGTGATTACCTGCCGGTTGCATCGGCTAAAATAGCTTCCATTGAAGGGCGACTGCTCCGGGTCTTCGAACTGTGGGGTTTCCGGAGAGTGATCACTCCCCGTCTTGAATTTGAAGATGTACTCGCCAGCGGAATCGGCGACGAACTGAAGGATAAAACGTATCGTTTCGATGACCGTCAATCGGGACGCCTCCTTGCAATCCCCCCTGACATCACTCCGCAGATAGCCCGTATTGCCGCAACCCGTATGTCGGATCAGCCATTGCCATACCGCATCAGCTACAGTGGCCGAGTGTTGCGTCAGACCGAAATCCAGACCGGTCGGAGCCGGGAGATTTTCCAGACCGGGGTAGAGCTGATCGGCCTTGATTCACCGGAGGCTGATGCTGAAATGATTGTCATGGTCATAGAGGCCATGCAGGCATTGGGCTTGGAGGACTTTACCATTGATCTCGGTCAGGTGGAATTTTGCAAAGGGGTCTTCGAAGCTTCCGGTCTCAGTGATGTGCCACTTCGACAACTGCGTGAGGCCGTTTCGCGCAAGGACAGCTCGGCCGTTGCCTCCCTCCTCGTCGAACATGACGTTTCACCCGCCTCGGCACGGGAACTGACCGCCCTGCCACGGCTTTTCGGCAAAGCGGACGTACTGGAACGTGCCCGGCAGATCGTCACCAACAGCCGTTCCCTCGCCGCCATTGAAAATCTCCAGCAGGTTTTGGAGATCCTGGAGATCCATGGAGTCACCGACTTCATCTCCCTGGATCTTGGGGAAACACGGGGACTTGACTATCATTCCGGCATCACCTTTGAAGGATTTGTTTCCGGCTTTGGAGAATCGGTCTGCAGCGGCGGCCGCTATGACAACCTCATTGCACGGTATGGCCTTGACGCCCCCGCCACCGGATTCACCTTTAATCTGCTGAACCTGCTCCAAACGGTTGAGCGTAAACCCACACTCTGTCGTTCGGCGGCAACTGACTTTCTGCTCTTCAATACCTGCCAGGACCGCCGGGAAGCTCTTCGGCTCGCCCGACAGCTGAGAAGTGCCGGGTATACCACCGCGCGGGATATCATTCGCCGTGAGTATGTCCAATCGCTGGAATACGCCAGAAAAATGAACATCCGCTGTATGCTGGTCATCGGCCCCGATGCCGGTCGGTACCAGGCGGTTCGGAGCCATGACGGGGCCACCATCACCATACCAGAAGAACTATTCGAAAAACCGGGACTCATGAATTATATCGAAGAAAGCCAGGGAGAAAACTGAACATGGCAAACGTAGTGATCGTAGGTGCCCAGTGGGGCGATGAAGGCAAGGGTAAAGTCGTTGATATCTACACTGAATATGCCGATGATGTGGTACGGTACCAGGGGGGCAATAACGCAGGGCACACCCTCGTAGTCGGCGATGAGAAGGTTGTTCTGCACCTTATCCCTTCCGGTATACTTCATGAGGGTAAACGATGCATTATCGGCAATGGTGTCGTCCTTGACCCGGAGGTATTCATCAAGGAGATCACCAAGCTGAAAGAGTCGGGCCGGATCAAGGACGATGCCTGCCTGCTGCTCTCCGAATCCATGCATATCATCATGCCCTATCACAAACGGATCGACATCGCCCGTGAGGCAAAAAGCGGCGACAAAAAAATCGGCACCACCGGACGGGGCATTGGTCCCTGCTATGAAGACAAAATCGGTCGTCGCGGTATCCGCCTGATGGATCTGATCGACGGAGAAACCTTTGCCCGTAAGTTGAAAGAGTTTCTGGTCGAAAAGAACTTTCTCCTGGAAAATTTCCTTGGTGAACCACCCTGTAACTTCGACGAAATATTTGCCGAATATCAAGGGTACGCAGATGTTCTGCGACGTTATGTGGCCGATACCGCGCTGATCCTCAACAAGGATCTTAAAGCCGGTAAAAAGGCACTTTTTGAAGGGGCACAGGGCACTCTGCTTGACATTGACCATGGCACCTATCCCTATGTCACCTCTTCGTCAACCTGCTCGGGGGGTGCCTGCACCGGTTCCGGCGTCAGTCCCCGTGAAATTCACGAAATCATCGGCATCTCCAAAGCCTATGTGACCCGGGTCGGCAGCGGCCCCTTCCCCACTGAACTGCAGGATGCCGTCGGCGAAGAACTTCGCCGGATTGGTGGCGAGTTTGGTGCCACAACCGGCCGTCCCCGCCGCTGTGGCTGGTTTGACGCCATGGTCATCCGGTACGCCGTCAGGGTAAACGGTCTCACCGGCATTGCACTGACAAAACTTGACGTACTTTCCGAGTTCGACACCATTAAGGTCTGCACCGGCTACACCTGTGACGGTGTTGTTTTGGAAACCCTGCCGGCGCAGCTTGAGCTATTTGAAAAATGCCAACCGGTCTATGAGGAGCTACCCGGCTGGAAACAGGATATCACGGCAGCCCGCACTTTTGAGGAACTGCCGGAGACGGCACGCTCTTACGTGCGTCGCCTTGAAGAGCTGGCCGGCTGTCAGATTGTACTGGTTTCCGTCGGTCCCCGTCGTGACCAGACCATCACCATCAGGAATCCTTTCGCCTGATTTACGGCATATTTCCTGTACGGCCCAAAGCAGTCAAGGGGCGACAGTTATATGTCGCCCCTTCTGCAGGTGGTTTCATATATGCCGGGTGGGAATGTAGGTATAAGATAAGTTGTTTTTTGTCGTAATACACCGAGACCTTGTTAGCGACTACAATGTGACGATTCCCGATATGTCTGGGTGCTTTACAGCCGACAAAACATTCTGAATGTCCAGGATTCTGCTTAATGCCATTAATACGCTGAGTCTGCACTGCCCCCCACATGGTCTCACCTCTTGAACGTCGGTTAAACGGCCCTGACTGCGAAAGTGGCACTTAGTTAATCCCCCCACCCCAAGCCACCACTATCCGACATCACCGAGTATGCTCATGTCCTGTCACCGGGTCGCTATGTCTGTGCGGAAGCGGTTGAGGATGACGACAAAGCCTTTGCCGAGAAGATGCAAGACGTTGGGTGCGCAGATGACCAAGGGAGCGGAGCTTGATGCGTTGATCCGGCAGAAGCTTGAAGGGTTGCGGCAGTGAACACATGGAAATCATCAAAAGTAGCTCCAATGGATCAACATTTATGGAGATAATCAAAAAGGGGTTTCTACTAATCCCTGCTCATGTCCCAACGGCATCAGTTTTTAAAATCACTTGGAAATAACTGTGCCCGTTTTTGAACGACTAACAAATAACGCACAGTAAGCCCAAATCTAATATTACGCCCCAGCAACAATAATGAATTTGATTCACTCAATGGCCTATTCACCAGTCGTAGTAAAATCATAACTTATCGAGGTCGAAGCAAGAGATGAAGTTGCATAAAGTTCAGGGGTAAAATTGTATCCATTCATTGTTGGCCTTATGACATAATTTCCTTCTGGGAGATTTCTAAAAGTGTAATTCCCGCTGATATTGGTAAATGTCGTTGAGCTATCTGCGCTGTTAAGTGCGCCTGAAGCACCCGAAAGTGTTACTGAAACACCTGCCAATCTGCAACCGTTTGTCGCGACTTTCCCCGCAAATGAGTAGACCGCTGTGTTACCATGATTTTGTACTACACCATTAGTGTCTTTTCCGTCCCCACAGCCGCCCATTATAAAAAGAAATATAGTTGCTGAAAGTATTAAAAATTTTCGTGCAGTGGTTCCCATAATATATAGATCTCCTATTTATAACTTAGCAGTCTAACACGTGCCGCTCTCCTTCCACCTGTATACTTCAATTTAACTCTAACGAGAAAGTAAATAGCGGAGACCGTGCGCCACACTTAGTTGCGTGTCTACTCCGGTGCCGGAAGGTGACACCTCTGTATCCCTTTGCATCAAAAAAACATATATGAGCCGTAGATGTTATCTCTCCACACTTGGAATTGTACTGGGCCTGTCGAAGGGTAATTATCCGTGTATGCGGGTCCCGAGATGTTAAGCGATGACGAAGTAGTGTTACCACTACTTATTGCTCTAGTCCATTTATCTGTTGTGGTTATATTTCCGGATAATTGGGCAGAGAACCATTCCATTGCGGATGAAGCGGAGAAACCCACTTTATAGGAGGTCGATGCTGATTGGCCTGCTGTAGTCGTTGCCGTCTGCACCACGCTATATGTGTGTTGTGGTGGCGTGAATCCGTTCTGTGCCGGTATATAAGAAACTGAGAAACCAAGAGAATCAAAACGATGGTTTGCGTCATATCTGGGGTCGTACTGTGGATTTGATGCATATGGATCGACTTTAAGGATTTGTTCATAATCTTCGGACGTCAGGCCGGGGTAAGGCATATTTGAATCCCAAGTACGCGCCAAATGATCTAATAAACTCCGATCGGTAATTGTTGAAGGGCTCTTGAGTTGCCCCACAGTAAGCCAAACTATGTCCATATTTGCATTACCATTGCCTGTTGCACCATAAGTATCTGTTGGATCGGTGGTGTATCCACCCCACCGGATACTATTGGGGCTGGTTGAAGTGGTATCGGTAATGGTCAGGATCGACACGGGATTGAGCCACAGGTAAACAATATCGGCGTCATGATCAACGCCTAAATAATTCGTAGGTCCGTAAACGACATCAGACTCTGTAGTTGTAATACTGCAAGAATTGGAGGATGAGTTGTCAGACTCCTGTGTCCAAGTGCTATTGGTACCCACATTAAAGAGTTTAGGGCCAACTGAAACGCTGTAGCCAAACGTCTTTGAAAATGAATTCGAATAGCTTGAGCTGGTACCACGGACGTTACTGCTACCATAGTCCACGTGACTTTTAGAGCCGGGGGGGGCGTAATCAACTTTTAGAATTTTATACTTTGGGTAGAGATAGCTGAGCTCAACTGTCTGATTGGTAATATTGCTCCATACATAAGACGAACCAGACTGAGAGCAACACCAGAGATTACTGTCAGATCCAATCACGAAAACCTGCCAACCTTTGTTGCCCCCGGCAAAAATAGACCTCACACCACTGGCAATGCCAACAGTGCTACTCGGCATACCAAAATTATTCCACGCATATGATGAGCCAGACTGACATCCGCACCAGAGATTTCCGTCGGTACCTATGACCCAAACTTCCCAACCGCCACCAGTGGCATAGCTGGTTCCTATAGCACCGGCAATACCAACAGTGCTACTCGGCTTTCCAAAATTGTTCCACGCATAAGACGAACCGGCCTGGCAACAACACCATAGATTTCCATCAGTGCCTGTTACCCAAACTTCCCAACCTCCACCAGGGGCATAAAGAGTATTTATGGCACCGGCAATACCAACAGAGCTAATCGGCTTGCCAAAATTGTTCCACGCATAAGATGAACCGGACTGATAACAGCACCAGAGATTTCCATCAGTGCCTGTCACCCAAACCTCCCAACCGCCACCAGGGGCATAAAGAGTTCCCGTAGCACCGGCAATGCCAACAGTGCTGCTTGGCTTGCCAAAATTGTTCCAAGCATAAGATGAACCGGACTGATAACAGCACCAGAGATTTCCATCAGTGCCTATTACCCAAACCTCCCAACCTCCACCTGGGGCATAGAGAGTATCTATGGCACCGGCAATGCCAATAGAGTTGCTCGGCTTGCCAAAATTGTTCCAAGCATGAGATGAGCCGGATTGATAACCACACCAGAGATTTCCATCAGTGCCTTTTACCCAAACCTCCCAACCTCCTCCAGGAGCATAAAGAGTCCCCATAGTACCGGCAATGCCAACAGTGCTGCTCGGTTTGCCAAGATTGGACACAGGCTGCCAAGTCGAGCTGAACTGTGACTGTGCGGTTCCCCAGAGATTGCCATCAAACCCTTGATAGAATGTTATGGAGTACGCAGGGGAGCTCGGTACGACAACAACACCCATTCCAGTGCGGACAGCTTGAGGTGTTGTTGCTTCTGCTTGAAATGACAAGACACCTAATAGCAAGAGCACAACAGTAAATATGAACTGCATTTGTTTGTTAGGCATTTTGAACACTCCTTCATATCAAAGATGCATTGTTACCTTTGTTACATTGTCTGCACACACATAAATGTCACAGTCCATTAGTCTTCATCATAAACATTTCTGACATGAGTGCCGGACAAGTGTTCCCAGTCCCTCTCATCACCCAATAGATCCGCCATAAATTCAACTGAAACAGTTTCACATTCACCCATGCATACCACAACATGTTGATATTGGTTGCTTTGCTGCCCACGATGTGGCATGGACATCTGGCTCTGCCTGGGAGACCAACCAAGTTTCAATTATGACAGGCCACCCCCACGTTTCTTGCCTGACTGCACCATAACGACACGCACAGACAGACAAGTACGATGCACGCCGATGGGATGCTGGCTTTAAAAACCGAAGATGATACTTTGCTAACAATAACGACGCGACTAAAAATCTGTGAGGCATTTTATTGCATCGCAAACAAACCTAACTATTTCCATACATCAACAGGACAAACATCCATCAATATAACCAGTATAATATCGAAATATATTTTGTCAATATTATATTTATAATAGAAATTATTTTACACTATTTAAATACGTATCAAATACGGTATTATCAACATGTCACCGACACTGCAAAACTAACTCTTTCTCCAGCATCCTGTTTTACTTCTTCTTCCGCATTACCAGCATTTTAAACGATAATCTGGTAAGTATATTGTGAAATCTTGGACTCTTCTCACTGCAGTTAACTCATTCAGCTTTTTACTATTGAATAATTTTATTTAGTAATATAATATGAACAACGATACATTAATGAGAATAAAAATACACGGTGCTTATACAGCTTGTTTACTGGCTCAGGTACTTTTACCAGGTGTTGTTTATTCTGAGACTCAATACTTTATGAAATACATTTTCGATCTGTTTTATACCTATTTTTATTTAGAAAATTACTTTGAGTTATTTCCCCTGCCACTCGTGGCGTAATTTCCGAGTCTTTCAGGCTCTTGGTAGATTTGAAAGACTCAGTAGCAATGCGTCACTGCCATACCCCGTTGCTTGCGGTGGGGTATTTGATTTTATCATCACGGAATTTTCTGATAAAGGAGTGTATGCGAGTAAAAGAGTGTACTTTAACACAGGAGCAGCACCATCGCTTGATTGCGGTCATTAAAACCAGCGGTTCTCAACTTGAAGCAGCTATAAAGTTAGGAATCAGCACATCTCAAGTTTCAAAGATTGTACGCAAAGGATATTCGCCAAGCAAAATACTTTTGGAGAAGATTATAAGGGAGTATCAGGTAAGTGAAGCATGGCTCTACCATGGGAGAGGAGAGCAGTATGTTGCTACGGCTGATGAGTTACCACAGGAATTAATTGACGTGCTAACCATGCTCAAAAATAAGTGGCCAATACTTTCATTGGCAAAACGATATGAATATGCGGGGAAAATTATAGGGCTATTTACCGACTGAAACTTGGCTACTGCAACAACCGCCTGTATTTCGTTCAGTGCCCCACCCGCCCCGATATCCCCAGTTTTTTCATCATAGCCTGAAAATTTGGACTTGGAATGCCGGCTTCCTCAGTAGCCTTGGCAACATTCCAGCCATTACGCTCCAGAGCATTTCGTACAAACAGGCTCTCAAGTGCATCCATTGCATGCTCGCGAATGGTCCGTTTTATTTCTTTCAGCTCTTCAGCGTTGAGGAGGATGCGTTCAATCGGTATATTTGGGGGGACATCTTCACTACTGTCCCATAGCTCGATGTCCTCATTGCGGATAACTTCACCTTCGGCCAAGACCACCGCACGTTCGATAATATTTTCCAGCTCCCTGACATTTCCCGGATATGCGTACTTTTCAAGGAATGACATGACATCGGGGGTAGTGATTGTGGACATTATTGGCTTGAGAGTATATAACCTGTAAATGGAAAATCATGAATTTTAATAAGGATATATATGTCCAGTAAAAATCTGACCTCGAATGATTTTGAAGCCCAGTGCCTTGGCGAAAACGTGCATCCGTCACCGATGGCTACCGAATGTTTCTGTGATAGTTACGAGCGTCTTCTTTATCATTCAAGTCTTAACGAGATTCAACAGCGCATTGCCAACAATAGTGAACCGTTGTCATTTGAGGTGGCAGGTCCACGCCGGAACATTTTCTTTGATCCAGCCAAAATTGCCTGCGGTATAGTCACCTGTGGTGGTCTCTGTCCAGGAACTAATGACGTTATCCGCGCCATAGTGATGAGCTTGTATCATCATTACGGTGTTCAGAACATTTACGGGTTCCGCTATGGCTATGAAGGCCTCGTGGCCAGCTATGGACATAAACCTCTCAAGCTGACGACAGAGCTTGTCAGCCGCATCGGTGAGTCGGGTGGTACTATTCTTGGTTCGTCACGGGGGCATCAAGATCCTGCGGAAATGGTATCAATGCTCTCAGAGCTCAATATTGGCATTTTATTTACCATCGGCGGTGATGGGACTCTTCGTGGTGCGGCAAAAATAGCCGAAGAAATTGCTCGGCAAGGAAAATCAATCAGTGTCATCGGCATTCCAAAAACCATCGACAATGACATTTCTTATCTGCAAACCACCTTTGGTTTTGAAACTGCCGTTTCCGAAGCACGCAGATCAACCTATGCGGCGCATACGGAAGCACTCGGAGCACGTAATGGCGTGGGCCTTGTTAAGCTGATGGGCAGAGATTCCGGTTTTATCGCTGCGTATACGGCGATGGCCGATTGTCAGGTCAATTATTGCCTGATTCCGGAAGCACCGTTCACGGTAGCTGGCTTGCTGGCAGATCTTGAAACACGGATCCGGCAACGGGGACACGCGGTAATTGTTGTGGCTGAAGGTGCGGGACAGGAGCTGATGACCGCTTCAGATCAGGTTGATGCTTCCGGAAATAAGAAACTTGCAGATATCGGTGTCTTCCTCAAAGAAAAAATAATGGCTCATTTTGCAGAGATCGGTCTTGAAATGACTCTGAAATACATTGATCCAAGCTATACAATCAGAAGTCAGCCTGCAAATCCACATGACACAACGTTCTGTTTGTCACTTGGACAGAACGCTGCACATGCTGGGATGGCTGGACGAACGAATATGGTCGTTGGATTTTGGAATCATCAATTTGTTCATGTGCCGATCAAACTGGCAACGAGCAGTCGGAAGAAGATTGATCCGGTAGGCCGGTTATGGAGCAGTGTTATCTCGTCTACCGGGCAGCCAGCAAAGTTATAATTCATGAAGATGAGAAAAGCCCCCCTCCCCCTTTAGGCATGAAGGGAATGAGGGGGGGACGATTCAGTTTAATTCAAAGAGGGTATACGGTTATTCCTCGTCGTACGCCGGCTCATCCTCCGTCAGATCCATCAGTTCGGGGTTCGGGAAATTCGGAATCTTCATGCCAAAACTGAGCCCCATACCGCTCAGAAGATCTTTCATCTCGGTGAGCGAATTCCGGCCGAAATTTTTAGTCTTCAACATTTCGGACTCGGATTTTATAACCAACTCGCCAATAACCTTAATTCCGGCATTCTTCAGTGCGTTACCAGAGCGAACCGATAGCTCGAAGTCTGTCACCTTACGATACAAGTATTCATCAAGGTCTGTGCCGGTCTCTTGTATGTTTTCGTCTATCGGCAGGACATAATCCTCGTCAAAGTTAACGAATATCGTCAGTTGTTCCTTCAAAATTTTAGCGGCATAGGCCACTGCATCTTCAGGCGTGACACTACCGTCAGTCCAGACTTCAAGAATTAGTTTATCATAATCAGTACTTTGACCGACACGGGAAGGGGTCGTTGAAAAATTAACTTTCCTGATCGGTGTGTAAATAGAATCAATTGCAATAGTATCTACCGGAGCACTTTCGGCCCGGTTGCGCTCAGCAGGTACGTATCCTCGCCCCGATTTTATGGTCATCTCTATATCAAGGTTCGCGTCGTTTCCGCAGGTAGCTATGTATTTGTCCGGGTTCATCACATCAACATTATGCCCGGTAATAATACTGCCAGCGGTGATAGTTCCCGCTCCCTTGCACGTAATGTGAACAATAGCCTGATCGGTAGAATGCAATTTAAACCGTACCGCTTTCAGGTTTAAAATGATTTCGGCGACATCCTCGGTAACACCTTGTATGGCCGAGAATTCATGCAATACGCCTTTAATTCGTAACGAGGTAATTGCCGCACCCTGAAGGGAGGAGAGAAGTACACGTCTCAGTGAGTTGCCGAGAATGGTTCCAAAACCTTTTTCAAACGGTTCGGCATAAAACTTACCGTAGTGAGCGGTAAGGGTATCGTTTTCGACCTGAAGCTGAGTTGGCTTTATTTGACTATCCCAGTTGTTGAACATTGTTACTCCTTGTCTTGAAAAGTTTATAACGTAGTTACGTTAATTTGTAATAGCATTGTTAGTTGAAACTGAACTGTATCAGATAAACAGGCTCCTAGACAATATCTTCATTCCTGAAACGCTTAAAAAGTAATGTGCCAAGTAGTAAACAGTACAGAAGAACATTTAAGAGTGGGTATAGGGAGCCGACTCCCTGGTGCGATTCGCTCTCAAATAATGATGATGACAACTGTTGGACGGCTAAGAGTTTCGGCCATAAAAAATAAACCACTTTCCACCACGCCAGATCAGATTGTGCATGACCACCCGGCTGCTGTACTATCGCCTGAGCTATCTGACTATGGCTGGCAGCGACTATTCCGTCAGCCACAAAGCCTGCAACGCCAACGCCCAGCAGGCACAGAAAGGCGATAATGTCGGACATGAGCAACGACAGGAGAAGCGTGGCTATGATCACAAAGAGCAGGTTGACAGAACAGAGCAGTGACGCAATGAGATACTCCGGCATGAAAACCTTCAAATTAATGGATGTAATTAAAAATACGATACTATGCAAAAGGAACATGAATGTTACCGATAAAAGCCATATGCCGATGATCTTTCCCGCCACATACTGCCAGCGGGTTATCGGTTTTGACAAAATACACGATTGCATCCCCTCCATGCGGTCACGCCTGAATATTCGCATCGAAAGCAAAGCAGCTATGACCATCACACCGGCACCAATGAGGTGGAAAGTCACTTTCGAGACAGCTCCGACAACGGCTTCGGTATCAAGAGCGTGTCCGTTCACCACGTAGTTCCCTTGGTAACAGCCACGGACAAGGAAAACGCAGCTTGCACAGATGATAAACATGATAACGAAACTTCTTTGCTGAACTTCGTCAATAAGCGTATATCTGGTAATCCTTGTGAGAGGGGATAGTGCTTTCGAGGTTTCCATATCAACCTTTCACGAGTCTTACGAACACATCTTCCAGCGTCTCACCGTCTTTGACAATGGCAGAAATAGAGTCCTTTACCAATAACTTGCCACGGTTGATGATAGCTGCCGTGTCGCATATTTTTTCAACTTCCGACAGCAGGTGTGAATTGAGAAAGACCGTTACGCCTTGACTTTTTAACGACTCCAGGAGGAGGCGTATTTCCCTGATACCGATGGGATCCAAGCCAGAGGTGGGTTCATCAAGAATTAACAGTTTTGGATCGCCCAGGAGTGCGGCGCCCAAGCCAAACCGCTGAACCATGCCCTTGGAATATGTGCCTGCCTTTGCATTCTCCCTGCCGTGCATTCCGATCAGCTCGATAATGCGCCTGCATTGAATGGTCGCCTCGATCCGGTTCATATCCAATAACTCAGCACAGCGCAGAAGGTAGTGCCATCCTGAAAGTGATGGTGGAATATGATGGTTTTCGGCAAGATAACCGATTGATTGTCGGGAGTCGGCGAGAGTACTCGGGATGCCTCCTAATGACAAGCTTCCCGTTGTCGGTCGGGTAAAGTCGAGCAGCATCTTAACGATGGTCGTCTTGCCGGCACCATTCGGTCCAAGCAGGGCAAAATACTCACCTGACTTGACGGAGAAGGACACATCGTCAACGGCCGTAAGCTGTTCGTATCGCTTTGTAACATTTTTTAATTCAATCATAAAGTAGCTTTTCGAAAACGGGGTGAGAATTCCCCTTTATGCGCCTGTCCTGCACACCATTGTCTTACACACCGCTTGAGGGAGCTGACGTCACCTCTGTTCTCTTTTGTGGAGGAGTCGTTGTCTCAACTGCCGTACTCTTCACTGCCACGGGAGGTGGAGTGGCTGCTTGAGTTGCCGGTGCTGCCGCTGTTATCTCCGTCGGAGCAGTTTCTGTTGGGACAGCTTCACGAGCACCCGCCGATCCTGCCGTTGAATCACTCTCCGATTGAGGAGGCTCTGCTTTTGTGCCGTAGCCATCACCGTACCAACCAGCACCTTTCAGGCTGAATGAGGCTGCAGACACTATCTTACGGACGGTTCCGCCACAGGTGGGGCACTTATCCGCCGGTGGGTCTGAAAACTTCTGGCGGAGTTCAAATTGTATGTTACAGATATTACAGCAATATTCATAAACGGGCATTTACTGGTCCTTAGATAATTTTATCAGTCAGGCGGATCATTTTGAAATTTTCAACGCAATTGCCTCTCAAAAGTATCACAACCGAAGACGATTGTCAGGATTTACTGATAGCTAATCTTACCATTATACCCTATTGAGTACCAACTTACATAACAAAGAAATCTGTGCCCATAAAAAAATGTAAATTGTACCTACCAATCGGGGCAGTTTTCAAGTATTTTAAATGTATCTGAGTTCCAACAAAAGCATCATTCAGGCAGATGTGGGAAATTAAGGCAATGCCTTGCTCAATATCGCGGTTTTTTAACCCGCCGAAACTGCCGTATGCAGTACAAATCACAGGAGGTACTATAAATGATCCCGGAAACATTGCTGGAAATTTTGAAGCAGGATGGAGTGGTTGCGATTGCAACGTTGGGGGCGGACGGACCCCATATGGTTAATACGTGGAATAGTTACCTGAGAATCACCGACGATGGGCGTCTGTTGATTCCTGCCGGTTATATGAATCGTACCGAGGCGAACATCGCTTTCAACCCCGATGTATTGATAACAATGGGTAGCAGTAAGATAAAAGGACTCTATGGACCAGGTGCCGGATTTCTTATCAAAGGCAAGGCACAGTTTGTCACCTCAGGACCTGATTTTGAGCTGCTCAAGGAAAAATTTGTCTGGCTTCGCGGCACCATTGCCGTCACCATCGAGTCTGCCACTCAAACGTGGTAACTATATCGACCGATACTTTTTTTCAGTTAGTATGTGAACGTCAAAGTGTTCCGATGCTCATTCTTGCCTTACCAAACGGTAACGTTTTGCGTGCTAACGATGAAGCCGCAAAATTTTACGGTTATTGTAATGCCGATATGGTTGGCATGAAAATCAGCGACATGATCCCGTCGCTCGTGGCCGACGCTTCGAGCCGACGGGATGACTCTCTACCGGACCTTGAGGGGTGCCATACATTACTGCATCGCACCGCCGGCGGCTCCCTCTTCCCGATTGAAATGCATTCTTCCCCCCTGTTTTTGTCCGACTCCACTGCGCTTTTCTGCATTCTGCACAACATATCCGAGCAGATTCAGCTTGCCCGGGCAAACGAGCACCTTGAAAAAAATACGAAACAGCTTGAAATAATCGTGGAAGAAAGAACTCACCAGCTGAATGAAACCATAGAGCAACTCAGGCTTGAAACCCATGAGCGGCATCTTATCGAGACGAATGTGACAACCATTCGTGAAAAGCTTGAAAATCAGGAGCGGGCCAGGGTTGCCCGTGATATACACGACGGTATCGGACAATCGCTTCAGGCCGTCAAGCTTCAACTTAAAATGCGTCAGGCCCGCTGTAAGGCGGGAGATGCGTGCGGCGGGCATGCCTTAAATGATGTCATCCGTGAAATTACTTCGGCATCAACGGAACTGCGCGAAGTTGTCCTTGCCTTACGGCCGCAGTTCCTGGAGGAGACCAATCTGGATATCGCCATCAGGGCACTCTGTGAAAGAGCCGCAAAACGGACAAACCTGATGGTACGGGCCGAGTGTCACGGTGCATATCGTGACATCACTGCCCCCTTTAAGCTGTCCATTTTTCGGGTCTGCCAGGAGGCCCTTGCCAATATCATCAAGCATGCCCGCTCAGGCAGTGCACTCATCCGACTCGAACGTGATGTGCGGCTACTGCGAATTATTATCCGCGATGACGGTATCGGCGGCGTATCTTGCCCCACCGTTATCAGTCAGGAAGGGTCCGGGCTCACAATCATGCGTGAGCGGGTAGAGTTGTTGAACGGCTCTTTCAGAGTTCTCTCCCCCCCCGGCATGGGAACGGTCATTACACTGGAAGTGCCTCTGTCATGATCCGTGTCTTGATAGCCGACGACCACGTCATGTTTCGTCAAGGGCTCGTCACCTTTCTGCGAGCAGCAGAACATATTGAGATTGTAGCTGAATGCGGCGACGGTGCCACGGCCTTGGACTTGGTCCGCTCCCTTGCACCGGATATCGCGGTACTGGATATTACCATGCCGGTTCTGGACGGTATCTCGGTTGTTCAGGCCATGGCTGCGTTGCGTGTACCTACGCAGGCAATTATGCTCACCATGCATGATGATTCCTTGATGTACAGTCGGGCCATCAATGCCGGTGCCCGGGGGTTCATACTCAAGGATGATGCCTATGAAGAGTTGCTTGATGCTGTTCATGCCGTAGTACGGGGAGAAACGGCCGTGAGCTCGACCATGCGACAAGCAGGAATCGAGTTGGAGCCGGCCACGCCAAATCTCACCGATCGGCAAAAACAGATTCTCGACCTGATAGCCCATGGCTGCACGAACCGCATGATTGCCGAACACTTTGACCTCAGCATAAAAACAGTCAATAACCACCGCACCAATCTGATGAGCAAACTTGGCCTCCATTCCACAGCCGAACTTGTACGTTACTCGCTTCGAATGGGCGGTCTCTAGGAGTCTGTCGGACTTAGGAAATCGTCGCGAAAATCCGGCTGGGCGAGAGCAGATTTTGACGATTTTGAAGGTCAATAGTCGTTCTATTGACCGAAAAAGCGGTGAAATATGATCTGTTCAGACGGATTTGCAGCAGATTTCTCCTAAGT
>CAIUSO010000044.1 GCA_903901875.1 uncultured Geobacteraceae bacterium | reverse complement strand
ACTTTTTTCGATTTGATCAACGAGAGATCACAATCACGATCATAATAAACGTTCATGCTGGTACATCCTCCATACTGATTTTATCCGGTAAACCGGTCATCCTGATATGCATAAAGATTGAACTGATACTATATTCAGCCCACACTGTCAACGAAATAGCCGAAAATCTCTCCTGCTAACCGTTCCATCCCTTGGCTCCGCGGCCGATGGCGACGGATCCGGTCCGGACAAGCTCCTTCAGGCCAAGGGGGCGCAGTAACTCAAGAATCGCGTCAATCTTGAGCGGGTTGCCGGTAGCCTCAATGGTGTAGGACTTTGGGGTGACGTCGATGATCTTGGCCCGGAAAATATCAACAATCCGCAAGACTTCCGCCCGTGCGTCATCCTCGGCGGCAACCTTGATCAGTGCCAATTCCCGCTCAATGGCACTTCCGTCGGTGAAGTCGAGAACCTTCAGGACATCGATCAGTTTGTAGAGCTGTTTGTTTATCTGTTCCAGTACCTGGGCATCACCCTGGGTGACGATGGTCATGCGGGAGAGTCCCTCTTCATTGGTGGGTGCCACCGAAAGGGATTCGATATTAAAACCGCGCCCCGAAAACAGGGTGGCCACCCGGGAGAGAACTCCGAAATCATTTTCAACAATAACTGAAATTGTATGTTGCATAGCGTATATTCCCTTTCCTTAGGCGTTCAATACCATCTCATTCAATGAGGCACCGGCCGGAACCATTGGTAGCACCTTTTCTTCACGGGCAATCTTGAATTCCATGATTACCGGCCCTTCTTCCCTGAAGCCTGCCGTAATGACCGATTCTACTTCGCTTGGCTTGGTGGCCAGGAACCCTTTGGCACCATAGGCATCTGCCAGCTTGATGTAATCTATGGGCAGTTCCATGCAGGTCGAAGAGTAACGACGGTCGAAGAACAGTTCTTGCCACTGACGGACCATGCCGAGGAAGTTGTTGTTCAGGATGACAATCTTCACCGGCAGGCGGTTCTGCACCAGGGTGGCCATCTCCTGAATGTTCATTTGCACGCCGCCATCACCACAGATGGTAATAACCTGGCGATTCGGGAAGGCAGCCTGGGCTCCCATTGCGGCGGGGAGGCCAAAACCCATGGTGCCGAGTCCCCCCGAGGTAAGCAGGGTCCGCGGCTTGTTAAATTTAAAAAATTGAGCGGTCCACATCTGGTGCTGCCCCACATCGGTGGAGATAATAGCGTCATCATCGGATAATTCCCGCAGTTTCTGGATGACATACTGGGGCTTGATGATGGTGCTGCTCTGCTTGTAGGAAATGGGATGTTTCTCTTTCCAGCCGGCAATATCGGCATGCCACGAAGCGGTGCCCTCGGTGAACGCCGCCACTTTCTCGGCACTCTTCTCCGCCTGGATAAGCATTTTTTGCAGGACATCCTTGACATCTCCCACAATCGGCAGATCAACCCGGACATTCTTTTTGATTGAGGTCGGGTCAACGTCAATATGGATGATCTTTGCATGGGGAGCGAAGGTGGAAAGTTTGCCGGTTACCCGGTCGTCAAAACGGGCACCGACGGCAATAATCATGTCGCTGTTGGTCATTGCCATGTTGGCACAGTAGGCACCATGCATGCCAAGCATACCCAGGGAGAGCTCATCGCTCTCGGGAAAGGCACCGAGCCCCATGAGGGTTGTGGTTACCGGCACCGACAGAGTGCGGGCCAGGGTGGTAAGCGGTTCGGCTGCTCCGCCGAGCACGGCACCACCGCCGACGTACAATACCGGACGGCGGGATTCGAGAACCATGGCCACCGCTTTTTCAATCTGACGGGGGTGACCGGTCAGCGTTGGTTTATAGCCACGAATCTCCACGGTTTCCGGATAATGGAATTCTCCCATGGCCATCTGTACATCCTTGGGGAAATCCACCAGTACGGGGCCAGGACGGCCACTGCGGGCGATGTAGAACGCTTTCTTCATGGTTAACGCAATATCCTTGACATTGCGGATCAGGAAGCTGTGCTTGGTACAGGGGCGGGTAATGCCGATGATGTCTACCTCCTGGAAGGCATCGTTTCCTATCAGGGGTGTGGGCACCTGACCGGTAATGATCACCATCGGGATAGAATCCATGTAGGCGGTTGCAATGCCGGTAACGGTATTGGTGGCACCGGGACCGGAGGTCGCCAGTGCCACACCGACCCTGCCGGTTGCCCGTGCATAGCCGTCGGCGGCGTGGGTGCCGGCCTGCTCGTGACGGGGTAGTATATGGTGTATCTCTTTAAAATTAAAAAGTTCATCGTACAGGTTGATGACGGTCCCCCCCGGATAACCGAAGATGGTATCAACCCCCTCTTTTTTTAAACATTCAAGCATGATTCGTGCGCCGTTCATTTTCATACATAACCTCTAAAAACTGAAATTACACCCCATATGAATGAGGTGGAAAACCGCTACAATTAATCAGCGGTGGTAACCGCTCCGGTGTGGGCTGAGGTAACCACCTTGGCATAACGTGCCAGCCATCCCCCCTTGATCTTCGGCTCCGGTGCCCGCCATGCGGCGCGGCGGACGGCCAGGGTTGCATCATCAACCAACAGCTCAAGGCGACGGTTTGGTATATCCAGAAGAATCTTGTCACCATCTTCCACCAGGGCGATGGGGCCCCCTTCGGCGGCTTCCGGTGAAATATGGCCGATGCAGGGGCCGCGGGTGCCGCCGGAAAAACGACCATCGGTGATGAGAGCCACGCTATCGCCAAGCCCCATACCCATGATGGCGGCGGTCGGAGCGAGCATGTCCCGCATGCCCGGCCCCCCCTTTGGTCCCTCATACCGAATGACCACCACATCACCGGAGGTGATTCTCCCCTCCATGATGGCTGCCATGGCCAGTTCTTCGGCGTCAAAGCATTTTGCCACCCCTTCAAAATACATCATGGGGGCGGACACGCCGGACTGCTTGACTACCGCCCCTTTGGGAGCGATGTTGCCGGACAGGATGGCAATGCCACCCTCCTTTTTGATCGCGTTCCCAAGCGGGCGGATAACCTCCTCGTCTACGTTCTGGATACTGTCGGCCAACTGCCGTGTGGTGAGGCCGAACAGGGTAGGGGTGTCAATGATCTTGTCCCCCAGTTGCTTCATGACACCGCTCACCCCGCCGGCGATGTCCAGATCTTCCATAAAATGTTCGCCGGCCGGGTTCATTGACGCTAGTTGGGGGGTGTCCTTGCCCAAAGTGTCAAACAGTTCCAGGGGCAGCTCAACGCCCGCCTCATGGGCAATGGCCAAAAGATGGAGCACGGTATTTGATGAACCACCCAGGGCCAGGTCAACCCTGATGGCGTTTTCAAAGGCACCACGGGTAAGGATATCCCGTGGTTTAACGTCATTATGGACCAGTTCCACGATCTTTTCGCCGGAGGCAAAGGCGATACGGCGTTTCAGGGCGGAGACGGCCAGGGCGGTGCCGCAGCGGGGAAGGCTCATCCCCATGGTTTCCGTGAGGATCGCCATGGTGTTGGCGGTGAAGAGTCCCTGACAGGAACCCATGCCGGGGCAGGCATTGTCTTCACACACCTGCAGTTCCTTGTCGCTGATGACCCCCGCCTTGTAACGTGCCATGGCCTCAAAGGTGTCGGAGACGAACGAATACTTGCGTCCGGTCTGACCACGGCCACTCATCATCGGTCCGGCGGTCACCACGATACAGGGAATGTTGAGGCGTGCCGCTGCCATCAGCATACCGGGGGTGATCTTGTCGCAGTTGGTCAGCAGAACCAGGCCGTCGAGGCGATGGGCTTCGGCAACGGATTCAACCATGTCGGCGATCAGTTCCCGTGTGGGGAGGGAGTAATGCATCCCCTTGTGACCCATGGCCATGCCGTCGCAGACTCCGGGAATGCCAAAAAAGAAGGAGTATCCGCCGCCGGAATGAACCCCTTTCTCAATATAACGCTCCAGGTCCCGCATCCCCACATGACCGGGGATCAGGTCGGTGAAGCTGGTCGCTACGCCGATAAACGGCTTGTCCATCTGATTCTGGGGTACGCCGGTTCCTTTCAGCAGTGCCCGGTGGGGGGTCCGTTCAAGACCAACTTTAATCATGTCGCTTCGCATCGATATATCCTTGCCTCTGAATTAAGTAAATGGCGTAACGCCGTAGTAAATAAAATTTACCGGTTTTTAAGAATAATATAGTTAGTAATTACTGTCAACCGGAATGCCCCGGTTGAAAGAAAATATTACGAACACTGTTCTGATTGCTGTGCAATGGCGGTGCCACGGTGTCGAATCGTCAGCCCCTGGAGAAAGTTTCTCAGAAACTGGTCGCCACATTCTTTGAAATGTTTATGTCCCCTGTTTCTGAACAGCGCGCTCAGTTCTGATTTGGAGACGGCAACACCAGCCAGCTGCAGGGTACCTCGCATATCCTCCTCCTTCAGATCCAGCGCAATGCGCAGTTTTTTCAGAATAGCGTTATTATTAAGCGATGGATCCGGCTTTGGCTGCTCTGCTGCGTCCGTATCCCGTCGGCCCCGTTTCAGGGTAATAAAGCCGTCGAGGAACAGCGAAAGGAGTGGATTACTGCAGGAAATAAACTCATCTTCCCCCTCTTTTTTAAGGAGCTTCAAAAGGGTGGGTTGCTCAATGGTGCAGCCGGAAAGTTTGAAAATGTCGATCATCACCGGGTTACTGATGTCGAGGGCATAACGGAGACGGCGGAGGATATCATTGTTGTTCATGGTGAAGCTCCTGTTTTGCAATCAATAGTGGAGGGTACAACATACAATCATCCCTCCGGTGCCGCAAGAGTATTGTGGGATGCTGTTCCTCAATTTAAATTATGAATTTTGCCATCGGCTTTCTTTTTGTCTATATTTAGCCTCGAATTGCATTGTAATTTGGCTGATATCATTCTGACGCGCGGGGGATTCCGCTTGGTGCCCCGATCAAGCCGAACATGTTCACGATTTGACAAACAAGATGGCTCACTGATAAGGAGGTAGTAATGGCTTTTGGAAACAGCATACGAAATTGGTTTTGGAGAGGGGCTGGGACCCTTCAGGACGAATCTGCCAGAAAAGGCCAGCAATGAAATGTGGAGCAGGCCTACCGGCGGCTTGTGCGCCGCTATCCACCCGAGTTTAATCCGGAGCGTTTTCAGAAGGTTGATGAGGCGGTGGCAAGTCTTTCACGGGGCACCAGAATGGCGTCGCTGTGGCCAACCGGGACGCCGGAAACACGAAAATAACGAGCGGTGCGCTGTCAGGCGGTTGCCGTATGTGGCGGGTGGGCAGTTGGATGAGAGCGGGGGTGGGGGGCGACGATATTTAAAAGCAAATCCCCCTCAATCCCCCTTTGCAAAGGGGGATTGAGGGGGATTTGCCGTTCGTCTCTCTACCTCGACAACTTCAATGCACTGGCACGGAGTTCGGCCATGGTCATGAGGGAAGTCTGCTCCAGGTGGGGCAAAATGCCCCGGACGGTTCGTATGTCACCTTCCGCTGCTGCTGTTTCAATTTGCGTGCAGATATCCAGCAGTGCCGGTGCAAAGGTACAGGCCGCCATGCCCGCCATGGTGTGGGCATGGAGTGAAATTGCCTCCAGGTCATTGCCCGCTCCCAGATCGAAGAGCGTATCAAGCAGATCGGGGAATTTCCTCTGGACCAGCTCCAGTACCTTGATGGTATGGGCCACATTTCCCTCCAGATAATTCAGAAGGTCCATTTCCTCAAATAGAGAGGATGTCTCCATCGGTTCATCGGTAGAGAGCCATTTGTCAATAACTTCGATCAGTTCATCCTTGTTGAGCGGTTTGGCCAGGTAGTCATTCATGCCGACCACGATGCATTTTTCCCGATCCCCTTCCATGGCGTTGGCGGTGAGGGCAATAATGGGCACATTGTGGTTGAGAACTTTGGAACTCTTGCTTCGGATGACCGATGTTGCCTCGAACCCGTTCATCTTCGGCATCATGCAGTCCATCAGGACCAGATCGTAGTTGGTGAACTCAAGGGCACTGACCGCTTCCTGCCCGTTGGGTACCACGTCGGCCTTGTAGCCCAGTTTGTTGAGCATGAAGAGGGCCACTTTCTGGTTGATCGGGTAATCCTCGGCCACCAGGATACGGATTTTCTGCTTGGCTGCTTCAGACAAGGTCTGGTGGGCAACCGCTTTTTTGGAACTTTCCTGAATTTTCTTTTTGTTTACCGTATGGAGCGCTTCTTCGGTTGATTTCACGAACAGTGCGTTGAACCAGAAGGTGGTTCCTTTGCCGTCCACACTGTCGACGCCGATTTTTCCGCCCATCAGTTCGACCAGCAGTTTACACATGGCCAGACCCAGGCTGGCGTCACCGTAGTTACGGGTCGTGGCACCTTCGATCAGCAGGAACGGATCGAAGAGGGCTGTCTGCCGCTCATCTGGTTTGCCCGAACCGGCATCTTTAATCGAGAAGCGGATGACGGCCGAATCGTCCATATCCGACTCCACCTCGACGGTGATGATAATTTTGGCCTTTTTCCCCTTGGGGGTGAATTCGATGGCGTTGTCGGCAAGGTGGGAGAGGATTTCCCGTAAGCGGATCGGATCCCCCTTCAGGTAAGGGGGCACATTGGAACCGATTCGGCAGACCATTTCCAGCCCAACCTCGGCCGCCTTGGTTCCCAGCATTTCCACCGTCTCTTTCAATGACGATTTCAGATCAAAATCGATGAGTTCAATGTCAACGATGCCCGCTTCAATTTTTGAGAAGTTGACAATGTCGTTGATGAATTCAAGGAGGTTTTGACTGCTGGTATAGGCTATTTCGGCAAAGTGGCGCTGCTCCCTGTTGAGCTCCGTGTCCAGCAGGAAGCTGGTCATGTTGATCATGCCGTTTGTCTGGGTACGGATTTCGCGGCTCATGTTGGCCAGGATGGCGCTCTTGGTTTTGCGGCCGGTGATATCACGCCCGATTGACATCAGGTAGGAGATGTCATCGTTGACTTCAACGCCGGTGACCACATATTCGTACGGAATACGCATGCCGCTCTTGGTGACCAGTGTCAATTCCGCCACACCTTTCTTCTCGGCAGCCACTTTGATCATGGTGTCTTTGGCATTGCGTGACGTAGAGGCGTCATAGAAGTCATCGGGCGCCTTCATGACGGCGATTTCTTCGTCGCTGTAGCCGCTTACTTCGGCGAAACGCTGGTTCCAGCGCACCGGTGTGCCGGTGGTCGGTTCAAACATAAAGACCGTGTCCAGTGGTGCATTGAACAGGCGGTCGGAGAATTCCTTCGCATGTTCCAGGTCGCTTTCAACCAGCTGCCGCTCGGCCACCTCAACGTGGAGCTGGGCAATGGCACTCTCGGCCCGTGAATCGGCTGCCGCGATGTGGGCAGCGGCCGCTTCAGCCTGTTCGATGGCGGCCGTTGCCGCCATGTTTGCCCGGTAGAACTGCTCTTCCAGATTTTTACGAACCGTGATGTCCTCACCGACGGCTACGAACAGCAATGCTCCATCCCACGATTCGATGGCGGTAAGCACATATTCATAAGGAATGTGGCTTCCGGCCTTGGTGATGAGTTTCAGCTCGAACATACATTTTCCACCGTTGGCAACGGTGGTAAGAGCTTCCTGAATGGCGGCCAGTTCGGCGTGGTCATGGAAATTGTCCAGGGCCTGCATGGAGGCGATTTCTTCATTATTGTAGCCGCTTACTTCAACAAAACGCCTGTTCCAGATGACCGGTGCTCCGGTGGCCGGATCGTACATGAAGATGGTATTGAGCGGGGCGTTGAGCATATTGTCCGAGAACAGTTTGACCCGCTCCAGGCTGTGCTCCACTGCGACCAGGTGGTCTTCCACATGGTGCCGCTCGGCGATTTCAGCCAGCAGTCGGACGTTGGTGCTTTCGGCCAGCTCACTGGCAGTTTCGGTGGCGATTCTGGCCTGGCGCAGCAACTCTTCCAGTTCTTTGCGAGAGGTGATATCTTTGCCGGTAACAACCAGCAGGGGTCTGCCGTCCCACGATTCAATGGCACTTATCACATATTCATAGGGGAGGTGCGTGCCCTCTTTGGTGATGAGTGTTAATTCAATAACAACTTTTTCGCCGGTGGCGATGGACTCGATGGCGGTCCGGGCTGCGGCGAGCTGGGACTCCTCATGGAAGCCGTCAAGGGCTCTCATCAGGGCAATCTCTCCATCACCATACCCGCTCACCTCGACGAAGCGCTTGTTCCAGATGACCGGTGCTCCGGTGGCAGGTTCATACATGAAAACCGTGTCGAGGGGGGTGTTAAGCAGGTTGTCTGAGTACTGTTTTACCTGTACCAGACTGCTTTTAACCTCGCCCATGGCCTGTTCAACCTGCTGCCGAACGGTGGTTTCCGCCTGTAACTGGGCGTAGGTACTTTCAGCCAGTGTGCTGGCAGCTTCGGCGGCCACCCTGGTCTGGAGTAATTGTTCTTCCAGATCCCTGCGGGTGGTGATGTCGGTTCCGGTGGCGATCCAGAGGGTTCTGTTATCCCATGTTTCAATGGATGTAACCAGATACTGGTAGGGGATTTCCACTCCCTCTTTGGTGCGCAGTGTTAACTCTATGACGGCCTTTTCCCCGTTGGCAACGGCTGCCAGACTTCCCCGTGCTGCGGCAAGTTCGCTTTCGTCATGGAAACCATCCAGGGCCTTCATCTGGGTGATTTCTTCGTTGCCATAGCCGCTTACTTCAGCGAAACGCCGGTTCCAGCGGACCGGTGTGCCGGAGGCCGGTTCAAATATGACAACCGTGTCACGTGGGGTGTTGAGCAGGTTGTCGGCATATGTCCGCGCCTGTGCCAGACTCTGTTCCACCTGCCCGAGGTTTTGCTCTACCTGGCTTAAGGTCTGTTCAACCTGCTGCCGTACCGCCGTTTCTGCCTCCAGCTGGCCGAAGGTTGTTTCTGCAAGAGTACTGGCAGCCTGGGCGGCCACCCTGGACTGGAGCAACTGTTCTTCCAGATTCTTGCGGGAGGTAAGATCCGTGCCGGTAACCACCAGCAGGGCTCTGCCATCCCACGAATCCATGGCGGTTATCACATGTTCGTACGGTATGTGATTTCCCTCTCGTGTGACCAGTGACAATTCCATGACCACCTTTTCACCGTTGGCAATGGTAGCCAGTGTGTCTCGGACGGCGACAAGCTCCGCCTCATCATATAAGCTGTCCAGATTTTTCATCAGGGCGATCTCTTCGTCACCATAACCGCTCACAGCGGTAAAACGTTTGTTCCAGCGAACCGGTGTGCCGGTGGCCGGTTCATAGATGAATACCGTATCATCGGGGGTTTCAAGCAGATTGTCGGAGTACCGCTTAACCTGTGCCAGGCTGCTCTTAACCTCGCCAAGGGTCTGTTCCACCTGGGTCCGTTCCGTTGTTTCAGCGACCAGAAGAACTCTGGTGTTTTCTGCCAGGGTACTGGCCGCTTCGGCTGCCGCTCTGGTCTGGCGTAACTGTTCTTCCAGCTCCTTGCGGGCTGTGATGTCTTTGCCGGTGGCGACCCAGAGAGTTCTGCCATCCCATGATTCGATAACCGTTATCACGTACCGGTAGGGGATACGCAGACCATCTTTGGTAATCAGGGTGAGTTCAAGATTCGTTTTTACCCCCTTTGCAATGGTTGCCAGAATTTCCTGGGCGGCGGTAAGCTCTTCCCGGTCATGGAATCCATCAAGGGCGTTCAGTGAGATGATTTCGTCATCACCATAGCCGGTTACTTCGGCAAAATGCCGGTTCCAGCGAACCGTATTTCTGGTGGCCGGTTCAAACATGAAGACCGTATCTTCCGGCGCATTGAGGAGGGCGTCGGAATATTCCTGCGTCAACTCCAGATGTTGCTCCACCGTTTCCAGTGTCTGCTCCACCTGTTGCCGAACGGCCGTTTCCGCCTGCAACGCTGCATGGGTGTTGTCTGCCAGTGCGCTGGCCTCTTCGGTGGCCTGCCGGCTCTGGCGCAATTGCTCTTCCAGCTCTTTACGGGGGGTGATATCCTTGCCGGTGGCAACCCACAGCTCCCTGCCATCCCATGAGTCGATAACGGTAATCACATACTGGTAGGGAATGCGCACGCCCGCTTTGGTAAGCAGATTTAATTCAACGACGGTTTTTGTTTCTTTGGATACCGTGGCCAGTGCAGACTGCGCTGCGAACAGCTCCGCACCGTTGTAGAAGCCATCCCGCGCCTTCATGCGGGCGATCTCTTCGTCGCTATAGCCGGTTACGTCGGCAAAGCTCCGATTCCAGCGGACCGGTGCGTCGGACACGGGGTCGAACAAAAGGATCGTATCGACCGGCGCGTTGAGGAGACCATCGGAATATTCTATAACCTGCTCCAGATTGAACTCCACCGTTTCCAGTGTCTGCTCTACCTGGTGGCGCACGGCCGTTTCAGCCTGCAATGCCGCATTGGTGTTGTCTGCCAATGTGCTGGCTTCTTCGGTTGCCCGCTGGCTCTGACGCAGCTGCTCTTCCAATTCCTTGCGTGCCGTGATGTCCTTGCCGGT
>CAIUSO010000043.1 GCA_903901875.1 uncultured Geobacteraceae bacterium | reverse complement strand
CTTTATCAAACAATACGGGTCGGCCAGTCGGAAGGACATTGACAATTTGTTGTTAGACGAACTTTCCGAAGCTTTAGACGATCAACAGAAGAAAAACAAAGTCAGAAATATCATCTGTGCAATGGCGAATCGCGACAAAGCCACTGTAAATAAAGGAAGTTCTGTAAAGTCAGTGTGGGCCTTGGCTAGTAAAACTTTTTAGTAAAGTTTAGTAAAGTTTAGTCATGTTTAGTAAAGTGTGGATTGTATTGGGAGTCAATGTGGCACGCTGAAAACGCATGATTAAACAGGTGAGTTTATGAGAAAGCTGGCAACAATCCGGAAGGTTGATGAGATACGGTCGATTGAGGACGCCGATGCGATAGAGCTGGCTGTTTTCGGTGGCTGGCAGGTTGTGGTGAAAAAGGTGTAGGAGATAATACCTGGAATGCTGGTTGTGTATTGCGAGATAGATTCGGTTTTCCCGGAGCAGCAGCAGTACGAGTTTTTACGGCAGGACAAGTTTCGACTTCGTACCAAAAAGTTCCGTGGTGCCTTGTCGCAGGGGATCGTCTTTAAAATAGACGAGGTGCTGGCCGTCGGGAATTATGCCGAGGGTGAAGATGTGACTGAAATTCTGGGAATAACCCTTTATGAGCCGCCTATCCCGGCAGCAATATCGGGTGTTGTAGCCGGTACTTACCCTGGCAGTGTGCCTAAAACCGAAGAGGAACGGGTACAGAACCTCGATATTGAAGCTTTTTCCGGTATGCCTTTCTTTGTAACGGAGAAGCTCGACGGCACATCGTGTTCATTTATTTTCGACGAGGGCGGTCTCCATGTCTGTGGAAGAAACTGGGAGTTTTGCGAGGCTCCTGATCAGACCTTTTGGAAGCTTGTCAGGCACTATGATATTGAAGAGAAACTACGCGACTACCACGCCCGGCCGGGAAGTTATCTTGCCTTGCAGGGTGAGGTTGTTGGCTACGGCATTCAGTCGAATATTTACGGATTAAAAGAGCAGGATATCTTCATCTTCAATATTTTCGACATTACGAGGCAACGGTATCTTCCTGTTGCGCCATACCGCACATTACTGGATGATTTCGGCCTCAAAGGGGTGCCTGTTGTAGCGGAGAATTTTCAGAATGTCGGATTCGGCCATGCCCGGTTTCTCGGATATGCCGAAGGTAAATCCCTTCTGAATCCACAGGCAGAACGCGAGGGGGTAGTCTTCCGCTCCATTGATGAGACACGCTCTAATCAGGGTAAGATATCGTTCAAGGCGATATCCAACAAGTACCTTCTCAAGCATGGCGGGTAGTGGCAATAGCTTAAATATGACAGGGGTAGTTCAGCATCAGTGCCGTTCATACCCCATCGTTTTAAATCCCTTCATACGTTTTTCATGCATCTTCGCCAGCATCGGCACAGAACTGTCCACATAGTCATAGACCTGCACCTCCACCTTGCCGGGATGGAGTCGATGCAGTCTGCCGGCGTACTGCACCAGCATCCCCTTCCATGAAAACGGTAGTGCCAGAAATAGAGTGTCCAGTCGGGCATCGTCGAATCCTTCGCCGATATAACGGCCGGTGGCAAGGATCAGTCGTTCCTCATTATCGGGGATGGAGGCCAGATGCTCCATTACCTTGCGCCGCTGCTTCACTCCCATTCCACCATGGAGAACCACCAAGTGTTTCACCGTGTCACGTAGTTCCCCGGCAAGGTATTCCAGATGGTCTTTCCTCTCTGTCAGCAGTATCGGCGATCTTCCTTCGGCTGGTGCCTGCTTGAGATCGCCCAGAATGAGATGATTTCGTTGCCGGTCAGCTGTCAACCTGGCATAGATCTCCTGGATTGTTATCTTGCTGTCTGTATCCGACAGGCTGAAGCCGGTTTCTCTAAGGATCAGCCGGCGAGTGAAATCTTCGTCTGACGCCTGCTGTTTTCTATTCAATGAAAATCTGGTCGGACCGCACTGCAGGTGGATGATCGGCTGATGACCGTCACGCCGGTACGGTGTGGCGGTGAGCCCTACCACGTATTTTGCCTTGACCTCGGCCAGTACCCGCTCGAAGGAAAATGCCGGTAAATGATGGCATTCATCCACAATAATCTGACCGTAGCTGGCAACAAGGTCGGCGACCTCGTCTTTTCTGATAAGGCTTTGCATCATGGCTATGTCCAGGATTCCGTTAGCCTTGTTCTTGCCGGAGCCGATGGTGCCGATTTCTTTTGGTGGCAGATCGAGAAAGCGGGAGAGCTGGGCCACCCATTGATCGAGGAGCGGTTTGCGGTGTACCAGAACAAGAGTCGAGCAGTTCCTGGCCGCAGCCAACCACACTCCGACCACGGTCTTGCCGGAACCGGGTGGCGCAACGAAGATACCGATGTCATTCCGCATGAGTTCATCAACAGTCTGCTGCTGGATGTCAGAAAGTGTTCCGTGAAAGCTGAAGGCGGTCGGTGTGCCGGCGTTGCGTTTGTCGTCGAGGTGCAACGCGATACCATATCCTTCCATGAGTGACTGAAGGGCATCACGACACCCCCTTGGCAGGGCCACATGTCCCGGCAGTTCCTCAAAACAGGCGATCACCCGTGGGGTGTTGTGGGTGGAAAGCCGCATCTTCTGTTTTTTGAAGAATTCCGGATTCTGGAAGGCGGCCAGTCGCTTGATCCTGTACAATAGTTCCGAGGGAATACATTTCGTCTCGACGAAAATCTTTTGGGCAAATACCGCCTTGATCTTTTTCGGCAGTTTCCCCTTAATCCGCTGTTCCGGTAACCTGCCTGAAGGTGAACGTTCCCACGGGGCCTGCTCTTCGTCAGTATCGGATAGTAGTTTCAGGCCAATTACCAGGCCCTTGCGCACAGCCCGGTCGGCAATTGCCTGCACTTCTTGCGGAGAGAGACGTTTGTTAGAGGACAGATAGGCCCACTGATCGGCATAGGGGATGAAGACTTCATCAACAAAGACGGAATTCTTCAGCTTACGGGGCTCCAATTGCAGCGGCAGGGCGATCAGGTTGCCGAAACCACCACGGGGCATGGTGTCCTGACTGGGGAAGAGTCGATCGTACGATTCCATACTGAGCTGATGACGCCGGGACATTGAGAAAACAGCCCATGACCCTGGCGACCGTCGCCATGACCGACTCGGTGAAGAAAAACCAGGCGTGAGCACCGTTGCCGGAGCGTGAACGTTCCACCGCAACAGGGATGTCAAGAGAGGAACAGGTTTCCCGAAAGGCGGCTACATCCTCCTGCCAGGTTGTCTTGTCAAAGTCGACAGCCAGGAACCGGCAGGTATCGTCCGGCAGCAGCGGATAAACACCGATGGTCTGTTTGCCCTGGAGATGCTCCCGAATCACCTCATCACTTACCGGCAGGTATGCCTGGTGGTTGCAGTCACCACACTTGATCCGGGGAAACTTGCGTTTTCCGCAGAGCGAATAGTTGCCGTCATTGGCACATGCCGGCATGTATCCTTTGCGGTCACCACTCTTACTGATCCAGAGTTTTGGGTAGACATCTTCCCGCCCTCTGAAGAGGGAGCGGAACAAGGCAATCTTTGCTGTTGATAATGTGGAAGCTTCTTGGGCAGGGGAAGCGGCTACATCAATGGCTGTAAGCTGCTGCCGTAGATCATGAAGACTATCAAGGAGCACTTGGCGTTCAACATCGAGCCGGATAAGATGTGCTTCTTTCAGGGTAATGGCCTCTCTGAGTGCTGCCCTGTTATGGTTCATGAATGGTTTTCATGTCGAGCCGCCACGGTGCGTATTTTATGATCATAGTTCAATCACCAGCTGCCTGTCGTACTGTGGATTAACCTCCACATCCTCATACCCATAGGGATTCACAATCACTCGCGTCTTACCCAGTGCGTAGTCGAACGAGTTGTGCGTATGGCCGTGAATCCAGAGATCCGGGCCGTGGTCGATGATTTCACTGGAGAGATCGGTCATAAAAGCACAGTTGAGACTATCTCCCCGGAACTTTTCATGGATGGAGATCGGTGAAACCCCATGATGTGTTACCACGACAGTCTTCTTATCTCCGGTGGTTTTCAGTGCATCAAATATATAGCGCTTCGATTCCTGGAATAGATCGACTGTCTCTTCGGGCATGAGCCGCGTTCCGTCAGCTTTTTTGATCAACACAAAGTCGTTCATGTTCTTCCTGGCGTATTGCATCTTGAAGAAATCCTTCTCCCGGAAGTCCGTCCATAATGTTGCCCCGATAAATATGACACCGTTGATCTCAACTGATTCATTTTCAAGAAAATGGACATTTTTTGGAATCGACAGCTTGGCTTTCAGCTCATGGATACGCCCGAAGAAATCGTTATGGTAGAAAAAGTGATTACCCTCCACATAGATGACGGCAAGGAAACGCTTGGCTAAAAGACTGATGATCTTGAGCCAGGTTTCCTGTTTGTGGGCCAATCCGATATCGCCAGCAACCAGAGCAATGGTT
>CAIUSO010000042.1 GCA_903901875.1 uncultured Geobacteraceae bacterium | reverse complement strand
TCACTGCAGGGAGCACGTCACCACGCTGGAGCGGCAATATGGATGAGGTTTCAAGGTGCGTCAGATTTTCAAAAAATCACCTAAAAACCGTGTCAAGAACTTTTTTCAAAGAACGAAAAATAATTATTCTGAATAGTTACTTAAATTATAGTATTAACATGTTACATCGTTCCGTTCGGTCACTCTACGCCCTCTGCTCAATAGGAATAGAGAACCGATAGTTTTGTTTTTTCCAACGGATTCGATGACCGCTGCCCCTCTATTTCAACACGGTAGGTGGCGGGAAGTTGCTGAACCGTGACTCCACTGGTTCCGTAGGACACACCTGATCCGGCATCAAGGCCCACACCGGACAGATCGCTACCGGTGCATTTACCGTCAGGATAGGGGCGGGGATCGCTACAAATGGTCTCAATAATTTTTGTGTACACCGTTATTTTGTCCAGGGATGTTGATTTCAACTTTATGGTAACGTCAGGGTTTGTCGGGGCATCGGGAGACCTGCTGCAGTCCGCACTCCATTTTGAGGAAGGGCGGGTAAGCTTTTGCTGAAAACAGCTGTCGGTCGTTGACGTTATTTCAAGTGCGGATGCAAGGGTCGATGAACTCAGATTAGTGGCAGATTTGCTGACATCGGACAGTAGCAGGGGGAATATCTCCTTGATGATCAGTTCACTGGACCCATAGGATGCTTCCAAAACCGTTTTGTAACGCTTGTTCACTCCCGATTCGGTCACACTTCCGGTGATCATGTACATCAGGTACATGATAATGGTCAGGGTGATAAGGGACATCATGAGTGCCGTTATTAACGCGATACCTTTTTCGTTTTTGATTCTGTTCATTAATTTGTTCTCGATGGTGCGGTTGGCAGATTGTTCGGTCTGACCACCAACCGGTATATTTTCCAGCGATAATTGAGCCAGCCGTTATCGGCTAAATTTTGTGCGGTGTACCCTTTTGTCAAGCTGACATTGGAGACGGTTCGGGCAGTGGATGCCGACGTATTGGCATCTCCCACCACAATGGCGTAAGCCCCCCCCACGGCACTATTCTTATTGGTGAAATTTGCATCAGCCATCCCCTCCTGTGCCATGATGTAAACTTTAATGTATTTGAGTGCATTTCGCAACAACAGCGGGTCCTCCATGATCGTCTGTATGTCTGTATAGGTTGCCGTACCGGCCACCGAAATTTTTAACGGATTACTGCTGTAGGCCGATGATTCCGTGATCTTTCCGTCGCCGGTGGTGTCCCAGCCGAACACAACCTGCATGTCGGCAACGCAATCAAGCAACGGCAGATAGGATAGTTTACCGTCGCTGTGGTTCACCGTTGCCTTGTAAAGAATACCGGTATTTGATGCACATCGTTTTGAAATTGCAGAGCTGTCCGAAGGTGTGGCGACCATATAGTCCACCCGGTTAAACGGCATGCCGGGAGTGGTGTCGCTTATCCCGTAGATGACGTAGGGGGGATCTGTCGAAATGGGGTTGAAATTGTTATTCAAGAGTGCCGTGGTGTTTTTTGTGTAGAAGTTCGCTGCCGTTCCGGTGTTGGTATTGTTGAAGACCAGGGTGCTTGTTGTACCGGTATCATCGAACGTGCGTTTCAGCACGATTCCATAGTCGGTGCTTGCCAGATTCTCATCGGCAGTGGGCCAGACGTTGGGCCTCCGCCGGGTAATAGTTTCCCCCACGGCACCGGAATAGGCAACAAAGGTCCACTTGCGTGCCGCAGGGGCACGCCCTACCGTCGTGGCTTTTATGGAAAGGTAGTCGGTACCATTTACTATCGTATAGGTCAGGCCGTCGGCAGTATTGGAATCGACCCCGTTGGTGACTGAATCAAGGGATGCAAAGGGGCGGGGGATGCCGTGTGGTGCATCGTTCAGGCTGTTCGCCGGGGTAAATGATGCTTCGGTGTATGTCGGTGGCGGAGCCATATATGCCGTTGGCATTCCGTACCCGGCCTGTTGCAGGTCATGACGCATGATTTCAAGTCCGACCATGCCGGAAATATTGCTTTCCTCGCTGGTGGTCAATCGGCCGGTTGCTTTGAGTATCAACGTAAACGCAGAGCCGGTCACGGCAATTACCATCATGAACAGTGCCATGGTGATGAGTATTTCGATTAAGGTGAAGCCGCTCGCTTTGGTTTTCATCTGTTTCCTCACCATCACTAATCGGGGTTAACTATGAGTGAAGAAATGGCATGATTGTACAGGGTACCCTTATATCGCCAGACAACTTTTACATCCACCTCTTTTGAAGTTGCACTGGGATAGGGGGTGGGAACGTAGGTAATGACAGAATAGTTGCAAAAAAAGTTTCGTGATAATCGATTCAAGTAGGTGCCGGCGGGAGCAACCGCTGCAAAGGATGCCGTATCGACAACCGATGTTTTTATGGCTACCATCTGCTCGTCAGCCAGTGCCGTTGCTTCATTACGTATGGTGTTGGCCAGATTGTGATTGAGGGCCACGTTTACGGACTGGAGTAACGCAAGCAGGCCCACCGTCATAATCAGGACCGCCAGACAAAACTCAATCAGTGTAAAGCCGGCGTCAGTTGATTTCACAATTGGATGTTGACGCATTCCATCTCCCGAGATTGTCATGTGCGGATGAAACAACGATACAGTTGATCGTAGGTGAAGCGGTTACCGGGTTGACGACTATGATCATGCGTGGTGTGGTTACGGTTGTCATTCCAGTGGTTTCAAATACGATCACATTATTTGCACTGGTGAACGGGGTGGTGGTCCCCGCACTGGTCAGCCCGTAACGAAATGTTTTGTTTGTCACCAGGGTGCCATTGGTCGCCGCGCCCGTGCCGGTACTGTAGTTGGAAGCGGTGGCATATTTTCTCAGCATATACCCGGAGGGTTGCAGTATCACGCCGTAGGCACTTTTCTGGGTAACCGCCCGCGTCCGTACAGCCTGCAAGTCGGTAAACAGCTCTCGTATCTCGCTTTCCAGAGTACTTTTTTTCTGCCACGTTTTAAAGGACATTGTTACCAGGGAAAATGATATGGCCATGATGACTATGACAACAATCAATTCAACAAGAGTAAATCCGGGGGGATGTGTGCCGGCCTTTTTTTTCGTTATATCCAAGGTGCTCTGCATATCATCTTTCCTGAATATGAATAATCTTTTTCGACGGCTTGTTGTTGGCGTTTGTAATGCCGGGAGGTGCATCGGCAGGCGGTTTGCCGATCATGGGAGTCAGGGATTTTCTCCCGTTATTTGCCGTTAATGCGCTTCCCAGGATGATCTCCTGAAATGCACCGGTTGACTCCTGCACCAGCATTTTTCCCGCCAGAGCGTTTGCAGAGGGAGCGGCACCGGATGAATAATTAAAGCCCCACACATAGGAGTTGCCACCATACTTGCACGGGTCTGTTGTTGGTTTGAACGAGGTGAAAAATACGGTGCCATTGGTCAGGGCAATGGGATCGGTGACAGAGCGCTCTGCACCCAGCAGGTTGGTGCTGTCTGCGGGGTCGAGGGCCACGTACCACCCGCTGGATCCGCTGGGCAGGGTGGCTACGGGAGAGGATGTCTGGTTGGTCAAGCTGCCGAAGCCGAGCACCGGTGTACTGCACGCGGGATCAATGGTATTTGTGGCCGTATAGCAGTTTTCCCGCACCCCGAACGTGTACCGTTGGTTGCTGAGTGAAGCGGCCGCATCATCGCCATTGAAATAGAATCTTCCCGTTCCGAAATAGAGCCATAATTTCCCGTTTTGCCGGTCCTGCAACTTTGATATTCCGGTCGTTACGGGCCCGATACTGTCGATGACCCTGCTGAAGGTCCAGGTGGAAGGGTCCGTACTCTCCCTGGTCAGCAGCCTGCCGACGCCCCCATCGGTCCAGCTTGTTTCGCCGGTGGTGGCATCGATGCGTTTTTTGGTAAATCCGATATACAGGGCATCATCCTGGTAATTACCTTCCGCCGTGGCATTCCATTTGTCGGTGTCTATGACGTTTCCCGCAATGGAACCACCAAAGGCATTGGTAATCTGCGTGTCGATCACCCAGTAGTTCTGATTGAGCGTAAAGGGGGCGGATGCCGTGATGGTGGCCCCCAGATCAATGATAAACAGCTTCAAATTTTGATCGGAGCGCCCGATGAATCGGTGCCCGATGGCATCAATGGGGCCCGTTGGTCCCGAGGCGATAACGCCGAACCATTTGCCATTGGCTTTGGTGTCGGGGTGGGAAACACCGTTGACGGGGGGGCGTTTTGCGGCAATTCTTATGAGAGCCATCCCCGACGTGGCATACCCCATGCCAAAGGTGTCGGCAGAGCCGGCTGGGGGAAATTCCCATTTTAATGCTGGCTGGCCGGCGAGGGAACCATCCTGATTGAAGTATTGGTTCGTGATGTCCAACGCAAAATATGATGAATAGCCAACCCCCTTGGTTTGCGGGGTCGCCGTATCAGCGGGGTCAAAAATCGGAGTTCTGACACAGGTGCCCGCTGCGGCGGAGGTTAAACAGCTGCTGTTTGGTGCCCGTGTGCCCCCCCCCAATCCCATACTGCCCAGCAGTATGGTCCGCCAGTTGGTTCCCGCCACCGTATCTCTCGGACACTTGGAATAATCATCGGCGGTACAGGTTGCCGTATAGCCGATTGACACATCGGAAATGGATGTTGGACCGTCCACATAATATATGTGCTTATAATTTACCGGGTCGGCCAGGTATTGAAGGTACGGCAAGGTGCTGCGGGGAACATAAGCCCACTGTTCCTGCCCCAGATTGGTGCCGGTAAGCGTGGCTTTTATAAAACCGTCGATCAGTAGTGAACTGCCACCGCTGGAAACGCCGGTATCTGCCCCCTTGGCAACGGTCAGTTTACCCAGCTTGAAGGCATGGAGCATCCCGTCATTTGCCCCCACATAGACCATGCCCCTGTTGAGATACGATGCAGATGTAACAAAGGGGGTGTAGCTTTTGTCACTGTACCCCACCGGGGTTCCCTGGTCAAAGAAGTTGAGCTGATTGGAAGACTGTACTTTGGGGGTGGAATTGACGATATCTCCCAGTTTCCATTCATTGGTAGTTTGCGTACCATTCAAGGTAATTGATACCCGGCGGGGTCGGTAACTTCCCGTGCCGTCGCTGCCGCGCACATAGTTCAGTAATGAAAGAGCCTGGACATTATTATCAGAGGCTGACGCCTGAAGGTATGGCCGGAGGGCCACAATGCGCGAGTCTGTCGCCGAAGAGGCGTAGAAGCCACCTTTTGAAGGGGATTCGGCCGCTGGGGACAGCAACGAATAGCCATTAATACTGGTATGGATTGTCCGAGTATCGGGATTTTGCGCCCACAATAATTGTCCGGCTCGCCACAGACTGTTGACATCATCGGGGGAAATTCCCTGTGCAACGATCGTTTGGCCTGTCTGATTGCCATTGGGGTCGGACGTCAGATCAACCTTGGTCTGGCCGGTTGCCGTGTCGAACGAATAGGTCACAACATTATCGGCCCTCAGGTCAAGAACATGATTCGGTGATGTCGATGAAAAGTCCGTATCCTCCCTGATCGAACTGTTCAGCAGAAACGGGTCCACATAATACCAAAGGTTCTGCATCTCACCAATCCAGGTTGCCTGGGAGTTTTCAAAGTACTTGAGTGGATAGAATACGGCCTGAAGAATGTTGGCACCGCTTCCCTGACTATTGCTGAGAATTGATGCCGCTGTGCCGGAGGATATCTGCTCGCTGATGGCATTGAAGATGCTCTGTAGCGCGTCGGTTACCTGGCTCGTATTGGAAGCATTATAGGCACCGCCGGTTCCGCCATGTTTTGCAATTAAATCCACGTTTGAAGCATTGGAGCCGGTTAGCCCATAGCCAAGGACAAAGGTTTTGACATCAAAGGGGTACGCAGTGCCATTTACGGAGGCAGTTACGGAGCGGAGGGAATTCACCACGCTGAGGACCGTGTTTGCGGCCGGATTGACATCGGAGCCAATGAGAGTGGGGCCTTGTCCAGGAGTGCCGTTGATATCCACGCTGGGTAATCCGTCGGTCAGATAGATAATGAAATTCTTTTGACATGGTTGGGTAATTGGTGAGGTCGTGCCGCTGAGTGTGCCGGTAAAATAGTTTGAGGCGGTTTTAAGTGCACCGGCCGTGGGGGATAGCCCGGCATTGACGATGTAATTGCAGGTATTGCCGGTGGAACAGGCCATATAACCGGTCGAATCACCGGAATATGCGGCCAGCTTACTGTTTAACAGTTGCAGTTGGGCATTGACGGAATTGTTTGTGGCAATCGGCACCTTCAGATAGCCAGTTCCGGGAGAACTGTTGGCAAACCAGGTGGGACCCACATATGCGCTGGCATTTCGTTGTCCCACATTGCCGTAGCCGTTGCCAAGGTCCGAGTCTGTCAGCACAAAGACATTGTTATAGTAGTTGCTGCCGGAATATCCGGTGGCTCCTGTCGTGTAGCCGTCACTGGTGCCTGATTTCGCCGACCAGCAGTTGTACGAATCGGTGTAAGTGGAGGTGTTGGTGATTTCCTGAAGCGGATGGTAGTTCTGGGCGTAACAGAACCCACCATTGTACGTCGGGGCACTCGGAGTATAGAGGGGAAGGGCCTGTTTAAAATAGACCGGATAGGTCGGTGCCGACGGATTCTGAAGCACATTGGTTTTCGGGTAGACAAGTCCGCAGTATTTTGTTCTTCGCGCCCCGAATGTCTGGGCAGTAATGGCGGAATCCATGTAGGTTTCATCAAAAAGGGGATTCTGTGCCGTGCAGCCGTTGTGGCAAGCGGTTTTGCTTGCCGTATTTCCCGTGGTGCAGTAATCGGAACAGAAATCGGTCGCACCGTCTGACGGGGGATTGGGGCAGTAGGAGCGGGGATCGTAGGAGGCAAAGTAGGGAGAGTTGCTGATGTACTGTTTTGATACCGAGGGGAGATTGTACGTCATAATTCCAATACGCATAATGTTGGCGTAGGTTTGAATGATGTTTTTGAGTGCCAGTTTTCCGATAACACTTTTGCTTGTCGGTGCATAGGAACCGACGGCGTTCCCCATGAAATCTTCATCCATGCTGTTGGAATTGCCGATGAGCACCAACACGTTGGGTTGTACCACATTCGAGGAGTTGGCCACAAAGGGGGGGACGCTGCAGTATTGCATGATCTGTTGTGCAACGGTGGTAAAAGAAAAGGAGGTAGTTCCCGACAAAGCAACATTATTGAGATCGGTTACATTCGAGAGGGTGAACTGATACACCGAGCTGTATAAAAATGGAGTGCTTGGCGTAAATGTTGCCGTCATTCCGCTGCCGGAATCGTTGGTGATCGTTCCGGGAACCGCAATGCCACCGAGTGTGACGCTGATATTGGCACTGCCGAGGGTATGCACCCGTGAGCTGAAATTGATGGTTATGGGGCTTGTTATTGGTATGTTTTCGGCTCCGTTGGCAGGTGCGGAATCGGCTACGTAGGGGGCTGCGGTACCCCGCACCACAAAATTCCACCCATTGGTTGCGTTTGCGGCCAGGGGGATGGTACATCGATTGGCGACGCTGGTGGTGACCGTGGCGGTATATTGGGTGTCGGCAACCAGGTTGGGGGAGGGGGTGAACTTTGCGATAGTTCCGTTGTTGGTTGGTGACGTGGTGTATGAAATGGTCCCGGAAGCCCCATTATTCAGACCGAATGATGTTGTATCGATGGTTGTGGTGTTCATCTGCTGGCTGAATGTTACCGTAATATCGGCGTTTTCGATGACTCCGGTGGCACCGGATGCGGGAACACGGCCCGTAATGGTTGGTGCCGTTGTGGTGGTGGCCGTGGTAAAACTCTGTGCATACTGGAGTGCCAGAGGGGTGTTGGTGTCATTGCTTTTGACGCCGGTTGTCACGATGACGGTATAGGTAGTACATGGCGAGAGAGCGACCGTGGGCTTTAACGAGTATTTGTTGGCAGCCACCGTTGGAGCGGGGGTTGCTATCTGGTACCCGGTGGGATCAAGGATGAAAAAGCTGGCTGTGGTTACGGAATTCATGGCGGTATTAAACGTCACGGAAATGGTGGCAGTGGTGGAAACATTTGTTGCGCCGGCTGCCGGTGATGCCGAAGAGATCGTCGGTGTCGTTGCGGAGGCGGGGGAGGCGATAGACATCGATAGTAATACGCAGAACAGCAATAAGAATAGGTGTTTCATACTACTTAACCTCAAATTCAATAATAATGCCCTTTTCTACCGTGATGGTAACGTTGGCATTAATCCTGGTGGCGGCAATCTTTTGGAGCATTTTCTTTGTTTGCTCGAATGGATAAACATGGGGAGCACCATTGTCCCGTGCCAGTAACACGGCTCCATCCTTGTACCCCTTATAGATGCCGGTCACGACTTCATCCTTGGCTTGACTCAACGGTCCGATTGTGGTTATTGCGAGCAGATCGCGCGTGTCACAAAAAAGAGCGAAAAAGATACCTGTCATCAGTAGTACGATCGTATTTCGCATGTCACTCCTCACGTGGTTTTCTGGTACTACTCGGCTTTCACTGCCCAGGGGCAGAGGGGGCACAACTCTGTTCCGCCCGTTCAAACTGTTCCATTGCTTCCGCACTGCTCCCAGGTGTTTTTGCCTTAATAAGCAGATCCCCCATACATTCTTCATAGCTGCGTGGTGGGGGCGGGGGGGGCATTGCCGGTTGTTTTGCCACTCCCGGAGCCGGGAGCACCGCTGTTTCTTGAACATCCACCGGGGCCTGTGAGCCGGCAGATTGCCTGCGCACTTTCGGTCGAGCCCCTTTGGCGGAGAGCTGGGTTCGCGCCGGAGTTTTTTTCTCCCGTGATATTTTTGACAGCGTGCCCCTGCTTCCGGATGATGTCTCTTTCATATTTTCCTGGGCCCGCAGGGGGTTATCGGTGAAATTGCGGGTACCATCGGCCGAACGCCACGTATAGAGATAATCGACTTTCTCCGGGGGGGGCGTCGATGGCGGCTCCGGTTGGGTGCTGTTTTCACTGATCGGGGCAGTTGCCGCTGGAGAGGGGGGTGTCGGCGCAACCGGTACAGGTTCGGTGATGTGGACCGGAGCGGCCGGTTTCTTATCAAAAGAAAAACCGTTGCTTTTAAAAGTGCTGCCAAATACCTTAAGTTTCGGTACCTTGTCGTGGCATTTACTGCAGGGAAGTCCATACTGCTTGGCAAAGAAAAGTGTGGCTTCGGCCCGTGATACCATGAGAAAAGAGATAACATATATCACTGCAAGAACGTACGGATGTTTTCCGGGGATCATAACCATTCATACCTTTTTGAGGGCGAAGACACTTCAGAAAAATGTTATAATTGCTTCCAGATATGATACTATCAACATTGCCTATAATTAGTCAATGTTCATAGAAATTTACCGGTAATATTATTTTAATTGTTTGAGGTGACGTGTCCTGAAAAAGCTGACGTTGGAACATCTGGTACAGGTGGTTGAACAGAGCGGGCTGATCACCGGCACTCAGGCCAAGGATGTGTTGGCCCGAAGTAAAAACCATGCCTCCCGGGTTAAGTCCGGCCATTCGGGGGCCTCCCGGTCGGTACGGGACGACGCCGGTTTTCCCACCGAAATCCTCTCTTCTTTTAAACTCGAAATCAACGGAGGCCAGGGTGCCATACTTACGGAAGATGTCATTGCCGAAACGCTGGCCCGGAGTTGCGGGCTCCCCTATGTAAAAATTGATCCTCTGAAATTGGATCTCCCGGTGGTCACCGGTCATATTCCCCACCAGTTTGCCCTGAAAAATCTCTTGGTGACGGTGGGGGAAACTGGTGGTTTAATTACGGTGGCGGTTGCTGACCCCTATGACGAAAGTCCGGTCCAGGAGCTTGGCGTGGCACGCAGGTTGAATATCAGGCGTGTTGTCAGTTCAAAAACCGATATTCTTAAAATTATCCGTGAATTTTATGGATTTCGCGCCTCAATCGTCGCTGCCGAGACGGAAAACGCTTCGGCGGTTGACCTTGGCAATCTTGAACACTTCTTCAAGCTGAAAGGTCAGCAGGAGCTGGACGGCACTGATCGGCACGTGGTATCGGCGGTTGATTTTCTGCTGAACTATTCTTTTGAACAGCATGCAAGTGACATCCACATCGAGCCAAAACGTGAAAATACCCACATCAGATTCAGAATTGACGGTATTCTTCATAATATACATACCATTCCCAAACCTCTTCATGCACCCATCGTTTCCCGCATAAAAATGCTCTCCCGCATGGATCTTGCCGAGAAACGGCGCCCACAGGACGGAAGAATCAAGACGAACCATAACAACAAGGACATTGAACTGAGGGTTTCCACCATTCCGGTGGCGTTTGGCGAAAAGGTGGTCATACGGATTTTCGATCCCGATATATTTCTCCAGGATCTTGACGCCATGGGGTTCTATCCCCGTGAATTGTCATTATACCGCTCATTCCTGAAGCGTCCCAACGGTATTATCCTGGTAACCGGTCCGACCGGCAGCGGCAAGACGACCACGCTCTACTCTTCACTCCGGTCCCTCGCTTCGTCCGAAGTCAATATCATTACGGTGGAAGACCCCATTGAAATGGTCCTGGATGATTTTAATCAGATAGGCGTTCAGCAGGGTATCGGCATAGGTTTTGACACCCTGTTACGTAACATTCTCCGGCAGGACCCGGATATTATCATGATCGGGGAAATCCGGGACCGTGCCACCGCCGAAAATGCGGTACAGGCCGCACTGACCGGGCATCTGGTGCTGTCTACCCTCCATACCAATGATTCGGTGTCCACCATAATCCGCCTCATGGATCTGGGCATTCCTCCGTTCATGATATCTGCCACACTTGTGGGAGTGGTTGCCCAGCGTCTTATCAGGACACTGTGTCCCCACTGCAAATGTCCGCTGGTCCTTGACAAAAATCAATGTGACTCTGTGCAGCTTCCGAATGAAAATCTGAATGTGTGGGGCGGCCATGGCTGCAAGGAGTGTCGGGGAACCGGGTATAAGGGGCGAAGCGGGCTGTTTGAGGTGTTGGAGATTACCGAAAAAATGAAAGCCCTCATTTCGGGTAACGCCGGTCTCGCCGAACTGCTTGAAGCCGCCCGGCAGGAGGGTATGGTCACCTTACGGGAGTCAGCCATGAAGAAAATGCGCGAGGGGATGACAACCTACGAAGAAGTTGTCGCAATGACCGGGTAGACATGGGATGGGACAACTACAGGAAATATCGAAGATTATGTTGCTTAACTACCTTATAATAATACGTTTTATTTGCTGCTGTACGATGATGTGCATTTTGGCGATGGTGGCGGAGCGGGATGCTTGTGCGTTCTGCTTTGCAGAGGCGGGTGCCATGTACGGCATCAACCCCCAGGTATTGAGGGCTATCGCCGGGGTTGAATCAAACATGAACCCTGCAGCGGTCAATAAAAATTCCAACAACAGCACCGATATCGGCTTGATGCAGATTAATACCATCTGGAAGCCGGTACTGGGAGAAGAACGCTGGCGACATCTGGATGATGCCTGCTATAACACCAAAACCGGCTCATGGATTCTGGCCACCTGTATTGAAAAATACGGCTACAACTGGAAGGCCATCGGCTGTTACAACAGCCAGACGCCGGGCAAGAGCGAGGCGTATGCCCGCAGGGTGTTTGACCGACTGAAACAGTTGGGGCGGGGAAAAGCCCCCCAGCCAATTGACGACGACCTCAAGGAGGCGATGATTGCCTCACTCGCTGCACAGGTTGAGCAGATCGGTCGAGGTGAAAAAAAACCGGTAGTAATGAAATTTACCCCCTACGTGCGTGTTCCCCGCTCCACCCTCAGCTCTCCCCCCGATCCCCCTTCACACTAGTAAAACCGAACGCTCACCGAATTGGTGGCATGGAAATCATCTGCTGCGAGCTCCATCTTGAATTGAGCCAGCGCTTTAAGAGCGGGTCAGTGAGATAGATACGGCCGCTTTCATCCTTTGCAATGTGGTCTCCATTGATAAGTGCAGTCAACGATTTTTTGATCGTTGCCGCATTACTGAGCCTCTGGCGTGACATGTATTCACCCGACATCGGTTGCCTTGTCGATTCCTTTGCGAGAGCCTCGATGAGGGTACGGGATTGGGGAGTAAGTGACGCGTATACGGACGTGAAAAGCGATGTTTCTCTGGCTAATGCCGTATGTACGGCCTGGGCAAGATCATCCTCATTTGGTACCTGTGGTGCCGTAGATTCGTACAGGGCATGGGCAATGGCCGTAACACTGTAGGTGTGACATTCCCCGATTGCAACAAGTGTATCAGCAATATCCTGTGGCCAGAGGGCACCCGATTTCCCGGCACGTGCCACCAGATGGTGGGAAAATTCATCCGGTTCTATCAACGGGAGTTCCCGCGTGGTGGCACCTCGATAAAACGCCCGTTTTGGCGACTCAAACATATCGCGCAACAGTTTTCTTCGTGAACCAACAAACAGATAGGACGCTTTGTGATGCTGGATGGTTGAACGGAGGGCGGCCTCTATGTGTGAGCCGTCCTTCAGCATGGCAAGGTCCTGGAATTCATCAAATATGACAAGAAGGGGCGTTTTTGAGTTTGAGGAGATGTTGTCCAGCGACGAGACTACCGAGACAAGCCTGTCAAGGCCGCTTTTGGCAAGGCCCGATGCTGCGGCGGATACCGAAAAAGAACCATCGGGGTTCATTGTCATGACCGGGACAAACGCAGTGACCAGCCGTGAAAGTCTGGTGAACACTTTGTCGTTTACGCTCAGGGATGCAAATAAGGCGGTTGCAATTCGGTCGGCTGCCGCATCGGCTGACGGAACAGAACTTAAGTCGCAGTAGGTTGCCAGACCACCTTCCGCTCGGTAATCTCTGGCCAGTCTCATGGCCAGTGATGTTTTTCCGCATCTTCGTGGTGCCAGCAGAACATTGTTGTTACCTGACCGCGCTTCAAGCATGAGTGCCGCAAGGAGACTCTTCTGATTGCACAAAGGTTCATCGTCACCCACGACTGTCTTGGAAAAGGGGTTTCTTATGGCAGACATGCTTACTCCTTTAAAAGACCTTCACACCAGTGTCAGCCATTTAACTAGTGGTATTAAACCAGTAGTATAATACCACTAGTTTAATGGCAGTGCAACTGTTGCATGGTAGAAGCAACATTACCCAAACCGTGCCACCAGATCCGCTGCCACCGCCATCATGCCGATGCCGGTGGGGCAGGCGGCATCACAGCGGCCGCATCTGAAACAACTGATTTCACCCCATTTTCGGGGGTCGGCGGCCAGCTTGTGGTGGATGCGTCGTCGGCTCCGGAGTGCTTCGCTGCCGAGGGGGTTGTGGCCGCTGGCTTCCCGCATGAAACCGTCCAGTTGGCAGGAATCCCAGGTGCGGCTTCGCTCTACCCCGGTGGACGAACGCCAGTCCTGGACGCCGAAACAGGTACAGGTGGGGCAGGCCAGGTTGCAGCCGGTGCAGGCGATACACCGCTCCCCCAGCTCTTCCCAGAATGAGTCGGGCACCCGATCGGCGCAAAGCAGTGCTGAGGCGGCCTGCAGCAGGGTTTCCCCGCCATCGGGCACCGTGGGGATAGAGCATTTGAACAGTTCTGCCTCTTCCGGGGTGGCGGCGTTTGGCAGTTCCTTTGCCAGTTCGGTTCCGGTCCCACTGTAGGGAATCACCAGCCAGGTATCCCCTGCCAGGAACAGCTCAAGATCACAGTTTCCCGCTGCTGGAGGCAGCAACGTCCCCTTGGCTCCGCAGTACCCGGAAATTCCCGCCACGACGGCCCCCTGCCGGAGGCGGAAGTAGAGGTCGTCACGGATACCGTCGGCAAAGAACCGGTCGATGAAACGGAGGCATTCCAGGTCGGTGGCGGTGAAACCGAGGATAAAGAGCGGTTTTGGCGGCGGGGGTGCCTGGCTAAGCCGGCCATGGATGGCGGTGAAGATGGTCTCCTGCTGGGGGAAAAACGCTGCCGTCGGCTTGCCCGGTACGGCACCTCCGAGAAGGGCAAGGGGGCCATCGTCCGGTGAACCGATGGTGCGGGTGCCGTCTGGCAGCAGAATCGGTACACGCAGTTCGTACCGCTCGGCGAGGTGGGCCAGAAAGTGTTCCAGTTGTAGCGGTGTCAAACTTTTCATGGCAGCTTCTCCAGGCGTACCGCACAGACCTTGAATTCGGGAATGGACGATTCCGGGTCAAGGACGTTGTTTGTGAGGCGGTTGGCGGCCCCTTCGGCAAAATGGAACGGCATGAAGACCACGCCGGGGATCACCATGGAGGTGACCCGTGCTTCGGTCTGGATGCTCCCCCGTCTGCTGATAACCAGCAGCCGTTCCCGATGGCGGATGGAGAGGCGGGTGGCATCGTCCGGGTGCAGTTCCAGAAAGGAACCGGGCTCCTCACGATCCAGCAGATGGGTGCGGCGGGTCATGGTGCCGGTGTGCCAGTGGAAATAGGTTCTCCCGGTGGTCAGTACCAGGGGATAGTCGGCGTCCGGCTGCTCCTGGGGAAGCCGGTGGCTGACCGGACTGAAATGGCCCTGGCCACGGGTAAACCGTTGCTGGTGGAGAATGGGTGTGCCGGGGTGGTCCGGGGTGGGGCAGGGCCACGGAATCCCATGGGGGTCGAGCCGCTCATAGCTGATGCCGCCGTAGTGGGGAGTGAGCGTGGCGATCTCGTCCATCACCTCTGACGCATCGGCGTATGTCATGCCATCATAACCGGCCCGTTGGGCAATGGCGCAGATAATATCCTGGTCGCTTCTGGCCTCCCCCGGCGGTTCTACCGCTTTACGCACGCGCTGCACCCGGCGCTCGGTATTGGTGAACGTTCCCTCTTTTTCGGCGTAGCAGGCGGCCGGCAGAACGATATGGGCCAGGGCGGCGGTTTCGGTCAGGAAGATGTCCTGCACCACCAGCAGCTCCAGATTCTCCAGGGCTTTGCGGGCATGGTGCTGGTCCGGGTCCGACAGGAGGGGGTTTTCCCCCATGATGAACATGGCGAAGAGCTTTCCGTCCGAGGCGGCGTCCATGGCTCTGGTCAGGGGTAATCCGGGGGTGTCCGGGAGTGCTGGGACCCCCCAGGCAGCAGCAAACCTCTGGCGATGCAGCGGTTCGGACACCTTCTGGTAACCGCTGTAGAGGTCGGGAAGGGCCCCCATGTCGCATCCCCCCTGCACGTTATTCTGCCCCCGCAGGGGGTTGACGCCGGTACCCGGTCTCCCGATATTGCCGGTCAGCATGGCAAGGGAGGCGATGCAGCGCACATTGTCCACGCCATGGCTGTGCTGGGTGATGCCCATGGAGTAGAAGATCATGGCCCGCTTCGCTCCGGCGTAGAGGCGGGCGGCGGCGATGATGTCAGCTGCCTCCAGCCCGGTTTCCGCCGCGCTCCGCTCCGGGGTCCAGGGGGCCACACTTTCCGCCAGTGCCTCATAATTTTCGGTCCGGGTGGCGATAAATTCTCTGTCGGCCAGCCCTTCGGCAATGATCACCTGCATCATGCCGCAGAGGAGCGGTACGTCGCTGCCGTTCCGGTGGCGCAGGTGCAGGTCGGCATGGCGGGCGAGGCGGATACGGCGGTTATCGGCAACCAGCAGCCGGGTGCCGCTCCGGACGGCGTTCATGATGCGGCTGCCGATCAACGGGTGCTGCTCGGTGGTGTTGGAGCCGATGACGAAGATGACGTCGGTTTCGTCGATGCAGGAGATGGCGTTGGTCATGGCCCCCGAACCGAAGGTTTCGGCCAGGCCGGTGACGGTGGAGGAGTGGCAGAGGCGGGCGCAGTGGTCGATGTTGTTGGTCTGGAAGACGGCCCGGGCCAGCTTCATCAGCAGGTAGTTCTCCTCGTTGGTGGCCTTGGCCGAGGAGGCAAACATCAGGGCGTCCCTGCCATGACGCTGCTGGACCTGGGCAAGGCGTTCCACCACCAGCTCCAGGGCCTCATCCCAGGTGGCAGCCTGAAGGGTGCCGTTCTTCCGTATCAGAGGGGTGGTGAGGCGGTCCGGGTGATGGACGAAGGCAAAGGCATTCCACCCCTTGACACAGAGCCCCCCCCGGCTGACCGGATGGGTACTGCTGGCTTCCACCCCGATGAGGCGTCCGTTGTCGCTGACCAGATAAAACATGCAGCCGGTGCCGCAGTAAGGACAGACGGTCAGGGTCCGTTTCATAGGGCCCCCCGCAGCTGCTCGATTTCGTCGAGACGAAACACCGGGCCATCCTGGCAGCAGTACAGGTGCTCGATGGTGCAATGGCCGCATTTGCCTACGCCACAGCGCATCTGCCGCTCCAGGGATACGATGATCCGGTCGGAGCCGAGCCCCTTTGATTTCAGCTCGGCGATCACCGCCCGGTACATGACCGGCGGGCCGATGATGACGGCGGTGGTGCGGTGGGGCACCGGTGTCAGGGGGGGAATCAGGGAGGTGATCAATCCCACGTTCCCGGTGAAGCAGTCTGAATCGGTCACGGTATCCACCGTCAGGTGGCAGGCGAAGCGTGCCGACGCTTCCCACTGGGCAAGTTCCTCCTTGAACAGGGTGTCGGCGGGACTTCTGGCACCGGAGAGGATGGTGATACGGCCAAACTGCTCCGGCCGATCTTCGCAGTACTGGATCAGCGAACGGAGCGGAGCCAGGCCGCAGCCACCGGAGATCAGCAGGAGATCCTCCCCCTTTAGTGCCGCCAGATCGAAGGGGCGTCCAAAGGGGCCCCGCACGCCAACGGTGTCGCCGACCGTCATCCGGTGCAGGGCGGTGGTGAGCTGTCCGGCCCGGCGAACCCCCAGTTCAAAATATCCTGCTCTGGTGGGGGATGAGGCGATGGAAAGAGGGGCTTCCCCCCACCCCAGCAGGGAAAGCTGGATAAATTGTCCCGGCAGATGGCCAAGGGGGGTGCCGTCGCTTCGAATGAGCCGAAACAGTTTTTCCCGGGGGGTCAGTTCGGTAATGGCGGTAATTTGGCAATCGAAGGGGATATAGAGGGAATGGCAGGGGGGAGTGTCCAGCGTCTCGGTACGGTTGTACATGTCACTCCCCCCAGGTTACTCGTGTGTATTATTCTGTATTGCAATCAAGATGACATTAAAACATTGGGGTGTACATATGACATACACCCCAATGTGGCGAACAGCAAAAGGCGGGCGTATGGCCATACGCCCCTACGAGTGGTGTCATCTTGATTGCAACATGGAATTACTTCTTTTTCAAACGCCAGCCCGCCTTGTTGACCTGGGGAACACGGGACAGTGCCAGTGAATCGGGGGGGACATCGGTGGTGACCGTCGTTCCCGCCGCCACCAGTGAGTTGCGCCCGACGCTGACCGGTGCCACCAGCTGCACGTCACTGCCGATAAAAACATCGTCACCGATCAGGGTACGGTGCTTGTTGACGCCGTCGTAGTTGCAGGTAATAGTGCCACAGCCGATATTGACATTGCTGCCAATCTCTGCATCACCCAGATAGGTCAGGTGTGAGGCTTTGGAGCCCGCACCCATGGTGATTTTCTTGGTTTCCACGAAGTTGCCGATTTTGACATGGGCAGCCAGCTGTGTGCCGGGGCGGAGGTGGGCCATGGGGCCGACGGCGACATCGTCGGCCAGTTCCGAGGATTCCAGCACCGATGCCGCCTTGATGTGGCAGTCGTCACCGATGCGGCAGCCGGTGATGGTGACATTCTGCTCGATTTCGCAACCGCTGCCGATGATGGAGCCGCCACCGATCTGACAGCCGGGGTGGATGACGGAGTCGGCACCGATGGTGACCCCTTCATCGATATAGGTGGTTTCCGGGTCGATCAGGGTGACCCCGGCGACCATATGGGCGTGGTTGATCCGGCGGCGGAGAATCCGGGCCGCTTCGGCCAGCTGCGCCCGATCATTGACCCCCATGATCTCTTCGGCATCGTCGGTCGGCAGGGCCAGGCAGGTCAACCCCTGCCGGACGGCGATACCCACGAGGTCGGTCAGATAGTATTCGCCCTGGGCGTTGTCGTTGCCGAGGTTTCTGATTCCGGCCCGCAGGAAGTCCGATTCCATACAGTAGATACCGCTGTTGACTTCGCGAACCGCCTGTTCATCGGGGGTGGCATCCTTCTGCTCGACGATGCGGGCAACTCCGCCCGTCTGGTCCCGGATCACCCGGCCATAGCCGAAGGGATTGTCCCGTAGAGCGGTCAGTACCGTGATGGCAGCCCGGTTTTCCCGGTGGAATGACAGCATGGCCTGAAGGGTTTCGGAACGGAGCAGGGGGGTGTCGCCGCAGAGGATCAATACGGTCCCGTGGAACCCCTCCAGGGCCTCCAGGCCACAGGCGACGGCATGGCCGGTGCCAAGCTGCTCTTCCTGCATGGCGCAGCGAATATCGGCGGCACCGCGAAAGACACTTTGTACGGCGGTGGCCTGATGTCCCACAACCAGAACATTGGTCGTCGAGCCGGCGGTGCGGGCAGCTGCCACCGGCCAGGTAATCATTGGCATTCCGGCAATGGGGTGAAGTACCTTGATCAGGGCGGATTTCATCCGGGTGCCCTTTCCAGCGGCGAGCAGCAGTGAAGCCAAAGATTCCATACGCAGATACTCCATGGGGTAACATAGTGATGATCGACAGGTATCTATATATGCGATTTCAGGCCAAAGCGTCAAGATATTAGCGCAGTTGCAACGTTAAACTCTCTTCTTTACCCTTTACTTATCTGGCGGTTTGGCTATAGTACTTCTCCGGTGGTAGAGGACGTTCCCAAGGGCTTGCACAATGGCGATTGCCGACGATGTCATACTTCTGGATCAAAAACTGAAAGAGTTGATCGTCAAATATGATCAGTATTTTCTCGGTCTGGAAAAACGGGAGCCGCTGCAGCTCTTTGATGCGGTGGAAAAGCTGATTCGACGCTATTCCTCGGTTATGATCAGCAACACCATGTACCGCTACCGCTTTAGCATGCTGACAGCCCGCTTTAATACCTATCGGGAACATTGGAACCGGACCCTGAAACTGATCAATGAGGGGCGCTATTCCCGTGACCGTTTTATCAGCGAATTGCATCAGCGGCAGAAAACCTCTCCCACGCACATTAAGTCGGAAATTGCTCCCCCCACTGCGGAAGATGAGCTGGACCGTATTGTTTCAGAGCTTCGGGAAGCGCGTAAGGCCTGCAATCTCCCGTACCACGCCATCACCCGGGAACTGATTGCCGCACGTATTGAAAAGAACAAACCGCTCCTGGCTGAAAAGTTGGGGACCGCAAACATCGCCTTCAGGGTCGTTATCGAAAACGGCACCCCCAAGCTGAAGGCTGGCCTTCGTAAACATTAAATCAGTCGGAGATCCGAATACTCCATGACGACGTTATTACCCCAGACAATAGAGTGTCTTGCGGCCCTTCGCCGCACGGAACGGTCCATTGCCGTGACCGGCCTGAAAGGTTCGTCACCGGCCCTGCTGGTTGCCGAACTGGTGCGCGCCGGCCTTGCCACACCGCTGGTACTGACGGCAACCCAGGACGCAGCCGATGAGTTCTGCCGTGAATTGAGCTTTTTTTCCGGCGGAGAGCTCCATGGGGATTTGTTTCCCTCCTGGGATGTGGTGCCGTTTTCGGCCTCATCTCCCCATCCCGATGTGACCAGTGCCCGGCTCGATACGCTGTTCCGCCTGGCAAACCGTACCTCCCGCATCACGGTGGTGCCGATGGCGGCCGCCCTGCAGCGGGTGCTCCCCCGTACCATACTGGATGACTCCTCCTGTTATCTGCTCCCCGGTGAGGAAACCGACCGGGACGACCTGCTGGCGGCCCTGATGCGGATGGGCTACGCCAACGTGCCGCTGGTGGAGGATCGGGGCACCTTTGCCGTTCGGGGGGGGATCCTGGATATCTTTCCCCCCAACCTGACGACGCCGGTCCGCATCGAGTTTTTCGGCGATACGGTGGAAACGATCCGGGCCTTCGATCCGCTGACCCAGCGCTCGTTGCAGCCCCTTGAGGAGCTGATGCTGCTCCCCTCGCGGGAGCTGCTGCTCTCCGATGAGGTGCTGGCCGAGCTGGCCCCCCGCTTGAAGCAGTGCTGTGACGATCTGGATATTCCGGCCAACCGGCGCCGCCTGATTCTTGAAGATCTTCAAAATGGAGTGTACTTTCAGGGGATCGATTTTCTGCAGCCGCTGCTCCATCCGGGGCTTGAAACAATCTTCGACTATGTGTCTGCCGATACACCCCTGATCCTCCTGGATCCCGAAGCACTCCAGTACGCTACCCTGGCATTCTCCGACGAGCTGGAAGTCGGAGTTGCCAAGGCCGCCGCTGCCGGTTTGGCACACTCCCCCGTCAACGAGTTGTATCTGGGGGAGGAGGAGCTGCAGTCGCTTTTTGCCTCTCGACCGGTCGTGCAGCTGTCGGGGTTGGTGCTGGATACCCTCGGGACCGGAACCGCCATTGACGTGCCGTGCCAGGAAAATGGCGATCTGCGGGTGACGGTTTCAAAGGAGACCAGCCATGCGCTGGCACCACTGGCCCGCACCCTGCGGAGCTGGCTTGACGGTGGCCAGCAGATAGTTATCGCCTGCCATCAACTGCCCCAGGCGGAACGGCTGAAGGATCTGCTGCAGCCTTACGGAATTCCGTGTCGCATCAGTGAACAGGGGTTCCTTTCGGCCGTTGCCACCCCGCCCGGTGGAGCCCTTTCCCTGCTGATCGGTGAAATTTCCCGCGGCTGTCGACTCCCCTTCTCCCGGTTGATTCTGATCGCCGAAGAAGAGCTGTTCGGTAAACGGGTCAAGCGGCGCGGTGTCTCTGAGGTGCGGAAGAAACAGCTGCTGGCCTCCCTGGCCGAGTTAAAGCCGGGGGACCATATGGTGCATGTCGACCATGGGATCGGTCTCTACCGGGGGTTGCAGCATATCAGTGTGGGGTCGGTGGCCGGTGATTTTCTGCTGCTGGAGTATGCCGGATCGGACAAACTGTTTCTGCCGGTGGACCGCCTTGGGCTGGTGCAGCGGTACGTGGGGCCCGAGGGGAGCAGTCCCGCACTTGACAAACTGGGGGGCGTCTCGTGGGAAAAATCCAAGGGAAAGGCCCGCAAGAATATTGAGGAGTTGGCCGGTGAACTGCTGGAAATCTATGCCAAACGCCAGCTCTGCGAGGGGTTTGCCTTCTCCCCCCCCGACGAGATGTACCGTGAATTTGAAGCCTCCTTTGCCTGGGAGGAGACACCGGACCAGCTGGGAGCCATCCAGGACGTGCTGGCCGATATGCAGAACTCCCGCCCCATGGACCGGCTGGTCTGCGGTGATGTGGGGTACGGCAAGACCGAGGTGGCACTGCGGGGGGCGTTCAAGTCAGCCCTGGACGGCAAGCAGGTTGGCATTCTGGTGCCGACCACCATCCTGGCCCAGCAGCATTACGAAACGTTCCATGAACGGTTGAAGGAATATCCGGTCACCGTTGAAGTACTCTCCCGCTTCCGTACGGCCAAGGAACAGAAAGAAATTCTGGAACGGCTCAAAAAGGGGGATATCGATATCATCATCGGTACCCACCGCCTGCTTCAGAAGGATGTGACCTTCAAAGATCTGGGGCTGATGATCGTTGACGAGGAACAGCGCTTCGGTGTCAAGGACAAGGAACGGCTCAAATCGTTCCGGGCGGTGGTCGATGTGATGACCCTCACCGCCACGCCGATTCCCCGCACCCTCTATATGTCCATGATGGGGATTCGGGATCTCTCCATCATCAACACCCCGCCGGTGGACCGTCTGGCGGTAAAAACCATCGTCTCCCGTTTTTCCGAAGAGCTGATCCGCGAGGCGGTGCTGCGGGAGTTGCGTCGGGGGGGGCAGATCTTCTTCGTCCACAACCGGGTCCAGACCATCGCCAAGCGGGCCGAACTGCTGGCCCAACTGGTACCGGAGGCGAAAATTGCCGTGGGCCATGGCCAGATGGGGGAACATGAGCTGGAAAAGGTGATGCTCGGCTTCATGCATGGGGAGACCAACCTGCTTCTTTGTACCACCATCATCGAATCGGGCCTGGATATTCCGAACGCCAACACCCTGATTGTGGACCATGCCGACAAATTCGGTCTGTCCCAGCTCTATCAGTTGCGGGGGAGGGTAGGGCGCTCCACCCAGCGGGGCTATGCCTATCTGCTGGTGCCGAGCGAAGCGGGGCTCAGTTCCGATGCCCGTGAACGGCTCCGGGTGCTGCAGGAAATTTCCGAACTGGGGGCCGGTTTCCGCATTGCCACCCACGATATGGAAATTCGTGGCGCCGGTGATATGCTGGGTAACCGTCAGTCGGGGACCGTCACCGAAATCGGTTTTGAGCTCTACAACCAGATGCTGGAGGAAACCATCTCCCGGATGCGGGGTGAAGAGATGGTTGAACGGGTTGAGCCGGAGATCAACCTTAAAGTACCGGCCTTTATTCCGGAAGCCTATGTCACGGATGCGGGACAGCGGCTGGTAATCTATAAAAAGTTGACCCAGGCCGAGTGCGAGGAAGACGTGCTGGATGTGCAGAATGAAATGCTTGACCGTTTCGGCAGCTATCCACTGGCAACGGTTTACCTGTTTGAAATCATGAAATTGAGGATAATGCTGAAAAAAATGATCGTCCGTCAGATTGATTTCGACGGCAAATCGGTCATTATTTCCTTTCATCCCCGCACCCCTGTCCCCCCTGATACCATCATCGGCATGATGCGGGGGGAACCGAAAAAATATCAGTTCACGCCGGATTTCAAATTGGTGTGTGCGCTGAAAGATAGCTCTTTTGAAGGCATTCTTGATATGGCAAAGACTGTTTTGCAGCGGTTGTTGCCAAAAGAAGTCGCCGCAGAACAGGCGTCAAAACGGTGATTGTCGGCCAATAATCGGCAGATAAGGCTTGACATGTGGTATGAACGAAGGAATAATTATTATTTTTAATAAAACGATGTTACTCTCTGTAAAATAGTGGGAGAGCTGGCGTGACTGATACCAATCTGGACAAGGAATATCTCAAGGGGCTTACCATCTTATATGTTGAAGATGAGAGGGACACCTACGAACTGTTTATTCCTCTGTTGTCGAGATTCTGTAAATCCGTACTCCATGGCGTACATGGAGCGGAGGGGTTGGATATCTATCGGAGAAATCCTCCCCAGATCATTATTACCGACGTACAGATGCCGACCATGGACGGGTTGGCAATGGCCCATGAAATTCGCGAAATGGATCGCTCCATCCCGATCATTGTGGTGAGTGCCTTTGAGCAGGCCGGATATCTGAAACGAGCCCTTGACATTGGCGTTGATAAATTTGTCACCAAGCCGATAAACAGTAAGCAGATTTTTCAATGTCTGGTGGATTGTGCCCATCGATTGAGGATTGAGGCGCAGCTTAAGGAGAGTGAAGAACGTTTCCGGCAGCTGTTCAATGACTCTCCCGAAGCCTTTGCCGTTCTGGAGGGGGGCTCCTTCATAGATAGCAACAGGGCGGCAGAACGTCTGCTTCGTTGTGGGCGGGACCAGCTTCTGGTGTTGAACCCTGAAAGTCTGTCTCCTGAATGCCAGCCGGACGGTCGCCGGTCTGCCGACGCTTTCCGTGAAAAAACTGATGAGGTGCATCAGTCCGGCTCCCTGTCCTTTGAATGGTTTTTTCAGCGCCCCGATGGTAGCCAGTTTTGGGCTGATATATCGTTAAGCACCAGCACCATTCAGGGACGGCGGGTCATCATCTGCTGCTGGCGTGATGTTACCGTTCGTATCCAGGTTGAATCGAAGCTGAAATCAATAACGAACACCGCTTCAGATGCGATTATTATGATTGATTCATATGGCCTCATTACCTTCTGGAACCCTGCCGCCGAACGTATCTTTGGCTACCATTCGTCGGAGGTCATCGGGAGAAACCTCCACTTTTTTCTGGCTCCTGAACGATATCGGGATGATTTTAACGCTGCTTTTCCGCTGTTCCGTCACACGGGGCAGGGGAAGGTACTCAACAAAACCGTGGAACTTGGCGCCATTCGGAAAGATGGCCAGGAAATTTCCGTAGAGCTGTCTCTGTCGGCGGATAAGCATGAGGGGGAGTGGCACGCTATCGGTGTCATTCGGGATGTGAGCGTCAGGAAAAAGTACGAAACCGAGCTTCTCAAGCTGTCCCGAGCCATCGAACAGAGTCCGGTATCCATCCTCATGACCGATACCCATGGAAATATTGATTTTGTCAACCCCCGCTTCACCGAGCTGACCGGCTATTCTGCTACAGAGGTGATTGGGAAAAATCCTCGTATTCTGAAATCGGGGGAGACGCCAGCTGACGTGTTCGTTGAATTATGGGGGACCATAGCAGCCGGTAATGTCTGGCATGGCGAGCTTGTTAACCGGCGAAAGGATGGCAGCCTGTTCTGGGCCACCACCTCCGTTTCCGCGCTCCGGAATGCCCAGGGGGAGATCATTCACTACCTGTCGGCATTTGAGGATATCTCCGACAAAAAACGTCTTATTGATGAGTTGAATAGTGCAAAGGAATCGGCGGAAGCCACCACACGGGCCAAGAGTTCTTTTCTTTCCTCCATGAGCCATGAGATACGGACGCCGATGAATGGCGTTATCGGCATGACCAATCTGCTGCTTGATACCAACCTGTCCCATGAACAGCGCGATTTCGTCGATACTATCCGTAAAAGCGGGGAAAATCTGCTGGAGCTGATTAACGACATTCTGGACTTTTCAAAAATCGAGGCGGGGAAACTTGACCTGGAACTACTGAACTTCGATCTTCATACCATGATGGAAGATACGGTTGAGCTGCTGTCGTTACGGGCCGCGGAAAAGGGGTTGGAACTGCTCTGTTCGGTGGACCCGGCCATTCCGGTCGGGGTGCGGGGTGATTCGGGCAGGGTGCGGCAGATCATCACCAACCTGGCCGGGAACGCCATTAAGTTTACCGGTTCCGGGGAAATTGTCATCGCTGCTTCGCTGAAGGAGGAGCGGGGTGACCACCTCACCGTGCTGTTTGAAGTCAGGGATACGGGCATTGGCATTCCGGCGGACCGGTTGCAGGCGGTTTTTGACCCCTTTACCCAGGCCGAAGGTTCCACCACCCGAAAGTTCGGTGGCACCGGCCTGGGGCTCACCATCTGCAAGCAATTAACAGAGCTTATGGGGGGAGAGGTTGCCGTAGCCAGCGAATATGGCGTCGGTTCCACTTTCAGCTTTACGGTATGCTTTGAAAAACAGTCCGGGGAGAGGGAGACAGAGCGGGTGGACCAAGCCATCACCCCTGATTTGAAAGATGTGGCCATTCAGGTGGTCGATGACAACAGGAGTTGCCGTACCCTGATAGGTAGCCAGCTCGAACGCTGGCACTGCCGCACCGGGATTGCCGCCGACGGCGAACAAGCTCTGGAACTTCTGCGGGAGGCAGCTGCTTTGGGTACCCCTTTTCAGGTGGTCCTGATTGACGAACATATGCCCGGCCTTGACGGCAGTGAGTTGGGGAGTCGTATCGTGGGGGAACCGTTACTGGCCGGCACCCGGCTGATAATGATGTCGGCCCTTGGCCAGGGGAAAGACCGGATTAAGCGGGGTGATGGCGGTTTTGCCGGCTATCTGGCCAAGCCGGTGCGACGATCCCGTTTGATCGACTCCATAGCCCAGGCCCTTGGCACACGGGGGGAGGGGGAACCATCGTGCACGGTTTGTGACCCGTCTCCGGAGCCGACTCTGGTTGAACGGTCAGCCCGCATTCTGCTGGCTGAGGATAACCAGATCAACCAGAAAGTGGCGCAAAAAACCCTCTATAACCTGGGATATGCCATTGATATTGCGGCGAATGGTCGGGAAGCGGTCCACGCTTTGGAGAGTATCGATTACGATCTGGTGCTGATGGATTGCCAGATGCCCGAGATGGATGGTTTTGAGGCAACGGCTTTTATCCGGGATCCGGGCTCACCGGTATTAAACCATGGGGTACCCATTATCGCCATGACGGCCAATGCCATGGCAGAAGACCGCGATAACTGTTTGAGGGCGGGCATGGATGACTATGTGTCGAAGCCGATTAAAAAAGAAATTATCGCGCAACTGCTCCATAAATGGCTGACGAAAGATGGTGCCAAATGATGCTTCTGCACAAAGGGGGGGCTCCATGTGGTTTACAATGAAAAATACCAGGCGGGCGTTACTCTGCTTTAGTCTCTTGCTAAATGGATTGCTCATCGCGGTATCGTTTTTTTACCTCTCCAACGGTAAAAAAAAGTGTGTTGAAATCGCCGGTATCACGTCCCGGAACCTGACCCATGTTATTCAACATGAGATCAGTAACCAGCTCTATCTGTCCGATGTGGTCATGCAGTCGGTGGCAGAGCATTTTATACATCTGAAGAACAATTCACTGGCCATCGGTACGGTGGTCAACCCCTACCTTGAGCAGCAGAGAGCCTTGCTTCAGCGGGTGGCAATGCTCCGTATCTTCGACGCAAACGGTGATGCCATCTTTGGTACCGATAATCAGCCGTTGAATATTAGTGATCGTGACTATTTCAAGGCGGCAAAAGACGACCCCTCACCGAAGCTCATTGTGTCAAAACCCTATAAGGGTAAGCTGAGCGGGAAATGGTCCCTGTATCTGGCCCGACGACTCAACGGCAAGGATGGAGCCTTTGCAGGTATTGTCTATGCCGGCTATCGGCTGAACAGTTTCAGTGAGTACTTAAGCCACATCAATGTCGGAAAGGGGGAGGTCGTCCTCATGGATTCCGACAGGGGATATCTGGCCGGCTACCCCGAAATAACGGGGGGAGACAATGTTATTGGCACAAAGAATGTTTCTCCGGAATTGGCGGCACTCATAACCAGTGGTGTTGATGCCGGTTCCACGCCGCTTTTTGTTTCTGCAACGTCCCGGACAGCCATGGTCAGCTCCTTTAGCCGGATTACCCCGTATCCCCTGATGGTTTCGGTGTCGCTGGTGGGGGGGGACTTTCTGGCACCATGGTATAACGAAGTGCGGATCGTTTCTGTCGGAATGCTGCTGTTTACCCTGGCTAATGCATTTTTTATCTTACTTTTCATGAAAGCGGATAAGGTGAGGGCCATTACCCAGGAGAAACTGGAATCAAGTGAGATAAATTTCCGAAACTTTTTTAACAATGTTGATTGTTTGCTGTTTATTTTGGACCGTAACGGTACTATTATCACAGGAAACCATGCGGCAACTGTGGTGCTGGGATACACATCGGATGAACTGAAGCGGCGCCACCTGTTTGAACTGCAGCCGGAGTCGGTCCGCTGCACAATTAATGGCATACTGAACGGCTCCCAGGTATATAATACCATACCGCTCCAACGGTTCGACGGGGTGAGTGTGCCGGTGGAGACCCTGATCAGTGAAGGTGTCTGGGATGGTGAACCGGCTCTGTTTGTCATGTCAAAGGATGTTTCCGATCTCCAGGCGTCCAATGAAAAGTTTGCAACGGCCTTCAATGGCAGTCCGGCACTTATGTCCCTTTCTACCTTGGATAATGGGATATATCGCGATGTTAATGAAACGTTTCTCCGGAAACTGGGGTACACCCGAGACGAAATAATCAACAGGAGTGCCAGGGACGTCGGATTTTACGAGGATTTTGAACAGAGGGCGGAGCTGATCCGCGTGATGAACGAAAAGGGCAAAGTTACGGAAAAACGGATCAATCTCCGGAGTAAATCCGGCGAAATCGTTCCGGTTTTACTTTCGTGTGAAACTATTCGGATCAAGGGAGTGGATCTCATCCTCGCCTCTTCCATGGACATCAGCTCACTTCTCAGGGCAGAACAGGAGCAGATTCGGGCTAAAATAGCCGCCGAGTCTGCCAATCGTGCCAAAAGCGAATTTCTGGCGAACATGAGCCATGAACTTCGCACCCCCATGAATGGAGTTATCGGCATGGGACAGCTTCTGGAAACGACTGACTTGACGGAAGAACAGGCTGACTATCTGTCGATCATTAACCTCAGTGCCAGAAGTATGCTTACCCTGGTCAACAATGTGCTCCATTTGTCACAGGTTGATGACGGGTGCAGTATCAAGTTGTCGGAGTTTAACTTTTTTACCTGTATTGCCGATGTGATTGAAAGCCATCGGGTGAATGTCCATGAAAAAAAGCTGACGTTAGCCGTTGATCTGTCCACCGACATTCCCCCGCTTCTGGTTGGCGATTCATTCCGGGTGGGGCAAATAGTGGGAAATCTCCTGGGCAACGCCGTTAAATTTACCAGCCAGGGAGGGATTGACGTGGCTGCCCACGTTGTTGAACGGCGTGGCGACAGTGCTTTGATCCAGATTGTGGTTCGGGACACCGGCGTTGGCATCAGTGCTGAACATATTGAGTCGGTTTTCATGGCGTTTGCCCAGGAGGACGGCTCTTCAACCCGTAAATTCGGGGGGTTGGGTCTCGGTCTTGCCATCAGTCGCAACCTGGCGACGCTCATGGGTGGAAGTATCACCGTTGAGAGTTTGCCTCAGAAAGGGAGCTGCTTCAAGATCCGACTCCCCTTTCAAATTCCGGACACTACTCTTACATAAAGAAAGGTATGTTATGAAAATTCTAGTGGTTGAAGATGATTTTGTCAGTCGTAAATTGCTGATGGCCTTGCTGTCGAAGTTCGGAGAATGTGACATGGCCAGCAATGGTGTGGAGGGGTTGGAGGCCTATCTGCTGGCACTTGAATCAGGTGAATTGTACGATCTTGTCACGCTGGATATTATGATGCCCGAAATGAACGGTCATGAAGTGCTCAAACGGATTCGAATGGTGGAACATGAACGGCAGTTGGACCACACCTGTGTTATTATGACGTCGGCCCTGTCGGACAGCGAGAATGTGCTTCGTGCTTTCAAGAATCAGTGCGAGGCCTATTTACGTAAGCCGATCTCCAAGAGCGAGCTTACCCAGAAACTGATTGAGTTGGGACTGGTATCTGAAACTACCTGAAATCATTTGCTTCATCTTTAAAAAGCTCATACTCCCGTTGCAGTAAAATCAGCTTCTCCGGGAGTGAGGCAAACTCCCCCCCCTTGGCCGACAGGCCCAGGGATTTGCTGACCAGATGCATTCGTTCTGCCCCGATGTTACAGGTAACTCCGTTGAGGGAGTGGGTGAGGCGGGCAACGCCTTGAGCGTCGTCCGCTCCTATTGCCCGTTCCAGCTCGGGGAGCGTCTGGTCAACCTCGTCAATGAACAGTCCGATATATTCTGTCAGCTGCTCCTTGATAGTGCCGAAACGCCCCTGTAAGCTGTCAATGTTGAAAACTGCCGGAGCCTCATCGGACAGTGACCCCGGGTGATCTTCATTTTGTGTCGCCGTGAACAGGCGGTATTCCTTCCTCACCAACAGTACACCATCCGCGACTTTTTCCGTTTGTCCCGCTGCGGTATTCTCTTCAAGGGAGCGGGCAGCCCTATAGACCCGCTCAACGGAAACATTACCGGCCACCCCTTTTATTGCATGGGCGTGATCTTTCACTTTGACGAGATCAGAGGAGATAAGGGCCACCTCCAGTTCCAGAAAATGGTGGTCCATCGCCTCCCTGAACAGGTCCAGCATGTCCGGGACAAGCTCATCCTGGTTACCCAGACGTTCCAGGAGAGCACTACGGTTAAAAACCTGCAGTGTTGCATCGTTATCGGCCGGAGCGGGGGGCGTCTCACGTTGCAGGGGGGCTGCAGGGAGGGTAGTAAAAAGGAGCCCTTTCTCCACAAGCCGTCCCATGGCGGCAGTGATATCATCCGGATGGAACGGTTTACTGATATAGTCATCCATGCCGGCCTGCCGGCATTTGTCACGATCTTCCTTCATGGCATAGGCGGTCATGGCAACGATTGGAATATGCTTCTCCGTTCCGACTTCCATCCCCCTGATGGCACGGGTGGTCTGAAAACCATCCATAACCGGCATCTGCACATCCATGAAGATCAGATTGAAGCCTGCCGATTCACCCCACATCCGAACAGCCTCCTCGCCATTTCCCGCCAGGGTAACCGTGTGGCCGAAGCGGGTGAGGATGGTTTTGATAAGAATCTGGTTGACCTTGATATCTTCCACCACCAGTATGGAGAGGGCCTTGCCGTTTTCATACACTTCAAGGGGGGGGGCGGCTGATGCAGATTGTTTACGCAGGTCCACACCGGAAGAAATCCGGCAGAGCAGATCATGCAGTTCCGCATAAATCACCGGCGTGGTCAGGTAGCCGACAATGCCAAGTGCTTCGCCCCGCGCGGAATCCACTTTCATTCCGGCAGGAGGCATGAGGATACAGTTGAGGTGGTCGTACTCCGGTCGCTGACGAATCTGTTCAGCCAGTTGCCATCCATCCCGTTCCGGCATTATCACGTCAATCAACGCAACGTCATAGGTTGCCCCGGCTTTTTGTGTCTGTTCCAAGAGCAGACGTGCCTGGTCGGCACTTTCTGCTGTCTCGGTGACAACTCCCCACCGTTCAAGATAAGTGGCGATCAGAGTGCGATTGATTGCCTTGTCATCGACCACCAGGGCGGAACATCCCTTCAGTGATAGAATGGCCTGATGGGCGTGGTTCTGCGTGGGGTTGATGCCGAACCGGGCGGTGAATGTGAAGGTGCTGCCGACGTTTACGGTGCTTTCAACACTGATTGCCCCCCCCATCATCTCCGCAAGGTTTCGGGATATGGCAAGCCCCAGTCCGGTGCCGCCATAGGTCTTGGCCGTTGACGAATCCCCCTGTTCAAAGGGGGCAAAAATTGAGGCAATATTGTCGGGATGGATTCCGATGCCCTGGTCCGTGACGGTAAACTCAAGGAGACAATCATGTTCGCTCTCTGTGGCGACACGGATGCCGACCACCACATCCCCTTGGGGGGTGAACTTGATGGCGTTTCCCACCAGATTGATAAGCACCTGCCTGAGTCGCCCGGCGTCTCCGACCAGCGCATCCGGCACCTCCGGTTGCGGGTTGAAGAGTACTTCGATGTTCTTTTCCACCCCCCGTACCGCAATCCCCTGAAGGATCTTGCCAACGGTGGACCGGAGACGAAAGGGGGCCATTTCCAGATCGTATTTTCCCGCTTCGATTTTTGAAAAGTCAAGGATATCATTGATGATGGTGAGGAGATTTTCAGCCGAACATTTGACCAGATCCAGATACATTTTTTGCTCGGTATCGATGGCGGTCGCGAGGCACAACTCGGTCATTCCGATGATGCCGTTCATGGGGGTGCGGATTTCATGGCTCATGTTGGCCAGAAACATGCTCTTGCCCTTGTTGGCAGCTTCGGCAGCGGCTATGGAGGTGCGCATGTCACGGAGATACCTTCGGATGCCGCTGATGAGGAAGATCAGGGCGGCACCGGAGATGAAGGTGAGAATGGTGAACTGGGTCCGTACCTGCTGTAACTGGTCAATTTCCGATATTTTTGCATAGGTGTGGACGGTATAGCCGTTTGCGGATTGGGGGCCCTTTGACAGCATATGGGGGATGTCACTGCCGGGCAGGGTAAAGGAGTGATAGGAGGGGTACCGGTCTCCGAAGGTGTTAACTGCCAGCACGGGAAATTCGTGGCGTTTGTACTGGTTGTCCAGATTGACGGGTGACTTACGATAGACAGGGGCATCGGGAAGGGCGTGGAATTCCAAGCCCTTGTCATTGGAGAGTATGATGACCCCCGATAAATCGGTAATAAAACAATTGAACCGCTTGAACCATTGGGAAAGCCGGTCCACCTCAATTTTTACCACGACCGCACCGACAATTTTCTTGTGATCAGAGAGGGGTGCGGAAAAGTAGAGGCCGGGAATACTGGTTTTGCGGCCAACGGCATACTGTTTGCCATTCATGCCGGACATGGCCGCCCCAAAATATTCCCGGTCTGAATAGTTTGTGCCGAGAAATGATTCGGGCTGTTTCGAATTGCTGGAGGCGACACAGATGCCGTTGGAATTGATGACCCAGATGACGTCCACGTCAAGTTCCCGTTTTCGTAACTCCAGATGCTGGTTCAGGTCCCGGACCTGTGGCTGGGACTCAAGGAAAGCCCGCCGCGGTTCGGTCTTGTCCATGGTAGAGAGGTTGGTATGGTTTACAGACCGGAACGGGGTTATGACGTCGATATCCGCAGCGACTGCCGTTGGCATGACCTGCAGGAATGAAATGGTATGGTCAAAATGGTAGGTTACGGCAGCGGTTGTCTGCTCAAGTTCTTTCCCATGGGTTTGAAGAGCAACTTCAAGGCGCTTGTTGACAAAGTTTTCCACCAGGTAATAGCAGCATACCAGCCAGAGAACGAGTACCACGCCATGCAGCAGGAGAGAATTTTTTCCGATGGTTGGCAGGTAGTTCATGGGGGTGCTTCCCGTATGCTGTGATGGGGAGGCAGAAAATTCTGTTGACTTGTTTTCCACGTGACCTCTGGCCTCTGCTCTTGTGAGCGGAATCAATCCTACGGTGTGTCGGTGTTCCCGGCGCACTCAGCCAGGCACGTGCCGAGGATGGTTACCAGCAGGGGGAGATCCGGTTTGGTGAGAACCTTGTTAATGGCAAGATTCTCCCATTTTTTAATATTTTCCTCCGATGCCAGGGAACTGAACACGAAGACCGGCAGATTAACGAGGAGCGGTTTTTCCCTGATCAACTTCACCAGATGGAGACCATCCATGATCGGCATCTCAACATCGGAGATAATGGCATCAATATCAAAACTGCCGGTGGTGAGGGCACCGTTGATGACCTTCCACGCCTCTTCACCATTAATGGTTTCAATCACCGTGTATCCGGCATTTTTCAGGGATGCGCAGATCTGGTTCCGTATGAAGGTTGAGTCATCGGCCACCAGAATTTTTTTACCGATGCCGGGGAGCCTCCCCCCTTCGTCGAGGGAAACCAGTGCTGGAGTCTCGATTACACCGGTGCCGTATAACGTGGCAATGATCCCCTCAAAGTCAAGTATCAGTATGATGCGGTCATCCATTTTGACGACGCCCGTAATGTAGGAACCGCTGGAAATTGCCGGCGGTGATTCTATCTGTCCCCATGAGAGTCTATAAATCCGCGAAACCGAGTTGACCAGCACACCGACCACAACCCGGTTGAATTCAAGCACGACTATTTTATCCGCTTCCTTCTCCTGGTGTTGGCCCAGAATAACCGCCAGATCAATCACCGGAATGACATTGGAGCGCAGGGTCATCATACCGGCTATTGAGTCCGGTGCATGGACAACCGAACGGAGCAACGGCCTGCGGATTATTTCGCGTACCTTTGCGACATTGACTCCGAAGTACTTTGCCGTTATGCCGTCGTCCACACAAAACTCGACTATTTCAAGTTCGTTGGTGCCGCTTTCCAGCAGAATTTCATTTTTATCCGGTAACTGGTGCATGAAAAGAGGTCTCCTACTTTCCCGTATTGTAGCCGAAGCGAATTGCTCCCCAATGTTTGCCGTTGATACTAATGGGCCGCGACATGTCGTTCATTACCTCGCCCGTATCCCGCATGTAGGTCTGAAGCAGGAAGTCGGCCTGGTTTTTTGCCGCGCGGATACCGGTTTTATCGTTGAAAATACGCTTTGAACGGTCACTTCGCTTGTTGTGTGACGGGCAGTAGCCGTTCTGGTCGACGCAGATGACAAACATCAATCTGGTATCTTTCTGGATCACGTTTTCCTGTAAGGGAGAAATAATGCGGTCGAAAAGCTGATCGAACGCCGAGGAGTATTTTTGCGGCATGGTGTTCGGTACGGGGGTGTACGTCGTATTGAACAGGGCCTCCATGGTAATCTGCCCCCCTTGCATCGCCTTGGCCAATTCCGTTACTACCTGATCATGCAGATCATTGGCAAAATCTTTTACGGTGTCATGGAAATTACCCACCTTGAACTTGCCGACGGTATTGTAAATCTGTTCGGCAGTTTTTGAAAGATCTTCAAAGGTGACGATGGACTTGTCCATCTGAACTTGGATCTCCCCGGTTGATTCGGATATTTGATGTATTTTCTGCGAAATGTCGGACGTCGTTGCGCTCTGTTCTTCGGTGGCAATGGCAATTGAGTTGATCATATCAGCCGATTCCGACGCGAGCCCCAGAATACTGACAATCTGATTGATGGCCCGGGAAGAGTTTTCAACCCCGTGGGCAACACGCATTTTCTCTTCTTCAATTGACAGCATTGCTTCCTTGATATCTTTCTGGATCGCCTTGATGATGGACGAAATTTGCTGGGTTGAGGCAGAGGTCTTGCCCGAAAGATTTTTGACCTCATCGGCAACGACGGCAAAACCACGGCCGGCTTCTCCGGCCCGGGCCGCTTCGATGGCGGCGTTGAGGGCCAGTAGATTCGTCTGGTCGGCCACATCTTCTATCATGCCGATGATTTCACCGATCTGGCCAGAAGAGTGCTCAAGGCGTCCCATCACCCGCAGGGTCTTTTCTACCCCGCCCCGTATCTGCTCAATACTTTCCGATGTCTCACAAACTACGTTCTGTCCCTCTTTGGCGGCATCATCAACCTGTTGGGACAGGGTGGATGCCCGGGCGGTCGTGACCGCCACGTCATTCAGGGTTGCCGCCATCTCTTCCGAGGCGACGGCCACCGACTCTGACAGTTCCTTGGATTCAAAAACCGATGCCGCCAGCATCTCTATACTGACCATGGTGCTGCATGAGGTAATCGCCACATGGCCGGCCTGGTCGTAAATGTCTGACATAATGGTGTTGAGTCGCTTGATGAGGCTGTTCACGCCTTCGGCCAGCATACCGATTTCGTCGGTTGTTTTTACCGGAACCTGGATGGTAAGGTCACCGGCCCCCTCCGACAGGGCAAGGATTTTTTTTGAAATTTCAACAATATTCCTGATAATGGTGAGCCGGAAAAAGAGAAACATACCGCCGACAATCAGTATAAAGCAGGTGCCGCCCAGTATGGTCAGCGTGATGACAAGTTTTTTGGAACTGGCGTAGCCATCTTCCAGTGACGTGGTGAGCACCGTGGCCCCGAGAAAGCCATCTTCCGGGTGACACCCCTTGCAACGGGCCTCGTTCTTCATCGGAATGATATTGGTGATGGTATGGATGCCGCCCCGTTCACGTTTAACAGTCACCGGTTTACCGGTTTTAAAGCTTTCAAGCACCAGAGGCTCCACCGCCCCCCCCGATGACAGGGTGCCGCTTTTGTTGTAGATCCCCAGATCAACGACGGTTTTATCATCCTTGAGGTGCTTTACGTACCGGTTGATGGCCTCTTGATTGCCGACCACCATGAACTCCTCGACCGATTTCTGGACCGAGGCCGCAAACTCCTTGGATGACGACGCCTCCAGGGTCATGGTGGAATCAATGCTCAACCAGAGGGCGGTACAGCCGAGGACGGTGAAACCGGCAAAAAGTGTGATACCGATGATACAGAAAACCTTTGTTGCCAATGTTAATCGCATGTCATCTCCCTCAGTAGGTAGAGTTATTTCTGTTCGCATGTACGGGATCAAAGATAAAATAACGCTAATAAACTATATAATACGTGCTGTTAATCATTAATTTCAACATATATACGTGAAAAAGGCCAGAAATATTTATCATCTACGCGTTGATACTCCGCTCTTCTTGCGGGTGCGGTTCTCTGGGTAACAATTTTTGTCACCTGGCAGTGACAAAATTTAATACATTTTTACAAATTAATTTCATCGAATGAGATATTATACTTTTAATTTGGTTACTTAAGGTCTGTTTAATTGAATGGCACAATTATTGCTGAGAAATGAAGACATATACGTTCGATGTCGGTACCAGCAGCTCGCGAGAGCATATACTTGAAAGGAGAAAAAACATGTTAAAAAAAATGGGCAGTAAAAAAGGTTTTACCCTGATCGAATTGCTGATTGTTGTCGCAATTATCGGTATTCTGGCAGCAATCGCCATCCCCCAGTTCTCGGCATATCGTGCACGTGGTTATAACACCGCAGCCACCTCGGATATCAAGAACATCAAGACAGCTCTTGAAGCTTATTTTACTGATAACGGTTACTATCCTAACTAATTCTTAATTATTAAGAAAGGCGGCCTTCACATGAAAAAAACAATTTTGATTTCAGCTTCAATTCTTATGTTTGCGTCTTCCGCATTTGCGCAAACGCTCGGCAGTGGTACTTCAACAATGAATGTCACGTTGTCGTCTGGTGTTACTGCTGCTTACACAGGTTCTGCATCAGGGTATGTCCTCACTACCGTTCATTCCAGTGGTACATTCGTCTTCGGTACTTCATCAGGTGATACCAGAATTTGGAAGTCATCAAACACCGGTGTGGCACTTCCCTCTACTCCGGTCGGTACGGCATCCGCCGGTTTTACCGGCGACTGGAAAGAACAATAGACCGGATGGCACGTTATTGAATTGTAAATGGTGCGGGGCATGGATTGTCCGCACCATTTCTGTTTGCCAACCCGCACGAGCCGGAACTAATGCTGTGTTGTAGCCAAGAGGACATTTCAAGCCCTGGTGTAGACGTAAAAACTCAATTGGTACGTGAGATTCGCTATTGACCGATGGGGAGTATAGAGGTAACTTACCACCTATTACCAACGTTGAAAGGGAGCAGAAGATTACCCCATGGAAGAGTTGCTGCGTACTATTGAAGAGTCATTACTTAATCACAACCGGCCTGTTCAGGTTGCGTTTCATTTTTATGAACTCCTGAGTGAGGCTGGATATGATGATGAATATATCCAGGAGGTTGCAGCGGCTCTTGAAGATATAGTAAGCTGAACCCCCGTGATGCGGGTTGCCACTTCCATGCCGGTCCGAGGGTGTGTGCGCCCATGCTGATATCGGACACACGGGCGTTGCTCGGCTACCTGATTCTCTCCCTGATTTTGGGAGCATGTCACCGGCGTATTACGTCTTCATCCTCTTTTCTGGTTATCCTCTACTGTTTACCTTTTACCATAATGCATGAAACGGCCCATTTGCTCGCCGCCTTTTTTACCGGTGGTCATCCCTCGTCATGGTCCATCATGCCGCACCGAAAAGGGGGGGGATGGGTACTCGGCAGTGTCGCTTCTGTGCCTAATCTCCTGTCAGCCTGTCCAACCGCCCTTGCCCCACTGGTGTGGCTGCTTGTCGGGTATGGTGCCATGGTGTACTGGGAGCGGCGACCGCTCTGGCTGCCGGATTATCTGTTGCCGCTGATACTCTACGGTTGTGCTGCGGCCTGCGTACCTTCCCGGCAGGACTTCAGAATTTTACTCAAATATCCTTTTAGCCTGCTGCTCTGGACAGTGATGACGGCTCTCTTGTTTTACGGTATACATGTAGCTTTCAGATAGACAATCCCAATATAATGTGTTGTTAATGAGATTATCTTACTGTATGCTTGTGTCAGGGGGAGAGAAAGCCCATGCCGTTGACAAACTACCTGATTACCGCTGCCAAAGAGATGGGGATACCGGCACTACGTGTTACGCTGGTCAATGGTGCCCGGCTTGGGTGTACGGATATGCATCTTGCTAACCTGGAATCGAGTGGGTATATGGTGAGTCTGCTTATTCGTAATAGTGAAGTAAAGACGGTGCAAGAGGGAGAAGTATCGGCTGATTTGCAACAGAGTATGCAGGTGAAATTACTGAAATTGAAACGGATGATAGAGGCAGATCGGGGATCTGTTTGAGAGAGTGCTTTTTGGACCGTGGGGTGTGATGGCCCCTTTGAGGTAGTTAGTATGGGTGATGCGCGTCTTTCCTTATCTGAATATGCAGCTTTGGTTGAACAGTCTCCGATTTTGAGCTGGCGGGCGAATACCGATGCCCTCTGTGACTACTTTAATGACCGCTGGCTTGACTTTCGTGGACGAACCATGGAAGAGGAGTTTGGTAACGGCTGGGCCGAAGGGGTGCATCCGGACGATTTTGACCGCTGCTTAAAAATCTATCTTGATAACTTCAACAGTAGAAAAGTTTTTGAAATGGAATATCGCCTGAAGCGTCATGATGGTGTCTATCGCTGGATTTTTGACCGTGGGGTTCCGTTCAATGTCGAGGGGGTTTTTGCCGGTTATATTGGCAGTTGCATTGATGTGACCGAGCGGGTTGAGGCTCAGGAAGCACTGAAAACCAGGCTGGAAAATGAAATTAAAACATTAACCGGAATTATTCCGATTTGCAGCTACTGTAAGAAGATCAGGGACGATAAGGAAATCTGGCAGCAGCTTGAATCTTATATTTCAGACCACTCGGAAGCACTGTTTTCCCATTCAATCTGTCCGTCGTGCGTTGAAAAGGAGCTGCGGAATCTGAGAGCCAATAAGGATGCTGTGTGAAATCACTTCTGATAATTGAAGATACGGACTCATATCGCACCACAATGGAAAAGCTTCTTGTCAGGGAAGGGTATGCTGTTCGAACCGCCACAAATGGGGTTGATGGTGTTGGCATGATCCGGGAAGAACGGCCCGATCTTGTGTTATGCGACGTGATGATGCCGGAAATGGATGGTTACTCGGTCCTGGAGTTTCTGAAAAGCGATAGCACCATCTCGGATATTCCCTTTATATTTGTCACATCTCTTGACGAGCGGGGTGATGTTCGCCGGGGAATGACCGAAGGAGCCGATGATTATTTACCAAAGCCATTCTCTGCAAAGGAGCTCGTGACAGCGGTTGCCAGTCGGCTTCTGCGTATCGAACAGCTTCGTCACACCACAGAAGTGGCGGTGTGGCAGAAAGAATTTGAGGTGCTTCGCAGCCATATCACCTCCCGCGAATTTGAGGTGCTCGTGCTGGTTGGGCAGGGCATGACATCCAAGGAAATAGCTACACGTTTACAGCTTCGGACCAACACCGTGGAGGTACATCGTGCCAATCTGATGAGAAAGCTTGAAGCTCCCAATGCGGCAAGCCTGGCCCGTTGGGCCATGATCGCCGAACAGATGTAATCACACCGCTGGCAAATTACTCTTCGTAATCCCCCTCCTGCATAAAACTCCACATAAATCACTTTGTAGTGAATTCCACGAATATACAATCAATCATGGGTACGATAGAATAAACCCTATAATTCTTTTGTGAAAAGGCAAACATATAAGTCAGTGTTGTCCGGTTAGAAAATTACGCGGCGAAAAACTCTGCCTTATCCCCTCATCCGGCCTTCGGGCACCCTCTCCCGGGGGGAGAAGGTGCCCGTCAGGGCGGATGAGGGCGAACCGTAGCCTCATGCAAAAAACTAACTGACAACGCAAACATAGAGTAGCGATAGAGGTGAGGAGTATTGCTTTGAATTTTGTACGTCGTTTTGATCTGGTACATCTGCCATTTTCACTATTGATTACCTGCTGGTCAACCCTGATCTGCAGTTTCTGCATATGGAATATTTATAAAGACTATACTGCTGAATATCGCAATGTGGTCACCGTTGCCATCGATAATTTCAACAAAGATATCGCCTATCGCCTCTGGGCTGCCAAACATGGCGGCGTTTATGTGACAGTTACTTCGGAAACACCAGAAAATCCCTACCTTGCTGCCATCCCGGAACGTGACATAACAACCCCGTCCGGCAAGCGTCTTACTCTTGTTAACCCATCATACCTGACTCGTCAAGTGCATGAACTCAGTTTTTCCGCCACCGGGGTACGGGGACATTTAACCAGCCTTAAACCATTGCGGCAGCAAAACGCCCCCGATACGTGGGAACAGTGGGCGTTAAAGCTTTTTGAAAAAGGAACTGCTGAGTATTCCTCGCTTGATACCCTTGATGGCAAGCCGTATCTGCGTTTTATGCGTCCCCTCAGAACGGAAGTTCCCTGCCTGAAGTGTCATGCCCACCAGGGGTATAAGGCCGGAGATATACGGGGTGGTTTGAGCATTTCGGTCCCCTGGACCCCGAGCAGGGAGCGACTTCTCGTAAAAATACCGTTGGAGCTTGTGGGGCATGGCTCTGTTCTGATTCTCGGCATTATGACACTTGTTGCCTATCGGAGAGGCCTTGACAAACAACTAACGGCACAAAATGTACTTATCAATACCCTGCGGGAGCGGGAAGAGGAGCTGGAGGAGAGCCATAATCTCCTGGCCGGACTTTCCCAGCAGGTGCCCGGTCTGATTTACCAGTTTCGTCTGTATCCCGACGGTAGGTCCTGTTTTCCCTATGTCAGTGATGCCATCAGGGAAATATACGGAGTGACGCCCGAACAGGTCCGCACCGATGCTTCGGCCATGTATGCCGCGCTTCACCCCGATGACGCCGCAGGAGTATCCCTTTCTATCGCCGGATCGGCACGTACCATGGAACCGTGGGAATACGAATTTCGCGTGGTTCTGCCGGAACTGGGGACACGCTGGCGTTACGGTTTTGCCCGCCCGGAAAAAACGGCCGACGGCAGCGTGCTGTGGCACGGTTTTGTCAACGACATTACCGACCAGAAGAACCTTGAATACCAGCTGAGTGCGTCTATTGAAGCGGCAAACAGTGCGGAACGGACCATCCGGGAAATGGAAAAGTTTACCCGTGCCACACTGGACGGACAGAGTGCCCATATTTGCGTGGTGGATGAAGAGGGAACGATCATCTACACCAACCGTGCCTGGGATAGTTTTGCCAGGGAACATGACATAACACCGGATAAAACCGGTAAGGGGATCAGCTATTTGAAAGCGTTTGAGCTGTTTTCAGCGGAACCCGTTTCCCGTGGAGGGGCTTTTTACGAGGGGATCACCGCCGTTCTCGATGGCTCACTTCCCCAATTTACCAAAGAGTTTTCCTGCCACGTACGGGGCAACGACTATTGGTTCGATTGCAAAATGAACCCCTTTCTCTTTAACGGCAACCGGTGTGCCGTTATTTCCCACGGCGACATCACGGTGCGCAAACGACATGAGGCGGAGCTTCTTAAACTTTCACGTGCGGTGGAGCAGAGCCCGGTTTCGATCATTATAACCGATCTACAGGCGGATATTGAATTCGTCAATCCACGATTTACGGCAATGACCGGTTATGGAGCCGACGAAGTGATTGGCAGAAATCCCCGGATTCTCAAATCGGCGGAAACCGATCAGAAAGCAATTAAAGAGCTGTGGGCGACCATAACCGGTGGCGGTACCTGGAGCGGAGAGTTGGCCAACAGACGTAACGATGGCACCTTACTCTGGGAGCGGGTGTCTATTTCGCCGCTCCGCAATCAAGAGGGGGAAACCACCCACTATCTGGCGGTGTGTGAAGATATAACGGATACCAAACGGCTTATTGCCGAGTTGCATGAAGCAAAGGAGCTCGCCGAGAGTGCCACACGAACCAAGAGTGCCTTTCTCTCTTCCATGAGTCATGAAATACGAACCCCGATGAACGGTGTCATCGGCATGGCCAGCTTGCTGGCTGAAACGGCACTTTCCCAGGAGCAGAGTGAGTTCACCGAGGCGATCCGTAAGAGCGGGGAAAATCTGCTGGATCTCATTAACGACATCCTTGATTTTTCCAAAACCGAAGCGGGAAAACTTGATCTGGAAATACGCGATTTTAATCTGAGGGGAATGCTGGAGGATGCTGCCGAACTCCTGTCTCTCCGTGCGGCCGAAAAGGGGTTGGAACTCATCTGTTCGGTAGATCCTGCCATTCCCGAATGTTTGAAGGGAGATGCCGGCAGGGTCAGGCAGATCATTACCAACCTGGCCGGTAACGCGATCAAGTTTACCGGTGCCGGTGAAATAGTTATCACCGCATCGCTCGATGGGCGTTCCGAGGAAAGTGCCACGGTGTTATTCAAGGTTCGTGACACCGGTATCGGCATTCCGGCAGACCGTCTGGAGGCGGTGTTTGCTCCCTTTATTCAGGCCGACGGTTCCACAACCCGTAAATTTGGTGGTACGGGACTTGGTCTTGCCATCAGCAAGCAGCTGGCTGAAATAATGGGAGGGAAAATTGGTGTTGTCAGTGACTATGGTGTCGGGTCCACCTTCCATTTTACGGTGTGCTTTGCCGTACCACCCCAGGAAATACCTCTGGTGGGTGGGGGGGCGGTTAACCAGATGGATATTAACGGCACCAGAATACTGGTTGTGGATGATAATGCCACCTGCCGTGGGGTGCTTCTCAGCCAGCTTGAGCCATGGGGATGCTGCACCGCGTCTGCTTCCGATGGCGAGAGTGCCTTGGAAATTCTCCGGGAAGCGGCCGATTCCGGTTCACCCTTTCGGGTCGTGCTGATTGATCAGTATATGCCAGGAATTGACGGGATAGGGGTTGCTCGCAGCATCAAGGCAGAGCAGGGGGTGGACCCCGCCTTGGTGCTCATGCAGTCATTACATGGCTATAACAAGGAAAAAGTGCTGGTCGAGGAAACCGGTTTTGCCGCTCAGTTGCTGAAGCCGGTGCGCCAATCCAGATTGCACGACTGTATCGCCCAGGTGCTGGGTTTGACGGGTACGGCGAGGCAGGCAACCTGTGCTTCCCCGGAAGGGGAGAAGGCGGTGGTCAAACCGCATTCTGCCCGCATACTGCTGGCTGAAGATAATGCCATTAACCAGAAAGTTGCACAAAAAACACTCCAGAGTCTTGGCTATTGCATCGATATCGTTTCTAACGGTCGGGAAGCCCTGGATGCACTGGAAAAAATTGACTACGATCTGGTATTGATGGATTGCCTGATGCCGGAAATGGATGGCTTTGAAGCAACGGCGACCATTCGCGATCCTCGTTCAAATGTCATTAATCATCGGGTCACGGTCATTGCCATGACGGCCAATGCGATGCATGAAGACCGGGAAAGATGTGCAGAGGTTGGAATGGATGACTTCTTGTCGAAACCGGTAAAAAAAGAGGTGATTGCCGGGATGTTGACGAAGTGGCTGGCACCATCATGCATGTGATTCCTCAACACGCGACGCAATCAGCCCATCGGTTTGAGAACGTTATGTGTGTCGTGCGGGGAGGCCGGATGACTATCCCGGGCGAAAGCATCTCCAAAATATTCATGGCCGAAGAGGACAATTTCGGTATCGTCACAAAAATATGGTGCATCAAAAACAAACTCACCCTTTTTACTCTTTTCATAGTTGACCAAACTCACAAATTTCTTTTGAAACGACTGGAAAGCCACACACAATGAGGTTGTACGTTTTCCTCTCTTGCCAGCAGTCGGGGAAATCGGTACGACAACCACGGCGCAGGGAGGTCTCAGTGCGGTAAGCTCCGCGACAAACCCGGCTATGGCCTCGGATTTACTTCTTGTCTCAGTGATGTGCAACGTGCAGGCGGTGCATTCTCCCGTGGCGGTTTTTATTACCGCCGTTGCCGGTAATTGACCCTCTGTCACCAGTTGGTTGATCGCATAATTCAAAGCGACCAGGAAAAAATTATTGATTTCTTCGGCTGTCATGGGAGGTTCCCGTACGGTTGGATTTACAATTCTGAAGAGAGCTTCAGGGTGGCAGTATTCTGCAATATGATGGAGGTTGATACAACAAAAAAGGGCGTCCGCCTGCCTATTCAAGTATTATTTCTCAGTAGAGCCCGTTGCACATAAATTGTCATCCCCGAATGCCTTTGTCGGGGATCCAGGTTTTTCAGGCAGTTAGAATCCGGATTCCGGCCTGAAGCCTGACGGAATGACATCGTTTGGACTTTTGCAAGAGCCTCAGTATTGTCCACATAGTTTTTTTGCGATGAGGCCACGGTTCGCCCTCATCCGCCCTGACGGGCACCTTCTCCCCGAGGGAGAAGGAAAAAATGTAACACTTCTCCCCCCGGGAGAAGGTGGCCGAAGGCCGGATGAGGGGATAAGGCAGAGTTTTTCGCCGTGCGGTTTTCTAACTGATTATTTCTGAATATCCGCACGTTGTATTACCCGCCGTGCGGTTTCATATTGCAGCTCTTCCTCAATATTGATACTGTCGTTGCTCAAAGGAGACACACATATGAATGTTATCGGAATCAACGGCAGTCCTCGGAAACAATGGAACACCGCCACACTGGTTACCAAGGCACTGGAGGGGGCCGAGGCGGTGGGGAGTACGACGGAACTGTTTCATCTGTACGATCTGGATTTTAAAGGGTGCAAAAGCTGTTTTGCCTGTAAAACGCGGGGAGGCAGCAGTTATGGCACATGCGTCCTGCATGATGATCTGGCACCGGTATTGACAAAAATTGCCACTGCCGATGCCCTCGTCATTGGTTCGCCGATCTACTTCGGAACGGTTACCGGTGAAACGCGCAGCTTTCTCGAACGACTGCTGTTTCCGTATCTTACTTATACCGTACCCTATGGCACTCTGTTCCCCCGGAAAATAAAGACCGGATTTATCTACACCATGAATGTCACGGAAGAACGGAGTAAGGAATTTGGCTATGAACAGATATTCAAATCCAATGAGCGGTATGCGCAGATGCTGCTTGGTTCTGCCGAGACGTTGTGTACGTTTGACACCTGTCAGGTAGATGATTACTCCAAAGTTGTCATCGAAAGCTTCGACCCGATTCATAAAGCAAATCGCCGTGCGGAGGTACTGCCGCTGGAATGCCAACGGGCCTTTGAATTAGGGCAACGGTTGGCCGGCGAATAACGCGGAGGAACGTTGCCCGTTACCGTCCGACACGGGATGTAGACCGGGAGATCGAAGTGCCGATTACAATCAGCTTTTCCTTGTACCTCACTCGGCCTTGAGAGACGCCATATCGATGGAGAAGCGGTACGTAACATCCGACCTGACCAAACGCTCATAGGCTTCGTTGATCTGTTGAATCGGGATGATTTCAACATCAGAAATAATGTTGTGCTGACCGCAGAAGTCGAGCATCTCCTGTGTCTCGGCAATGCCGCCGATGAGTGAGCCGGAGAGGCTTTTACGGCCGAACAGCAGGGCAAAAGCAGATACCTGGAGCGGTGTTTCCGGTGCGCCGACGAGGGTGATGTTGCCGTCGCGTCCAAGCATGGTAATGTAGGCGTTGATGTCGTGATCGGCGGCAATGGTATCCAGGATGAAGTTGAATGTGCCCATGTGTTTTTGCATCTCATCGGCGTTGGTCGAGATGATTACCTCATGGGCACCAAGACGGAGGGCGTCCTCTTTCTTGCCGGGAGAGGTCGTGAAGACCACAACATGGGCACCGAAGGCCTTGGCAAACTTGACTCCCATGTGCCCCAGACCACCAAGTCCCACAATGCCGACTTTTTTCCCTTTGATGTCGCCCCAGCGTCGAATGGGTGAATAGGTGGTGATTCCGGCACAAAGTAACGGTGCCACTCCGGCCAGCTCAAGATTTGTCGGTACACTCAGCACGAAGCACTCATCCACAACAATACTTTCAGAGTAACCGCCATACGTTACCGGGGCAGTTCCATGCTTGTCCGGCGAGTTGTAGGTGAAGGTTCCGTTGTGGCAGAACTGTTCCTGATGGTCCTGACAGGTGGGGCAGATATGATCAGAGTCCACCATGCAGCCGACCCCTACCAGATCACCTGTTTTAAACTGTGTTACTTCGGCACCGGTTTTGGTGACCCGGCCGACGATCTCGTGGCCCGGAACACATGGATACGTGGTGGGCATGACACTGTTCCATTCATCACGCACTGTGTGCAGGTCCGAATGACAGATGCCGCAGAAAAGAATTTCGATCTGCACATCACGCCCGGTTGTTTCACGGCGTTGGATCGTGTCAGATGTGAATGGTGCTGTTGCGCTGGTTACTGAGTATGCTTTTGCCTGGTACATGGTTTGTTCTCCTTTTAATGTGCACCAGAGTATATGGGGTCACCAGAGTATATGGGGTCAAACCTACACTATTTATATCATAAGACCCTTTCTGACCTTTTCAATCTGCACCAGCAACTCTTTATCACGCTCCAGCACCTGTGCAAATCTGCGACTAGCCTGTGAGACTGCCGATTCCTTGACGCCAAACACCTCGCCTATTTCCTTAAGTCCTGCGCCGCTATATTTATGGC
>CAIUSO010000041.1 GCA_903901875.1 uncultured Geobacteraceae bacterium | reverse complement strand
TAACCCATTTTTGGTAAAACATCGTTTTGTTTCATGGAAATTCAAGTATATTTGCCCTCGACAAAGAAAAATAGTCAATAAAATCAAGGGCTGGTTGCTGAAATCATAAAATGTAGTGCCATGTTTTTATTTTTGCTGTTGTTTTTTTACGCTAGGTCTGCTACTCTGGCTGTATGTATATACGACAAACCAAAACGAGCAACTCGTCTACGGGTGAATCATATTTAACCTACCGCCTCGTTGCCTCCGTACGCGTGGGTAAACAGGTGCGCCAGTGCACACGTCTTAATCTGGGGCGTCATTTTTCCTTACCCAAGACAGATTGGCCGGTATTATGTACCCGCTTGGAGGCACTGCTATCAGGACAGCAGGATCTTGTAACGGCAACGGTTTCACCGAGCATCGAATCACTGGCTCAGCGTTACTATACCCAGTTGGTAGCAAGAAAGCCTGAGACGACAGACTTAGATAATGACACCACATCAGTAATGTCCAATGCTGCAGACTATCAGGAGGTAGACGTATTATCGCTTGAGCTGGTTCAGCCTCGCTCCGTGGGGGTGGAGCACACAGGTTTGGATGCTCTGACCAAGCTTGGTCTACCGGAAATTCTGGAAGAAGTGGGACTAAATGGGATCCAGCGTTCATGTGCATTGGCTGCTATTGTCGGACGGATGGCGGCACCTGGGAGCGAACTTTCGACGTGGCACTGGCTGCGCGAACGTAGTGCACTGGGTGAGCTTTTGGAGGTTGATTTTGAAGGCGTTGCATTAAGCCAACTCTACCGTGCTTCCGATCTGTTGGTGCGCCACCGGGACGTGATCGAACAACGGCTTTTTGGCCGAATAACGGAACTATTCTCTCTTCCGACTACGGTAACTCTGTATGATTTAACGAACACTTACTTCGAAGGTGAAGTGTCTGGCAATCGTCGCGCAAAGCTCGGTCATTCCAAGGAGAAACGAACCGATTGTCCACTGGTGACCCTCGGTCTGGTGCTTGATGGCAGCGGCTTTATTCGCCGTTCACGTGTATTTGATGGCAATGTTTCCGAAGGCGTTACTCTTGAGGGAATGCTCACCGGTCTCAATGCTCCCACTGAGGCCGTAGTTATTATGGATCGAGGTATTGCCACAGAGACAAACATTGCCTGGCTGGTGGCTCATCACTATCGCTATCTGGTGGTCAATCGAGAGCATAGTCGTAAGTTTGACGATGCACAACCGGTGGTTACCACAACAACGGCATCGGAAGAGGTTATCCGTATGCAGAGGGTTCTCTCAGACGATGGCAAAGAAGTACGGCTTTATTGTCAGTCAGAAAAACGCATGGAAAAGGAAAATGCCATATCCGCTCGTTTTATGAAGCGTTTTGAAGAAGGGTTGGCAAAATTGGCGGAAGGTCTTACAAAGCCACGCTGCGAGAAACGCCTTGATACGTTGTCAGAACGGATTGGACGGCTCAAAGAACAGTGCCACGGCATTGGCCAGCACTATACCGTTACTTTGACACCGGACAGTAGTAGTAAGAAAGCGGCAGCACTTACGTGGGAGAAAAACCCGATTTCCGGCAGCATGGTGACACATCCCGGTATTTACTGCCTGCGTAGCAACGAAACAACCTGGGATGAGGCTACTCTTTGGAAAACATACACCATGCTTACAGATTTGGAAGCGGTGTTTCGCAGTTTGAAATCAGAGCTTGGACTGCGCCCGATTTTTCACCATACACAAGAAAGGACTGAAGGACATCTGTTTATCACGGTACTGGCTTATCAGGCTGTACAGGTATTGAGGAAGCAGCTGAAGGAGTGTAATCAGAACATCAGCTGGTCGCGTCTGCGGGATATTTTGTCGGTTCAGCACCGTGTTACCGCTACATTTAAGCAACGTGACGGCAGGACACTACATATTCGCAAGGCCACCGTGGCGGAACCTGAACTCAGAAGTATATACAGTACGCTGAGAATATCAGCCACCCCGGGAGGAGTAAAGAAACTGACTATGTGACGCTCAAAAAACAAAATGTAGTGCCACTTGACGAAAATTACATCGGTAACACGCTGTAACAGCAAGTGTTTTTAATTACAGTGTCAAAAATGGGCTACAGAATATGAAAATAATTACACGATTGTTTATCGGTTTTGGGTTGGTTTTAGGCCTGTTGATTGGAGTTGGTGGCGGAGGGATCTGGAGCATGGTTCGGATGTCTCAAGGTATTGGGGACCTTAAAGAAGGATATCAGACGGTTGAATATTCTCAGCGGTTACGCGCCAACATTAATCAACTGCGACGTTTAGAAAAGGATATTTTCCTCAATACGGAGTCTCCTGAAAAAGTTGCCGAATACAAAAAACAATACGATGAGACTGTCGTGCGATATAATAAACGCTTTGAAGATACTCTGATGCTCGCTACTGATCCCAGGGAGAAAGAATTAACAGCGGGCATAAAACAAAACTTCTCAGTATACTTGGCTGGATTTTACGGCGTATACGAGCAAATTAAGCTGGGTAAAGTATCGACTAAGGATGAAGCAAACAAACAAATGGGGCAATTCAAGGATGCCTCTAATCAAGTTGAAACCCTGGTTCTTGAATTAGCTGACAAAAACACCAAAGATGTGGAAATATTGTTGCGAGAAGGAGATGTTGCCAGAAAGACCGCCATGACCATTATGGCAGCACTGCTTGCCACCGCAATCTGTGCTGCAATATTTATCTGTTTTGCCATCTCACGCTCAATCATAGTTCCAGTAAACATTCTGGCTGCTCAGGCAGACCGCCTGGCTGACGGAGACCTTACGGTGCAAATTGTCAGCACCACCCAAGACGAAATCGGGCAACTTGCCGGTTCATTTAAACGTATGGCTGCAAGTCTCTATAAAACCATTTACGGGATCAGCCAGGCATCAGCGCAAGTGGCTTCATCCTCCTCACAGCTTCAGGCAACTGCAGATCAGATTGCTACTGGTGCCGAAGAGGTTGCCTCGCAGACTAACACCGTTGCCACCGCAAGCGAAGAAATGTCTGCGACCAGCACAGATATTGCGCGTAATTGTTCCATGGCGGCTGATGCATCGAGGCGAACGACAGAATCTGCCCAAGCGGGTGCCAAAGTGGTGCAGGAGTCTATCTCCGGTATGAACAAAATTGCTACCCAGGTTCGCCAGGTTTCGACCACCATTGGAGCGCTTGGTTCACGTTCAGACCAGATAGGAGCCATAGTCGGCACAATTGAAGATATTGCCGACCAGACAAATCTGCTGGCATTAAATGCTGCAATTGAAGCAGCTCGTGCCGGAGAACAGGGGAGAGGGTTTGCAGTTGTCGCAGATGAGGTACGGGCATTGGCTGAGCGTACTACCAGAGCTACTCGTGAAATTGGTGAGATGATAAAGGCCATCCAACGTGAAACCAGTGAAGCGGTAAAGGCGATGGAAGAGGGTGTTCACGAAGTGGAAAAAGGGGCCGTATCGTCCCATAAATCTGGACACGCATTAGAGAATATTCTCGAACGCATAGGCGAAGTGTCCATGCAGATAAATCAAATTGCCACCGCCGCTGAAGAACAGACCGCTACTACCTGTGAAATAACATCAAACATCCAGCAGATTACCGATGTTGTGCACCAAACTGCTCGTGGTGCCGAGGAGACGGCCTCTGCTGCTGCTTCACTGTCCAGGCAGGCGCATGAGATGCAACAAATGGTTAGTCAGTTCAGGCTGTAAAAACTTGCAGGGGTGTTACACCAATGGATCACTTTATAATAGTACGTGTATTCAGCACTAATAGGCTCAGTAACCACGAACGTGTCAAAAGTGCCATTTATCAATAAATATATAAATATATTTATAAATTAAAGAGCTACATGATTATATCCAGCGCTGATCAAATTAGGTGGTTCTATTACGGAGTGTTATGATCAGTATCCTGTATCGTTTTTTATACTGAACAGTAATATTTTGTAACCCACTGTACTGTAAGATAAATCAAATAGATAGTGGCTGAGGTCTTCGCACCATTTAACGGTCGTGAAACTATGTTTTAAAGCAAATGGCACTTTTGACACGTTCGTGGTCACTGAGCCTTGAAGCGAAAAAAAGTCTTTGCTTGCAGAATCTTCTGTTTTATCTCCACTCAGGCAGAAAAATTTTTAATAGCACCTTGGGAAAGTTTCGTCTCGACTATTATGGGTCAACAAAGATTTCTAAGAGAAGACAGCGATTTCAAGAAAAGAAAAGAACTATAAAAATATAGTGGCCCACATAGTCGTACAGGGCCGTCCTTTCTTCAAGAAATTGCTGGAAGAACCCACTCAGACGCCCGCACTTCATCCAGGGATTTAGGCTCAATACACCTGACCGCATAAGCGAAAGAAAAGTGAACGCCGGAAACGGTTGAATTTACCTGAGGAAGAGGAATGAAAGCTATGTCAAAGATACCTGCACCGTCAACGCCTTATGAACGCATGCGCTGGCAGCAAGGCAACTGCACCGAGAACATTATTGGATATGCCGTAGGATTGGCGTCAGAGGTTACAGAACGAGCAGCATATATGTCAGGAACAGGCACTGAGATGACTAATGACGAAGTCCTGGCGGCAATCCTGCCAAAGTCTGAGGCCGCAGAATTGATGTGCCGTTTCTACGAGTCTGAAGACCAACTCGGGAGAGATTTGTTTAAAATCGCTTTCCTTGTGCCAATTTCGAAAGAGCTACCGTTGTCTGCATGCACGTCGGCCGGATATTGAGTTTTTGCTGTTGAAAATGAGGCAAAGAGAGGAAAAGTGATGGTAAAAGCTGACATTATCGAAAAAGTCAACGAACGGACAGGGCTGTCCAAGAAGGAATGTTCCAGCATCGTCGAATCCGTTTTTGGTATAATGAAAGACACATTAGAAGCTGGCGAGGAGGTAAAATTGTCCGGTTTTGGTGTTTTTAAAGTTAAGAGTAAAAATGAGCGGATGGGCAGAAACCCGCATACCGGCGAACAATTGACTCTGGCTCCGCGGAGAATATTGACTTGGAAAGCCAGTATGGTGCTGAAACAAACCATTAATAAAATATAACTATTCAGAATAAGTACTTTTAGTTTTTTAACAACGTTATTGACACGGTTGTTAGGTGTTTTTTCAAAAATGCGCCACACCGCGAAACCGAGCCTATATTGGCCCGAGGAGGCTCTGCACGCTGCCTGAAGTGGTTGTGGGGGCCACTGGTACTGCTGACAGTGCGGAAAATAAAATATTGGCTAATGAATAATGGTAGAATACGGTGAGTTTATGTTAGCTTTTTGGTAGTTATATCAGCTTGTTGGTATCTATTGATTACACTCATACACTCCTGTACGTTTTTTTGAGATGAAGCATAGGTTACGCTCTAAAATCCTAACATGGATGGTTTGGAGTTTGTCAAACAGGTTAGATCCGGTGGGTGCACTTTGCCGATTGTT
>CAIUSO010000040.1 GCA_903901875.1 uncultured Geobacteraceae bacterium | reverse complement strand
GGTGCATAGGCTGCTCCAATGGGGAGCAGGAAGTAATACGCGCTGGAGAAAATCCACCAGCCAAAGAGAAAAGCCTGTTTTTTGTGATGGAGCTCAACAAATTTCGGATTTTTTGCGATTGCTGCCCAATCATACTTTTTTTCTGCCATTAGTTACTCCTTTCTTGTTTGAATACAGGGTTGACTGCGTGAAATGCGCTGACCGTCTCCTTTCGATTTAATTGAATAGCCGTCTGCTTCATCGGTCGGGTTTCATGCCCGAAAAAATAAACCCTTGTTTACTTATAAAAAATGAATGCCCTGTGCGATCGGTCAATATTAAATTTCAAAAAAGTGTGTTGTCAAATGTAGTAAAATTTGAATTTAATAAAAAAACGATCAGCGACTGTGATGCAAAAAATACATGTAATGTATGTAATACTAAGTAGTTAAGCTGTTGCTTGTGGAAATTTATTCTGGAATTTATATGAAAGCCAGCTATACATAGCACTATAATTGTACGAATAGCAATACAAAAAAACCTAAATTTTAAACCATGTTCTATTTTATGATAAAAACGGGGTGATTTAACGACGACATTAGCCGGAGTGGTGTGATGCCAAGCTGAACTGATGGTGGGGAGGTGGTGATTTCGATGTATGTGCGAGGTGGAAATAAGCGGTCGCCAATAAAAAATAAAAAAATATTGACAAGCGGTAAAGCAACGTGTACATTGGGCTTCTTTCGAGCCGCTAGCTCAGTCGGTAGAGCACCTGACTTTTAATCAGGTGGTCGTTGGTTCGACCCCAACGCGGCTCACCAAACATTATCAAGGGGTTATGCGATGCATAACCCCTTGTTCTGTTTTTTAAATAAATGTCACGTATCCTCTCACGTATCCTTTTTACAGTTTATTGTCGTTTGGACGTTTGTGACCAGTAAGATGAATGGGCACATAGCTTAGCTGGTAGAGCAGCCGACTCTTAATCGGCAGGTCGTTGGTTCGACCCCAACTGTGCCCACCAATAAAAACAACCCACTTACAGACGTTTGTAGGTGGATTTTTTGTCCTTCGCGTAGACAACTGTACTTTGCAGTGTCAAAGAATGCCGACTCCCTTCTGCTGGCTCTCCGTATGGTGTCCTGAAGCTTTTTGCATCACCCCCAATCAACCAAACGTTAACAGCTAACGCCTGAATGCCAATGACTGTAAACGGTTGGCCCATACCATTCCCGCAGTGAACAATTGATTCTAGGAGAATGACGGACTTAGCCCGAAATTGTTTCTTTGGCTTATTTTACAGTTTGTTGACTATTCGAACCAGATTATTATGGCTTCACAACGCAATTTTTGAAGCCACTATTTTAAAAGGTCGTAAGTCCGACAGATACCTGTATATGGTGAGTCAATGAATATAAAATTAGAAGTGTTGTTTTATATCAGGAACGATGCTATTGAATTTAAAAAATTTTCACAGAAAAGGTACAGCATGGGCAACCGTGTGTCGCAAAGCGACCATCCCACCGGGATAGCTAGAGGTTGTCGAAATGAGTTCATGTCTGCAGATAACATAACCAAATGCCTGACCAGGGATTCATGTTCGTGACCTTTCTGCGGCGAGATACCTCATTGCTCGATTCTTATCTTCATCACTTCACCTGTTTCCCTTTCAAAGTTTTTTTCCAGACCCGAAAATGTTGTTTATTCATATTCAAGTTTTTTGGAGATATAGGTTCACGCAAAGCTGGGCGCAACGGAGTGCGGGGAGTAATGCTTTGTGAAATCCGCAGACGAAACACCCCGGGTAAACTCCAGTTCCCGGTGTTCCCGGGTTAAAGCAAGGTGGCTGAGGCCACGAATCGTAAAGGCTGGCAGTGCAAACCTGACTGAGTTAGCAAAAAAACGACAAAACATTTAATGGGAGTTGCCATGCGTTCACTCGTCATCCATTTTTTTATCCTGTTGGGTTTGCTTTTTCCTGCGCTGTCTTTGGCGGTCACACCGATGGTGGTGGGAGGGGCTAATCACACCGTGGCGCTCAAGTCCAATGGTACGGTGGTTGCGTGGGGAGATAACACCTACGGCCAACTAGGCTGTGGAACAAATACGCAATACTATGGTCCGGTGGCGGTTCCGGAACTCAGCGGCGTAATAGCAGTGTCAGCGGGCGGTAACCACACCGTTGCGCTCAAATCCAACGGTACGGTGGTAGCCTGGGGGAATAATGACAGTGGTCAATTGGGTGATGGAACTACGACGCAAAGCTTAAGCCCGGTGGCGGTAAGTGGGCTTTCCGGGGTAGTAGCTGTGTCAGCATATGATTCTCACAACGTTGCGCTTAAATCTGATGGCTCGGTTGTGGCTTGGGGTGATGGCAGTACTTTAATCGGGATCGCTGGTCCTGTCCCAGCAGTGGTCCCTGGGCTCAGTGGTATTATTGCTGTGGCGACAGGTGCTAGCCATACCATAGTGCTCAAATCCGGAGGCACTGTGATGGCATGGGGATTCAACGACTACGGCCAGGTGGGTGCTGGAACAACAAATTTAAACTTCCAGACCCCAGTGGATGTGCAGGGGCTTACAGGGGTAAAGGCGGTGGCGGCTGGTTTAGAATTCTCCGTTGCACTCAAATCTGACGGCACAGTAGAAACGTGGGGACACGGCACACTTGGTGAACGGGGTATTAATTACTCTGGCATTAGTAGCTACCACTATCTGGTGCCAGGGCTCACAGGGGTTTCGTCGGTAGCTGCAAGTGGTAGCCACGTTGTGGCACTCAAATCAGACGGAACTGTGTTGACATGGGGAGATAACAGTAGCGGCGAACTAGGCTTAGGAACCGAGGGTGGCTATCGACCGTACCCGGACCAAGTGCAGGGGCTCACTGGGATTGCTGCAGTGGCGGCGGGTAAAAAATTCAACGTTGTACGCAAATCAGATGGCACGGTGGTGGCTTGGGGAAATAACCAAGCTGGACAAATGGGTAATAGAACAGGTACGAACAGTCCCGTTCCGGTTGTTGTAGAAATTAACCTAACTTCACCTTACACCAATCAAAGTATCAGTTTAGATCTTAATAATTACTACCCTATTACCGTAGGTGATACCAGAACTCTGAGTTCTATCGCCTCTTCCGGTCTTGCTGTGAACTTCACTACCCTTACTCCCGGCATCTGTGTCGTTAATAGTAACACCTTCAGCGGAATAACTCCCGGAACTTGCACCATCGCTGCCAATCAGGCAGGTAACCCAACTTATAGTGCCTCTCCACAGGCGACTCAGACCGTAACCATTAGGGCCAATCAGAACATAGGCCCGATCAGCTTCTTGCCGACTGCTCTTACCGTAGGCAGCACCACAACGGCAAGCGTTACCGCTAATTCGGGTCTTGCGGTACGCTTTACAACCACCACACCCGGAATTTGCATAGTGAATGGGGGTGTCGTAACCGGATTAACTGCAGGCAACTGCTCCATTGCTGCCAATCAGGATGGAGATGTTACTTACGGCCCGGCGACACAGGTGATACAGTCCATCTCCGTTGGCAAGGGGGCCCAGACCGTAATCTTTGGTCCCGCGCCATCCATTGGCCCGGGTGGAACAAACAACTTATCCGCAATTGCCACTTCCGGTCTTCCCGTGAACTTTACCTCCGTTACACCCAGCGTCTGTACGGTAAGTGGCAGCACCGTCACTGATATCACGGGGGGAACTTGCATCATCGCTGCCAATCAAGCAGGCAACGTCAACTATAGTGCGGCTTCACAAACACAATCTATCATTATCGGCAAGGGTAGTCAGACTTTGACCTTTAGGTTCGCACCGAAGCTTTTTATTGGAGGAACCGCCCCAGTTTCTGCTTTTGCAACATCCGCCCTTGTTGTGGGTTTGAATTCCATCACACCCGGAGTCTGCACTGTCAGTGACGGTACTGTCACCGGCGTTACTGCAGGCACCTGCACCATCACCGCCGACCAGGCCGGTAGCACCAATTACAATGCTGCCACGCAAGTTACGCAGTCCATCATCGTAGGGACTACCCTAAAGGTAACACCGATGCTGGTAGCGCGCAGTACACATACTTTGGCGCTCAAATCTGACGGTTCTGTATTGGCGTGGGGAGATAATTCTAACGGCGAACTAGGCGATGGAACCGCAATCACTCGCAATAGCCCAGTACCAGTGCCAGGGCTTACCGGAGTGGTGGCGATAGCGGCGGGTAGCAGCCACACGGTAGTGCTCAAATCCGATGGTACTTTGGTGGCGTGGGGAGATAACAGTAATGGCCAACTGGGTGATGGAACCACGATAAATTATTTTAGTCCGGTGGTAGTGCCAGGACTTACCGGCATAGTGGCTGTTGCAGCTGGAGCATCCCAAACTATTGCTCTCAAATCCAATGGTACTGTTATGGCGTGGGGCGGTAACACCTACGGCGAATTAGGCGACGGGACCACAACGACTCGCCGTAGCCCAGTACCGGTTCCCGGTCTTGCTGGAGTGGTGGCGATAGCGGCGGGTAGCAGCCACACAGTAGCACTCAAATCAGATGGCACTTTGGTCGCGTGGGGACATAACGGCTCTGGCGAGTTGGGAGATGGTACAGTAACGAATCGTTATAGCCCAGTACCTGTGCCAGGCCTTACCGGGGTGGTGTCAGTAGCAACGTCAATTAATAATCCGCACACATTGGCAGTCAAGTCGGATGGCACAGTGGCGGCATGGGGATATAACGGCAACGGTGAATTGGGAGATGGAACCACGACGACTCGCTTGAGTCCGGTGCCCGTTCCAGGGCTCACCGGGGTGGTGGCAGTGGCGGCGGGTGAATGGCATACCCTGGCCCTCAAATCAGATGGCACGGTTGTGGCGTGGGGAAATAATTCGTATGGAGGACTGGGCGATGGTTCCACAACTAATCGCTTGAATCCGGTGCCAGTGCCAGGACTAACCGGGGTGGTGGCGGTAGCGGCTGGTCATTCTGACTCCTTGGTGCTCAAATCCAACGGAACGCCTGTGGCATGGGGGTTTAACGGCTACGGCCAACTGGGCGATGGCACCACGGCAAATCGCTTGAGCCCGGTGTCCGTACCAGTGGGATTATTTGCCGACCAGATAGTGAGCTTCGGTGCTGCGCCGACGATAGTTATGGGTGGAACCGGCACGGTGTCGGCTTCCACTACCTCCGGTCTTGCATTGAGTATTACCTCCTCCACACCTGCAGTCTGCACGATAATCGACAACACCGTTACCGGTGTAACTGCAGGAACCTGCTCCATTATCGCCAACCAGGCGGGTGATGCCAACTACAATGCGGCAACAAAAACGCAGACACTCAATATCGGCAAGGCCAACCAGAACGTGAGTTTTGGTGCCGCTCCAACGATTATCTATAAAGGGACCGGTACCGCTTTGGCGACCGCCACCTCCACTCTTGCGGTGATCTTCACCGCCGCCACACCAGCCATCTGCACCGTCAGTGGCAGTATCGTTACCGGCGTTACGGTTGGCACCTGCACCATTACCGCCAGCCAGGCGGGGAGTGGTAACTATAATGCTGCAACACAGACACAGTCTTTCCCCATCGGCAAGGCTGACCAGAATAGTGGCACGATCAGCTTTTCTCCGACGTCAATTCTAAAGGGGGGCACCACCACGGTGAGCGCAACAGCCTCCTCGCTTCTTGCGGTAGACTTCACCTCCGCCACACCCGGTATCTGCTCGGTCAGCGGCAGTACCGTCACCGGAATTGCGGCGGGTAGTTGCACCATTGTCGCCGATCAGGCGGGCAACGCCAACTACAACCCGGCTGTTCAGACGTCAAAGTCCATCACCGTTATGGCAATTTTGAGCGGCACGGTGTTGGATCTCTCCACCGGCATGCCTATTACTACGGCAACCGTAAGCATCACGGGTGTGGCGACGGCCACCACACAGACCGACGCAAGCGGATATTTTGTCTTTAATACGCCGTCCGGGAACTACGACGTCACTATTAGCAAAACAGGATACAAAAACATAATCATCAAAGGAGTAGTCCTCTCTAACACCAGTGGAAGTGGCTTCAAAACCGGCCTCGTCCCCACATCCACCGCTCTGCTCAACTTCATCGCTGCTCCGACGTTGCCCCCAGCTTCAACCGGAGTTAGCTACAGTCAACCTCTCACCATCGCCGGTGGAAGCGGCCCCTATACCTTCAGCCTTGCCTATGGCACACTGCCTGCTGGCTCCACGCTCGATTCCTCAGTCGGCGTTATCAGCGGCACCCCTGGTGTTATGCACAGTTCCACCTTCGGAATCGGGGTGACGGATAGCCTTGGAGGCTATGCCGAACGTGAGTTCACTATTGATGTGACAGCACCGTTGATAATTTCCACCCTGACGCTGACGCTGCCTCGTGGCATGACCACCACAGACTATTCCGCGGCGATAAACGCAACAGGTGGCGCGCAACCGTACTCTTTCAGCCTGTTTTCAGGGGCACTTCCCGCCGGCCTGACTTTTGACACGGCACTAGGGATGGTTAAGGGGAAGATCTCTGCCAGTCCTGGGGTGTTCAGTTTTATGATTAAGGTTGTCGACAATGAGGGGCGTAACGTTACCCAGTCGTATGCCCTGGCGGTTGATCCGCTTCTCACACAGACAACAGCCCAACTTAACGATGCCATCGTGGGAACGGCCTTTAGCCAGCCCATCACGGCAACCGGTGGTCTGGCTCCCTATTCCTGGTCAGTCTATGCCGGAAATCTGCCCGCCGGACTTTCCCTTGTTCCAGCCACCGGCATCATCACGGGTACCGCCATCGTCGCCACCAGCGAACCTCTTACTATCGCAGCGACCGACAGTGCCGGGAGGTCGGTCTATAAAGCCTACACCCTCAGAGCACTTAATCCGCTACTGATACCCACCACAGCCCTTCCCAACGGTTTTGTGGGGGCACCCTACTCCGAACAGGTCCGTGTTACCGGTGGCATTGCGCCTTACAGTTTCACCATGAGCGGCCAGTTGCCGGCCGGATTGACCCTTAATAACTCCACCGGCATCGTCTCCGGCCTCCCATCGATCGGCGGCTTTACCAATGTCAGTATCACCGTGACCGACAGCACCTGGGCTACCGTGCAGACAAAGACTGTCACCATGGGAATCCGGGTTTGGAGCCAGTTAACCATCACTTCCGCCAGTATCATTCCCAACACTCGCAAGGGGGTTGGCATAACACCGGTTACCCTGGCGGCTCGGGGTGGCACCACTCCCTACATCTGGTCCGTAGTTGCCAATCAAAACGGCAGTACCAGCTATCTCCCGCAGGGGGTAATCCTTGATTCTGTCACGGGTGTGGTATCGGGGACTCCATTCGATACGGGCGATTTTGCCTTTACAATTCGGGTAACCGACGCCAGCGGTACGCCGGTAACGGCCGACAAGCAATTCTATCTGCGTGCATCCGATACTCTGAATGTAGTTACGAAGGCGGTCCCAACCGGCGCGGTCGGTGTGCAGTACAGCACCATCCTGTCGGCAGCGGGTGGGCTGAAGAGCTATGCCTGGATCGTAAAAAACGGCACACTTCCGGCCGGGCTCTCGCTGAACAGCAGCAGCGGCGTTATCAGCGGAACACCAACCGCCAAGATAATCTCCAATGTCACCTTTGAGGTGGATGACAGCGATACGCCGTCCCAATCGGCCCAACAGAGTCTGTCATTCGAGATTAAAGATGCCCTGGCAATTTCCGAGACATTATTGCCATACGGCAGACAGGGGCAGGCTTATCAGGCCAACATACGTCCCCTGCTCGGTGCCCCATCCTATGGGTGGCTGGTAGCAGGCGGAGCCCTGCCGCCTGGTGTAACCTTACAGCAGAATGCCGGAATTGCCTCTCTACAGGGGACTCCATCGACTCCGGGCAGCTACACCTTTACCTTGCAAGTGAGCGACAGCAGCAGTCCTGTGCAGAATGCAACCCGGCAATTTACCGTTATCATCTATGGTCCAGTGACCATTGCCACTACTGCTCTCAAAAACACCCTGAGAGGATTTACGTATAGCGATGCGGTAGTCGTCTCCGGCGGCACCATTCCCTACCTGTGGCAAGTTATCTCCGGAAATTTGCCACAGGGGCTCGTGTTCAACTCAACAACCGGGGCCATCAGCGGCACCACAAACGTCGACATCGGGTTTACCGCCAGCTTTACCGTTCGGGTGACAGATGGCGGCAATCCGTCGGCATCCAGGGATCAAAACTATACGATCCAGGCCATTGACCCGCTGGTCATCAACAGCACTACTATCCCGGGGGGGGGCCAAAGCTTGCCCTACAGTGTCACTTTTGCTGGTCTAGGGGGCATCTCTCCCTTGAGCTGGAGTGTTGCCTCCGGCAGCCAGCCACCAGGACTTACCCTCAACAGCACCACCGGCGTTATGGCTGGAACACCCAATGTCTGCGGCAGCTTCCCTTTTATCATTCAGCTTGCCGATTCGTCCGCCGTGACCGCCTCGGTGCAGAAGAACTTCACCCTGGTGGTAAAATGTTCAGATGGTGGTGACTCGACCGCGCCAACTATTACTGACTTCAACGTGCCTTCCACAAGCAATTCATTATCCGTTTCAATTACTGCATTTAGTGCAACGGACAACATCGGGGTCACGGGTTATTGTGTCACTTCTACGAACAGTGCATCCGGATGCACCTGGAACAGCACGGTACCTACTGTTTTAACCTTTGCGTCAGCCGGTAACAAAACCCTTTACGCATTTGCCATGGATGCCGCAGGTAATGTCTCAGCAGCCAGCAGCAAGCTGATTGCCATAATCATAAGCGGTGTTTGCGGCAGTGCCAATGAACAAACCTTCACAGTTAGCCCGACAACAAACCTCTGCTCACCAGCTTCTGCAGTATTGCTTACTGCCACAGCAACCGGATGGTACTGGACCTGCCCCGGAACTAACGGTGGTTCAGGCGCAACCTGTATTGCCAACATTGCAGGAACCGGCATCCAAGCCACCCTGAAAGCAGGCTGGAATATGCTCGGCTGGACCACCCGCTCAGGCTACTACGAAGGAACCACCGCCCCGTTAACCACTGAACTGATAACCAACGCAACCATGATAAGCGTTGGTAGTAAAAAGATATCAGAAGCATTTACCGCTATGGGCTTCATCACCGGCGACACCTTTGTCGCAGTCGGCCCGGACGGTGTGGTCTACACCCCCGGATCACCGTTCAACACTCTGAAAAAACTGCTACCCGGCAAAGGATACTGGATGTATGTGCCAAGTGATAAAGCGCTTACTCTCCCTGGCATCGTACTTGGCGCGACAGATGAACTTCCGCTGAGTGCCGGCTGGACGCAGATTGGTTACTGGGGAACTGACGCTGCGACACCTGCTGCTGGCTTTGCTTCCATAAACGGCCAGTATGATGTCGTGGTGGATGAGGCAGGGAAGGTGTTTGTTACAGGTTCGCCGTTTAATACGTTGAAGAGTCTTCAGAAAAACAAGGGATATTTTATTCATACGACGAGCCCTGCGATATTGAGGTATTAATAACTCCCGTTATATTCCTTTCACTCCACTTAACTGTTAGTCGTATCCTTTCAGAAATAGGATATGGTGTGTCGATTTGTCTGTTTTCGAGGAATTGTTGACGTGTTCCTTATTGACCCTATCACCGCTTAATCAATGAACATAATCCGCTACAGGGGATTGAACTGACCGCTGCCACCAATGCAAAACGGTATTTTTCGCTGCATCACTTTGACAAATCAGTGCAAACATGCAACAACGGCATAGATACGAAAATCGAATTGATACTGGTAATCCGATCATGAAAAACACCCTCAAGGAACCTGTCCAAAAACTTCGTCAACGGGCAGAGCGCACATTGCTCACCGATGTCATGTCGTCAAAAACGGAAGACCCTGATGATGTGCTCAAGCTGGTTCATGAGCTTCAGGTCCATCAAATTGAACTTGAAATGCAAAATGAAGAATTACAAAACAAACAGAGTGAACTTCTGTCCACTCTGGCAAAAATGGATGCTATTTTCCGGACGGTTTCCGATGCGATCATCATGATTGACAGCAACGGGCGGTTGGCCCACTTTAATGAGGCGGCCGAGGAAATCTGTGGCTACAACAGCAGCCTGCTGGGCAAAGATATCTCCGAAATAGGCCTCGGTTTTAGCAGCGTATTCTGTACAATTCTGCTCGAAACGCTTGCCACCAATGCTCCACGGGTAATAGACCGTTTTGAACGCCGAACGGCGAACGGCAAGATGCACAGTTTCAGCTTGCGGACAACTCCCGTGACTGAGGCTGATGGGACAGTCAGCGGGGCGGTCGCTGTCATTCGCGATGAAACCCGCCTGGTGGATCTGGAGCGTACGTTGCACATCCGAGGGCAGTTTCATGGCATTGTTGGTGCCTCTGCTTCGATGCAACGGGTATATTCCCTGATTGAAGCCCTTGCAGATGTGCCGACAACGGTGTTGATAAACGGTGAAAGTGGTACTGGCAAAGAGCTGGTTGCTGCAGCATTGCAGGCATGCGGAAAACGATTTAAGGGGCCGTTTGTCAAGGTCAACTGTTCGGCACTATCCGAGCCGCTGCTGGAGAGTGAGCTTTTTGGCCATGTGCGTGGGGCCTTCACCGGAGCGATTGCCGACAAGGTCGGTCGCTTTAAAAAGGCCGATGGCGGCACGCTGCTATTGGATGAGGTCGGTGATATCTCACCTGCCGTACAGATGCGACTGTTACGGGTTTTACAGGAGAGCGAATTTGAGCGGGTGGGTGATTCAACCCCCATCAAAGTTTCTGTGCGAATTATTGCTGCAACGAACAAAAATCTTGAAGAGAAAGTTCGGCTGGGGCTTTTTCGGCAGGATCTGTACTATCGCCTGAACGTGATTTGTATTGAGTTGCCGCCACTCAGGGATAGACGGGATGATCTGAATCTGTTAGTTGCCCACTTTATCACACATTTTAATGATAAATTCGACCGTAAAATTCAGGGCGTAACCGATAACGTCATGGATCTGTTCCGTGCCCACGATTGGCCCGGTAATATCCGTGAACTTGAACATGTTATTGAACGTGCTGTCATCCTCTGCACATCGAACACCATCTCTGCAAATGATCTGCCGAATGCCGTTGTGCATGATTTCGGACGCACAGTCATTGTCGCGTCGAAAACAACTTCACCATCAAAATGTACAGTGCAATCACGAACCGTTGAAGATACCATGGTTTTGACAAACGGCAATAAAGCCCACGCTGCCCGTCTGCTCGGTATCAGTCGTCCAACACTGTACAAATTGTTGCAAAAGGGCACCAACCTGTAAACAAAAACCGTAAACACTATGTAAGCATATGTAAAGTTTTTACATCTAAAAGTGTAAATAGTGACCGGTTTAATGCTCCCACACGGTTCTTGAATCCCCCTCAAATGTTGCATTCCCTCGGCAATTCTTTTGTTTTACTTATTCTGGCACGAATTTTGAATAAGCACTGCCCATACTTAAAATAAATTTAACGAAGGAGTGACTCGTTTGTGCTGCCTCTGCTCTTCTATGCGTGACAAAGCAAAAGTAGGCCCACCGTTTTACCTGATATCGCAAAGGAAATGGGATGATGAGCAGTAGTGCTGGTAAAGGTTTTGTGGCCTTCTGTGATGAGTTTGGCATCGTGAGTCAAATAGTCCGCAATGAATATGAGCTGGTTCAGGACTTAGCCGTTGGTGTTTCGGTAACAGCACTTTTTGATGAAGCGTGTCATGAAAAAGTACTCCTTTTCTTGGATGAAATACGCACCAACGGTTTAGCCTTCGACTGGGAGTTGATCGGGGCATTGAAAGGTGGCCCCATAACTCTTCACTGTGCCGCAGTACGTGTTGAGAGACAGTTTTTTGTTATTGGAGCAAACTCTCGAAATTCGGTCATGCAGATCATTGAAGAGATGCTTGAATTAAACATTGAACTGACGAACCACCTGCAAACTCTGATGAAGGAGATGCAATCAGCATCCCAACTCCAGAAAGATCACAATCAGTCGATATACGATCAGTTGACCCATGTGAACAATCAGTTGTCGGCAATGCAGCGGGAATTGGTTAAGAAAAATCATGAGCTTGCAAAGTTAAATCAGCAGAAAAACTTTTTCCTGGGAATGGTCGTTCATGACCTTCGCTCCCCTTTGGGGACAATCGCTTCCTATAGCGAGTTTCTTCTGGATCAAGAGCAGCACCACTCCCCCGAGGATGACAGAGAGCTTGTTGCCATCATAAAAAAGTCCAGTGAATTCATGTTCTCGCTTATTAATGATTTGCTGGATATTTCCAAAATTGAGTCAGGAAATTTGAATCTTGATATAAAACCGATCCTTCTTGAGGAATTGATCTCAGGTAGTCTGGAAAACAGCCGGGTGCTTGCGGCAAAAAAAGGCATTAATTTTAAGGTGGTTCATGGGGGAAATCTTCCACACACTCTATTTTGTGACAGACCTAAAATTGAACAGGTTCTGAATAATCTTTTAAGTAACGCGGTAAAATTCAGCCATGCTGACAGTGATGTCACTCTGCATCTTTCCACTCAAGAAAATATACTCGTCCTCTGCGTGGATGACAATGGTACCGGTTTACCGGAAGATATTCTGGAACAGCTTTTCATTCCGTTCAGTAAAGCAACCAGGCTTGGCACCCGAGAAGAGAAAGGGACCGGACTCGGATTATCCATCGTACGCAGCATTTTGGAAGGACATGGCGGAGAAATCAGGGCGGAGAATATTTCAGGGGGCGGTGCCCGTTTTGTTGTAACACTTCCGATTGGAGGCAAAGGCTGCCTATGCACAGAATAATGATTGTTGATGACAATGAAGATATGCTTACCATCTACAGGCGTGTGCTCAAGAATGAGGGGTTTGAGGTCCATACTGCGACCAGCGGAGATGAATGTCTTGAGCAGTTGGCAACTGTCCGGCCAGACATTTTTCTTTTGGACGTAATGCTGCCAGATTGCAATGGCATAGACCTTGTGAAACAAATAAAGAGCCAGCCTGCGTTTGCCAACAGTTTTGTCGTATTGCTTTCCGGCCTGATTACCGATAGTAGCAGCAAAATAACCGGATTGGAGGCCGGCGCGCTTGATTATCTGGCACGTCCAATATCCAATAAAGAGCTGGTTGCCAGAATGAAATCGCTGGTAAGTATTTTAAATTTCCAGGAATCCCTCGAAAATATCAGTAAAGGGTTTGAAACCCTCAGTATTACCGATGGACTGACGGGAATTTCCAACAGACGGCATTTTGATCAGGTGCTGTCGCTTGAGTTCTCCCGGCATGCTCGTTCTGGAAAAGAGCTCTCACTAATCATGTTGGATATAGATCATTTCAAGCTCTTTAACGATCACTATGGCCACGTGCAGGGTGACAAGTGTCTCCAGCAGATTTCTCAGGTTTTAAATGCAGGTGCGACCCGCCCGAGCGACCTGATTGCCCGCTATGGAGGTGAAGAATTTGTGTGTATTCTGCCTGAGACGGGACTGCAAGGAGCATTGCGTATTGCAGAAAAGATCCGTAATGGCATCGGCGAGTTACATATCCCCCATGCCTGGTCCGAAGTAACGCCGTATGTCACGGCAAGTTTGGGAGTGGTGTCCCTGAACGGCAATGCGCTTGTAACTGTTTCTGAGATTATCGCTTTGGCAGATGAACTGATGTACCGGGCCAAATCGCGTGGACGTAACAGAATTGAGTGCAATGAAGCTTTAGCATCAGACGAAGCCGGGTAATAAAATTGCTCTCAGCCTGCAATTGACAAATATCTTTACATTATAATGTGAAGACGTTAGTTTACACCCCTTGTTATATCATGTTAACGTGCGAGAATATCGACGTTCTGATGCATTTTTGTGCTTATTTTTAAAGGAGTTCCCACCATGGCTACTATCAGATCTAAAATTATTGTCAACGTCATTATCGTAATTTTAACCGTCGGTTCTATTGCCATTCTGAATTATTTCAACCTCCACAAGCTGAAGAAGCTTCAAGAAGAAGTCGGTGTCAAAGCTCACGAGTCAGCTCTTGCAGAAGGGGCTTCAAGCATCGGATACCGTTTTTATACGAAAATTGCTGATGCAGAGATCAATCGCGATCTTGCCCAAACTGAAAAAGAGTGGCCCCCGGCAAAAGAGAAGGAGTTCAAACTGCTTGACGAGTTGGCCAAAACAGCTGACACCAATGAGGAAAAAGCACTGATTCTTACTGCACGTACATCACTTGATTCAGAAGTTTCTCTTTTCGAGGGGAAAATGATCCCCTTGCTTAAATCCACCAATTTAATTACAGATGAAATCAGAAAACTTGATGATGAAATCGATACGTTGAATAAGACTGTATTCATATCACTTGAGAAGCTGTCTGATTTAAATAAGAAACATGCAAAAGAAATCGATGACCAATTTGAAAATGAAATTAAACTGATCATCTCGGAAACCCTCGTTCTCGGCTTCATCGGCATTTTGCTCCAGGCAGGTCTTGCCACCTGGTTGCTGCGCACCATCATGAAACCGGTTGATGCACTGCGGGAAATGCTTTTTGATATTTCCCAGGGGGAAGGGGATCTCACCAAACGGCTTGATGAAACCACCAAAGATGAACTGGCGGAAATAAGTAAGTATTTCAACGTGTTCATCGGGAAACTTCGTCAGATTATCGGCCAGATTTCCAGTACTTCTACCCAGGTCGCTTCTGCCGCCAGCCAGCTTAACTCAACGGCCACCCAGATCGCCACCGGTGCCGAAGAGGTTGCCGCCCAGGCGGCTTCGGTGGCCACTGCCGGCGAGGAGATGTCTGCCACTTCGGGCGATATCGCCCAAAATTGCCAGATGGCCGTGGAAGGGGCACAGAGGGCGTCGGATACTGCCCAGAGCGGTGCCCAGGTCGTGGAAAAAACGGTTGTTGTCATGGGGCAGATTGCCTTACGGGTTCAGGAATCCGCCAGAACCGTTGAAAGTCTTGGCGCACGTTCCGACCAGATCGGTGCCATCATCGGTACCATTGAGGATATTGCGGATCAGACAAATCTTCTGGCCCTTAACGCTGCCATCGAAGCGGCCCGTGCCGGTGAACAGGGGAGAGGCTTTGCTGTCGTTGCCGATGAAGTGCGCGCCCTGGCGGAGCGGACAACCCGGGCGACCCGTGAAATCGGTGAGATGATCAAGGCAATCCAGAAGGAGACCTATGAGGCGGTTACCGCAATGGAACAGGGGGTCCAGCAGGTAGAGACCGGCACGAGGGAAGCGGCCAAATCGGGGCAGGCACTCCAGGAAATACTGCAACATGTCAACGATGTTGCCATGCAGATCAGCCAGGTGGCGACGGCAGCGGAAGAACAGACGGCAACCACGGGAGAAATCAGCAGTAATATGCATCAGATCACCGAGGTGGTGCTTCAGACCTCCCACGGTGCCCATGAGTCGGCAACAGCGGCAACGCAGCTCAACGGTAATGCAGAAGAGTTGCAGCGACTGGTGCGGCAGTTCAAACTGTAATACAATAACTATTCGGAAACCAATCTGTGTGCGTGAGGGGCACCTTGCCCCTCACCGCTTCTTCGTTAAGCCCTCCCCCCCATATCCAATTTATTCTCTTGACATCAATCCGCATGTGTATTACCTATAGAAATAGTAGATTTGTGTTTGCTTGACAACGTCCCCACCTAGTGGGGAGAAGAATAACGTGAAAGGGTATCTGCCATGGCCCCATCGTCAACAAATTTCCGTCTTGACGGTATTTACAAACAGCGTCAGGACGGCTTTTACATGCAGCGGGTTAAGCTGGCGGCCGGGGTTATCTCGTCGGCACAGGCGCGTGCTGTTGCCGCAATCTCAGAGCGTTTCGGCCGGGGAACCATCCATTTGACCAGCCGTGGCAGTATGGAAATCCATTGGCTGCGAGAAGAGGATCTACCACAGATCAAACGGGAATTGGCCAAAACCGGTCTTACCTCCCGGGGGGCCTGTGGTGGAGCGGTACGGGGGGTCACCTGCAGTGGTCACGGTTTCCCCGGCTTTCCCCACCTCGAATCACTGGCACGGAGAGTACACCGGCACTTTACCGGCAACCCCCGTTTTGAACAGTTGCCCAAAAAATTCAAGATCGGCGTCGAGGCCGACCTGTCGGGGCGACGGCACCTCATTCAGGATGTGGGGCTGGTGCTGGCCGGCCAAGAGAGTGGTGTCCCCTGTTACGATGTCTGGATTGCCGGCGGGCTGGGGCGGGAGCCCCAACCGGGCTTCCTCCTCGAAGCGGGACTGCCGGAAGGGCGGATTATTCCGGTCATCGAGGCGGTCATCGCCGTTTATACCACCCATGCACCTCCCCCGAAGCGGCTCAAATTTCTGGCGCGGCAGTTCGGAGAACAGAAGCTTCGCCAGTTAATAGAGGCTGAGCCTGTCTTTGCCGAGAGCTTTCCCGCAGAATCCGGTTTTCCCGAAAATCTGTCAACCGGGGAATCAGGGAGTCACCAGGTGGAACTAGCGGTATTTGCCGGTGAATTGGTGTCCGAACAGCTCATCCGCATTGCAGATGCTGCCGACACCTGGGCGGACGGAATCGTGCAGGTAACGGCCAATCAGAACGTGCTCTTGACAGTGACGCCCGGTGGAGATGTGGCCGTTCTCGGGAAGCGTGTGGAGGATACCACCGGTTTGAAATGGGACACCGCACCGCAGGCATTCAGGATCTGCCCCGGTTGCCATGAATGTTCCATGGGGCTTTCGGAGACCCGCACCATTGCAGCAATGCTCCTTGAACAGGTGGGGGATACGGGAAAAAAATTGACATGGGCGTTGTCGGGGTGCCCCAATTCCTGCACCCAGCCCCAGCTGGCCGATGTTGGCATTGTCAGCTCGTCACTGGTGAAGGGTGACAACGGTGAACGCACTCCCCGTTTTGACCTGTACCGGCTGGGAGAAATCGGTTTCGGCAATGCCGTCGCCCGCTCACTGACATTGGAGCAGTTGGTGGACGAAGTTCGTCATATTGCCTGACCTGCGTATTAAAAATGAGCCGTAGCCAATTATTTTTTTGAGGTTTTATTATGACCAGCAATCTGACCCATTTGCAGAAACTGGAAGCGGAAAGTATTCATATCCTTCGAGAGGTGGTTTCCGAATTTGCCAACCCGGTGATGCTCTATTCCATCGGTAAGGACTCGGCCGTCATGCTGCATCTTGCCCGCAAGGCCTTCTATCCGGCCCCTCCTCCTTTTCCACTCATGCATGTGGATACAACCTGGAAATTTCGGGAGATGATCCAGTTCAGGGATAAAATGGCCGCCGAGTGCGGCCTTGATCTGATCGTCCATATCAATGAAGAGGGGGTGCGTCAGAATATTTCTCCCTTTACCCACGGTTCTTCCCTCTATACGGATATCATGAAGACCGAAGGGCTCAAGCAGGCATTGGGGCGTTACAAGTTTGACGCAGCTTTTGGTGGGGCCCGCCGGGATGAGGAAAAGTCACGGGCCAAAGAACGTATTTTCTCTTTCCGGAGTGCCAACCACCGTTGGGATCCGAAGCTGCAGCGGCCGGAGTTGTGGAGCCTCTACAACACCCGGATCAAACCGGGGGAAAGTATCCGGGTATTTCCGCTCTCCAACTGGACCGAATTGGATGTGTGGCAGTATATCCACCTGGAACAGATACCGATTGTACCGCTCTATTATGCGGCGGTACGGCCGGTGGTGGAGCGGGACGGTATGTTGATCATGGTGGATGATGACCGGCTGGAGTTGCTGCCGGGTGAGAAGATAGAATACAAATCGGTCCGTTTCCGCACCCTGGGATGTTATCCGTTGACGGCGGCGGTGGAGTCGGAAGCCACCACCTTGCCGGAGATCATACAGGAAATGCTGCTGACCCGTACCTCGGAACGACAGGGGCGGATGATCGACCATGACCAGGCCGGTTCCATGGAAAAGAAAAAACAGGAGGGATATTTCTGATGGCACATCAATCGGACCTTATCGAACAGGATATCCTTGCATATCTGAAAAATCAGGAAGAGAAATCTCTCCTCCGTTTCATTACCTGCGGTAGCGTTGACGACGGTAAAAGTACCCTGATCGGGCGACTGTTGTGGGACTCAAAAATGGTTTTTGAGGATCAGTTGGCATCCCTGGAGGTTGACAGCAAGAAAGTCGGTACCCAGGGGGGAGCCATCGACTATGCCCTGCTGCTCGACGGTCTGCAGGCCGAGCGGGAACAGGGAATTACCATTGATGTGGCGTACCGTTATTTTTCAACCGACCGGCGCAAGTTCATCGTTGCCGACACCCCGGGCCACGAACAGTATACCCGCAATATGGTTACCGGTGCCTCCACCGCCCAGGTGGCCATCATACTGGTTGACGCCCGCAAGGGGCTTTTGACCCAGACCAGGCGCCACAGTTATCTGGTGTCGCTGGTCGGTATCAGCAACATTGTCTTGGCGATCAACAAGATGGATCTGATCGATTTTGATGAGCAGAAGTATCTGGCCATACGTCGTGATTACGAAGACTTTGCCGCCCCCCTTGGCTTCGGCTCAATTACCGCCATACCTATCTCAGCCCTGGGGGGGGATAACATGATCGAGGCCAGTGGCAATACCCCCTGGTACCATGGCCCCACCCTGATGAATTATCTGGAAAACGTGCCGGTGGACGGTGACAGCAGGGGAGAAACATTCCGTATGCCGGTCCAGTGGGTTAACCGCCCCCATCTTGATTTCCGCGGTTTCTGCGGTGTTATCGCCTCGGGCACCGTCCGTCCCGGCGATGAGCTGCGGGTGGCCGCTTCTGGCCAGACCAGCAAGGTCGCCCGAATCGTCACCATGGATGGCGATCTGGCGGAAGCCACCGCCGGCCAGGCCATCACACTGACCATGGAGGACGAGATAGACATCAGCCGGGGGGATATGCTGACCACTCCCGATTCACCCCCCTTGCAATCCCGCCACCCGGAAGCCCATCTGGTCTGGCTCCATGATGAGCCGTTGCAGCCGGGACAGATTTATCTGATCAAAACCGCCACGGCAGTAACTTCAGGACGGGTTACCGGTGTCCATTATTCGGTGGATGTCAATACCCTGGAGCACAAGCAGGCCCAGACCCTGAAGCTGAACGAAATCGGCGTTGCCCGCCTGGAGCTGGACCGGCCGGTGTCCTTTGTCCCCTACCACCAGAATCGGGAAACCGGCAGTTTTATCATCATCGACCGATTCTCAAACGCCACCGTAGCCGCCGGCATGATTATCGGTGCGACCCCTTTTGAGCAGATCGGGGCGACCGAAGGGTGGTCACCGGAAAGCGGTTCCACGGCACCTGGCTCCACCCGTCAGGTCTACCTGAGTGAGGCCTCCATCAATAGTACGGGAATGACGGTGGTGGACCTTCTGGGTGAACAGGGGGTGCTGGCCTTCGACGTTTCCACCAGCTTCCTCGAATACCTGGGCAAAGGAAACCGGGTACTCTTCAGGCTCCGCAACCTGGAACAGGTCCAGGCCGTTGCCGCCCTTGCCTATGAACATGCCCTGGCCTTTGAATTCGATCGTATCGATGACGGCATCAGTGTTCTGGTGTTCAAGCGGGGAAGCAATTTTGTCAGTGGCGGGTTTGATAACAAGGGAACCGGGATCTAAAAGTCTGGCCGTAATCAGTTGCCGTTTGAAAATTTCTTCATTGAAAACGTTTTCACAACAAGTGTCAATATTCCGTCACGTTCAATGGTTTGACACCGGATGGTGACCGCTGACCGTGAAAAGAGCTGCAGGAAGGGGGGAAAGGGGAGAAACCAAGCGTTTTAAACTGGTTCTGGTGGTTGCGGCACGAAAAATGCAAATACCTTCGAGCTACTACGTTCGATAAGGTGATCCAGGCACTTACCCATGGCTAATGGTACGGTTGAAGCTATAGAACTGCGAGGATTTCGCAAAAATTCCGATATTTATGTCGCCGTTGGATTGATCGGCATTCTGGCGCTGATGATCGTCCCGCTCCCGGCGTTCGTGCTTGATATCTTTCTGGCGGCCAACATTACGGTGGCCCTCTCCATCCTGCTGATTTGTCTTTATACAATACAACCACTTGATTTTTCAATATTTCCTTCAGTACTTCTCGTCACAACACTCTTCCGCCTGGCACTGAATATCGCCTCTACCCGACTGATTTTGCTCCATGGAAGCGAGGGGGCCGAATCGGCCGGGGCGGTTATCAAGGCGTTCGGCCAGTTCGTGGTTGGCGGTAATTATATCGTCGGTGCGGTTCTGTTTTTAATCCTCGTTATCATCAATTTTGTTGTTATCACCAAGGGTGCGGGGCGTGTGGCCGAAGTTGCCGCCCGTTTTACCCTCGACGCCATGCCGGGAAAGCAGATGGCCATTGATGCTGACCTTTCGGCCGGCCTGCTCACTGACAAGGAAGCCAAGCTTCGGCGTCTGAAAATCTCCCGGGAGGCTGATTTTTATGGTTCCATGGACGGTGCCAGTAAATTTGTCCGTGGTGATGCGGTTGCCGGTATCCTGATCGTGCTGGTCAATATTTTCGGTGGCCTGATAATCGGCGTATGGCAGCAGGGGATGCCGCTGATGAACGCCCTGTCAAACTATACGCTGCTGACCATCGGTGAGGGATTGGTGGCCCAGATACCGGCCCTGGTTATTTCGACGGCCGCCGGTATCCTGGTTACCCGTTCTGCCGATGAGAACAGTTTCGGCCAGGAAATGACCGGGCAGTTCATGAATTATCCCAAGGCATTCTTTGTGGTGTCAGGTGTCATGTTTTTGTTCGCCATGATTCCCGGTCTTCCCCATTTTGCGTTCCTGCTGCTGGCGGGTGTAACCTTCCTGCTCGGCAAGATGGCCCGTGAAAAGGCGGAGATTGTCGAAGAGACGGCTGTTTCGGAGGCCACTGCCGGAGAAGAGTCCATCGATCAGGCGTCAAATATCCGACCTCTCGATGTGCTGGAGCTGGAAGTTGGCTATGGTCTGGTGCCCATGGTGGATGCGGCTCAAAATGGTGAACTTTTGGAGCGGATACGTTCAATCCGCCGTCAGACAGCGCAGAAGATGGGTTTTGTGGTACCTCCCATCCATATCCATGACAACCTGCAGCTGAAACCCTATGAATATAATCTGCTCATCCGTGGTGCCCGGGTTGGCGGGAGCGAATTGACCGGCCAGTATCTGGCCATGGATTCCGGTGCCGTTACCGCCAATCTGCCCGGCGTAACGACCAAAGAACCGGTCTTCGGGCTGCCGGCGGTCTGGATCAGGGGCGATGATCGTGATCAGGCCCAGATCAACGGCTATACGGTTGTGGATAGTACCACGGTGGTTGCCACCCATATCAGTGAAATTATCAAGCGGTATTCCCATGAGCTGGTTGGACGGCAGGAACTGCAGCAACTGCTTGACAATGTTGCGGTGACCGCTCCGAAAGTTGTGGAAGAGCTGATCCCGAACCTGTTGAATCTTGGCACGGTGCTCCGGGTTATCAAGAGTCTGCTCAAGGAAGGGGTATCGGTACGTGACATGCGTACCATACTGGAGAGCCTTGCAGATTATGCTTCTCTGACCAAAGATCCCGATGTGCTGACCGAGTTCGTCCGTCAGGGATTGGGACGTTTCATCGTTGACCAGTATAAAATGGAGGATGAAACCCTCTTTCTGGTGACCATGGACCGGGAAGTCGAAGATATGATTGCCGAGGCGATCCAGCCGTCTGATCAGGGGAGTTATCTGGCAATCGAGCCGTCGGTGGCCCAGTTGATTATCACATCGGTACGGACCATGTCGGAACGGTTCGGTGCCAGCGGTGCCCAGCCGGTTCTGCTGGCTTCGCCGTCAATTCGCCGTCACGTGAGAAAATTGATCGAACGTTTTGTTCCCCATATGGCGGTGCTGTCCCATAACGAGATTCCTCAGAATGTCAAAATTCAGTCACTGGGGGTGGTAGGAATCAATGCTGGTTAAGACCTTTCAAGCAGCGAGCATGCCGGAAGCACTTCGCATGGTGAAGGCGGAGCTTGGGCCCGATGCCATGATTCTTTCGACAAAAAAAGAGAAGGTTGGCGGCGTGTTCGGTTTTTTTTGCCGTCAGGTCTATCGGGTTACTGCGGCAATTGACCCGGTCCGTAAAGCACCGGTTGCTCCACCGGTCGCTCCGGTCGTCTACCGTGAACCACCACCCCGGGAACGGACGGCGCGGGAGGAAATGGAAAGCTCCATGCTTGCCCCATTGGCCCGTGAATTAAAAGATTTACGTGAGAAGGTGGAATCCCTCACGCGCCGTGAAGAGGAACACAGGGTGGAGGTACGCCCCTTCGTTGGTGTTGAGGGGGGGGATTCCGAGGGGGGTATTAATCTCAAGAATATTCCCCGGGCCGATCTGGAGGATATCAAGAAACTTCTTCTTGCCACCCTGGCAAAAAGCCACGAGGGGGATGCCAGGGATGTGCAGTGGCCGGTTATTGGCGACAGCGCAAACCGTCAACCACGCTCGGGTGAGGAGCTGCTTCCTGAGAGTTCTCCCCTCGCACGGGAGCTGGCGGCAAGTGGTATTTCCACTGAGCTGATCAGGAAAATCATTGATACCCTGAATGCGCTGCCACTCCAGAACGACAATCAAACATTGAAAGGTCGTCTGGGGGAGACGCTGGGCCGGTTGATCAAGTTCGCCGGCACGTTGAAGTTGAAGAAAAACTCCCCCCGTATCATCGCTTTGGTCGGTCCGACCGGGGTGGGTAAAACGACGACAACCGCCAAGCTTGCCGCCATGTATGCCCTGAATAAAGGGAATAAGGTGGCGTTGATCACCATGGATATTTTCAGGGTTGGGGCCATCGAACAGCTGAAGACCTACTCCCGGATCATGGGTATCCCCCTTGAAGTTGCCTCAACTCCCAAAGAGCTTGAGAAGGCGGTGGACCGTCATTCAGCCTGTGACCTTATCGTCATTGATACCGCCGGCCGCAGCCACAAGGATAAGGAAAAACTCGATGAGATGAAAAATTTCCTTGAAGACAAGATTCCGGTGGAGGTGTATCTCTGCCTTTCTGCCACCACCAAGGATCTGGAACTGAAGGAAATTCTCAACCGTTTTAAAATTTTCCAGGTGAGCAAGGTCGTTTTTACTAAAATTGACGAGTGTGAAAGTTTCGGGAACATGGTTAACTTACTGATGCAGGACAATTTGCAGATCGCCTATTTTACCACCGGCCAACGGGTTCCGGAAGATATTGAAATTGCCACGCCGGCAAAGCTGGCCGATATGATATTTCGTGAGGGGGCAGAATGAGTAGCGTTCCGGGAACGGGCGATCAGGCTGATACTCTCCGTCAGTTGGCTCGCTCCGCAAAACTGAATAGAATGGAAAATGTGCCGTCCCTCGGCTTGACGGATCAACAGGGAATCCGGGTCATCTCGGTGACCAGCGGCAAAGGGGGGGTCGGCAAGAGCAATGTTGTCTCCAATCTGGCCATTGCCCTGTCGGCACAGGGGAAGAAAGTTCTTCTGATCGATGCCGATCTTGGACTGGGGAATCTGGATGTGCTGCTGGGGCTGTCGCCGGTGTATAACCTCAACCACGTTCTGAATGGCGAAAAGAGTATCCTTGATATTTTGATTGATGGCCCCGCCGGCATCAAGATCATTCCTGCCGGTTCGGGAGTCCAGGAATTGACCAGTCTGGGGCAGCATGAAAAGCTGAAGCTTCTTGACGAACTGGATATGCTTGAGGAACAGTTTGATGTGCTGATTGTGGATACGGAAGCGGGTATTTCGGAAAACGTGACCTACTTTACGGTTGCTGCCCAGGAAATATTTGTGGTGGTGACACCGGAACCCACCTCCATTACCGACGCCTATGCCCTGATCAAATTGCTGGCCACCCGCTATGCAGAACATCATTTCAAGGTTCTGGTCAATATGGCCAAAGACAGTGAGGATGCCCTTGAAGTCTTTCGCAAGCTGGCGAATGTGGCCGGCCGCTTTCTGGATATCTCGCTGGATTACCTGGGGTGTGTGGTAAAGGATGAAAAGGTCGTCGAGGCGGTAAAGCGTCAAAAAGCTGTCACTGAGCTTTTTCCCGATTCCGATGCAGCCCACTGTTTTACGACCATTGCCAAGCGGGTGATCGAGAACAAGCGGCAGAGCCGTATCAAAGGTAATATCCAGTTCTTTTTCAGGCGAATGCTTGACGGTGCGGGGGGAAACTAAGCCATGACGGAAGGGAATGGAGCCGTGGTTGGGGTGAACCTGCCGTCTGAGCGGGAACAACTTATTTTGGATCACATACCGCTCGTGCGTTATCTGGTGGGCAGGATGTCTGCCAAGCTCCCCCATCACCTTGACATGCAGGACCTGATGAGCTCGGCTATGATTGGTCTGATAAATGCGGCAGATCGTTTTGATCCAGGTCGTGGCGTGCTTTTCAAGACATTTGCCGAACAGCACGTTCGGGGTACCATTCTGGATGAACTTCGCTCCTATGATGTCTTAAGTCGCTCGATGCGGGAGAAGTACAAACGTCTGGAGCGGAAACTGAATGAGCTGGAGCATCTGCTGGGACGGCATCCGAGCAGTGAAGAGGTTGCCGTTGCACTGGAAATATCTCTGGATGATTATTATGAACTACTGGATGATGTCCATGTGTTCACCTTTATCAGTCTGGATGACAGTTGGGAGGGGGATGACGGCAGTCCACTCTGTCTCGCCGACGTGTTGTGTGAAGCCGATGCGAAAAATCCCCAGCAGCAGGTCATGACCATGCAGTTGGCCGATGCACTCGGAACGGCCATAGATTCCCTCCCCGAAAAGGAGCGTCTGGCGGTAACCCTCTATTACAACGAAGATTTGAATCTCAAGGAAATCGGCGAAACCCTCGGTTTGACCGAATCACGTATTTCGCAGCTCATCAGCCAGGCCATGGTCCGATTGCGATCGCGGCTGAAGTTGCACCGGAATTAGGAGAAAAGCCCATGAACACAGGAATGTACACAGCCGTATCGGGTAGTTTGTCCGCCATGCGCAAGCTCGACACCATTTCCAATAACCTTGCCAACATCAACACCCCCGGCTTTAAAAGGGATAAGATGTCCTTTGAAGGGGTTTTGAGCAGAATCCCTCCTGCGGCGACCAATCCGGCAGAGGTGTCAGCCGATCCGGTCCTGCAGAAGGAAAATATCTACATCGACTACAGTACCGGACCGACCACCCAGAGCGGCAATACCCTTGATCTGGCACTGGAGGGGGATGGATTCTTCGCGGTGACGACCCCCCAGGGGACCGCCTATACGCGGCAGGGAAATTTCCGAACCGCCCCCGACGGGACCCTGGTGACCGCTGACGGATACCCGGTTCAGGGGGCTAACGGTACCACCATCACCCTGCTCGGGAGCCATGTGGAGATCAATTCCAAGGGAGCCATTACCGTTGACGGGGCCGACGCGGGTGCTCTTTCCGTTGTTGATTTCCCCAAACCCTATACCTTGACCAAAATAGGCAGTGCCCTGTTCAAGCCGATGGATGGTCAGGCAGCACCCCAGGCGGCTACCGCCCAGGTACAGCAGGGGCGTATCGAGGGTTCTAATGTTGACAGTATTACGGAAATGGTGCAGATGATTGAGACCAACAGGTATTTCGAGGCCTGTTCCAAAATCATTAAAAGCTTTGATGACATTGAAAGCAAGGCGGCAAACGAGATAGGAAAAGTATAATTTCATTCTATTACATATGGTAAAGGAGTTCGTATGATTCGTTCCCTCTGGAGTGCTGCATCGGGTATGCAGGGACAGCAGAAAAGCATCGAGGTTGTGGCCAACAACCTGGCCAACATCGGGACCACCGGATTCAAAAAGAGTCGGGCCGATTTTCAGGATCTGATCTACCAGAACCTGAAAACAACCGGATCGCCGGCCACCAGTGCTACCCAGGTTCCAACCGGTATCCAGATCGGTCTGGGAAGCCGTCTGGCCGCCGTTACCAAAATCTTTACCCCCGGCGATTTCTCCCAGACCGGCAATGAATTGGATCTCGCCATTCAGGGGGATGGATTCTTTCAGGTGACCCTTCCCGATGGCTCCATCGGCTATACCCGTGCCGGTGCGTTTAAAAAAGACAGTGCCGGACAGATTGTCACCTCGGACGGCAACCTGCTTTCTCCCTCAATTACGATTCCGGCCAACGCAACCAAGATCAACATCGGCAGTGACGGGACCGTTTCGGTTCAGGTTGCCGGACAGAATGCCTCCGCAACCGTCGGGTCGATCCAGTTGGCCAACTTTTCAAATCCGGCAGGACTTTCCAGCCAGGGGGGAAATATCTATCTCCCCACCGATTCATCGGGGACTGCAACCTCCAGCACACCGGGACAGAACGGGACCGGCACCCTCACCCAGGGGATTCTGGAAATGAGTAACGTCAACGTTGCCGAAGAGATGGTCAATATGATCGTGGGGCAGCGTGCCTACGAGGTAAACTCCAAGGCGGTGCAGGCATCCGATGAGATGCTGCAGACCGCTAACAATCTGAAGCGGTAACGGTTGACTGACGTGATGAAACGTACAACAGTGTTACTACTGGTGCTGTTCCTGACCCTGGTCGTGACCGCGCCCTGTCGGGCGGTAACTTCTCCGGAACGGGAACAGGAGATACGGCAGGTTGTCACCGAGTTTGTGAACAGCCGCACGGCTGGCATGGGGTGGGAGGTGCGAATTCGGAAAATCGGGCTCCCCTCGGTTATGAAGCTCCCCGTGGGTGCCCTTGAGTACGAGGTTGTTGTGCCGAAACAGTGGGAAGGATGGGGGAAGGTCAATGCTGCGGTTGTGGCTCGGCAAAATGAGCGGGTCGTTTTGAATTTTCCGGTCTTGATAGATGTGGAAGCGGTGGCAGATACGGTTATGACACTGCGCCAGATAGATCATGATACCCGGATTTCCGCCGATGACCTGGTACTTCAGAAACGGGAAATTACCTTCAACTCCCATCTTGCCGTGCGCTCAGTTGCAGAAGTGGCGGGTAAAAATGCCCGGAGTACCCTGCGGGCCAATCAACCGGTCCGCTCCGATCAGATTGAAAGGGTACCACTGATTAAAAGCGGCCAAACGGTTACCATCATCGGTGAAAACAGCGTCATGAAGATTACCATGGCCGGGAAAGCACATAGTTCCGGGGTGGAAGGGGATATCATCCGGGTTCTGAACCTTACGTCGATGAAAGAAATTCCGGCCCAGGTTGTTGATTCGTCGACGGTGAGGGTCGCATTATAGTAGGGTATTATGGTAAACGGTCCCCCGTGGGGGCGGTTTGAGGGATGTGTATGAAACAACTGCTGTTACCGCTACTGGTCCTGATTCTGGGGGGGTGTGCGACAGAAAAAACCGAGATCAAGACCATCACCCCGGAAGAACAACAGATCCGCCCCGTGGCCGACTATTCATCGGGTTCCCTCTGGCAGAGTACCTCCGGCGGGATGACCGAAGACGTGAAGGCGCGTCGTCGCGGTGATATTATTACCATTGTTATTTCGGAAACGGCCAGTGCGTCAAAGCAGGCCAATACCGGTACGTCGCGGGACAGTTCGACCAGTGCCGGTATAACCAATCTGCTTGGCCTTGAGAATAAGGGGATAATGGCAAACAATTTTGCCGATTTGAGTAAAATTCTTAATGCGACCAGCAGTTCGGCATTTAAAGGGTCCGGCTCCACTTCCCGACAGGAAAATCTCAACGCCACCATTACGGCCCGGGTTATTGATGTGCTGCCCAATGGTAACCTGATTATCGAGGGGCGACGAAACATCAAGGTCAACGACGAGGATCAGATCATTGTCCTGGAAGGAACCGTGCGTTCACGGGATATCGCCCAGGACAATACCATCAATTCGATCTATGTGGCCGATGCCCGTATCAGCTATTCCGGTCGGGGCATTATTTCCGACCGGCAGAGTCCCGGTTGGCTGATGAATCTTTTAGACAAAATCTGGCCATTCTGATGATAAAACGGTGGCAGACCATAAGGATCTCAATGAAGTACTCGGTACGTGTCATACTTGCACTGTTTGTTCTGGCGGTGACGACAAACGCCCATGCCATACGTATCAAGGATCTCGCCTCTTTTGAAGGGGTCCGGGACAACCAGTTGATCGGTTACGGTCTGGTGGTCGGGTTAAACGGCAGCGGTGACAGTGACCAGGCAAAAATTCAGACACAGTCGGTTGTCAATATGTTGGAGCGGATGGGGATTACCACGTCGGTCAACGACATTAAAATCAAGAATGTGGCGGCGGTCATGGTGACGGCAACCCTTCCCCCCTTTGCCAAACAGGGTAACCGCCTTGATGTCCTGGTCAACTCAATCGGTGATGCCAAGAGCATCGCCGGTGGAACTTTGGTCATGGCACCGTTGCGGGGTGCCGACAATCAGATTTATGCCGTGGCCCAGGGGTCCATACTGACCAACTCCTTTGCCTTTGGCGGCCAGGGTGCCTCTGCCCTGAAGAACCACCCCACGGCCGGCCGGGTGCCCAATGGTGCGCTCATAGAACGGGAACTTCCCAATTCTTTGATTGGCAAGGCCATTCTCAACCTCAATCTCAACATAGCTGATTTCACTACGGCTTCACGGATCGTCACCGCCATAAACGATAAGTTCAAGAGTGCCGTTGCCGTCAGTAATGATCCGGGGTCCGTTTCCCTTACCATTCCCGATGTCTATGCAAAGCGTCCGGTTGAATTTGTCGCCGCACTTGAGCGGCTTGAAGTCAGGCCCGATGTGGCTTCAAAGGTTGTCTTGAACGAGCGGACCGGTACCATTGTCATGGGGGAGAGTGTGCGGATCTCCACGGTTGCCATCACCCATGGCAGCCTGTCGCTGGTCATAAAGGAGGCCCCGCAGGTCTCCCAGCCTGGGGCATTGAGTTCAACCGGAGAGACCAAGGTTGTGTCCCGTACCGATGTGAAAGTTGATGAGGAGAATCGGCGGCTCATGGTAATGCAGGAGGGGGCCACCATTGGTGATGTGGTGCGGGCCCTGAACCAGATGGGGGTCACTCCCCGGGACTTGATCAGCATTCTCCAGGCCATAAAGGCCGCCGGTGCCTTGCAGGCAGATCTTTCGATAATATAGAGGCGTTGCTCCCTATTAAGTTAAACTGTTGCAGTAAAAGGACGATAAGAAGGTATGGACATCTCATTACCAACCCAATTGCCCGATATTTCCGGCACCGCAGCAGACAAGGCGCGGCAGCTTCAGCGTGTCACTGTCAACGGGGAGGGGTTGACGGAAAAACAGCTGCAGCAGGCAAAAAAGGTCTCCCGTGATTTTGAAGGGTTGTTTGTCGGTATGATGATGAAATCCATGCGCGCCACGGTCGGCAAGGATAAGTTGACCGGTGGGGGGCATGGTGAAGAGGTGTATCGTTCGATGCTGGATCAGGAATACGCCAATGCATCGGTAAAGAAAGCCGGAGGTCTCGGCATTGCGAAAATGGTCGAACGGGATATTATCCGTCAGGAAAGTCGGAAAGTAGCCCCGAAAATTGACCGCAGGGAGTAGCTGAAAGCTACTACGGAGTATACCTATGGAATTGAGAAGACTACTTGAAGCCGTTACCGCTCTTGCCGCCTTAATGCACACCCTGCATACTGTCCTTGAACGGGAGACCGCCGAAATGGGGGGTGTCAACATTGCCGCCATGGCTGACACCAATAAGGAAAAGGAAGAGCTGATTCAAAAGATTGCCGATCAGGAACTGCTCATGAAGCAGGCAATTGTCGGGATGGCTCTGCGGGAAGGACTCGCTGCCGACACCCCTTTTGGCACACTGGCCACCACCCTTGCCCAGCGGGGGGACAGGGAGCTGTTTAAAAAACGTCTGGAACTGAAAGAAATTGCCAATAAAATTCAGCAGGTCGCGGAATTGAACCGGGAAATAGCTGAGAAGTTTTCATCAACGGTTGCAACCACCCTCACCCTGATTACCCGACTGGCCAACCAGTCCAATGTCTACGGATCGTCTGGCGGCTACCAACAGCCACGTAATGGTGCTGTTATGATCAATATGGAGGCGTAAATGGGACTCTCGTCGTTAATAACCACCGCCCGCAGTGGCATCAATGCCTATCAGGTTGCCACCAACGTTACGGCTGAAAATATTGCCAATGTCAATACTCCCGGATACTCCCGCCAGTCGGCGGTTATCGAAAGTGCGCCGGGTACCACGATCAACGGTGTAACCCTGGGAACCGGTGTTATGGTCTCGTCGGTTACCCGCTATTATGATGGGCTTATGCAGCAGCAGTTGGTGAATGCCAACTCGTCACAGAGTTACGATACCCAGAAATCCACGGTGCTTCAGCAGATTGAGCCGGTATTTAATGAGGTTTCCAACGACGGTCTGGGAGCGGCCATATCCAATTTCTTCGGCTCCTGGCAGGATTTAACCCTTAATCCGGGGGGGATTTCCGAACGGCAGGTGATCATGACCAATGCCCAGATACTGACCGACAACTTCCATTCGGTTACCCAGAGCCTCACGTCGGCCGCCAATACCCAGAACGCCTCACTGGTGCCGCTTACGGACAGTATCAATAAAACCCTCACCAATATTGCCCAGTTGAACCTTCAGATCAAGAGTATTGGCACGGTAAGTGCCAACCCCAACGAAATCAAGGATAAGCGCGATCAGATGATAACCTCCCTTGCCCAACAGATGGGGGTCAAATATACTGAAAATGCCGATGGAACTACCGATGTGTTTCTGACCAAGGGGAATGTCAATTACAACCTGGTCAAGGGAGCCACGGCCGGTTCACTCACGGCGGTTGCTGAGCCGGGGGGGAATTACGTGGTCACGGCCCATGATGCAGCGGGTCAGACGACGGCAATCGACGGCACCGTTTATTCCGGACAGGAGGGAGGACAGCTCTGGGCCACCATGCAGCTGCGTGACACCTTTATCCCCAGTTATCAGAATCAGGTTGATACGCTGGCCAAATCGATTACCGATGCGGTTAACGGGGTGCAGTCAACCGGCTTCAGCCCGACCGGTGCTACCGGACAGAACTTTTTTACTCCTCAGGCCGCCGTGGCCGGAGCAGCCGGAAGTTTTTCAATAGATCCCGGACTGACGACCGGTGCGATGGCCGCGTCGGGAAGTGCTTCGCTTCCGGGGGATAACAGCAATGCCCTGGCAATGATCCGACTGGTCAATTCATATACGGTCCCTTCCAACTCTCCGGTGGCGACATTCAACAGCTATTACGGCTCACTGGTCAGTACGGTGGGGCTGGATGTGCAGTCCAGCAAGACTGTCGTGGCTCAGGATACCGCCTTTCTCAAACAGTTGACTACCCTTCGTGATTCAAAGTCCGGAGTGTCGCTGGATGAGGAGTTGACCAACCTGATGATGTATCAGCGCTCCTATCAGGCGTCTGCAAAAGTATTAACCACGGCAACCGACATGATGGATATGGCACTTGCCCTTGTCCGGTAGTAACCACCACGGGAGAACCTATTACCATGCGTATAACTCAAAATATGTTGGCCAGCAATACCATATACAATTTGCAGCAATCGGCTTCACAGCTTAGCAGGCTGGGGGATCTGACCGCGTCGGGGCAGAATGTCAATACGCCAAGCGATGATCCCATAGCGGCCCGTCTCCTGGTGCAGATCGGTCAACAGCTCAAGTCATCTGATCAGTATGCCAGCAACATTTCCAAGGCGACGACCTGGCTGAACTATACCAGTACCGCCCTGACCGGTATGTCCGATATTATCAATCAGGCTTCCAAGGTCACCGGTTCCATTATTAACGGCAGTACGGACCCGAATATCAGACAGAGTGCCCATGACCAGTTGGTTGACCTGAAAAAACAGATAATCGATATGGCAAATACCCAGTACGGTGACCAATACGTATTTGCCGGGGCCGATAATGTTTCCCCACCTTTCAGTAATTCCAGTAACAATTATGCTGGTGACAGCACCCAGACCGGTGTTGAAGTAAGCCAGAATTCAACTATTTCACTTAATGTGACCGCTGACCGGTTGCTTCTTGGCAGGGGTGAAAGTCCCAATTACGGTTCTACAGATATCCTGGCCACCTTTGATAACCTCATTGCTGCGGTGGGTGATAAATCAAACGGAAGCACTTCATCCGCTATTTCACAGGGAGTTATTGATCTGCAGAATGGGGTAAAACAGTTAAACAATGCCACCAGCGACATTCTGTCCCGTACGACCCGGCTTTCCAATATGTCGACTCTCAATGACAACACCAAGAATACCCTGAACTCCATAGTCGGAAAAATTCAGAATGTCGATTACAACAAGCTGGGTGTGGAGCTAAGCCAGCAGCAGACCGCCTATAATGCGGCGTTGGCTTCAACGGCCAAAGTTCAGGGAATGTCGCTGCTCAACTATATCTCCATGGCGTAATTGATGTGATTCTCCACCCCGTAACGGCCTCCGCCCGCCGGAGGCCGGTTTCCATCCGGCGCAACGTTCTGCGTCTCTCCCTTCCTGTACTGCTTTCATCCCTGTTCCAACGGCTGGTATCCATCGTCGATGTCTTCATGACCGGCAGCCTGGGGGCTTCGGCGATTGCCGCCACCGGCCTGGGTCAACTGCTGATGGTCACCACCATGACGGTCTTCTGGGGATTGTCCACCGGGGCTACGGTGGTCATTTCCCATCTGTGGGGGGGAGGGCGGCGGGAGGAAGCCGGGCGGGCCGCCTTCGTTACCTGTCTGGCCGGGCTGGTCATGACGGCGTTCTGCTCTCTGGCCGGCTACTGCTGGGGGGGGGATATTGCCCGCCTGCTGGGGGTTGCCCCCGGGGTACAGCTGTTGGCCGCCGAATACATCCGGCTGGTATTCCTCTGGATGGTCTGGACCACCGGGCTGAACGTGCTTTCTGCCGTCATGCATGGCACCGGCGATACCCGTACTCCCATGGAAGCGATTATCCTGGTGAATATCCTCCATGTGCTGCTGGCCTGGCCGCTGATTTATGGACGGTGGGGGTTGCCTCCCCTGGGGGTTAAGGGGGCGGCAATCGCCATCAACAGTTCGGAGTGTGTCGGGTTTCTCTACCTGTTATTCCATGGGGTACGAAAGGGAATTTTTCGCGTCAGCTTCCCAGATATTCAGCTGTTCGGTAAGATCTGGCAGGTCGGCTGGCCGGTGGCCCTGGAACGAATAGCCCAGCAGAGCGGTCAGTTGTTCTACTCCAGTTTCATCATCGCCTACGGAACCACCGCCTACGCGGCCCACCAGATAGGTCTGTCCATAGAATCACTCTCATTCATGCCGGGGGCCGGCATGGGGATCGCTGCGGCAACCCTGATGGGGCAGGCCCTGGGGGCCCGCAAATACCGCCGGGCAAGAATCAGCCACATCGAGGCACTCCGGCTGGCCGTCGGGGTGATGTCGGTCATGGCGGTGCTCTTCTTCTGTGTCCCCCATCTGTTAATCGGACTGTTCAGCCAAGACCCGGAGGTAATTGCCCAGGGGAGTGTCTTTTTGAAGCTGGTGGCCTTTGCCCAGGTGCCGCTGGCAATCTCTTTTGTCTATGCCGGCAGCCTGCGCGGCACCGGTGATACGTTTTACGTTTTTATCGTTACGCTGGTCGCCATGTGGGGGATCAGGGTCGCCTTCTCCTGGGTGGCGTCAAGCTGGCTCCACCTTTCCCTCTCTGCCGTGTGGGGGGTGTTTCTGATTGACTGGTATTTCCGGGGTGCGGCCTTTGCCTGGCGTTATCACCGGCGTGATCTGCACGGGGCCGTACTGTAGGATCAGGAGGCTGGCAATAATAAGTTGAACAAAAGTGCGCTCAGATTATTGTTGCCAGCCTCCTTATGCCCGTTCAAGCCCGGCGAATCTGAGCAGCAGCTTCTTCGGCCCGACGGAGCCGAACCAGACGATTACCTTTTGCCCCTCACCTTCTCCTTCAATCTTTCTGATGGTGCCAAGACCGAACTTGCCGTGCCGCACCTTCATGCCAACGAAGACCCCGTCATGTTCTTCACATGGTTCGGGGATTACTTCGATGTCGTTGTCAAATGCGGTGACGGCGGCAAGATTATGGGACGGGGATTGCTCGTCGCCGGTTGTCCGGGGGGAGCTGGAGGCCCGGTAGGAAAATTCTTCCCGGACAGGAGGACGGGTGGCCGATTCGCTGCCGTACCTTCCGGTGAAGGGGACGTTTTGTTCAAGAGTTTCGGCCAAAAGCTCCCGGGGGATGTCTTTTATAAAGCGTGACGGGGGATTGCACTGTTCCTGTCCGAACAGGTAGCGGCGGCGGGCGTTGAGGAGATAGAGCCGTTCCCGTGCCCGGGTCATGCCGACGTAACAGAGGCGGCGCTCTTCTTCCATGCCATCCAGGTCGTCGAGGGAGCGGCCATGGGGGAACAGCTTTTCTTCCATGCCGATCATGAACACCGCCTTGAACTCAAGTCCTTTGGCGGCGTGCAACGTCATCAGGGTCACGGACGGTTGGCCCGTTTCCCCCTGCTCAAGGTCTGACACCAGGGAAACCTGTTCGAGGAAGTCGGAAAGCCCTGAATCCGGATTTTTTTCACTGAATTCATCGATTGCCGCCAGAAGCTGTTCCAAGTTTTCCAGCCGTTCGGCGTCATCCTCATCCCGGCTGTTTTTGAGACGATCCAGATAGCCGCTCTGTTCCATGACCGACCGGGTAAGGTCGGCAAGGGTGCTTTCAAGGGCTGCCTCCCTGAAGTGCTCCAGCAGGACGGTAAAAGCGGCAACCTTGCTGCGGGCACCGGCGGCCAGCAGGCCATCCCGGCCGGCATCCTGGAGGGCGTCGAAGAAACGCCCCCCCTGGCGGGCTGCGTGTAAGGAGATTTTATCGACGGTGGTGGTGCCGATGCCCCGTGCCGGAACGTTGATAATCCGCTTCAAGGAAACTTCATCGGCAGGGTTGTCCAGAACCCGCAGGTAGGCAAGGATGTCCTTGACCTCCATACGTGAGTAGAAGCGGACTCCGCCAACGATGTGGTAGGGGATGGCACTGGCGACCAGTGCCTCCTCAATGAGGCGGGACTGGGCGTTGGTGCGGTAAAAGACGGCCATCTCTTCCAGGGACAGGCCGCCATTGCGCAGTCGGCCTATTTCCCGGCTGACGAAACGGGCCTCATCCCGGTCTGACTCGACCCGCTCGTAGCAGATCGGCTCCCCTTGGGGGTTCTCTGTCCAAAGGGTTTTGCCTTTCCTGCCGTAGTTTTGCTGTACCACGGCACCGGCCGCCGCCAGAATCGTAGCACTGGATCGGTAATTCTGTTCCAGACGGATGATGGTCACACCGGGAAAATCCTTCTCGAACTCCAGAATGTTACGGATATCGGCACCACGCCATGAATAGATGGACTGGTCGTCATCCCCCACCACGCAGAGATTTCTCCGCTCCCCCGCCAACAGTCTGATCAACTGGTACTGGACCGGATTGGTATCCTGGTACTCGTCAACCAGCAACCAGCGAAACCGCTCTTGATAATAACTGCGCACCTCGGGCACCACGGTGAGCAGACGCACGGTCTGGAGCATCATATCGCCAAAATCCAGGGCATTACACTTTTTGAGGCGCTCCTGATAGGCCCCATAGATGCTGACCACCGTGCGGGTATACACATCACCGGGGGGAACCGGCCCGATAGCCTCCGGAAAAAGCCCCCGGTTTTTAAAGTCATCAATCTTTGCCGAAACCGCCTTAACCGCAAAGCGTTTCTCGTCAAGATCCATTTCGGCAATCACGTCTTTCAGTAAGCGCTCACTGTCCCGGTCATCATAAATGGCAAAGGAGGGGAGAAAGCCCAGGTGGTGAATATCGCGCCGAAGCATACGACCACAGGCGGCGTGGAAGGTCGCAATCAGCGGTAAATCCCCCCCTCTGAGCAGCTTGGTTACCCGTTCGGCCATCTCCCGTGCCGCTTTATTGGTAAAGGTTACCGCCATGATGTTCCAGGGGGGGACGCCCCGCTCCTGGATCAGGTAGGCGATCCGGTTGGTAATAACGCGGGTCTTTCCCGAGCCGGCACCGGCCAGAATCAGGATGGGGCCTTCAGCATGGAGAACCGCATCCCGCTGGGGGGTATTAAGATTTTTCAGCAGTTCCATATTTGGTGCTCCTGGTTGGTTACCAACGGTCCGTTCCGTTGGGGAGGGGATTGTTGTGATTCTCCAGCCACGCAACGATGTCCGCCAGCGGCTTGTCCCGATGCAGATCCCGCAACAGCAGGTGGTAGCCCTGCTCATAGAAGACCCTGCGGGTGGTGGCTGGCATCTGGTCAAGCATTTTCAACGTCGGTTCCTTGGGGATGACCTGATCATGCTTGCCGTACAGGACCAGCACCGGGCCAGGAACCTGGGGTGCCTGAATAAGTGCCCGATCCATCAGGTTGGTCAAGCCGTGGATCGTATCGACCCGGGTACCTCTTATCATCAGGGGATCCCGGCCGAGGGCTCTTAACATCTCACTATTGTCGGAAGGGGCAATATGGAGCCCTTTGCCGGTCAGTTGCAGTGAGGGGAGGGTGCGGGAAGCCACTGCCAGCAGCCACCGCTGGTACCAGGGCATGGTTTCCCTCCCCCAGACGGCGGGGGCGGAAAGGATAACGCCATCGACATCGGGTCTGTTACCGCCGGACATGGCAACGATGGTAACCGCGCCCCCCATGCTCTCTCCCAGGATGTACAGCGGCACGCCGGGGTGGCGTTTGCGGAGCTCCCGGCTGAAAACCGCCAGGTCATCGGTGTATGCGTCAATGCCAGACCAGAGTCCCCGCCCCGGTGAACCGCCGAAGCCCCGCTGGTCATAGGCATAACTGGCAATGCCATGTTCGGCCAGATAGGTACCTGCCGAAGCGAAAAAATTGCTGTAATCGTTGAATCCGTGGAGGGCGATAATGGTTGCCCGGGGAGGGAGACGTTCCGGGAGCCAACTGCGAAGCGGCAGTTCTGCGCCATCGGCGGTGACAAAACGATGCTGTTCGATGCGGGCGGTGGTAACCGGAGTGCCGGGGGCGTTTACCAGCGGTGTGCAGCCGACCATGAGCCAGAGTGGGGCGGTCCCGCAACAGAGGGTGAACAACAGTTTGCTTAGTGACATCAATCGGTCCGTTCGTGGGGTCAATTTATGGTTCTCCCTGGAGTATCCGTACATATTCCTCAACGCCAACGGCGGAAACGCCACGGCATAGTGGCCGGGTGCCATCGGCCAGACAGAGCAGTAAACCATTCTCCGGCTCCGTATTTAAGAACAATGCGGCATAACGGGTTATGCCTGATGCAAGTGCGGCTGACGGTGTACGGCTCAGCTTGATCTCCACTGGAAGCACCTGTGCGTCACGCCCTTCAATAATCAGATCTACCTCTAACCCGTTATTTGTTCGCAGATAGGAAATCTGCGGCTGCTCGCCCCGGTTAACAAAACTCTTTACTGTTTCCTGTAAGCAATAATTTTCAAAGAGCGCACCGGCCATTGGACCTTCAATAAGTTGCTCACGAGTTCGTATCCCCGCCAGGTGACATGCCAGACCGGTGTCAAGGAAGTAAACCTTTGGCATTTTGGTGATCCGTTTCCCCCGGTTGTTAACGTAAGGTGGAAGGATGAACAGAATCCGTCCCGCCTCCAGAACGGAAAGCCACTTTTTTATGGTTGTTACGCTGACTCCCACTTCAGTGGCAAAGGAGCTCATATTGAGCATCTGGCTACAGCGCACTGCCAGAAGCTGCATGAATCGATGGAATTCCCGCAAGCTGCCGATGTCATATAAAGAACGGATATCTCGGTCAAGGTACGTCTGAATATAGGAGGAATACCAGAGTCTCCGGTCTATTTCTGGTGTTGTTGCCAGTTGGGGATATGTGCCGGTCAGACAGGATGCAACAAAAAGTTCCAGACCTCCGCTCACTTCCACTGCCTGCTGCAGTTCCGTGGTTGCAAAAGGGAGCAGATCGAGCAGCGCAACCCGTCCGGCCAGAGAGTCACCAAGGTTGCGTATCATCCCGAATTGCTGGGAGCCGGTAAATACAAAACGGCCATTACGGTTACGGTCATCATCGACGCGCATTTTGACGTAGGAAAGGATACCGGGAGCAAGCTGGATTTCGTCTATGATGCAACGGTCACCCAATGAATCAAGAAAAAAGTTTGGATCAGAGTGGGCCTGTGCCAATATGGTAGGATCATCCAGCGTCACATAACGGTAACTCGGGAGGGCATGGCGCAGCAGGGTTGATTTTCCCGACTGCCGTGGGCCGGTAAGTGCCAGGCACGGGAATGTCGCCAAAATATGCGGTAACAGCGATTCTATGGTTCGTTGTATGTACATGAACCCATGATAGGCAAGGGGCTGCACGACGTCAATACAAATTTAACTTATGAAGTTAAGATTGTATTGACGCCGGCTGTCTGATAATTATTTTCCACTTTTCCGGTGCCGTGCGCCGTGTATCACTCAGGTAAATTTCATGATGTTTCCCCACCCGGTGACCGCCAGTGTCTTCAATGAACCGATGAACCTTCTCAATTGTCGGTCCTTCCTCAGAGAAGTGCCCAATATGCATGGTTTGTGCTGCCGTTCCTTCCGTGAAAGTTTCAAACCTCACCAGCGGCAAGGCAACCGGTTTCTTCTTGAGTGACACTTCATTTATGGCTTTGCAGACCATTTCCTGAGTAATGAACTCCGGTTGCATAATCATGACGGTCCATTTCCAGGCGTCCTTGTCGCCGGTCGTAAATGCCGACAAGTCATCGGCCCACCAGAGTGCTTCCAGTGGCAGTACCCCATAGTCAATTGCTAATGGTCCTTTTTTAACCATGAACTTCAACGTATAGGCAACCGGATAGAGGGCTTCAATGGCATCACTGAATGATTTTGCTGTGTTTGGATCACCTTCACCGTCAACCATGAGGAAGTTCATCGGTGGAACATCGACACGTTCAATCATTTTTGCAGACGGGCAATAGAGATACTTCAGCTGTTTTTGGTAATCTATCTTTTCCATGGGGGATTCCTTTCGCAGGTTGGGGCATGTTTTTTTATCGTTTGTTACGGGTAACTGGCATCGATTGTACACTATTTGAATAAATTGTGGTATAACCATGTTGTTTGTGTACAGTGTTTGTATTAAATTCATATTTGAAATTTGAAGATAGAAGAGGGACAGGATGCCATCAACACATTTGAGTCTGCATTATCATGTGGTTTTCAGTACCAAAAACCGTGAACCATATATTGCTGACCCATTGGTTGAGCTGTTGCATTCATATCTTGGTGGACTTGTTCGTGATCTTGGGGGTGTTCCGGAATGTATTGGAGGTGTTGCGGATCATGTTCATATGCTGCTCGGTCTGAAGGCAACCCATCGTCTGTGTGATGTTCTCAGGGAGATCAAGAGTTCTTCCTCGAAGTGGATGCACGAGGTGCAGGAAATTAAGGAATTTGGCTGGCAAGATGGTTACGGGGCATTTACCGTAAGCGATAATCGCCGTGAGATTGTTGCAACGTATATTAGAAATCAGAAAGTGCATCATGAACGGAAAACGTTTCAAGAAGAATATGTGAACTTCCTTCGAGAAGCCGGTGTCGAATATGATGAACGGTATTTGTGGTAAATGTCCTGTGCCCTTTCAGGGCATGGTTGGTTTGGTGTCCGTGCATCGTTGCGATCATCGTTTTTTTCGTGCATGAACCCGTTGGGGTTGACCGTGCACCACCCCGTCGGGGTTGTACACGGCTAATGTCCGTTCGGCCTTTCAGGCCGAAATCGTTTTGCAATTGCCCGGATGGGCAATCGGATATTAGCCGGGGGGATTTCCCCCCGGATCGGTGATGTTGCCGGGATGGGTGATGTTGGCACCGTTTTGACGTAACCGTGCATCGTCGTGATCATCGTTTTTTCGTTCGACCCCGT
>CAIUSO010000039.1 GCA_903901875.1 uncultured Geobacteraceae bacterium | reverse complement strand
GGTGGATACTTATCGGCGGGGTACCCCGTACGATCTTTTTTGCAGCTTTTGAGTGGAATCACTTTGCTGATAAGCAGCAGGTGCCCGCGCTGGCGGTGAAGCATATGTTGATGGCTGCTTTGGTCATATATGGTGTATTCGCTTGGCGCAAGCTAAAGTTGAAAGTAGCGCATCTGCTGGAAACACTGCCAGCTGAAATGCGTGCGGAATTTATTAAAAGTTGAACGGCAACTCTGATGGTCAGAATCTTCTGTCTGACAGGATGGCAGTAGCTTTTTATGTTAGGGTGGAGGGTTGCTCTGTTGATAATTACTTTTGATGCATTTGCAACTAAACCGGAGATTAATGTAATTCGTTAGAAAATGGTTATTGTTAATTAGATTCTGGATGTCGAAGTGATTTCGATTGTCAACTTTGCAAAACGGTTCTTTTAAACGACTGCATCAAATCATTATTCATCATTGACCCCGTCAATTCCACTTCCCGGGGTTTTTTAGTTCTCAATAACTCTAACATTATATTGTTTTAATCTTGAAAATGTTAAAAACTCTCCTTTCATCGGAGACGCTTGATAAATTGTCTACCTCGTTTATGCACGTATTCCGGAGAAAATCTGTGCTCTTCCGTATTCTTAAAAACTCATTCCTCAAACGCCCCAAGGCAGTGTTCCTTGTCTTTCTCTCCATAGCTATGGGGGCTGCAGTTGCTACGGCTTTTCTTGGCATTGCCGGGGAAGTTTCTCACAAGATGGCATTAGAGCTTCGGAGCTACGGCGCGAACATTTTACTTGAACCGTCCGCCGTTGAGGGGGGTGGTATTTTGCGTGAGGAAGACCTGCCTAAAATAAAGACCGTATTCTGGAAATATAATATCACCGGCTTTACACCATACCTGTTCGGAGTTGCAGAATTCTCTGCCGCCGGTAAAAAGGAACGGGGAATTATTTCAGGAACTTGGTTCGCTAAGCAACTGGAGGTGCCGGGTGAAGAGCCCAGCACCCAGGGAATAAAAGGTATTGCACCTTGGTGGGAAGTTCAGGGGAGCTGGCCGACCGGCCCGGATGAGGCTATTGTCGGGGCGACCCTGGCGAAGCGTCTCGGAGCTGCCCTCGGCAAGGAACTGGATGCGACTGTTCGTGGTCGTACCCAGCATTTTCGGGTAGTCGGTATCGTCACTACCGGAGGCTTTGAGGAAGAACAGCTGTTTGCACCTCTCGTTACGGTTCAGGAACTGCTTCTCCAGAAGGGTAAAATTTCCCGTGTTCTGGTAAGTGCCCTTACTGTGCCGATGGATGCTTTTGGTAAGAAAGACCCGGCAACGATGACCAAGGACGAGTATGAAAAGTGGTACTGCACTGCCTATGTAACTGCGGTTGCCAAGAATGTCGAAGAGGTTATGGCTGGCAGTCGCGCAAAACCGATCTGGCAGATCGCAAGTGCCGAGGGAGCTCTGTTGACCAAGCTGAACAGCGTTATGCTCTTTCTGACTATTTTAGCCCTGTGTGCCTCAGCTACAGCCGTATCAACCAGCTTGATGGCTTCCATGGCGGAG
>CAIUSO010000038.1 GCA_903901875.1 uncultured Geobacteraceae bacterium | reverse complement strand
TTTGCCACAGAACATCGCCAGTACCAGCAGTCCCACCTTTGCCGGCTTGACCCTGAACGGCAATCTGGCCATGGCCAGTACCTGGAACAATGCAGCCACCGCCTATAGCGGCATCCTCCTCAACGTCACCAACACAGCCTCTCTGGCTACCTCAAAGCTGCTCAACCTTCAGGTGGCAGGCGTCAGCAAATTCGGCGTCGACCTCACCGGCAACGTGGCCATCAGCAACAACCTTACCGTGGCCGGCAACACCACCATCAGTGGCACACTGACGGTCTCTTCTCTAACCACCGGCACCGTCACAGCCACCAATGGGCTACTCAGCACTTCGGACCGGCGTTTCAAGAAGAACATCATCTCCCTCAGCAACGACGGCAACATCATCGCCAAGGTCAAACGCCTGACCGGGGTCTACTACGACTGGCGCCGCGAGCAGTACCCGGAGCGTGGTTTTTCCTCCGGTCGGCAGATCGGCTTCATCGCCCAGGAGGTGGAACAGGTGTTCCCCGAACTGGTCTCCACCGACGCCAAGGGGTTCAAGGCCCTCTCTTATGACAAGCTGACCGCCGTACTGGTTGAGGTTGCCAAGGCCCAGCAGCAGCAACTCGACAACCATGAGCTCCGGATATCCACTACCGAGTCCGATATCGACCAGATCAGGCAAAAGGAGCTCACCTCACTGCGCTACGAGGTGTCAACGTTACGGGAACAGATCAAAAACCGGGGTAGGAACCATGACAGTCAGCCGGAACAATAGTCGTAACACCGGCAGCATTGTTGCCCTGCTTCTGGCGGTGCTTGTGGCGGGCGGGATATTCCTCCCCCACCCGGCCCGTGGTTTCTGCTATGAAGAGGCGGGGGAGGAATTCAACATCGCCCCCCTTATCCTCTGGAGCATCTCCAAGGGGGAGAGCAACTTCAACCCCCGTGCCGTGGGGCGGAACAAAAATGGCAGCTATGATTATGGTCTGATGCAGATAAATTCGTCCTGGGCGACAACTTTGGGGAAGGAACGGTGGCAGGCACTGGCGGATCCCTGTTTCAACGTCAGGACCGGAGCCTGGATACTTAGTCGTTGTATCCGGGATTACGGCTATTCCTGGCAGGCGGTGGGGTGTTACAACAGCCGAACCCCCTCAAAACGCGACCGCTACGCCGCCCGCATCGGCAGCATCCTGCAACGTGCCAATCGGGGCGAGTTTGCCAAGGCGAAACGGCGAGGGGTGGATACGGAGAAGAGCAGCGAGCCGTGACGGAAATCCCCCCCGACCCCCCTTTCTTAAAGGGGGGAGGCATGCTTTCTTAAAGGGGGGGGCATGCATCAGATTTTCACTATGGATTTTCACTGAGCCGAAACCACCTTAACCCGACAGCCACAAACAACCACAAAACCAACACTAAAAAAAGCCTCCCCCTTTAAGAAAGGGGGATTGAGGGGGATTTCCACCCATCCAGCGCTTCCAGTGCCCGCTCCGCAAGCTTCTGCCGCCGTTCCTTCTTCTTGATTTTACCGGCAAGTTCAAGAAAGAGACCGTAGTTGACATTCATGGGCTGGAAATGTTTCACGTCGGCATTGGTGATGTGGTGCATCAGGGCACCCAGGGCCGTTTCCGGCGGCGGCAGGGGGAGTGGCAGACCCTTGACGGCATTGACCGCAGTGATACCGGCCAGAAAACCGCTGGCCGCTGATTCCACATATCCTTCCACCCCGGTTATCTGGCCGGCAAAGAAGATTCGGGGATCGCTTTTCAACTGCTGGGTCGGCGTGAGCAGGGAGGGGGAATTGATGAAGGTGTTGCGGTGCATGGAGCCGAGACGAACGAATTCGGCCTGTTCAAGACCCGGAATCATCCGAAAGACACGGCGCTGTTCCGGCCAGGTCAGTTTGGTCTGGAACCCGACCAGATTATACATGGTTTTTTCCCGGTTTTCCGCTCGGAGCTGGATTATACCATGGGCCTCCCGGCCGGTGGCCGGGTTGATAAGACCAACCGGCTTCATCGGTCCAAAACGGAGAGTATCCAGACCCCGTGACGCCAGCTCTTCCACCGGCATGCACCCTTCAAAATGCACCACCTTTTCGAACTCCCGCGCCGGGACTTTTTCACCCACCAGCAGTTGTTCGATGAAAGCGGCATACTCCTCTTCGGAGAGGGGGCAGTTGAGGTAGTCGTCACCGTCCCCCTTGCCGTAGCGGGAAGCGGCAAACACCTTGGTCATATCCAGTGAATCAGCGGCAACAATCGGAGCAATGGCGTCATAGAAATAGAGACGGTCACCGATCAGCTCCTTCAGGGCACCGGCCAGCCCATCACTGGTGAGGGGGCCGGAGGCGATGATAACCGTACCGGCGGAGGGAATTTCAGTTATTTCAGACCTCTCAACCCGGATCAGGGGGTGGGATTCAATTTTGGCGGTCACATAGTCGGAAAAGAGCTGGCGATCCACGGCCAGAGCCCCTCCGGCCGGTACGGACGTTGCTTCAGCCGCCTCCATCATCAGTGACCCGCAGCGGCGCAGCTCTTCCTTGAGCAATCCCACCGCATTGTCGAGGGAAATACCCCGCAGGGAGTTGGAGCAGACCAGTTCGGCCAGGCCCGCCATGCCGTGGGCCGGGGAGTAGTGGTGGGGCTTCATTTCGTGCAGGACCACGGCTACGCCGCGTTCGGCGGCCTGCCAGGCGGCTTCGCATCCGGCCAGGCCGCCGCCGATGATGGTGATGAGGGTTTGTGGCACTCTACTCTCTGTCAAAATATTCTCCTTGATTTGTCATGCAAATACTAAAATGTTGCTCCGCATCTGTCATGCCGCTCCGTAGTTCACGAGCCGGGCTTTTCAAATAGTGACCATACGGCAACATTGGTGGTGTCTCCAGATAAAGTCAAAAGCAAATCCCCCTAAATCCCCCTTTTGTAAAGGGGGACTTGGAAAAACTCCACCTTTGCATAAAAGGGCTTGAAAACTCCCCCCTTTACAAAAGGGGGGTGGGGGGGATTTGCCTACTACATAAACGCCGCCGGATTCTCCCGAAACTTCCAGTACAACTCCAGACAACTCTTCCCACGCTCAACCGGAAAATTCTTTATCTACTACCCAACATACTCAGTTCTTTAGCTTTTCTCATGACGAACGACACCTTTCAGAACTGACGCCCAAATATCTTCGGCAGATTATACGCAGACCGACTCGCTCGCAAGAAAAAAGGCGAGGGTTCTTCCCCGCCTTTACAATTACCTATTTATCACAAGAAACTCTCCCACTTATATCTACTCGCTCGTATTATAGTCACAGCCCTCTTTGGGGCATTTCAAAAATTCACCTTTCCGCTTGTAAATCTTTTTCACCAACAGCGGAAAACCGCATTTCGGACAGGGGCTCTCCACCGGCAGATCCCAGAGGGCAAATTTGCATTTCGGGTACTGATTGCAGGAGTAAAACAGCTTGCCGAAGCGGGATTTCTTTTCGGTCAGCTCCCCTTCCTTGCAGTCGGGGCAGATGATGCCGGTGCTCTTCGGCTTGATCAACGGCTGGATGTTTTTACAGGCCGGATAACCGGAACAGGCCAGATACTTGCCAAAGCGGCCATCTTTGATCAGCATCGGCAGTCCGCATTTTTCGCACTTTTCGTCGGAGATAACCGGTTCGGCGACCTCTCCACCTTCCTGATCGACGTTGCGGGTATACTTGCACCCTTCCTGAAAACCGGAACAGGCGATGAATTTACCCCGTTTGCCCAGCTTGACAACCAGCGGTTTCTGGCACTCGGGGCAGAGTTCGTCCGTGGCCTCCGTGGTCAGATCCGCTTTATTGACCTCCCCCTCCTTCTGCTTCAGCAGGGTGATGAACGGCTCCCAGAATTCCTTCAGTAGCGGTTGCCACTCCTTTTCGCCACGGGAAACCTGATCCAGCTCTTCCTCAAGTCCGGCGGTAAAATTATAGTCAACATACTTCTGAAAATGGGCGGTCAACAGATCACTGACCACCATCCCCACATCTTCGGGGAAGAAGCGTTTTTTGTCCAGACGGGCGTACTTCCGTTCCACCAGGGTGTTCATGATCGACGCAAAGGTTGATGGGCGACCAATGCCGTACTCCTCCAGCGTCTTGACCAGGGTAGCCTCCGTATAGCGGGGGGGGGGCTGGGTGAAGTGCTGTTCCGGCATAATTTCGTTGAGGATAAGTGGTGCCCCCTCCGTCATGGCCGGCAGCAACCCTTCCTTTTCCTCGTCCTGATCGTCAAGCCCTTCGATGTAGAGCTTCATGAAACCGGGAAAACGGATCACCGTACCGGCGGCACGCAGTCCGGCACGGGCAGCCCCGGCAAAGGGACCGCCAGCCAGCGGCTTCGACAGTTCTGCCGTTATATCCACCGAGGTCTGGTCCAGGAGCGCTTCGGCCATCTGGCACGCCACGGTCCGTTTCCAGATCAGTTCATACAACTTGTAGAGATCGGGGGTCAGAAACTTCCGCAGTTCCGCCGGAGTCTTGGCAATGTAGGTCGGACGAACCGCCTCATGGGCCTCCTGGGCGTTTTTGGATTTCGTTTTAAAGATACGTGGCTTGGCCAGGGCATATTCCTTGCCGTAGGCTGCGCTAATGACATCATGGGCATCTTTCAGGGCCAGGGTGGAGAGATTGACGCTGTCCGTACGCATGTAGGTGATCAGACCCACGGTCCCCTCGTCACCGATATCGATCCCCTCATAGAGCTTCTGGGCGGTGGACATGGTTTTTTTGGCGGAAAAGCCGAGCTTGCGCGATGCCTCCTGTTGCAGGGTTGACGTGGTGAACGGGGGAGACGGATTACGTTTCTTCTCACTTTTGGTGATTTTGGCTATCCGATAACTCCCCGACTGGAGGGCATCTTTGAGGGGAATTGCCACCTCTTCCCCCGGTATGTCGAACTTGCCGAGTTTTTTACCCCCCACTTCAACCAGACCTGCCTTGAACTCCTGACTGGCAGAAACCCCAAGACGGGCCCCCACGGTCCAGTATTCCTGTTCATTAAACGCAAGAATTTCCTTCTCCCGCTCGCAGACCAACCGGAGGGCCACCGACTGGACCCGGCCCGCAGAAAGGCCGTAACGGATTTTTTTCCAGAGGAAGGGGGAAAGGTTGAAACCGACCAGATAGTCGAGGATGGAGCGGGCCTGCTGGGCATTCACCAGATCAAGGGCGATGTCGCGCGGATTCTGCACCGCGTGAAGTATGGCGTCTTTGGTGATTTCATGGAATTCAACCCGCTGGATTTTGATGCCCGGCTTCTTTGTATCCAGCCCCAGGGCGGCCAGAAGGTGCCAGGAGATGGCTTCCCCTTCACGGTCGGGGTCAGTTGCGAGGAGCAGACGATCCGCCCCCTTGAGGGCCGCCTTGATGGCGTCAAGGTGCTTTTTGCTCTCCGGCAGCACATGGTACTTCGGCTCAAAGCCCTTTTCGATATCGACAGAGCCCTGTTTGCTCGGCAGAGCCCGCACGTGCCCGAAGGAGGCGAGAACTTTATAGTCGGGGCCGAGAAACTTTTCTATGGTCTTCCCTTTGGCGGGTGATTCAACAATGACGAGGTTATGCGACATGGTATGTGTAGGTCCTTATCAGGTTATGGCATAATGGGTTCCGGGAAGCGATGTGACCGCCCCCTTTAGTTCAAGGTGAAGTAACATAGAGGAAACCTCCCCCGCTGTCAATTCCGTTTGGGAAATGATTTCATCAATGTGTAACGGTGAACGAGCCAGCAGTTCATAAATAGCAGCTTCCTTGGGGGTCAGAGCAAAAGAGCGTCCCCTGGTCTCAAACAGCGGCCCGGCGTGTTCCGTCCCTCCACCCAGGGGTAATTCTTCCAGGATATCGTCAACGCAGTCCACCAGCTTGGCCCCCTGTTTGATGAGGCGATTGCATCCCCGACTGGAGGCAAAGGAGATGTTTCCCGGCACAGCGTAGACATCGCGCCCCTGCTCCAGGGCGTAGTGGGCGGTGATCAGGGAACCGCTTTTTTCGGCAGCTTCCACCACCAGCACCCCACGGGAGAGTCCGCTGATGATCCGGTTTCGCCGGGGAAAGTTTTCTGCCAGCGGCAGGGTACCCAGGGGGAACTCGGAGAGGAGGCACCCCTTGTCGGCCATTTCATCGAAGAGTGGCCGGTTTTCCGGCGGATAGACCATGTCAACGCCGCAGCCAAGTACCCCCACAGTTCGGCCACCTTCCCGCAAGGCCCCCCGGTGGGCGGCCGAATCAATCCCCCGTGCCATGCCGGAAACCACCGTAACCCCATTACGCGCCAGTGCTTCGGCAAGCTTCCCCGCAATAGTCAGGCCGGAAGAGGTCGCCCGGCGTGAGCCGACCATGGCGATTGCCCGTTCACCGGGCCCCATGGTTCCCCTCACATAGAGAAATGGAGGGGGATCGGGTATTTCAAACAGCGACTTGGGGTAGTCACGGGACAGGTAGGTAACCAGCCGTACCGATGTTTTTTCAAGGCGGCGGCACTCCTCCTCGGCAAAACGCCGCCACTCCCCCGATGCAAGGGACTCCACAACCGCCGGTGTCACCCCCCTGATGCCGGTCAAGGCTGCCGGATGGGCCTTAAGGGCCCCCTCTGGGGTTTCAAAGCACTCCAGCAGGCGGCGAAATGTCACAGAACCGACACCGGCAACCGCCTTGAGCCCTATCCAGTAAAAATGTTCCATATGCCCACTCTCTACTTGGTCTGGTTGATGATCCGGTCCCCTTTGAAGATAGTATCAATGCTCTTTACCACCAGGGCCGTCGATGTTTTTTTGCCCGTTTCCAGAATAACCAGTGCCCCCAGCAGTTCCGAAGGGAGCCGGTCGATGCGCCCCTCCACATAGCGCTGATCGATTTTCACATCCCGGACGATATAGAGCAGATTCCCCGCCTCAACCCCTTGGCTGGTGCCGAGATCCACATAGACCACATCGCCGGCTCCGATGATGCTGATGCCGTTTGTGGTGTCCAGTATATACCCTTTCAGATTAATGGTTGAATTTTTCAAGGGAATTTCCCTGCGCTGACGTTCCCGATACGGCAGCAGAAAAGCACCGGGGCTGATCTCCCTGAAGGAAGAGGTGATGATGGCCCGGGAGGACCGTTCGTCAACATCGGTCAGCTGCAAGGTTCCCAGGGGAATCATCTTATGCCCCATCTCCTCATTACTGCGGGGGTGATTGATGGCCACGTCACGTGAGAACACGGAAAACTTGTCGCCACTGGCATTGTGCGCCCCCCCAATGTCCGTGTACACGATATCGTCAACACCCAGCACAATCCGGTCATGCTGGGAACCGATAACCGTACCGTAGGGGTGGAAATTTTTCTCCGCCAGAAAGCCTTCCGTTCCATACAACGTATATGTTTTTTCGGCAGCAGCTTCGCCCATGCCAGCCGCCACGGCTCCGACCCCGCTGCTGTTGCGTACCTGTTCCAGCTCGGCCCCTGCCGGTGCCGCCGCCATTTTTTTCTGCATGGCGGCAGGAGTGGCGTCATCGGGGAGAATGGTTCTCGAACCGGGGAGAGAGATACTCAGTTTCTGGCCGGGGTAGATGAAGTTCGGGTTGGTTATCTGACCGTTTTCGGCCCATAGATTGGGCCAGTACTTCGGATCGTTGACAAAACGCTCCGAAATCCCGCTCAGGGTATCTCCCGGTTTAATAACATAGACGATCGGGGCAGACGGCTCAGCAGCCAACAATACGTTCGGGAGCAGCAGGAGAGCCGTAAACAGCAGTCTGAATTTCATAATGATACCTCGCTAACCTTTCACCGTGACAAAATGCGCACTCAAAGCGGCGGGCTTCAATGTGCGTTCAATCGTTCACGGGCCTTGAGTGCAACCGGATGGCTGGGATACTGGGTAATAACCTTCTCAAACACCGCAGCGGCCTTTTCCTTCTCCTTCATGGCCAGCAGCGCATACCCGTATTTCAGGAGTGCATCGGGGGCCTTGGAGCTCTGGGGGTAGGCTTCACCCACCTTGAGAAATATCTCCCTGGCTTTGCCGTAGTCCGCCAGACTATAGTGGCACTCGCCAATCCAGTAGAGGGCATTGGCGGCGTAATCACTCTGGGGATTCTGTTGTATGAACGCTTTAAACGCCTCAACCGCCGCCGGGAAGTTATTGGCACTGTAGAGACCGAACGCCTTCAGATAGCCGGCCGGGGGACCGGCGTCCGTTCCCGTGGTACCGGTCGATGGCTGGTTGACGATCTCCACCTTGGGTGTGGGAGGACGCCGATCAATGGAAGTGACCTTGCTGCGGGTTTCCGTTGTAAAAGCGCGCAGTTCACGGGTTTCATCCTTCAATCGGCTGATTTCTCCCCGTGCCGCCTGAAGCTGCTCTCCCTGGGCCTTCAGCTGTTCACCGGTCACCTGAATCTGCCCGGATAGTTCGTTGGCCAGCTGTTCTGATTTTTTTGAATTCTGGATCAGAAACTCAATTTTTGCTTCCGCCTCGGCCTGACGCTTGACCAGAAGATCGGTGCCTGCGCAGCCCGACAGAATAACGGTCAGCAGCAGATATGGTACCACATGGCGTCCTGACGGCATAATTCCCCCATTTCACGAACCTTTTCGATAATTAAAGCGAGAGAGGCACCTTTGTCAAGCGAAAGCTGCCTTTTCAGTTTAATTGGAGGTCCGATTATGGTAGCATTAAAAATATTTTTAAACAGTAAACTACCAGCAGATGCAATAACGGGAACTCCCCATGATAAAACCGGAATTGCTGGCACCGGCCGGCAATAGGGAAAAATTAGCCATAGCCGTGCATTACGGTGCCGATGCCGTCTACTTTGGCGGCCAATCCTTCGGCCTTCGCAACATGGCCGATAATTTTTCCCTGGACGAAATGAAACACGCCCTTGATTTCTGCCACGACCGGGGGGTGAAGGCCTACCTGACCATCAACAGCTATCCGCGCAACGAAGCACTGCCCGAACTGGAGGAGTATCTGACATCCCTGGCACCACTCCCCTTCGACGCCTATATCGTTGCCGATCCGGGGGTGGTCCATCTGGCGCGACAGATCTCCCCCCACCGGGAACTGCATCTTTCCACCCAGGCCAACACCATCAACTGGCGCTCGGCCCGTTTCTGGCAGGAACAGGGGGTACGGCGGATCAACCTGGCCCGGGAAATGACTCTGGACAACATCAGGGAAACGGTTGCCCAGGTTCCGGGGATGGAGTTCGAGGCGTTCGTCCATGGGGCCCTCTGCATCTCCTATTCGGGACGCTGCCTGATTTCCAGCATGCTGACCGGCCGGGATGCCAATCAGGGGGAGTGTACCCACCCCTGCCGCTGGAGTTACCACCTGGTGGAAGAGTCCCGTCCCGGTGAATATTTCCCGGTTCTGGAGGATCAGGGGGGGACCTTCATCTTCAACTCCCGTGATCTCTGTCTGGTTGAGCAGATACCGGCCCTGGTGGAAAGCGGTGTCCATTCCCTCAAGATCGAAGGGCGCATGAAGGGGATCAATTACGTGGCATCGGTGCTGCGGGTCTACCGCCAGGCCCTGGACGAATATCTGGATAACCCGGAGGGGTGGCACTGCCGTCCCCAGTGGCTTGACGAACTGGCCAAACTGAGTCACCGGGGGTATACCACCGGCTTTCTCTTCGGCCAACCCCGCAACGTCGGCCAGGAGTACCAGTCCGCCTACATCCGAAGCCACGATTTTGTCGGCGTCGTCCACGAAGTGCGAAGTGACGGGACCGTTCTGATCAACGTGCGGAACCGGATCGCATCGGGCGAACTGCTTGAAGTCATCGGCCCCAAAATGGCGAGCAACGCCCTGACTCTGGGGCAGTTCCTGCTTCTGCCGGACCATGGGGCGGCCGTTCCGGCGGCGGCAGCCAACCCGAATCAACGGATTCTGTTGACGGTCCCCTTTCCGGTTACGGCAGGAGACCTGCTCCGCCGTGAAAAAACGACCCCAGCCTGAACAAGGATACTATTCACATGAGCGACCCCAAACTTCCACCCCAGAACCTTGACGCCGAAATGTCCATTCTGGGGGGCATACTGATCGATAACAGTGCCATTGACCGGGTGCTGGAAAGCATCGTACCGGAGGATTTTTACCGGGAAGTACACCGGAAGGTTTTTCTGGCCATGATGGAACTGTCGGACCGGCGCGAACCGTGCGACCTGGTCACGCTGACCGAGATTCTCCGGAAAAAGGGGGAACTGGATGAAATCGGCGGAGCGGCCTATCTGCTGATGCTGGTGGATTACGTCCCGACGGCCGCCAATATCACCTATTACTGCAAGATCGTCAAAGAGAAGTCGGTCAACCGGAAGCTCATCTCCATCGCCACCGGCATCGTCACCCGCAGCTATGAAGACCAGACCGACGTCAACGAACTGCTGGACAAGGCCCAGAAAGATCTCTTCGAAATCGGCGAGAACAAGCTGAGACCCCAGTATGTGCCGATTCAACCCCTCATCAAGGAAGCCTTCAAGATCCTCAAGTCGTTGAATGAACGGAAGGAGCATATCACCGGCGTTCCGACCGGCTACGCCGATCTGGACCAGATGACCGCCGGTTTCCAGCCAGGTAACCTGATCATCATTGCGGCCCGCCCTTCCATGGGGAAAACCACCCTGGCCCTCAATATCGCCCAGCACGCCAGCGCCGAAAGCAAAAAAAAGACCCCCTCGGTCATCTTCTCCCTGGAGATGGGAAAAGAAGACCTGGTGATGCGCTTCCTCGCCTCCATTGCCCGGGTTGACTTCGGGCGCATGCGCACCGGTCACTTCCTGGACAGCGACTGGCCCCGTCTGACCAGGGCCGCCGGTGTCCTCCACGATGCTAAAATCTTCATTGATGACACGCCGGCCATCAGCGTTCTGGAACTCCGTTCCAAGGCCCGCCGCCTCAAAAGTGAGCATGATATCGGACTGGTCATCGTCGATTACCTGCAGCTGATGAAGGCCGGAACCCGCATTGAGTCACGGCAGCAGGAGATTTCGGAAATTTCCCAGTCTTTGAAGGCCCTGGCCAAGGAGTTGGGCGTTCCGGTCATTGCCCTCTCCCAGCTGAACCGGGAACTGGAAAAACGCGCCGACAAACGCCCCATGATGAGCGACCTGCGTGAATCGGGTGCCATCGAGCAGGACGCCGACGTGATCATGTTCGTCTACCGCGAAGCGGTGTACTGCGAACAGTGCCGCAAGCGGGACAACTCCTGTACCCAGGGGCATGAACGAAATGCCGAACTGGTCATTGGCAAACAACGTAACGGTGCCACCGGTATCGTCAATCTGGCGTTCTTCGGCGAACATACCCGTTTTGAAAATCTCAGTGAACGGAGCGAGTAGAGATCGTTCCAGCCTTGAATCAACCATTGGAGGTCAGTTATGTCCCATCCGGTAAAAAAAGGATCGTTGGGGGAAATACTCTCCGCCTGCAAGATCATTACGGAAGCAGATATTGCGGCGGCCCTTGAACTGCAGGAGCGTTCCGGCATGCGAATGGGGGAAGCGCTGATCTCCCTCGGCTTCGTCACCCAGGAGGATATCGACTGGGCACTCTCCAACCAGCTGGACCTCCCCTATATCCGTCTCAAACATGACATGATCGATCCCGAGGCCATCAAACTGATCCCGGCGGCCACGGCACGGAAGTTCAATCTGATTCCGTTGATCCAGGCGGGAGGGGAACTGAACATCGCCATTTCCGATCCGCTGAACAAGGCGGCCCTGGCGGCGGTGGAACAACAGAGCGGCTGTCAGGTCAATCTGTCGGTGGCACTGATCCGTGAAATCCGGGAAATGATCGAAGCCTGCTACGGCAGTGATGAACAGGAGCTGCTCGGTTTTACGTCCGGAGCCTTTTCCCCCACCGTTCTGGATACCATCAACAGTGACCTGACCGGGGCAAAACTGTTGGATTATCTGTTGATTTTCACGATGCAGAACCGGCTCTCGGCCCTCTCCCTCCAACCCATGGGTGAATCGGTGCTGGTAACCGGCAGACGAAGCGGCACCATGCACCCGGTCGGCACCCTGAACACCACCTATTATCCCGATATCGTCAGAAAAATCCGTAAGAGTATCGGTGCCGGTATGGCCGACGATCACCACTCCGGTGGGGTACTCACTTTCAAGTACCGTTCACACCCCACCAGCTTCAAGATCGCCCTGATTCCCGGTTACGGGGGTGAATACGTGACCATCCGCCCCTCCGCCACCACCATCCTGCCACAAACCATGGCCGAGCTTACCCTGCTTCCCGAACAGGAACGGGACATCGTCACCCTGTCTCAGGCAACCCGGGGGATCACCTTCTTCGCCTCCCGCCAGGGGGACGAACGGAATCGCTTCATGGAGCTGATGCTGGAGAAGATTGCCACCACCGGCAGGAATGTGCTTATTCTGGGGGAGGGACCGGGAAAATCCGCTGGCCGTTTCCCCCGCATTCCCCTCCCCTCCGACGAGTTGGAACGGGCCGCCACCATCCGAACCGTACTGCTCCACGATCCGGATATTCTGGTCATCGAAGATTCAACCGAACCGGCATCGTTCACAGCCGCCTGCCAGGCTGCCGCAGGGGGAAAACTGGTACTGGCCGGTCTGGCCATTCGGGGGATGGCAGAGGCACTGAACCGGCTCCTCATCTACCGGGAACAGAACTACTTTCTCCCCCCCGTGGTGAACGGCCTGATCGCCTGGAAGGGGGTACAGCTGCTCTGTCCCCACTGTCGCTCCGCGTACACACCACCGGCAGAAGAGCTGCCCCCATGGGGAGCTGAAGCTTCTCCTCCAGCGTTTTACCGGTCCGGGGGGTGTACACAATGCAACCAGAGCGGCTCCAGCGACAGACGGTTCCTGATGGATATTATCCCCTTCACCGGACCGTTTCTTCAGCTGTTCCGCCACGCATCCTCCCTGGCTCCCCTCACGGAGCATCTGAGTGCCGAAGGGTACCGGGGAAGTGAGAACAGGGGAGCAGAGTTATTGCAGGGGGGGGATGTGTCTCCCGATGAATATATGGCCTCAGTGATTCTGTAGACCTGACTGAAGGGGAGGAACCGTTCCATGGCGCGTATCGACGCACTCTTTAACATGATGAAGGAACAGGGGGCATCGGACCTGCATCTTTCCACCGGCAATCCGCCGATTTTCCGTCTGCGGGGAGAAATGGTACGACTCAACTTCAAGGCACTGGGCCACGATGAGTTAAAAGCCATCCTCTTCGAGATCTTGACAGAAAAGCAGAAAGAGCAGTTCATCGAGCATAAAGATCTGGATTTTGCCTACGAACTGGCCGGTGTGGCCCGTTTCCGGGGTAATATGCTCATGCAGTACCGGGGCATCGCCGCCGTATTCCGTATCATCCCCTCCAAAATCCTCTCGGCCGACGACCTGGGGCTGCCGGAAGGGGTGCGGCGGATGACCGCCTTTAAAAAGGGACTGGTGCTGGTGACCGGCCCCACCGGTTCCGGCAAGTCCACCACCCTGGCCGGCATGATCGACCTCATTAACACCACCCGTCAGGAGCATATCCTTACCTTTGAGGATCCTCTGGAATTCATCCATGAAAACAAGCTTTCGCTCCTGAACCAACGGCAGATCGGCGAGCACACCGACAGCTTTGCCTCCGCCCTCAAGGCAGCCCTGCGGGAAGACCCGGACGTCATACTGGTGGGTGAAATGCGAGATCTGATTACCATTCAGCTGGCCATGAGTGCCGCTGAAACCGGCCATCTGGTTTTTGGTACCCTCCACACCAGCACCGCAGCCAAAACCGTGGATCGTATCATTGATGTGTTTCCCACCGACCAGCAGGAACAGGTACGGGCCATGCTCTCAGAATCCCTCAAAGGGGTCGTCTGCCAGCAGCTTCTCAAGACCGCCGACGGCAAGGGGCGGGTGGCGGCCCTGGAAATCATGCTCGGCACACCGGCCATCGCCAACCTCATCCGGGAGGGGAAGACCTTCCAGATCCCTTCGATCATGCAGACCGCCAAAAAAGATGGCATGCAGCTCATGGACCAGCATCTGCTTGACCTGCTCAAAATGAAAAAGGTCAACCCCGAGGAAGCGTACCGCTGTGCCTCCGACAAGAAACAGTTCGAGCAGTACCTGACTCCGGCGTAGGGGAAAGAACCATGGAATTTAATCATTTTGACCGGGACGGACACGCCATCATGGTCGATGTCAGCGGCAAACAGCCCACCATGCGGACGGCCATTGCCGCCGCCACCGTAGAGATGTCCCCTCCCCTGCTGGCCGCCGTGCGGCAGGGCGCCATGGCCAAGGGGGACGTGCTGGGGGTAGCCCGTCTGGCCGGCATCATGGGGGCCAAGCGGACGTGCGAGCTGATCCCGCTCTCCCACCCACTGGCCATCCATCACGTCACCGTTGATTTCGACCTGGACGAAGGGAGCGGCACCATTACGGTGCGCTGCACGGTCCGGGCCTTCGAGCGGACCGGCGTGGAGATGGAGGCCATGACCGGAGCCACCGTTGCCGCCCTGACCATCTACGACATGTGCAAGGGGAGTGATAAATCGATCATGATCGGGGAGATCAGACTGCTCTTCAAGGAGGGGGGGAAAAGCGGCATCTACCGCCACGGAGAGGTGCCCACGCCGCCGTCGGTTCGATTGACTTGACATGACGCACCCAAAGCTGATATGGTGAGGTACACAATTGAAGTACCGGATAGCACATTTGCGAAGGCCCCGGAAATTTCCGGGGCTTTTTTCGTTACCAACAGAAAAGAGGATATAATGGAATTCAGTTCGTTTAATTTACACCCCGTCATCGCCGAAAGCATCTCACAGGCCGGCTATGTCACCCCCACCCCGATCCAGCAGCAGGCAATTCCCATCGTCATGGAGGGACGGGACGTCATGGGTCTGGCCCAGACCGGCACCGGTAAGACCGCCGCTTTTGCCCTGCCTATCCTGCACCGGCTCATGAATGGCCAGCGGGGCCAACTGCGCGCCCTGGTGATAGCCCCCACCCGGGAACTGGCCGAACAGATTCACGAATCCTTCGTAACCCTGGGCAAGGGGAGCCGTTTGAAAAGTGTTACCGTCTACGGTGGCGTCAACGTCAATCCCCAGATTCAGGCTTTGAAAAACGGCGTGGATATCGTGGTTGCCTGTCCGGGACGTTTACTGGACCATATGGGACAGGGGACCGTTGACCTCTCCCACCTTGAGGTGCTGGTACTGGACGAGGCGGACCAGATGTTTGACATGGGGTTCCTCCCCGATATACGGAAGATTCTGGCAAAAATTCCGGCCAAGCGGCAAACCCTGCTCTTTTCGGCCACCATGCCCCCCGATATCAACAAACTGGCCCAGGAGATCCTTAAAGATCCGGCCACGGTAAAGGTCGGTAATACGGCACCACCGGTGACCGTTTCCCACGCCCTCTACCCGGTGGAACAGCATCTGAAAACACCACTGCTGCTGGAACTGCTCAAGCATACGGATACCGAGTCGGTGCTGATCTTCACCCGTACCAAACATCGGGCCAAACGGCTCGGGGAACAGTTGGAAAAAGCGGGATACAAGGCGGCATCACTTCAGGGGAATCTCTCACAGAACCGCCGGCAGGCAGCTTTAGATGGCTTTCGTGACGGTACCTTCCAGATTCTGGTGGCCACCGACATTGCCGCACGGGGCATCGACGTATCCCTGATTTCACACGTCGTCAATTACGATATCCCCGACACCCCGGAAGCCTATGTTCACCGCATCGGCCGTACCGGTCGGGCGGCAAAAAGCGGCGATGCCTTCACCATGGTCTGTCAGGACGATACCATCATGGTACGCACCATCGAGAAGAAGCTGGGCTCTCCACTGGAGCGGCGCACGGTACCCGGATTTGACTACTCGGTCGCGGCACCGCGAAAAGATGAAGAGTTCGCCCGCCCCCCCCGTGAACCACGGCCACAGCGCAAACCGACCGACCCAAAGAAGGGAAATGCGCTTTCCATCAATCCGTTCAAAGCGGATCACCCCGGTGCCAAACCAGCCGGGCGCCCCCAACAGGGCAGACCGGGCAACGCCGGCGGCGCACCAAAGGCCACCTTCAACAGTTCACGACGAGGTAAATAGGTGCCCGAATGAAAAAGGTGTTTATTACCTGGCCAACTGTCTGAAAAACCTGGATCCCCGATAAAGGCATTCGGGGATGACAATTTATGTGTAATTGGCTCCAAGAGCATCTAAAAAATCCCCTCCCCAGGAGGGGAGGGTTAGGGAGGGGGAAGCGATTCCGTCATGCTTCAGCTATGGTACCCTCCAGAGAAACAGGACCCCGTTCAACCAAATGCCCCGCCCCTTCCAGCTCCGCCACCACCAGCTCCGCCAGACCGGGCAATTTGCCGGCCAACAGTGGTGACAACTCCACCCCGGCATCGTATGAGCTGGGGATAATCCCAAACAGGGTTACCTGCTCCGGACAGCGATCACGAAAATCGGTCAGGGTCAAGACCTCCTGGATGCCGATCTGGTGGGGAGACATCTTGACCGGCAACCGCCCCAGCATGAACGCCTCTTTTTCATAGCGGAATATTTCCCCCGCTTCACCGGCGGCATCGATGATATCCACAATATAGACCCGGTCCGCCTCCTCAAGCTTGTGGGTTACCATGATACCCAGGGTGCCGCCGTCATACAGTTCAACGTCATCACCGAACCGGTAATTCTGCTGCAGGTAATTGACAAAATGAACACCGAAACCCTCGTCGGTGAGGAGCAGGTTTCCAGCCCCGAAAATCAATGTTTTCACTTACATCACCTTGACTTTCGTGATCTCTTTGCCGTCCGGATCAATGGTGTGGACCGCACAGGCGATGCAGGGGTCGAAGGAGTGAATGGTACGCAGTACTTCCAGCGGCTTATCTTCCTGTGCCACCGGATTACCGACCAGAGATGCTTCATAGGGGCCCAGAACCCCTTTTTCGTCGCGGGGAGAAGCGTTCCAGGTTGAGGGGACTACCGCCTGATAGTTCTTGATCTTTTTATCCTTGATGACAATCCAGTGGGACAGGGTACCACGGGGAGCCTCATGGAAACCGACACCACGGTATTCACCGGCCGGCATTTCGGTATGATTGGCGTAGGTTTTATCCCCTTTCCCGATGTTTTCAGTCAGTTTGTCCAGATATTCCAGGGAATAGTCGGCCATGATATGGGCACGGATGGCTCGGGCACCCAGACGTCCCATGGTTGAATGCAGATCATTGACGCCGATACCGATTTTGGCGCAGCTGCTGTCAACCAGATTGATAACCTTCTTATTGCCCCCGGCATAGGCAGCAAATAATTGAGCAGGTGGACCAACCTGTACCGCTTTGCCATCAAGGCGAGGTGCCTTGCACCAGGAGTACTTGCCGTTGTCCTCAAAATCGGTGTAGTGGGGCTTGGTTTCCCCCTCCCAGGGATGGCGACTGCCGCTCCCCTCGTACCAGGCATGGGCCACATTCTCGGTAATACTGTTGATCAATCCCTGATCCTGATGGTTGGTGATGATCTTCGCCCCCTTGATATTGCCGTCACTGATGATGGCTCCCGGCAGGGCAAAGGAGCTGTTTTTGGTATCTTCCGGCATTTCCGGCACCGCCAGATAATTCACCACCCCCCGGCCGTAATGGAACCACTCTTTGTACGCTGAGGCGATGGCGATCATATCCGGGTAGTAGACCTTCTGAACAAAATCCCGTGTTTCTTCCATGAGGGCCCGCAGGGCGGCCAGTTTTTCCATGTTGATGGTCGCCAGATTATCCATGTTGATGGCTGTAGCTACCCCCCCCACACACAGATTCTGGATGTGGGGATTTTTACCCCCCAGAATGGCACCCACCTGGGCCGCCTTCCGCTGGTAATCAAGGGCCTTCAGGTAATGGGCAACCGCCATCAGATTGGCTTCCGGCGGCAGTTTCATGGCCGGATGACCCCAGTAGCCCGAGGAAAAGATGCCGAGACGGCCGGTCTCAACGAAGGATTTCAGCTTGCTCTGCACCGCCCTGAACTCGGTTTCACTGTTGCCGGTCCAGTCGGAAATGCTCTGGGCCAGTTGGGCGGTTTTTTTCGGATCGGCCCGCAGGGCAGATACCACATCCACCCAGTCAAGGGCCGACAGATGATAGAAGTGAACGATATGATCCTGCACCGAATGTTGGGCCATGATCATGTTGCGGATGTACTGGGCGTTGAGTGGCACTTCCACACTGAGGGCATGTTCCACGGAACGGATGGATGAAATGGCGTGTACCGTGGTGCAGACACCGCAGAAACGCTGGGCATAGATCCAGGCATCCTGGGGAGGACGCCCCTGAAGGATGGTTTCAATACCGCGCCACATCTGGGCGGACGACCAGGCGTTGCTGACCACGCCCCCCTTTACTTCGACATCTATTCTCAGGTGACCTTCGATGCGGGTGATCGGGTCAAGGGTTATACGGGACATTATGATACCTCCGGGAGATAGTTATATATGGTTAAAATCAGTGCTGTTGCGCCGCTCGCCGTGCCCCGTCCTGCTGCTTGCGGGTATGGAGCTTGGGGAGAACCGGCAGGATCTTGACGATGACCTGATAGCCAAGAATTTCAAAGGCCACAATGCCGACCGTAATCAACAATTCTGCCAGGGCCGGGAAATAATGCCACCCCTTACCCGGATTGAAGCCGATCAGATAGACGTTGAACCGGTACAAGGCCCCCCCGAGAACGATCAGGGCCGCCGAGACAAAAAGCCACCGGATTGATTCCCGCTTTTTGCCGCTGAACATCAGCAGTGAACCGCCGGCAACCAGGCAGAATTCCAGGAGGAAGAAGCGGGAGTAAAAATCAAAGGAGAGGGCCGTGGCCAGCTGTCCCCGCCAGAGAAGGTCACCGATGACCACCGTAAGCCAGATGGCGGTCAACCACGGGATGATCCGGGCCATGCCGGACAGTTCCTTGGTTTCAAAGGGGCGCTTGAAGGCGTAGCAGGAGATGACCGACTCTAAAATGGCGATGGAGTAGCCGATAAACATACAGTTGATCAAAAACAGTAGCGGCAGAAAGCCGGTGTGCCAGAGCGGGTGCAGCTTGGTCGAGGCGATGAGCAGCAGTGACCCCAGTGACGACTGATGCATGGTCGGCAGGGTAATACCGAGGACGATGACAAAAATCAGTACCTTGTCTAGGCGAGGCTTCAGCCAGGCCCCCAGATCCTTCACCGCGTCGAGCCGTTCATCCATCCGTTCCGGCCGCTTGATACCGGTGTAGTGGTGCAGGCGGTCCATAAAAAGCTGCAGGGTATGCCACTGGGTCTTCTCCAGGGTTGTCAGCACCGCCGGGAGAAATTCCAGCAGCAGGACCGTGGTATAGGCCATAACGCAGAGGGCAACCTCGAACATGGCCGAGTTGGCCTGCCACTTGGAGGGGATAAAGAAGTTGTAGGCATTCCAGGGTCGCCCCACGTCAACCATGACCGAAAAACCGGCCAGTCCATACCCGAACATACTGGTAAGCACGGCGGAGCGGATCATCGGATGGTAGTGCATCCGGTTCCTGATATAGATCAGAATCGCCATGGCGTACCCGCCGCAGGCGATGGCCGTACCGGTGGCCACGTCATAGGTTATCCAGATTCCCCAGGGGTAGCCGTCACTCATGTTGGAAACGGCACCGATCCCCTTGATGAAGCGGACGGCGATCAGGGCAAAACCGATCAGTGTCAGGGTCAGGAGGACCAGAAAGGAGGGGGTGATTATTTTGGCGTCATGCCGTTGATACTCATCATGGCTCATTGTGAGACTCCCCCTTGCCTGTGGTGCCGGCATCCTTCCGTCCGTTCACTTCCTGCTGTCCCTTCATATTCTTGATGGCGATGAAGCACAGAGTGCCGTAAAGTGCCACCGGTGCGATGAACCCCTTGTAAATGGTATGCTGGATTTTTTCGGAGAACTCGGCCGGAGCTTCATCTTTGAGGATGGGAAGCCCCAGATCGTTGAATTTCATGGCCGACAGGTAGAGGTGATTGGTCCCCCCCACTTCATGCTCACCATAAATCTTATCCTGATACAGCCCCGGATTTTCCTTGAGCCGTTTCGTGGCTTCACTCAGCAGCTCCTTCCGTTTGCCAAAGGTAATGGCCCCCACCGGACAGCTTTCGGCACAGGCGGTAATCCCCTTGTTCACCATATTGGTATTCTTGCACATATCGCACTTGACGATCTGGGGAAGGGCCTTTTCCCACTGAAATTTCGGGATATTGAAGGCACAGGCGATCTGGCAGTAGCGACAGCCGATGCAGGCGTTTTTGTTATAGTCAACGATGCCGGTCAAGGGATCACGGGTCATGGCACTGACCGGACAGACCGACACGCAGGACGGTTTCTGGCAGTGCATACAGGAGTACTTGACGTAGGACCACTTTTTGGGGGATTCCTTAAACAGCTTGATCAGGGTACGGGTACTCCCCGAGAGATCGGAAGGGGCATCCCAGAGTCCGTCCGTATCAAAGGCCGCCCGCTCGTAGGAGAGGCTGCCGTAATCGCTGTTGACACGCTTGCAGGCCGACATGCAGCTTTTGCAGCCGACGCATTTGGTGGCATCGTAGAGCATACCGACCGTATCGTTATTCACCCCATGGCTTTCTGATGCCCGTGCGGTTCCCCGCCCCGCCAGCAGCGCGGCACCGGTGGCCCCCATCAGCTTGAAAAACTGACGTCTACTCGGCTGAGCCATGGTCATCCCCCTTGCCCGGACCATCGGGCAGTTTCCGGGCCATCATGACCCCGGCACCAATGGCAGCACCGGCCGCCAGCCCCATCACACCGGTGGTAAGCGGAGCCGGCCCCTTGCCCTTATCCTTGAGATCAACCGGCGCATAGCTATCGAAGGGGGTCGGCTCATGGATCTGGACTTTGTCGGCAATGGCTGTTTTGAAGAGCAGTTCGGGCTCCGTACAGCCGATACAGGGGTGGCCGATACCGATCGGCCAGGCGACGCCGTCATTGAAACGAACCACCGAACAGTTGGCATAGGTGGCCGGTCCCTTGCAGCCCAGCTTATAGAGACAGTACCCTTCGGCATGGCTGGCGGCACCAAAGGCGGTGGCAAAGCGCCCCGCGTCGAAATGGGCACGCCGTTCACAATGTTCATGGATTTTACGGCCATAGGCAAAGAGCGGCCGCCCCAGCTGATCCAGAGCCGGCAGTTTGTTGAACATCACATAATGGAGCACCGTAGAGAGGAAGTTGTACGGATTGGGAGGACAGCCGGGGATGTTGATGATCGGCTTATCCTTGATGATATCCCGCACCCCCACCGCACCGGTCGGATTGGGCCCCACCGACTGAATACCGCCATAGCTGGCACAGGTGCCGACGGCAATAATGGCAGCGGCCCCCTCTCCCACCGTACGGAGTGATTCCAGGGCGGTTTTCCCCCCAACCTTGCAGTAAATGCCGTTATCCTTGGTCGGTATGGCCCCCTCAACCACCAGGATATACTTCCCTTTGTTGGCATGAATCGAATCATGGAGGGACTTCTCCGCCTGATGCCCCGAACCGGCCATCAGGGTTTCATGGTAATCAAGGGAGATCATGTCCAGTATGAGGGTGCCCAGGGCGGGGTGGGATGAGCGGAGCAGGGACTCGGAGCAGCCGGTACACTCCTGAAAATGGAGCCAGATGACCGTCGGCCTGTTGTCCTTTTTCTCCGCTGCCGCAGCGACGGTGCTGACCATGCTTGCCGGTAACCCGAGCATGGCCGAAACAGTGAGACATGTTTTGATAAAATCCCGACGACTCACATCGGGAAAAAACGAACCTTTACCCATAATTCCTCCGCAGTACCGATTTACCTGCCTGTTAATTTCCATTCCGTATACGGCAACAGACGTGCCAATTTTTTCACGGCGAAAATTATGTAGTAAGGTATTGAATTACCGTAAAAGTCACCATTCGCGGCGGAGGAGCGTGCGGCCATGTTGAAACAATTATTGATTCTTTTTGGCCGACCGTGTATCATTTTGTCCATGCAATTAAAAAATCGTAGGGGCGTATGGCCATACGCCCGCCTTTTGCCGCACGGGCAAACAGGGGTGCCATGTGCACCAGGGCGTATGGCCATACGCCCCTACGTCGCTCGGGCAAACGTGGGTGCCATGTGCAACAGGGACACCCATGACAGACGATCGCATGATCACACAGGGGTGCCATATGCACCAGGGCGTATGGCCATACGCCCCTACAATACGCATTACCGGAGGCACGACATATGGCAACCGTATTCATCTGTGATGACGAAGAGGAAATTCTCCGTTTTCTGGACAAAATGCTCCGGGCAAACGGGTACGGGGTGGAAACCTTTTCCCATGGCGCCGGCCTGTTGGCGCGTCTGGAAAAGGCCCCGGCCATGCCGTGTGATGTGATACTCCAGGATGTGCGGATGCCGGATATTAATGGGCTCCAGATTCTTGAGCGGGCTATCCGCCTCTTCCCCGAGCTTCCGGTGATAATCATGACCGGCCATGGTACCATTGACGATGCCGTCAGTGCCATCAGACAGGGGGCCTATGATTACGTAACCAAACCGTTTCCCAAGGAAAAGCTCCTCGGCATGTTGAAACAGCTCCTTGACCATCGGCGTCTGGCCGATGAGAACAGGCTGCTCCGGGAAGAGTTGCAGCGGGGGCCGGTGGGAGCGGATTCCATCATCTTTCGGAGTGCGGTCTTTCGTGAGGTCTACGACCTGACCCTGCGGGTGGCCGAAAGCGATGCCAATATTCTGATCATGGGGGAGTCGGGCACCGGCAAGGAACTGATCGCTGCGGCCCTGCACCGCAACAGCCCCCGCCGGGACAAACCCTTCGTCTCCCTGAACTGTGCGTCCCTGTCGGACACCCTGCTGGAAAGCCAGCTGTTCGGACATATCCGGGGGGCCTTTACCGGGGCGGTCATGAACCAGAAGGGGCTTTTGGAATCAGCCGACGACGGAACGCTGTTCCTCGATGAGATCGGTGATGTGAGCCCGGCAATCCAGGCCAAATTGCTGCGGGTGATCCAGGAAAAGGACTTCATCGTACTTGGTTCCACCCGGACCCGCAAAGTGGATGTCCGTTTCGTGGCCGCCACCAACAAGGATCTCCTGACCGAAGTACGGGAGGGACGCTTTCGGGAGGATCTCTACTACCGGCTCAACGTCATCTCAATCAATCTCCCCTCCCTGCGGGAGCGGCGGGATGACATCGAACCATTGGCCCGTCATTTCCTCAAAGCCTCAACAAAACGGATGAAAAAAGAGGTGTTCACCATTGACGATGCCGCCCTTCAGGCACTGGTACAGTACGACTGGCCCGGTAACGTGCGGGAGCTGGAAAATGTCATGGAGCGTGCGGTGATCCTGGCTCGGGGAACCACAATCGGTGTCGACCTGCTCCCCCTGAATAACCGCCGGGAAGCGTCTCCCCCTGCCACCCCTCCCACACCACTGGTCCCCCTCGATGAAATCGAACGGCAACATATCGAGCTGATTCTCAGGGAAACCGGCTTTCACAAAAGCCGGGCCGCCGACATACTCGGCATCTCCCGCAAAACCCTTGACCGGAAAATCGCCGAATACCATCTGACCGAGCGGGAAACAGTATGAGAGTTTCACCGTTCCGCTATTCCATTCGCATGAAACTGATTGCGGCCACCCTGACCCCCCTGGTGACGGCGGTGGTACTGTTCTGGATCATCGGTGCCTCAACCCTCTACGTCAGCACGCCGGACCTTTTCCACCTCCACCAACGTTCCCGGATCCATCTGATATTTTTGGCAATTCTGCTGCTGGTCACCCTGATCGGGGTCATTATCTCGGCCTGGCTCGGCACCAGCCTCTCCCGTCCCATCAAGGCGGTGGAAGAGGCGGCCCGCCTGTTGGCCCTGGGGGAACATATACCGGACATCGTGGTGGGGGGCCATGACGAGATTTCCGTCATGGCGGAGGAGTTCAACATCATGAAGCACCGCCTCATTGAGCGTGAGGACGAAATCCTCCTGCTGAACCGGACACTGGAAGAGAAGGTGGCGGAACGCTCTGCCCAACTGGAAGAGAAAAATCAGTGGGTGTTACTGGCCCAGCAGGAACTGGCCCGGGCCGAACGCTTGGTCGGCATCGGCATCCTCGCCTCGGGGGTTGCCCACGAAATCAACAATCCACTGGCGATCATCCGGGGCAATGCCGAGCTGCTGGAAATGTCCCCCCATTTAGAATCTTCAGACCGGTCCGAGGTGGCTACCATTATCCGCCAGGTTGGCAGGGTGGAGCGGATCGTCTCCAACCTGCTCACCTTTGCCCGGACCAGAAAAAAAATCATCCGCCCGTTCAGGATAATTCCCCTGATTAATGACATCCTTGACCAGATCGGCCACCAGATCCCCCTTGCACCGTTCCGTATTGAACGGAGTTTTCCCCCGGATGACGGATTGCAGCTGGAGGGAGATGAAGACCAGTTCCGCCAGGTATTTACCAACCTCATGGTCAACGCCCTGCAGGCCATGGGCTCGGGCGGGGTCCTGACGATCCGCGTGGAGGGAAATCCGCAAGGGGAAAGCTGCCTGGTGACCATCAGTGATACCGGCACCGGCATTGCGGAAGAGAACCGGCACCAGCTGTTTACTCCGTTTTTTACCACCAAGGCAAAAGGGACCGGCCTGGGCTTGGCCGTATCCTACGGAATCGTCACGGACCATGGGGGAACCATCACCGTAACGGAGAGCGGTGGCGAAGGGGCCACCTTTGTGGTGGAGATTCCGCTCCGGCAGCTCCCCGGCGGCGAGTCCTGATATGGCCCGGGCACTCCAGCCATCAGTCGTCACCATGCCACGGGTTGACGCGCCGTATCCGACCATCCTGGCGTTTCTGGTGGGCCGTTTCCCGGCCATAGCACCGGAAATATGGCTCCGGCGCATTGTCGAGGGAACTGTTCGTGATGAACAGGATCGGCAGATTACCCTGGAAAGCGGCTATCTGCCCCAGCAACGGCTCTTCTACTTTCGAGAAGTTGAGGTGGAACCGGTCATCCCCTTCTCCGAGCAGATTATCTACCGGGATGACGAAATTCTGGTGGCCTGCAAACCGCACTTCCTTCCGGTCACCCCCGGGGGGAAATATGTGGGGGAATGCCTGCTCAACCGACTGCGGGAGCGCACCGGCATTGCCGATCTGGTGCCGCTGCACCGTATAGACCGTGAGACCGCCGGACTGGTACTTTTTTCGGTGAACCGAAAAACCAGGGGAGCCTACGGAACCCTTTTCATGGCTGGGCACATTGAGAAATGCTACGAAGCGGTGGCACTCTGCCACCAGGTACCGGAAAGAAACCGCTGGGAGATTGAAAACAGGATCGGACGGGGAGAACCCTGGTTTTTGATGAAGACGGAAGCGGGCGTGAGCAACGCCCGCTCAACCATCCTGCTCAGGGAGATACGGAATGACAGAGGGGTGTTCCACCTCTTTCCCCACACCGGCAAAACCCATCAGTTGCGGCTCCATATGGGGGAATTGGGTTTTGGCATCTTGAATGATCGCTATTACCCGCTGTTGCAGCCGGAACGGGAGGATGATTTCACCGCACCGCTCCAGCTTCTGGCCAAATCGGTCCATTTTACCGATCCCCTCACCGGTCACCAGAGGGACTTTGTCTCCGGCCGAAGCCTCTGTATGGATTTCTTGTCGGAAAAAACGTCACCAGCTACTCCCGCAACATAACAATGGTAGCACCATCCCTCCCCTCATGGGCTTCCCCCGGTCGCAGCGACTCCACCAGGGGGTGGCGCCCCAACTCCTCCCGCACCGCATCCCGCAGGCGTCCGCTGCCGACACCGTGAACAATGCGCAGCTGCCGCTGACCGGCCGCCGCTGCGTGGTTGACGAAGGGTTCCAGCTCAATCAGCGCAGCCTCCACCCGCATTCCGATCAGCTTCAGTTCCGACTGTTCACTCTCCACAATATCCATTTTCCAGCCGTTTCCGCCACCTTTCTGTTTCTCCTTGTCAAGCGTGGCCAGCGGCTTGAACAGTTCAGTAAGGGGCACATCAAGCTCCATCCTTCCCGCCCGCACCCGGATTTTACCGTTACGCTCGTCCACAGAAAGTACCACCCCGTCGCACCCCAGGGAGCGGATATGGACCGTACCTCCCACCCGGGCCTCTTTCAGCGGCACCTCGGCCGACCGGGCAGAGTGGGGCTTGAGTTTTTCCGTCAGCTCAACCTCGCTGCGCCGCAGTTTCTCAATGATCTCCCCCCGATTCTCCCGTTTCAGCTCATCCAGCAATCCATTGGTGCGACGACGAACCGCCGAGATCAGCTCACGCGCCTCGTGCCACCCTTTTTCGGCCGCCTCCTTGCGAATCCGGTGGACCTCGTCGGCCCGTCCTTCCAGCTCCGCACTCCGCTGTTCCAGCTGTCGTTCCCGCTCCTCCAGTGCCCCCCGCAGCTGCTCATACTCGCCACGCCGTTGGCGCAATTCGGTCAGCAGCGAGGCAAACTCACTGCCGGCGTTGCCAAGCATCTGCCGGGCAAAGGTGATCACCCGCTCCGGCATACCGAAGCGACGGGCTATTTCTACGCCGTGTGACTGTCCCGGTTCCCCCACAATCAGCCGGTAGAGCGGCGTAAAGTTGGCATCATCGAAGGCCATGCCCGCATTGATCATGCCGGGGGTACCATGGACAAAACCGATGATATCACTCAGGTGGGTCGTAGCCAGCACCATACTCCCCTTCAATTGCAGTTCATGGAGCACCCCACAGGCGATGGCAGCCCCCTGCAGCGGCTCCGTACCGGCACCCAGTTCATCGAGAAGCACCAGCGTGCGGGGCCCACTCTCACCGATAATGGCGGCAATCCGTGCCGCATGGGCCGAAAAGGTCGAATGACTCTGTTCAATGGACTGCTCATCGCCGATATCCACCAACAGGGAGCCGACCAGCGGAAAAGTGGAACGGGGTCCGGCCGGGACCGGCAGACCGGAAAGGGCCATCAGGGTCAACATCCCGGCGGTCTTGAGGGCGATGGTCTTCCCCCCCGCATTGGGGCCGGTAATCACCATAACCGAAGGGGCATCGGAATGGGGTGCCCCCAGCGAGAGACAGAGCGGCTCCACACTCCGGAGTACCCCCCGCCGTTGCAGCATCAGCAGCAGCGGATGGCGGGCATCCACCAGGACCAGCTCGCCACGTTCATTGATTCGGGCCGGTTCCAGATCAAAATCGATGGCAAACCGGGCCATACTATTCAGCAGATCCAGCTCCAGCAAGGTTTCAAAGCAGGCGGCAATCTGCTCACCATCCTCCCGCAGCCAGCCGGACAGCTGCCGAAGAATACGAATCTCCTCGGCTTTCTCTTCGGCTGCCAGGTTTTCCAGCTCATTGACGAAGGGAATAATTTCAAGGGGTTCCATGAATGCGGTTTCACCGGAAGAGGAAACATCATGGACCACCCCCTTGACCATTCCTTTGGAATCCATCCGTACCGGAATGACCCACCGCCCCGATCGTTGGGTAATGAAATCATCCTGCAGAAATTTTTCAATACCGCTCCCCCGGACGATCTCCTCGATCTTTTTTCGAATCCGTCCCGCAAGCCCCCGTTTGGCCCGCCGGATATCTTTCAGCAGCACCGAAGCGGAGTCCATGATACTCCCATCAACATCAATGGAGGCAGCCAGCGGCTCCAGTATATCGGGAAAGCCCCGCAGTCGGGGGACAATGGAATTGAGAAGCGGAATATCTTCACGGTAGCCGCACTGCCGTCCCAAAGCGGCGTAGAGCCGAAGTACCGGAATAAACAGCAGCAGATCAAGGGGGGGCAGAATGGCCCCCTGGGGACGAAGCTGTTCAAGCGAAGGGCGGATATCCTCAAAGCTCCCCAAGGCAAGACCGATGCCGGAACGCTCCAGAGTCCTGATTTCAGCGATACGCCCGGAGATGGTACCAATCTGCCCCGGATCGTCCAAAGGACCAATGGTGTCAATACGGGCAACGGAGCAGGGACTGTGGGCATGGCGTGATATTTCGGCACGGATTTTATCAAACTCCAGCCGTGCAACTGTTTCAGACGAGATCATGTCGGTAACCTGTGGGGTGGTGATGGATAAGCTGGCGGGGAGTGTAGCACGGGAGTGGGGGATATTTCCACCATAACCCCCGTAGGGGGAAACCGGGGGATGGGCGGAGGCCGTAGTTTATCCTTCAACGTGTTTCAACGGATGAACCCGTATCCATCATGACTATTCGGGACGCATATCTCGGATCAAATACTACTTCAGTATCGGTTGCACGAATGTTATTATTACCGAGTCAGTTGCAAATAAATTGTCATACCCGAATGCCTTTATCGGGTATCCAGGTTTTTCAGACAGTTAGAATCTGGCTTCCGGCCTAAAGCCTGCCGGAATGACATCGTTTTGGACTTTTGCAAGAGCCTCTTGACGGGAGAAGAGTAATGAGCATAATTAAAATAGTCACGTGTGGACTGCTCATCACCGCATTGCTTACCATCTTTGGATGTGGTGAAAGCAGTGGCAACAATACCAGCACAACCGCTGATACAGCGGGTGGAAAGAATGATAGCCAGGCAAAAGCTCTCATTACTATCGTTCCAGCTGAAAATGCTGATACCTATGTGATCGAGGCACACAACATGGAGGGGTTGGCAGGCATGAGTATCACCATCCATTATGCAACAGATTCGTATGCAACCCCGGTAGTAACTCAAGGTGCTTTTGTGGCCGATGCATTAGTGGCTGCCAATACTACAAGTCCGGGCATTATAATAATTGCAGCTGTCACAACAAAAAATTTTTACGGCAGTGGCACCATTGCCAAAATTGATTTCAAAAGAATCAATGCGGACACCATAACAACTCCGGCAATTACGTACGAATTAATCGACAATACCGGGACTGTGTTGAAAAAGGTTAGTCAAGATGAACCGGGTGCCTCCAGGTCAGTTTTCAGGTAGGTTGACTCGGTGGGTTGGGCACGCTCCGCTTTGCCCAAGCTACCGGCTAATGATGCGCCGTCTTTGTCTCGGCGGAACTATTACCGTCACCCTGGCGGGAAACCATTTTACTGCGAACGGAGCGGATCAGAACAGGCACCAGGAACATGGCCGCCAGAACAATCAGCATGGTGGTGTTCGGATCTTTGAAATAGCGGTTCAACCGGACGGTTGATAGGGCAATTACGGCGAAATAGAGCATATCACCGGCGATGGCTATGGCCCAACCGGCGATAAAACCGTGGCCGGCTGCATGGGCGGTGGCTCGCCCGGTCATGGGATCTACTCCAAAAGAGATTATGATGAGTGCCAGGGGACCGGAGCTGGTTCCCCCCAGGTGGGCAGTGCTGCGGGCCGTTGCCGCTTTTAGCAGGGCACTGAAACGGGTGAGAAGGGGAATCCTTCTGACCACTGCGGCCATACCCCGCAGGATCGGTTCAAAGGCCAGAGCCAGGGCCATGTCAGAGACCAGGTAGAGCAGCGCGGTGACCGGCCAGACAACACCCTTTGCCTGGGCAAGCAGAACGCCGGCAGGGATGCCGCCCCCTACCGGAATTATAAACAGTTTTAATACGGATAACAGTATTGAGAAAGGGGGCACTATGCCCCCCGTGAGTTCGGAAAGAGAAAAAGCTGACATGGGACTCCTGTCGAGAAATTGAGCGACCGGTCAAGAGGTAACCGTTTTACTCTCTCCGGTCACCAAACAGCTGAAGAATCATCAGGAAAATGTTGATGAAATCGAGGTAGAGGGCCAAAGCACCAGCGACGGCGGCACCACCCGTTACCCCCTTGAGCTTTTGGGTATCATAGGCGGTCAACCCGATAAACACGATCAGGCCGATGCCGCTGACCATGAACTGAAGCATATTTGAGTGGAGAAAAATATTCACCACCGATGCGATGACAACGCCGATCAGTCCCATGAAGCAGAAGGAGCCGAGGGAGGTCAGATCCCGTTTGGTCACCATTCCGTAGAGACTCATGGCACCGAAGGTACCGGCGGTGGTAAAAAAGGCGGAAGATATGGACTGGCCGGTATACACAAGAAATATCCCCGACAGCGTCACTCCATTGAGGGCCGAATAGAGCAGGAACAGAGGGGCCGCCGTCGCCGTTCCCATGCGGACGGCAAAACCGCCGATGGCGAACACCAGACCAAGTTCGGCGATAATCAGACCGAAGAAGAGCATCCTGTTGGCAAAAAGCGCATTGAACAGAGAGGGGGAACTTGCGACGGCCAATGAGACGAAAGCGGTCAGACAGAGACCGGCGGCCATCCAGCCGTAGACTGCTCCCAGCGAATTGCTTTGCGTCGTTTCCATGGTGCGGGGATAGGAGGTGCTGCGTGGAGATGAGGGAAATGGCATATGAGTGACTCCTTTTTTGATCGTCTGCAGCAATGATACTCACGATGATACGAAAAATCAACTCCCCGCCCCTATTCCAGAGGCTCCCCGGGGCGGTTATTCAGCGTTGTCCGGTCATTTTTTTGCATAAGGCAGAGTTTTCCCCCATGCAATTTTCTAACTGACAACAGTGGCGGTTATTTATCCAACGCCGTTTTTCCGGCCTGGTCTGCGGTTTTCAGACAGGTGAGTACATTAAAGAAAATGGTAGCAAGCATCAGGTCAGAGATGGCACTGACCACAACACCTGCCAGCACCAGCACGACGGACGCTTCACAAATCCCCGTGGCAATATTCAGGTAGCAGAACGGCTTGTGCAGTCCTCCCAGCGAACTGGGGAGTTTCAATAACTGGTAGCCGAAGCGGATCTGTACCACCCCCTCAAACACCATCAGTACTAGTGCAGCCATTCCGGCCGAATCCCTGAACGGGGGAAAGAACATCCCGCCAATGACACACACCGTTGCCACCACATTGGCCAGGATCATCAATTCAATACTCCGGTCCGTCTGATGGAAGCTGAATACGTGGTTGAGGATTTTTTTAAGGAGGAGGGTAATGGCCACGAACAGCAGCAACCCAACCACCTGGATCATCAAAAGTCCCAAGGTAGCGGTCTGTTCGGTACTCCCCTCCAGTTTGAAAGCCAGATAGGCCAGGGGGATAGAGGCAAAGGCACTTACCATGGCCAGCCATCCAGCCAGGGCGATTATTTTATGGTTCATTATTTATCCAGTCGCGACCAGAGGTCAGCTTCGATACCGTCCTGCATATTCTTTCCAGAGAATATAACATCCCCACACCATGGCAGCCAGCATAAGTACCGAGCCCGTGGTAAATGCAATTCTGGCCAGTGTGTGGTCATACTGAAGCATTCCCATACGGCCAAGCACCCCTTCCCAGTCGTGGTAATCCTCCACCTCACTGCCGGTAACTCCGCCCAGCAGCATCAACTGCAGGGCACGGGCATCGTTAATGTAGGGCGCACTATCAAGAAAATTCTCACCCAGCCACCAAGTACCAACCACTGCTCCAAAGATATCACGCCTGCGGAGAAACGCTCCCGTCACCACCGCCGGAACCAGCAATTGACCCAACGTACCACCGAGCAGGTGGACGAAGCGACCAAAGGGCATGAACAGAACATGGCCCGCTTCGTGGAACACCAGATTTACCCCGTGCAGCCACCACCCCGAATCGGGAAAAGCCAGAATTGGTGTGCGAATCAGCTTGACACCATACAGGGACAACACCGCAAGAAAAACCGCCTTGATGCCAATAACGGTAACGTTTTCTCCCCCTTTGGCGGCGAAGAGGAGTTGTCCCATCCTCCCCGGTGGAGTACTAACCTCTTCATGGGATCTTCGGGCGTCAACCTCTGCCACCTTGGCATAGATAACTCCACAATGGGGGCAAATGTCGACCGGAACCGGGTGCCGACAGGAGCATTTCGGGCAAATTTCCAATTGCATATACCGCCTCACCAGTTCTGGGGCAGATTACTCTTCATCTCCCCCATCGTCGTCATCCGTGGTATCCTCCCCACCACACTCCACATCAGGTTCGGTCCCGATAAGGAAAAACTCATCCCGCGTATCCCTGCTCCCGGGAGCCGCCCGGCAACCGGTCACCGGATCAACCGGAACCGCCACCACCGTATCCGGTTTTGGGAAATCTCCGCCAGGGCGCACCGATACCGCCTTACGCATGAAACGCTCCCAGATCGGAGCGGCAATGGCACCACCGGTAAACCCCTTACCCCCCGGTTTCGGCTTGTCATAGCCGACCCAGACACCGGTTACCAGGTGGGGGGTGTAGCCGACAAACCAGGCATCCCGATAGTCGTCGGTGGTACCGGTTTTTCCCGCCGAGGGATACGCTGCGGCAAACTTTCTCAGGTTCCGGGCGGTGCCAACGGTGAGAACATCCTTCAATATCTGGGTAGTAATAAACGCGGTGGCAGGTGACAGCACCGGTGACGACACCGGCGGACTCTCCAACCAGCTCCGGCGGGTCCGGTCATAGACCCGGAGGATCACCCTCCCCTCCGTACGGGAACCACCGTTGGCCAGCGGTGTATAGGCCCTGACCAGATCATTCAGGGTCACTTCGGAGGTCCCGAGTGCCAGAGAAAGACCATTTTCACTCCGGAGCGTGAGCCCAAATCTGGCAGCAAAATCGACAAAGTTCGGCACCCCCACCGCATCAAGTAATTTGACGGCAATGATGTTGTTGGAGCTGGCAAGGGCTTTTCTGAGACTCTGCTCACCGTAGAGTTCCCGGCCGTAATTCTGGGGTTTCCACTGTTCACCATTCCCCCGGCCATAGGCCACGGGCGTGTCATCAAACCGGGAACCGGCCGTAAAGCCATTGTCGAGGGCCGCAGCATAAATCAGCGGTTTGATGGTCGATCCGGGTTGACGCTGGGCGACAAAGGCCCGGTTAAAGGCGGCCTGTTTTATGTCAACACCCCCAACCGCTGCCAGAATATCGCCGGTAATCGGGTCAAGACAGAGTAGTGCACCCTGTAGTTTTGGTGAAATCCGCTTCACCCCTTCACTCACCACCTGTTCCGCCTGTTTTTGCAGATTGAGATCCAGGGCAGCCGTTACTTCAAGCCCCCCCAGTTCAATGACTTCGGAGCCATACCGTTCAAACAATTTATTCTTTACGTGGGCCAGATAGTGGGGGGCCTGTCCCGGTGGAGTCACTGAAGCGGGCCGGGCACGGAGCTGTTCCTGCTGCACGGTACTGATCATGCTCAGATCCACCATCCGCTTCAGCACCACATCCCGCCGTTTGGTTACGTCATCCCCTTTTCCCAGGGGATTGTAGCGCCCCGGATTCTTCTGCACCCCGGCCAACTGGGCGCATTCGGCATCATTCAACTCTTCGGGTGCCTTGTCAAAATAGAGACGGGCCGCCTGACCTATGCCCCAGGCACCGTTACCATAATAGATTTCGTTAAAATACATCTCAAGAATCTGCTTCTTGCTGTATTTTTGTTCAAAATCCATGGCCATGCGGGCTTCATCGATTTTACGCCCGAGGGTTTTTTCACTGGAGAGATAGCGGTTTTTGATCAGCTGCTGGGTGATGGTCGAGCCCCCTTCGGCCATCCTCCGTTTCACCACATCTTTCACGATGGCCCGGGCGATGCCCCGATAGTCTATGCCGCTATGTTCATAAAAGCGGGAATCCTCAACGGCCACCACCGCCTTTTGCAGAAATTGTGGAATGCGGTCAATGGAAACCCAGTAGCGTTTTTCCGGCAAAATCCTGCCGACAAACCGCCCCTGATTATCAAAAACCTTAACCGACGTATAGCCATAGACCAGCGGTGGATAGGGGGGGATAATCTCCTGGGCGGAAGCGGGCTTGGCTGTTACGGGCTGGCACAGAACCACCGCCATTAACAGCGTTACCATAAATTTATAATAGCGGGCGAAAGAACGACTCACCGTAGGTACTCCTTGGGATGTGGGGGGATAAGAATATACGGGATGGATCAAAATCCCGCTTTTATGCCGATAACAGCGGCGTGACTGGCGTATCCCATTTCTAATATCTGGCCGCTGGCCTCGGTGAACCGTACCGGACTGGTAGCGAAAAAACGATAGCCGAGGTCAAGGGTCAGGCGATCCGTCAGGTTGATGTCAAGGCCGATGCCGGCCTGATAGGCAAAAACGATGCTGGAGTCGTTACTGAAAGGCTGACCGGACACGGTCAGGTTAGCCGCCACGACACGGGCGACCCCGGCCCCCACGCCGAGATAGGGATGATACTGCCCCTCTTCGCGGGAAACGGCAAAGCAGTTAAAGAGCAAGCTGTCGGAAGTCAGTTCCCCTCCACCGGCAACACTCCCCTCAACAAAGGTCACCCGGTCGAGTCGGTTGCTCCGATGACTGTATTCAAGCTCGACCCTCCCCTCACCCACGGAACTCCCCGGCTCCAGGTTCCAGCCAAGGACGGCACTCCCCTGAATTGAGGGGGTAAAGGAGATACCAAAGTCGCCCCCCCCATCACTGGCGGTGGAACTTCCCGGCACATTTCCCCCCGCGAAAAGCCCCGCATAGGGGCCCGGGGACTGAGCAACCGCCGTGCCGGTGAAGAGAAGTATGGTCATGAAGGTGAGTATGGATAACCGGCAGGTATGCCTCATTGGGTGCAATCCTCTGTACATAAAGAATCTAATTTCCGGTAACGGTAATGGCCGCCGTTTTGGTCAGACCGCCAAAGGTTGCCGTGATAGTTGCCGTTCCGACGTCAACCGCCACAAACTGCCCCGGCTGGGAAAGGGCAGTGGCGAGAACGGCAACATTTGCTTTATCCACACTCCAGGAACAGGAAGTCAGATCCGTCACATTGATTTGAGAACCATCACCATAAAGCACCGTTGCCGAGTAGGCGAACTGGTTACCGGCAACTATTGAAGAAGGGCCTGAAATAGTCAAGGACTGGATAACCGGTGCCGTGACCCTAATGGTGCTTGTGTCAGATTTCCCCCCGTAACTGGCGGTAACGGTCGCATTGCCGGCAGTAACACCGGTAATGCGACCTCCAAACACAACACCGTTCTCGACGGTAACTTTCGAGGTATCGCTGGAACTCCAGGTAGCAACGGCTGTGACATCCTGACCGCTCCCGTTAAAATTAGCGGCCAGCGAGAGACGACTGCCGGCACCGGCAACAACCCCCACGGTACCGGGAGAGAGAGTAACAGTATTCAAGCTCGCGGTCAGGTCAGTTACCGTCACGTTGGTAGTAGCGGTTTTTGCGCTCTCCGCAGTGGCAGGTGCCGTGGCAGTAATGACGATTCCTGACGTGGTGGTGGTTGCCTTAAGCGGCTTCAGCCAGGTGCTATTGATACTTGACGAACTCACGTTAACAAATGAAGCGTCTGCCGGTCTCCAACTGAGTACCCGGCTGATATCCCGTGATGTGCCATTGCTGAAGCTTCCCGTGGCAGTTACAAAGGTGCCGAAATTTTTCACCAGGCTCACCGTAGCGGGACTCAGGGTGAATGAACTCAAGGTACCACCGGTGGCCTTCAGGGGTGCACTCCCCGCGATGGTCCCCAATGTCGCAGTGATGGTAGCCGTACCGGGGGACAGAGCAGTGACCGTACCGGTGGTATCAATGGTTGCGAGCGTGCTGCTGTCGGAGCTCCACGTGACCTGGGAAGTGACATCGGCGACCACGCCATTGGAATAGGTACCGGATGCCGTAAATCCGAGTTTTGACATGGTGGGAAGTGATGTGGCACCGTTTTTTGACGAGACGGCAATGCTTTGCAGGACAGGTGCCGTAACGGTCAACGTCGTACTGTCACTTTTGCCGTCAAAGGTTGCGGTTATTTGGGTTGTCCCGAGCGTTTTGGAGGTGACAGACACTATGGGAGCCGGCGTGGTACCGATCGTCGCAACGGCAGGCGTCCCTGAGGTCCAGGTGGCATCAAATGTTATGTCCTGATGTGAGGAGTCGGAAAAGGTTCCCTGTGCCGTGAAGGTGGCGGAAAGTCCCTGGGCAACCGAGGGGGTCGTGGGCGATAGTGTCACCAAACTGATGGTAGCAGAAGTGACCGTCACGGTTGTACTGCTGGTAATGGTACCTACGGACGCAGTAACCTGCACCGCACCCGCGGTAAGACCCGATATCCGGCTTGGGTACGACGGATTATTAAATGCGGCCCGCGCGGGCGTATCGCTGGTCCAGGTCACCCTGTCGGTAATATCGCGACTAAACTCACCGGAATAATTGCCCATGGCCTTGAACGGCATTGATGTTTTGGCAGCAATGGAGCTGTAGTCAGCGGTTATGACGATTGACGTCAACGGAGTGATATCATTACTCCGTGTCGGTGTCCCGTCCCACGAACAACCACATAACAGCAGCATACACAACAGGCCTGCCCGGAACAGCTTGATCATGCCTTCCCCCACAAAGTAAGGGTGTCACCATGGACACCCTCCCCTGTACTACTTCAAGTTTTTCTTTATCCTCTCGACCGCTTCGACAACGTTGTCCCGGTTGCCGAAGGCTGACAGGCGGAAATACCCTTCACCGCTCGGGCCGAAACCACTTCCCGGTGTGCCGACCACATGGCACTCGGTCAATAGCTTGTCGAAGAAATCCCAGCTGGTCATGCCCGCCGGAGTTTTCAGCCAGATATAGGGGGCGTTGACACCGCCAAAGATGGTCACTCCCGCTTCCGTAAGCCCTTCACGGATAATACGGGCATTTTCCATGTAATAATCGATTATTTCCTTGGTCTGCTGCCACCCTTGTTCCGAATAGACCGCCGCTGCAGCACGCTGAACCGGGTAGGAGGCACCGTTGAACTTGGTGGTGGTGCGACGAAGCCAGAGTTTGTTGAAGCTGTATTTCTCGCCGGAAGGGGTCGTTCCCATCACCTCTTCCGGAACCACGACCAGACCGCACCGCACTCCGGTGAAACCGGCGGTTTTGGAAAAAGAGCGGAATTCAATGGCGCACTGTTTGGCCCCTTCTATTTCATAAATAGAATGGGGGATGGCCGGGTCGGTGATAAAGGCTTCGTAGGCGGCATCAAAGAAGATCACCGCATCGTTGGCAATGGCATAATCAACCCACCGCTTCAACTCGGCCTTGTCAGCCACCACACCGGTGGGGTTATTGGGGAAGCAGAGATAGATGATATCCACTTTACCGGTCGGCAGTGCCGGGATGAAGCCGTTGGCCTCGTTACATGGCAGGTAGACAACACCCTGATAGTACCCCTTTTCATCGGCCTCACCGGTACGACCGATCATGACGTTGGTGTCATTGTAGACCGGATAGACCGGGTCACCAATGGCAACCACATTGTCCATGGCAAAGATATCGAGAATATTGGCACAGTCACACTTGGAACCGTCGGAAATGAACATTTCTGAGGTTTTCAGCTCCACTCCCCGGGGCGTATATGATTTTTCAATGATGGTGTCAATCAGCCAGTCGTACCCCTGCTCCGGGCCGTAACCGGCAAAACGCTCGGTGGTGGCAAGATCGTCAACGGCGTCGTGGAACGCCTTCAGCACCGCGGGGGCCAGGGGACGGGTTACATCGCCGATGCCAAGGCGGATGACCTTGGCGGTCGGGTTGGCTTCTGCAAAAGCCCGCACCCGGCGACCGATTTCGGGGAAAAGATAGCCAGCTTTCAGTTTCAGATAATTATCGTTAATTTTTGCCATATTTGGAACATCCTCCACAAAATTATATTATTTCAGCCCAAGAACATCCTGCATATCATAGAGACCGGGGGCTTTACCAACCACCCATTTCGCTGCCCGTACGGACCCACGGGAAAACATGTCCCGTGTCATGGCCCGGTGGGAAATCTCGATGCGTTCCCCCATGCCGATGAAGTACACCGTATGTTCGCCAATGATGTCTCCCCCCCTGACGGTCTGCATGCCGATCTCCTCTTTGGTCCGCTCACCGCAGATCCCCTCGCGGTGATAGGTGGCAACCTTGTTGTAATCCCGCCCCAGGGCGTCGGCCACCACCTCTCCCATACGAACGGCCGTACCGGAGGGTGAATCCTTTTTCTTGTTATGGTGCAATTCGACGATCTCCACATCGAAATCGTCCCCCAGGGTTTTGGCAACATCCTTCAGCACCTTGAAACAGACGTTGACACCGACCGACATATTGGGGGCCAGAACCGCCGGGATCTCCCGGGCAAGTTCCTGGGCAAAGAGTCGCTCCTCGGGGGTGAAACCGGTGGAACCGATAACGATTGACTTTTTGTGCAGGGCGCACATTTCCAGATTTTTCAGCGACACCTTGGGGGAGGTGAAGTCGATCAGCACATCACAGCCGGCAAGAACGGCGGAAAGATTGTCGGTAATGAGTACACCGGTGGCACCATAACCGGCAAGGACCCCGGCATCTTCACCGATACGGGGATGTTCGGGACGCTCCAGGGCACCACTGAACTGAACCCCTTCCGCCTCAACAATTGAATTGATAATACGCTGCCCCATCCGTCCGGCAGCTCCACACACGGCTATTTTAATCATGGGAACCCTCTGGTTATATCAGATTATATTCTTTCATGATGGCGGCAAGCTTTGCCTTGTTGGCGTCTCCCAGCGGGCAGAGGGGCAGGCGCACATCGGCGGAGGCCTTACCCATCAACTCCAGAGCGGTTTTAACCGGTACCGGGTTGCTTTCAATAAACATGGCACTGCCGATTTTCAGAGTCTTGAGGTGGAGCTGACGGGCCGTCTCGTAATCACCGGCAAAAAAAGCATCAACCAGATCGGCAACGGTCCGTGGCATGATATTGGCCAACACCGAAATAACCCCTTTGGCACCACAGGCCATCATGGGGAAGGTAATGAAATCATCACCGGAAAAGACGTCAATCTGGTCACCGCAGAGCGCAATCACCTCGGATCCCTGCTGAAGGGACCCGGTGGCCTCCTTGATGGCAACGATATTGCGATGGGGTGCCAGACGGGCAACTGTCTCGGGAAGCAGGTTAACACCGGTACGCCCCGGTACGTTGTAGAGAATCTGGGGGAGAGCCACGGCATCGGCAACCGCCATATAGTGGCGGAAGAGCCCTTCCTGGGTCGGTTTATTGTAATAGGGGGTCACCAGCAGGGCACCGTCGGCCCCCACATCCTTGGCCTTCTGGGTAATCTCGATTGCCTCTGCCGTACTGTTGGATCCGGTACCGGCAATGACCGGGACGCGTTTGCCAACCTGCTCAACCACCGCTTTGACAACCGCCAGATGCTCGTCATAATCAAGTGTGGAGGCCTCACCGGTGGTACCACAGGGGACAATGGCATCGGTTCCGTTCTCGATCTGAAATTCGACCAACTCGCGGAGTTTATCAAAATTAACCGTTCCATCCTGTTTGAACGGCGTCACTATGGCTACAATGCTTCCCTTGAACATGACTGAATACCTCCGAAAACTAAAGTTTAAAGTGGATTATTTTAGCATATGAGATGGCGGGAAGTCAAAATTTATGGCAGTTGACGGAAAATGAATCATTTATTTTTCCGGCGGGATATTTTTTTATTTAATGCCTGGCGACTGATACCGAGAAAAGTCGAAGCAAGATTCTGGTTACCGCCGGAAAATTCAAGGGCTTGATCAATGAGGCAAGCTTCAGCCTCTTCCAGCGTCATGGGACGTTCGCCATTTTCCCCGTTGAAAAATCGGCGAGGTGATGATGTGGGCTCTGCTACGGGGGGTATGTTGCCGGTCGGATTGACCACCTTGAGGATGCCTTGAATAGAGAGAATACCCCTGGTATGACACGCCAGGGCGTCAAAAATCATCGACTGGAGTTGACGGATGTTACCAGGAAAATCATATTTTTCCAGATAGGTATACAGTTCAGGGGGGATCGTTGGCTTGGGTTTTTCAAGGGTAGCGGCCCCTTCCGTAAGAAAACGATCCACCAGCATCGGAATGTCACCAATACGCTCACGGAGCGGGGGTATCTGCACATGGTGGGCACTGAACCGGTAGTAGAGATCCTGACGAAACAGCCCTTCCTGTATCAGTTTTTCCAGGTTCTTGTTGGTGGCCACAATCACCCGGGCATCGCTTCGACGAGGCACATCGGACCCCAGGGGGAAGTATTCATGGTCCTGAAGAAGTCGCAGCAGCTTTACCTGAGACTGCAAGCCGAGGTCACCGATTTCGTCAAGAAAGATGGTCCCCCCCGCCGCCTGGGCCATAAGCCCCTCCCGCTTCTGGTGGGCACCGGTGTACGCGCCACGCAGGTGGCCAAACAGAGTATCGGAGAACATCTGGTCATCCAGACCGGCCACATTGACCGCAACAAACTTGCCAACTCTCCCGCTGATACGGTGGATCGCACGGGAAATCAGTTCCTTCCCCACTCCGGTCTCACCGGTAATGAGAACTGGCTGTCTGGTGCGTGATATGGCCTCCACATACTGGAAAATTCTCTTCATTTTCCCGTTACCGGTGGTGATCCCGGAAAAGTCCTCCTCGTTATGAACCTGGTCCGAAAGCAGATTATTCTTGAGCCGGATCGCTTCATACTTCAGCTCATGGACCTCCATCGCCCGGGCTACACTTGCCAGCAACCTGCTCTCCTCAACCGGCTTGACAAAAAAATCCAGGGCACCAAGCTTCATGCACTCCACAGCTGTTTCAATCTGGTTTATTGCCGTCATAACAATCACCGGTATGCCGGGATGCAACAGCTGCATTTTTTTGAGAATTTCGAGTCCGGTCACGTGGGGCATGGAAAGATCGAGAACGACCAGAGAGATCTGGTGTTCATCCAGAAGTGCCATAACATTCCTGCTGTCGTTAACGGTTATGATATTGGAAAAACCGGCACAGTTAAACATGACTTTTACGCTGTAAAGGATTTCTTTTTCATCATCAACCAGCATGATGGTAAAAAGTGCGTTGTTAGCAATTTTCATTATAACCCCATTTATGTGGCATCACTCTGTCCCCGTTTGATTCCGCTGTCGTTTTTTACGATTAATTTCATGTAATCAGCGATATTTTTAATCCGCCGCGACCCCCGTTTGAGCCCTTCAAAAAGATTCGGCACGGTTTCGCGCAATTGATCGATATTCATTCCTGATATCTCAAAATGGGCATCATCTTCAGCATACCGGGCGATGATGGGGAAGGAGCGTTCCCAGAGAGTGGAGAGAAGCGTGGAATTTATCATGATAAAATTATTGGGATTATTAATTTCATGGATGACTGCCGCTACGAACGTTTCAAATGATGCAAGCTTGTTGGCCGAAATGAGCTTTGACTGGAACTCTGCCATTTCCTGTTGCATGGTGGTCTGTTCGGTAACATCCCTGATAACACAGTAGACCACATCGGCTCCTTGCAGTTCCATGAGCTGCCCCTGCAGACTGGCACAGAGCGGCTTGCCGTTTTTTCGCTGACACGTTGCAAAAGAAAGGCGGAACCCACCACTTTCCCCCATGGTAGCAACGACCTCAGCAAAACCTCCCCCCGCAGCTCCGTCAATCAACGTCTCCACACTCTGCCCCACAAGCTCATGACGGCAATAGCCGAAAAAACGTTCTGCCGCGGGATTTACCTCACGGATGACACAGCCAGGCAGGTCAAAGAGTACGACCGCATCCCCAAGCTGTTCAAAGATAGCTCTAAAAACACCATCCTCCTGGTGGGAGGGAGAAACAGACGTCTTCCGGTCAACGCCCCCCCCGGGGGGAAGATTGCACAAGGGTTCAGAAATTTCAGGCATCGCTTTCGATCCAACGTTCTTTTTATTCAACATGCCACCACCCGCTTTTTCCGGCAGAGCTTACCGGAAAAAGCCGGACACCGCCAGAAACAGCCACATCACGATCTCGGAGAAAATCATTTCACAACTCATCATATAACAACTCGACAAAAACAGCAAGAAAACGTATAATTAACATATATTTACGTTAAGAAAAATTAGTGTGTTCTTTACGCCGGGAGGCAAAGTGAAAAATCACTCCCGTCAGCTCGCAAGTTATGCTACAGTCCCAGCATTATATCCATTATCAAGGACCGTTTCATGCTCATCCCGAATACCTCTCCCACTTTTCTGCCGTGGGAAGAGAGTGAACCCTCCCCCCGGTGGGGAGAAATATTTGCCAATGACAATCCACTTGCCCTGGAAATTGGCTGTGGAGTGGGTGATTTTATTACTCAGATGGCGGCACTTCATCCCACGACCAACTTTATTGCCCTGGATTTTTACAACAAGGGGTGCATAAAAACCTGCAAGCGGGTTGACAAGGCGGGTCTGACCAACGTCCGGGTGCTCCGTGCCGAAGCCCGTAGCTTTATCGAAGCCTGTGTTCCGCTCGGTTCACTCCGCACGGTTGTCATCAACTGTCCGGACCCCTGGCCCAAACTGCGCCACCGAAAGAGACGTCTGGTCAACAGTGGGTTTGTCAGTTACCTGCATCCGTTTATGCAACCAGACGCCGATTTTTACTTCTCCACCGATTTTGTCGATTACGGCCTTGACGTCGCCGAATTCATGACGGCACAACCCGGCTTCATAAATCAACTGGCTCCCGATCCATTTCGCCATACCCTTGAAGGGTATCCCCTGTCAAAATATATGCGGCGGTTTCTTGACCTGGGTCAGCCCATCTATTACGTCCATTACCGTCGAGCTTGAACCACGCGGAAAGGAGTGTCTGCATGTCCAGACCAGAACCATATGCACCAGGTTTTTTCCGGCCACGGGGAGTGGCCATGAAGGGTGAGGTGCGGGTTATCAAACTGGTTCTTTCCGGATGGTTCCTGGCCATTGTCGGTTTTCAGCTTTTTTCCTATCTCCTTGAAGTGAACTATTCGGAACTGCTTCTCGAAGATCTGACTTTTTTCAATCTTCCGATTCAGTTCTGGCTCAGTGGCCAATTGCTGCCACTCTGGTTTATACTGCTCTGCGCACTTTTCAATTTCTGGATGGACCGGCATGCGATACAATCCCAGGAGGGATCCCTGCGCTTTCGCCTGAATCCTGACTCCGGGGAGGATGACTGATATGGGGGGCGGAACGATACAACTGTTGCCACTGGCAATTGTGGTCGGCATGTTTGCGGTGTTGATTCTTTCCGGACTTCGCAACAGAAAACGCCATGCGACCGAGTACGGATTCCGGGGAAGTTACGCCGGACGAATCGGCATTGGAGCCGGCATTGCCAGTAACTGGATGAGTGCCGCCAGCTTCCTCGGCCTGGCGGGGATGTTCTACCTGAAAGGCTATTTTGCCATGTCCTATGTGGTTGGATGGACCGGCGGCTATGTGCTGCTGCTGGTGCTGATAGCCACCCAGATTCGCCGTTTCGGCAAATTTACCGCCCCCGACTTTGTCGGATTCCGCTATGAATCCGACGGGGCCCGTACCATAGCCGCGCTGATTTCCATCGTAATCACGGTCATCTACTGCGTTGCCCAGTTCCGTGGCATTGCCCTGATGGTCTCCTGGCTGTTCAATATCGACTATATCCCGGCCGTAGCCCTGGGGACATCCCTCTTCGTCTCGTTTGTGGTGGTTTCCGGCTTGATGGGGACGGCACGCAACCAGAAGCTGCAATACTTTATCCTTATTACCACTTTTATCCTTCCCTTGATGTTCCTGACCCGTAAACTCGGTTATTTCTGGATTCTTCCCCAATTCGGTTATGGGGCGGCTATCGGCGAGCTTCAGCAGCAGTTTGGAGTAAACTGGTCCGAGCCGTTTGCCGACACCACTCTGTTCCAATGGTTCGCCCTCTGTTTCACCATGATGTTCGGCACGGCCGGAATGCCCCACGTTCTTTCCCGCTTCTATATGACCCCCGGCATACGGGATGCCCGCTGGGGAGTTGTCTGGGGGCTGTTTTTTATCGCACTGATCTACTGGTCAGCACCGGCCTACGGAGTACTGGCACGACTGATCGAAGCCCGCCACAACATCCCCTTCAATGCCGGTGGAAACGATGCCGCCGATATGATTGTGCTCTCGGTGGCCGGTCTGGGCGGCTTGCCCCCCTGGATTGTCGGATTACTGGCTGCGGGGGGGATGAGTGCGGCATTTTCGGCAACGGCCGGCTTGCTGATGACCGGTTCCGCATCGTTTTCCTATGATATTTACCCCCATTTGATCCGACCGGGAGCAACCGAATCCGACAAAATCTACGCCGCCAAAGGTTTTTTTCTGCTGCTGGCAGCCATCGTCATGGTACTGACCTTCCGTCCCTGGGGCATGATCGCCGAGATTGCCGCCTTTGCCTTTGCAGTGGCCGGCAACACCATATTCCCCGCTTTCCTGCTCGGCATCTGGTGGCCTCGAACCAATGCTACCGGCGTCATCTGCGGCATGCTCACCGGCCTGGTCATCAGCATCTCATCACTCCTGTTTGGCAGCGTGGTACCGGCTATTTCCACCCTGTTTCCCCTGACGTCATCGGCCCTTATCGGAGCCCCCCTGGTCATGATTGTGATGGTGGCGGCTTCATATCTCAGCGCACCACCGTCTGAATCGGTCCGGCTCTTTCTGACCCGGCAGGTCCATGACTGCCCCGAGGAATAATGGATACCCCGTTAACAGCAAAAAGAGGTGAGATCACCTCGTGGAGAACGGCAACCCGCTTTGCCGACAGGTACCGACACACGGCACTGGAGCTTGCTGCATACCGGGACATCAATGCCGAGAACCTCTTTGCGGAGGCCTGCACCTCAATCGAAACCGCCCAGGCGGCCCATCGGCAGCTCGTCAACGAACTGGATGGCCTGATTGACGGTGCTTCGGCAGCAACGACCCTTGCAGAGGTTACCACGGCCGTTACGACGAGACTGTACCGGCACTTTGGCTACTTTAAATCGGCGGCGGCATTCTACCAGCTGAGTACCCGCTTTCTGGAGTGCATCAGTTCTCTCGTGACAGCCAAAGCCAGACTGTTGGTGGATACCGATGTCCCCCCATTGCCGGAGATGGCCGTCATAGCGCTCGATACGGCGGGGCGTGGGGAGTATTCCCCCGTCACCCCGCTCCAGCTTATCGTGGTCCATGGGGAAATCGGTTTGGAGCAGCACTCCTCCATTGACCGCTTCTGCAGCGTACTGCACGACCTTTTCGAGCAATCCGGCGTGTCAGTTGATCCGGAAATAACGCCCCGCAATCCGCTCTGGCGGGGGACCCTGCCCGAATGGCAGCGGAGATGTGCCGGGAGTGCTCAATCGGACAGTGAAGGGGCATGGTTCACCTGCTTACTGGATCAGCTTCCCCTTTCCCCGGCCAAAGGCCTCTCCCAGGAATTCAGACAGATGACCACTGCGGCACTCCGGAGCAGTCGCCCGGCACTTGCCGCCCTGCTGGTACGCATAACCTCCCTCTCCCACGGCCTTAACTTCATGGGAAGGCTTAAAGTTGAGCGGCACGGAGAAGAACGGGGTAAATTCAACCTTCGTGAACAGGGAATTTCTCCCCTTGGGGCCACCCTTTCGACTCTGGCACTGCTCAGGGGGAGTGGAGCCATTGGCAGCCATGACAGAATCCACGACCTGCTCCAACTCCATGAACTGGATGTGGAAATGGCCGAGCGACTGCTGACCGCCTGGCATTCACTTCACATATTTCAGTTACAGCAGGAATGTGCCCACGTTGCAGAACCGGCGTCCGTCCCTTCACTGCTGCTTGACCCCGATGAACTGGATGGAGATTCGCTGCACACGTTAAAAAAATGTCTGGAATCGGTGGGAAGTATTCAACAGCTTGCGGTTCACAGTTTCTCCGGAATTGGGGAATAATGCGGTATGATTTTATCACTTTCAACCGGGACTCTCTTTACCCTGCCACTGCAGCGTGTATTCGAGCTTGCGGCTGAATCCGGTTTTGATGGTGTGGAATTGATCATCAACCAGGATTTTCAGCGGGTGAATGTTGTCCGTCTGATTGCATCCCTTCAGGAAATTATCACCATCCACTCCATCCACTCTCCGTTCATGGAACTGGACGGCTGGGGGGGGCCCATTGACTCCCTCAAGCGCTCCGTGGAAGTGGCTGCCACGTGCAATATCCCCTTGGTCAACTTCCACCCCCCCTCCTGGATGGGGGGTGAAATCGGTTTCTGGCGATGGCTCTACAGCATCGATGATTTTCAGAAAACCATCGGCCTGAACGGTGCGGTTGAGATCACCCTGGAGAACATGCCGTGGGTCGGCAAATGGAAGATCAATCCGAATATTCTCTCCAACACCCAGGAGATGGTTGACTTTATCAAGAAGCATAACCTCTTCATGACCTTTGACTGCACCCACATGGGCTCAGGAAAAACCAACTTCATCAATGATTTTTTTCTCTGCTACGATTCGGGGAAAATCCGTAATATTCATTTTTCCGATTACGGCCATAATCGGGAGCATCTGATGCCGGGACATGGCAACCTGCCGTTGACCCGTTTCCTCAATCACCTCCGAAACACCGAATATCAGAGTACGGTTACCCTAGAGCTTGATCCATCGGAGTTCCCCAAGGGTGAGCATAACATACTGGAAAGCCTCAGGGAGATCCTTGACTATCTCCGGGCGGAGACATCTCCCCAGACCGATGCTCCCCGTACCTATACCCAGGAAACCATTCAGGTATCTTCACTTCCATGATTCCATGCACCGTTCCACGCCACTCCCCCCCCTATAGAGCCCGGTTCAATGGGTAAACACGCGGTGGAAAAACATCTGCCTCTTTTTCTGATCGCCTCCCTTCTCCTCCATGTGGGTTTGTTCATCGGATTATCCTGTATTCACCAGACGGAACCGCCCGTACCAAGAGAACCAATCTATGTGGATATCCAGAATCTTCCCACCCTGAAACCTCTGCCCGAAAAGCAGCACGAACCAAAACGCTCCTCGGATACACGTTCCCGGGTGACAGCCGAAAGTGCTCCTCGCGGTCAGGCACCGGAGGACACCCAGGTGCAGCAACAATCAAGAACCGCCCCCGCCCCCCCCCGCATTCCCCCGGGGACAGTGGAGCAGGCAGCGGTCCCTGCCGGTTCTTCGCTGTCAAGTCTCCTCAAACCGAAGGAACAGCGGAAACCGAGTACCGTTACTCCCCCCCAGCTGTTTCCCCAGGCTAACCGGTTGGCAAAACTGGAAGAGAGCTATCGGCGAAAATTTGAAGAAAACATAGCCGAAGGGGATACCCGTTTCCTTAACAGCGACGACATCACTTTCGGTTCGTTTCTGCGCCGCTTCGAAGGGGCGGTCTACGGCGTTTGGCGCTACCCTCAGGAAGCTGCCATGAAAGGGATCGAAGGGATTACCCCGATCCGGATCACCTTCAATCGCCGGGGGGATATCACCAACATCCAGCAACTTGAGAGTTCCGGTTTCCGCATACTGGATGAAGAGGTGATCAGGACATTGCGGGCCATCGGCCCGGTGGGGGGCTTCCCCCGGGGGTACGACAAGGATGAATTTCACCTCATAGCGTTCTTCCAGTATGGCGGATCGCGAAGGTCACTGCGATGAATACGACACATGGTTTCCTGATAGCCGCCCCCCAGAGTGGCAGCGGCAAGACAACAGTCAGTCTTGCCATCATGGCGGCACTGACCCGCCGGGGCCTGACCGTGGCACCCTTCAAATGCGGGCCCGACTTCATCGATCCGGGATACCACCGGGCCGTGACCGGTTCCCCGTCCATCAACCTCGACAACTGGATGTGCGGAGATGATTTCGTGCGTGAAACCTTTTCCCTTCACCGTGAAAAGGCTTCTCTCGCCATCATTGAGGGGGTTATGGGGCTGTTTGACGGCATCGGCTCTTCAAGCCGCAACGGCAGCAGTGCCCAGATTGCCGCCCTGACCGGCACACCGGTGGTTCTGGTGGTCAATGCCCGGGGCATGGCTGCCAGTGCGGCCCCGCTGGTTGCCGGGTTCGTCGGTTTCGATCCTGAAGTGCGCATTGCCGGGGTGATTTTCAACAATGTTGGCACGGCACACCATGGAGCTCTTCTCGCGGAAGCACTTGCCACCTATTGCCCCGGCATTGTCTGTTTTGGCAGCATCCCCCGGGACGAGTCCCTGGCCATTCCCTCGCGCCATCTGGGGTTGGTAACCGCCGAAGACAACCCGCTCCCGGATTCATTCACCACGGCATTGGCGGACATGGCGGAGCAGTATCTGGATCTGGATGGCCTGAGCCGATTGGCCATAGAGATGCCTTCCCCTCTGCCCCGTACGGAAGAGAACAAAGCGGACCAGCCACCGGTCAGAATAGCCGTGGCCCGGGACCAGGCCTTTTGCTTTATCTACGAGGACAATCTCCGTTTACTTGAAGAAGCAGGGGGCGAGGTAGTATTTTTCTCCCCCCTATCCGACAGCCAGCTCCCCCCTGATATCCGGGGCATCTACCTGCCGGGGGGGTATCCTGAGCTGCACGGGACTCGACTGAGTAAGAACAGAACTATGGGGGAGTCAATCCGGCAGGCGGTGGATGCCGGCATGCCGGTCTATGCCGAGTGTGGGGGGTTTATTTATCTGACCCAGGGCATCGGTGGTAGTGAGCAGGAAAGCGGTCAGGAGTTTACCGGCATTTTTCCGGTACACTGCACCATGCTCCCCCGCCGCAAGGCCCTTGGCTACCGGCAGGTCGAACTAACGGAAGATGGTATCACCGGCAGCAGGGGGGAGACGGCACGGGGGCACGAATTTCACTATTCGGAGATTTCCCCCATGCCGGACCAGATAGCACGGAACTATCGGGTTACCCGACAGGGGGTGTGCCTGGGGGACGAAGGATACCGGTTGCGGAACTGCCTCGCCTCCTATATCCATCTCCATTTCGGCAGCAACCGCCAGTTTCCCCGGAGTTTTATAGCCGCCTGCCGGAATTGGTTCTGATTTCCTGTTGCAATCAAGATGGCACATTCGTAGGGGCGTATGGCCATACGCCCGTTTGTGGCTATTCCGTTCCGGTCAACACCCGCTGTTTCTGAAGCCGCTTGTAATAAAAATTTTGCCCGTACAGCACCGCAATCGGGTTGTGCCCCGTAACCCGGTCCTTGACGATAAGGGTCGTTACCGGGGCTTTACTGTGTTTATTGAAGAGCATGTCGTGACCGACACAGAGGCCGACGATGATGTTCATGTCGGTACCTATCCGGTTGCAGATTTCGGCTTGGGCGATGGGGTTACAGGCCGGCTCAAAGGTACCGGGACGGACCTTGTCGGTTTCCGCCAATCCCAGTTCCAGCTTGTCGATACTGCCAGCCTTACAGCAGACGCTGATCGGTTCAAAACCCTGGGCGGTGAGAATCTTCGCCAACCGCTCAGCCTCATCAAGCAGACCGATACAGGTTGCCATGCCGATTTTTTTATACCCCATCAACGTGGCAAAGGCGATGGTATCCTCCACCCGGGTCCAGCGGGCGTTGACCGCATCACTCCCCGGCACCGGCTGGTAGCAGAGCCCTTCCACGCGAGCCGCAACAAAGGCGATTTTCGCATCTTCACTGTCACCACGGTATTGATCAAAGGATTCGTTCACGATATCCCCGCATATTTCAGAGGGACAGTTGCCCGGTTTGGGGGGAGCCGTGGCCGGATCGCCACTCCAGCAGTTGGTGGTGCCCAGATTTTGCCATACGGAACTGCATTTTGAACAGGTCACCGATTGTTCATCAGACATAGAGATGCCTCCTTACGTATTTTCTATCACGTTGAGCCAGTTGCAAATAAATTGTCATCCCCGAATGCCTTTATCGGGGAGCCAGGTTTTTCAGACAGTTAGAATCTGGATTCCGGCCTAACGCCTGCCGGAATGACATCGTTTTGGACTATTGCAAGGGCTTCACGTTGTCAAAAGTATTGTTAAAGCGTGGCAGCTTACAACCACGGCGATGTCCCCAATGAAAAAGACTCGCAGTTCTGCCGAATCCATATGGCTTCTTCCGTTGAAATGGTAGATTTCAACCCACAGAAAGCAAAAACAAATTCATCAGCATACGCATACCGACCTGTCAGCAGCGCGTGAGATTTAGATACTCTTCCTCAGTGAGGATCTGAACACCCTTTGCTTTGGCATCGTTCATTTTGGATGCGCCAACATTTTCTCCGGTAACCAGTATATCGGTTTTTCCGGTAACGGCTTTGCCCACCTTGGCACCCAAGGATTTTGCCTCTTTTTCCATGTCATCACGACTTCCATGGGTCATAGATCCGGTAAAAACGATCTGCTTACCAGCAATCGGGCTGTGGGGCTTGTCGCTCTGCTCAACAAGGGGCGTACACTCAAGATTAAATCCCAAACTGTACAGCTCGTCGAAAAGCGGCTTTATGCTTTTCAGACCGTTAATGGCTATCGTGGCGGTTTTTTTTGCGAAGCCCTCCACTGCAACGATCTGCTCTTCATTCAAGTTGAAGATATCCTGCAGCAGGAAGTTGCTCAGTAATTTCTCACAGTTGCCAGGACCCAGTCGAAATACACCGAAGGCACTCAAAAAACGCCAATCCTCAATTTTTTCAGCACGACTTCTGTTGAGTTGTTCTACGAGATTCTCTGACTGTTTTGGCCCGAAGCCCATATTTTCAAAGTCGTTACCAGTAAGTTTATAAATTTGGTCTACGGAGCGAATCCCGTTGGCATACATTTTTTCTATTGATGCTGCCCCAAACAGGTCCACATGCCTGAGCATTTTAAAGAAATGTTCCAGCGTGTTGGCGATTTGAGAGGGGCATCCAATCGTGTTTGGACAGTAGAGGTAATCGCCGTCCCATACCACTTCTGAGCCGCAGCTCGGGCACTCTTTCGGCAATTCGGCAACGACAGGAGTGATAACAGCTCCTATTTTAGGGATAACTTCTCCACTGCGCGTCAATTCAATAACCGCACCTGGGCCGATGCCCTTATCAAGCACCATCTTGTAATGATGGGCGGTTGCCCGTTGGACGAGGGCACCGCTGAGACGTGTCGGCTCGACCCGTGCGACCGGATTTACCCGTCCTGACCGGGATGTCTGTGGCAGCACCTCAATTACCTTGACGTGGGCTGCCTCCATGTTTTCTTTGTACGCAATTTGCCACGAGTGGTGGTGACGTGTGGCACCCATTTCGTTTTTGAGCTCATTATCGGTAATTTCAATTATGACCCCATCCACATCATATTCCACGGAGGACCTGGTGTTGGAGATGATTGCATCAAAATCATCGAGGAGCAGCTGCCAGGTACCGACCCAGGCTGGAAGCAACGCAAAAGGGAAAAAAACTGAAGCTTTGTCCTGGATCGCTTTTACGGCGTTCTGGTCGAGCTCTTTTTCTTTAATAACGCTGGTTTGAAAGTTCCGGGGATTTTCGAAATCGTCTTGAAGATACTCGTCGAAGTAGCGTCTGTTGACAACAATCTCACCGGCTCCGAGGCCACGTTTGCCATCGTGTGCAACAGACAATCCTCTGTCAAACACACGGGTGATATCCGTACCTCTTCGCCCATCGCCACGGGTGTACAAGTGCGTCCCATCGTCGTATGCGGCAAATCCGTCCAATTTCGGGGTCACTCTCAACTCAAGGGCGTCGAAGCTTTGATTGACCTTGAGAGCCGCTTTCCTGATTCGGGCCCCCCACTGTTCAATGGCCTTTTTAGTGTAGGCCTTTTCCGTCGAGAGCATGCGGACCGGTAACTCGACGGTTTTCCCGATGAATGCGGCTTCAGACTCTACCTTGTCAAGAAAAGGATGATGCGGATGTCGCATCCTCAATTCCGTGAGAAACGTAAAGTCATATTCTGCGTCGGGGATAATCTGAAAGCCGCCACGATAGAGCACATTGGCTATCTCTAAAAATTCGACCAACTGGTCGTCTGCAAGCTCGGCTTCATCCATTTGACGCGCTGCAATGGCAATGACTTGTTCTTCTGTGAGAGAAACAAGACGTATTCCCGAGCTATCCAATAGTGCATTTTGGTCTTCTGTAAACATCAGTTCCTCACAGGATTGATTGACTTCGCGGCAGGGTACAGTATTATACAGACAATATCAATCCTGACAAGGTGCCACCCCATCTATGAACCCTGCACAACGTGATGAACTTTTCGCCTGGTTTGATCAATATGTCGAACCGTTCCGTGATACCGACCCCGAGGGCAGAATAAACATTCAGCTCAAAATCGACCACACCAAAAAGGTCTGTACCGCCATGGAACAGCTCTGTGAAGGGGAGCGGCTTTCCCCCTCGGAAGCAACCCTGGCCGTCGTGGTCGCCCTGCTCCATGATGTGGGACGATTCCCCCAGTACCGGCGCTGGCGCACCTTCCGTGACAGCGACTCCGACAACCATGCCCGACTGGCCATTGAGGTGATCCGGGAGGAGCGGCTCCTTGAAGGGTGCAGCACGGAAGAACGGCTGCTCATCGAAGAAGCCATCAGGTTCCATAACCTGTTGGAACTGCCGGCAACCATGGCGTCTCCCACCAGACGGTACATTGAGTTAATCAGAGATGCCGACAAACTGGATATCTGGCGAGTGTTCGTCGATCTTCTGAAACAACCGCCTGAAGAACGCGCTTCGGCGGCCACCCTGGGGCTCCCTGACCTGCCCGATGCAGCCACCGATGCATGTGTGGCAGCCCTCGATTCGGGCCACATCGTCCGGCTTGATACGGCCACCTGTTTTAATGACTTCAAGCTGATGCAGATTTCATGGATCTACGATCTGCACAGTGCCACCTCCCGGCGATTGCTCCGGGAGCGGGGCTACATTCCGGTACTGGCCGCTACCCTGCCACAGCGGGATGGGATAAAAAGAGCCGTGGCAAAGGCAATTGCTGCGCTTTCAGCTTGACTTATGGGTAAGGACTTTTCACAATGTCCACTTTCATGAATGTTCCTAAGGAGTCTGTAATGTCAGACCGTCACCCCATATCTGCTGAAAAATTGCGTTGGAATTGTGATCCGGACAGCTTCGGCTTTGAAACCACCGGAGAACTTCCCGATTTTAATGATGCTATCGGCCAGAAGCGGGCCCTCCGCTCCATCGAGTTCGGTCTCGGTGTTGATGGTTCCGGCTTTAATCTCTACATTTCAGGAGAGACCGGCACCGGTCGCACCGCAACCATTGCCAGTATACTGAACAAACGGGCAAAGGACGAACCCCGCCCCCACGATTGGGTCTACGTCAATAACTTCAAAGATTCCGACTCGGCCACCTCTCTCGATCTTCCCGCCGGAAAGGGGAGCGAACTGGCGGCGGACATGAAGGAGTTGATCGAAGCCTTTCGTTCCGACATTCCGAAGGCTCTGGAAAGCAGTGAATACGAAGCTCGGCGAACCGAACTACTGGAAAGTTATCAGGCTGCATCGAACGAACTGTTCCAGGAATTGGAGAAGAATTCTGAAAAGTTGGGATTTTCACTGCAAAGGACCGTTTCGGGCCTGGTGATTGTACCGCAGAAAGCGGGGAGCAATTACAGCCAGGAAGAGTATGACGCCCTCACTGAAAAAAAGCGTTTGAAGCTGGAAAAACAGGGGAAGGAACTCACCGAACAGCTGAATGAAGTTCTGCGTCAGGTGCGCGATCAGGAGAAAGCTACCAAAGAGGCCCTTTCCCAGGCAGATCGGGATCTGGGCATGTCCTGTCTGGGGCACCGCCTCGACCCGTTGCGGGAAAAATATGGCGAACTGGCTGCAGTGCTGGGGTATCTGGATGCAGTGCAGGAAGATATTCTCAACAATCTTGATGACTTCAAGCCCCAATCTACCCAGCCCCAGATACCCGGCATCAAAATGCCCCGGCAGGAACCAACCTTTGAGCGGTACCAGGTAAACGTACTGGTGGACAACAAGGAGACCGAAGGAGCACCGGTCATCTTTGAGTCGAACCCAACCTACAACAACCTTTTCGGGCGGATTGAACATGTCATGCAGTACGGCGGAGTCGCCGTCACCGATTTCACCTTGATCCGGGCCGGAGCTCTCCACCGGGCCAACGGAGGGTATCTGGTCATCGATGCCCGGGAAGTTTTGATCAATCCCTTCGTCTGGGATTCCCTCAAACGGTGCATCAGGAACAATGAAATCCGCATCGAAGATGTGCTGGAACAGTACCGTTTCATGACCTTGGTCTCGCTGAAACCGGCACCGGTACAGATGCGTGCCAAAATAATTCTGATCGGCACCCCCTGGATCTACTACCTGTTATTTCACCTGGACCCGGATTACCGGAAGTTTTTCAAGGTAAAGGCCGAGTTTGACAGCCGGGTTGCCCGCACACCGGAAATAATGCACGATTATGCACTCTTTGTCGCCAGCCACTGCCGCGCCGAAGGACTGCTGCCATTCCATAAGAGCGGCGTCGCCGCGCTGCTGGAGCACGCCGCACGCATGGCCGATGACCAGTTGAAACTTTCGTCCCAATTCATGGAACTTGGTGATTTTATCCGCGAGGTCAGCTACTGGGCAGCCCGGGCAGGACGCACCCTGGTGGAAGGGGATGATGTCCGCTCTGCGGCCGAGGAGAGCCTGTACCGTGTCAATCGCATTGAGGAACGGATGCAGGAACTCTATGACGAAGGCACCCTCATGGTCGATACCACCGGTGCCGTAGTCGGCCAGATTAACGGCCTGTCTGTGCTCAGTCTGGGGGACCACACCTTTGGCCGCCCCACCCGCATCACCGCATCGGTCTATGCGGGGCAGGACGGCATGGTGAATATCGAGCGGGAAGTCAAGCTCTCCGGACCAATCCATGATAAGGGGGTTCTGATACTCACCGGCTATCTGGGAGCGACCTTTGCCCAGGAGCACCCATTGTCTCTGTCCGCCTCTATCTGTTTTGAGCAGTCCTATGACGGCATCGAAGGAGACAGTGCCTCCTCCACCGAACTGTACGCGCTCCTCTCCGCCCTTTCCGGAGTTGCCATCAAACAGGGGATTGCCGTGACCGGTAGCGTCAATCAGCGGGGCATGGTCCAGCCGATCGGCGGGGTAAATCACAAAATCGAGGGGCACTTTGCGGTATGCCGGGCCCAGGGGCTAACCGGCGATCAGGGCGTAATGATTCCCGCATCGAACGAACGTCATCTCATGCTCCACCGGGAAGTGGTTCAAGCGGTCAACGACGGTCTCTTCCGCATCTGGAGTGTGGAAACCATTGAACAGGGGATAGAAATTCTGACCGGCGTAAAGGCGGGACACCGGGACCGACGGGGCAAATTCCCCAAAGGGACGCTGTTTCAGCTGGTTGACAACCGCCTGCAGTCCATGTCCGACAGGATGAAGAGGCAACGTTCCAAGGGATAGAAGTTTTTTACTGCGTACGGCACTATTACATAAGGAGATATCACAGATGGGAATACAGTGGCGGGATTCATTGGCAATCGGCGTACCGGAAATTGATAACCAACACAAGGAATTGCTCCACCGCTTCGACAGACTGCTCACGGCCAGTCAGGCCGGTCAGGGAATTGAAGAATTGAAAAATTTGCAGGTATACCTTGAGGATTATGTTCGAAGTCATTTTTCAGATGAGGAAGGGATCCAGCGTCAGTATGCCTATCCCGACCACGAAGCCCACAAAGCCGAGCATCGCTATTTCATCGAGCAGATTGCCAAATTACGGCTCGAAACCCAGACATCCGGTGTGGCCACCCACAACGTCATCGAAACCAACAACCTGCTCCTGAAATGGCTGCTCAACCACATTTCAAAAGTTGACACCCAACTGGGAGCATTCATTAAATCAAAAAATGCCTGAGTATTGTTTCTGTTACCAGTCGCTGTTTAAAGCAAATCCCCCTCAATCCCCCTTTACAAAGGGGGAGGCTTTAAAATCAATGATAATGCAGAGAGAGAAGCTTTGAAAGCAATTATTATGCAGAGAGAGAAGCTTTGAAATCATTGATTATGCAGAGAGGGAAGCTTTAAATCAACCAATTGTGCTAAGAGGGGGAACGTAAGATCCCCCCCTTTTTAAAGGGGGGTCAGGGGGGATTTGCAGTAAAATTCTGAAATTCACGTTTCAACTAACGAGGGAACCAACCAAGAGGATCAGTTACAATCGGACCGCCAGAGGCAGTTTTCCTGTCCGCACTCCCCCGCTTTACCGGTATCAAAACAGGCATCATTCAGCTCCGCGCTCTGAATGGCCCGCACCAGTTCGGACTTTTTCAACTTTCCTACTTTAATGTCATGCTGCTTTGCAATTTCCTTAATCAGTTCGATTTTCATTGTTCATTCTCCTGTTAAATAGGCTTAATGCCGAATTGTATCAATTTACCGCCATACCAGCAAGCCGCTCCAGTGCTTCGCGGTACTTGTCGGCGGTTTTGTCAAGAATTTCCTGGGGAAGTGTCGGAGGTGGCGCACACTTGCCCCAATCAAGGGTTTCCAGATAATCCCGGAGGAATTGTTTGTCAAAACTTGCCTGGGGACCACCCGGGTTGTAGGACTCTTTCAGCCAGAATCGGCTGGAATCCGGGGTCATGCACTCATCAATGATGATCAGCTCACCGTTAAAAACGCCAAATTCAAACTTGGTGTCAGCAATGATGATACCCTTTTTGTCGGCAAGATCACGGGCCCGGGTATAGATTTCAAGGGTGTACCTACGGGCTTTTTCCGCCAGTTCCTCGCCGCAGAGTTCAACCATTTTTTCAAAGGTGATGGTCTCGTCATGGGCCCCGAGATCCGCCTTGGTCGAAGGGGTAAAAATGGGCTCCGGAAGGCAGTCCGACTCCTTCAGCCCCTCCGGCAGGGTGATGCCGCTTATTTTGCCGGTGGCCTGATAATCCTTCCACCCCGAACCGGAAACATATCCCCGCACGATACACTCAACCGGCAGGGGCACCGCTTTCTTTACCAGCATGGAGCGGCCGGCAAGAACATCGGCGTATGGCTGGCACGACACCGGGTAGTCGGCCACATCAATGGAAATGATGTGGTTCGGCACGATATCTGCCATCTGCTGGAACCAGAATGCCGAAATCTGGGTTAACACAAAACCCTTGTCCGGAATCGGTTCATCCATAATAACGTCAAAGGCGGAAATTCTGTCTGACGTCACCAGCAACAGGGAATCCCCCAGATCATAAATATCGCGAACCTTACCACGGGCAATGAGATTAAGACCGGGAAATTCCGTCTGCAACACAAGTTTTGACATACCAAACCTCTCCTATTTATCGGCGAGCAACGCCTGATTTATCTCAATTTTAGCCTTCTCACGCAAAGCTTTCGCCCACTCAGCCAGTGCGTCTTCCTGTTTTTTCGGAAGCAGTTTTTTCTTCAGCTCTTCCTTGCCCGATTCAAACGCAGCCTTCGCCGCTTCGACACGGCTCTTGACCCGTACGGCGTACCAGCGGTTACCAACCTTAAACGGGGTCGCGGGAGCCTGTGATGCAGATAGTTTGAATACAGCGTCAACTATTTCGGAAGAAGCGCCAATGTCAGGAATATCCCCCTTGGCGGTAAAACCGAAACTACCGGTGGACTGAGTCTTGACGGCACCCTTGGCCGACAGCTGTTTGGCAGCATCTTCGGCCTTTTTCTTGGCCAGTTCGACCGCTTTGGCAGCCCGTGCCTTCTCCTCCACCGCCCCTTTAATGTCTGCAAGGGGGGGAACAACCGCAGCCTTACGCTCCGTAGCCTTGAGGATATAAATACCACGGTTCGTCTCAACGGGGCCGCCCAGTTCCCCCTGTTTCAGCTCAAGGGCCTTTTTGATGACGGCGGTTTCGCCAACCAGCGAGGCAACGGGAGCATTTGCGGCAAACAGCGGGGCATCCTGAACCTTCTGCTTTAACGCCGAGGCGATCAGATTCAGATCACCCGACTTGATATTTTTGAAGAGGGTATCCGCTGCCAGTTCATACAGCTGCTTGGCACTCTTCTGTTTGGCCGCTTCAGCCTTGACCTTTTCCTTAACCTCGGCGAGCGGTAAAATACCGTCTTTCCCCTGCCACCGATCCACATTCTTCTGGTAGAACGTTTGAATTTCCTCTTCGGAAACGGCTGTTTTTGCAGCAGCAACGGCCGGATCTATCAGCACATAGGAAAGAGCCACCTTCTCAACGGTTTTAAAATCGTTCTGATTCTTCTGGAGAAAATCATTCAGATCGGCATCCGTCAGTTTTACTTCGGAAGCCACATCGCCGGGGGCATAGGCCGCATATTCAAGATCTATCTTGTCATTCGTCTTTTTGTACTCGGCAAGTGCGTCGGCATCGCTTACCACCGCCTTATCCTTGATCGACTGACGAACCTTTTTCAGAAGAACCTCGTTCTCCTGGCCCTCTTCAAAATCACGGGCCGTCATGCGGTTTGACTTTAACAGCTGCTGATACTGGTCAAAATTGAATTTCCCCTCCTTCTGAAACATGGTCATTGCTTCGATGGAGTTTGATACCTCATCTTTGGAAACCTTGATTCCAAGTGATTTTGCTTCCTTCGCGGCCAGCAGATTATCGACCAGGCCGTCCAGGGCAACTTTTTTAAGCCCGAGCATTTTCTCCATCTCGGCCGGAATTGACTGACCGTAAATCTGCTGGTACATATTTCTGATGCGCTGATAGGCATTCTGATACTCTTCAAGGGAAATCCGTGTGCCATTCACCTTGGCCGCATATCCCCCCTTACCACCGCCAATACCGTCACTCCCCTTACCCCACACCAAGAAGATGGTGCCCACAAAAGAAAACACGATAAGAACGAAGACCAGCTTGATAATGATGGAATCTTTCTGCTTGCGAATAATACTCAGCATGAAATGGTGCTCCTGTAATGGGATATATGCACGAAAAACGCCGCCAAAGGCGGCGGGACCGACATATTACTATACGTCAATGCTGATTGCAAGTGCTTGTTTATCTGACCCGGCTTCTCATCACCACTGAGCATCGTGAATATATACTTGAGTTTACCATACCATTCATGTACGATTTTGGTTTGTCGCATCACTATCCTTCACGTACAACCACTGAAGAAGGAGCTCTATGAGTACCGAATTTATTCCGAAATGGATCGCCTGGGAGACTACGCAAAAATGCAACCTCCACTGCGTGCATTGCCGCTGTTCTTCCAATCTTGAATCTTCGGCAGGGGACTTCACCACCGCCGAAGGCAAAAAACTTCTCGACGACATTGCTGCGTTCTCCAAGCCGGTTGTTGTCCTCTCCGGCGGCGAACCGCTACTTCGCCCCGACATTTTCGAACTGGCCGAATACGGCACGTCCCTCGGCCTCCGTATGTGCATGGCAACCAACGGTTCACTGGTCACCGACGAAATCTGCCTGAAGATGAAAGCGGCAGACATTAAAATGGTTTCCTTGTCGCTGGACGGCTCCACCGCCGAGGTACATGACAATTTTCGCCAGTCACCCGGCTCCTTTGCAGGGGTCGTTCGTGCTGCCGAAGCTTTCCAGCGAAACGGCCAGAAATTCCTCATCAATTCATCCTTCACGAAACGGAACCAGACCGACATCGCGGCAACGTTCAAGACGGCCAAAGGTCTTGGGGCAACGGCCTGGTACATGTTCATGATCGTCCCCACCGGTCGTGGCGAAGAGATCATGAGTGAACTGATTTCCAAAGAGGATTACGAGGAGATTCTTGACTGGCACTATCAGCAGGAGAAAATGGAGGATGACATCCTGATGCGCCCAACCTGCGCCCCCCATTACTACCGCATTGTCCCCCAGAAGGCAAAAGCGGAAGGTGCCACCTTCCAGCGTCGCTCCCTCACCTTTTCAACCGGCGGCGGCAAAGGGTGCATCGCTGCCCAGTCCATCTGTCTTATTGACTGTTTTGGCAACGTAAAGCCCTGTTCATACTTCCACCGCACCTGCGGCAACGTCAAGCAGACCCCTTTCCGGGATATCTGGAACGATTCGGAAATTTTTAATGACCTGCGTGACTTTAAAGCCTACAAGGGAAAATGTGGTCAGTGCGAATACCTGAACGTCTGCGGCGGTTGCCGTGCCCGGGCCGATGCCATTTACGGTGACTACATGGAAGAAGAGCCATTCTGCAATTACGTGCCGATCAAGTTACAGAAAGAGCAGGCGGAATAACAGGCTGTCTCAAAAAAATGGTATAGACTGTTTTTAGTCTTGACAAACCACACATCACCAGGTTATAAAGTAAATCCTTTTTGCCCAGGTAGCTCAGTCGGTAGAGCAGAGGATTGAAAATCCTCGTGTCGGCGGTTCGATTCCGTCCCTGGGCACCACTTAAACATTTAGAATCACAAGCATAATTGGAGGCTCCCGATACCGACCGGGGGCCTTCTGTTTTTCCATTGTGTAATTCCTGTGTAATCGTGCCCAAATTTCCCGCCTCACGTCATGCAATCTTCATCCTATTTTCCAATTTATCCATTGCTATCTGAATATGTGCGCCGTTCTGGTGGGCGTAGCGCTCAACCATTATAAGCGTCTTGTGTCCCGAAATCCGCTTGACGGTCGGCAGGTCAACGCCTGACTGCACAAGATGGGTTATTGCGGTATGCCGCAGGGTATGCCTGACAACCTCATCAGGATTGAGTCCGGCTGCTTCCACGGTGCGGCGGTATGCCTTGCGTACATCTACGGTGTGCCCTGCTTTGGCTCCGATAGAAGGGAACAGCCAGGGTGTGCCTTTGGGCAGAGCGGCAAGATAACCTTCAAGAAATTTGGCAAGGTGCTTTGTGATCGGTTGTTCACGCATACCGGCCTTAGCCTTGGGAATGAAAATAAGTAGTTTTTCAACATCAACATGCTCACGGCGGATGCTCAAAATCTCCGACTTCCGCATGGAGGTTTCCAGACCGATGACGATGAAAGGGTAAACCTGGGCGTTCTGGTCTGCTTTGGCGCATTCGATCAAGGTCTTGATCTGGTCAATGGTGAGGTAAGTTATTCGCCCCTGATCTTCCTGATGCCGCCGGATTTTTGCCGGTCGTGCGGGCATCCAGCCCCATTCAACAGCCTTATTGAAAAGGTGCGACAGCACGGCCAGCTCTCGGTTGACAGTACCTTTACTGGTGAGCTTCAGCTTTGTCTCGTCCTTCGGTTTTTGCTTCTCGCCACCGGAGATGGCCTTTTCCTGCGACCGCTGTTTCTTGTAGCGCTCCACGTCGAAGCTGGTGACTTTGGAAAGCGGCATATCTCCGAAAAACGGGATAAGGTGCTGATTCAGTCGGCGACGCTTGGCGTCAAGATCCTTGCCCCCTTCCTCTTCCTGCTTCTTCAGATACTTTCCTCCAGCCTCTTTGAAGCTGAGGGCTATCTTGCGCCCTTTGGGAAGAGCAAGCCGATCATCGCGGGCATCGCGGCGTACCTTCTCGATGAACTCTTCCGCTTGGGTGCGGGTGGTGCCGTCTGATTCCCTGCCGATGACACGGTGAATACGCTGGCCATCAACCATGACATTGACGGTAAACACGCCGTCGTTGTTAGCCAGGCGCTCAAAGGTGATACCGTGCTCATTCATCGTGTCGCCTGGTTTCAGCTTGCGCATGGCCGGACGGGTCAACTTCGTAAATGCTTTTGCCATGTCAAGCCCCCTTAAAACGGAATGGTATCTGGATTGCTCTTTTCCCACGAAGGAAGTACATCTTTTTCAGCGGTGCCATCTGCCACCGCTTTGAACAACGCCCATTTATCCCGGAGTCTTTCAAAAATAATGTTGTTAACATGGGGAGTCCATGCCCATTCATCGCTCTTGTTATAATTACCACGCCAGAGCCACCCGTTTTCCCGAATCAACTTCCAAAGTATCTGTTCATCATGGGTGAGCAATTCCTGATAACGAGATGCAAGTTTTACAAACCGGTCCGGTTCGTCAACATCCCATAGAGCCGAGGACTGATCCGCAATACTCAAATCGTCGTCACCATTGTGACCAGTGCCGTCATAAATAATTATTCTGTTCAGGCTGTCTTCAATCGCCCACTCTATAAAGCTTGATACAGTACGGCGCTGTTTGCGAGATGCCAGCTCCGCCAAGTAACGCAATTTCGGATCAAGACGAACCGTCACCGTTTCCGAGCGGGACAACTTACTGCCACCGCCGGGCTTGCGTTTTAATGAATCGGAAACCTGCTGCGCCTCGTCAATAGCTCCTTCCAGTTCAGTGAGCTGTTTTTTTAGTTCATTGCCCATAGTTTTCTATCCTCCGTGTCAAAAGTTCTCCAAACTTCTAATTCAATCTATCACCACGTGTATTAACTTGCAATACATATTTTTCTGAATTATTCTTGTATTGTCTTACAACACACAGGAGGTAACAGCAATGGATGACCAGGTAAAAGTAAAGGAAGTGACCATGTTCCCCGATGGCAGGCTGGATGTAAAAAACGCGGCGTCCAATACCGGCTTCTCGGAAAAGACGCTTGCAATGATGCGCTGCGAAGGTTCGGGGCCGAAGTACATCAAACGGGGTAGAGTATTCTATTTCCGTGAAGACCTGGATGCGTGGATACAGTCCGGGAGAGTCAGCAGCACAGCACAGGTAGCCAAAGGGGTCTGACATGGCTATCGAGGATGATTTCAAACAGGCCATGCAGGCCGCCGGTGTAGAACCCGGCGCGTCTGTCGTGGCAGATGGAACCCTGCACCGTTTCCAGGTAGAGGGTGATCGTCCCGGCAGCAAAAACGGCTGGTATGTTCTGCATGGCGATGATCCGGCAGCGGGTCAGTTCGGATGTTTCAAGCGTGGCATTTCTGAAACATGGTGCGCGAAGGCATATCAAACCCTTACCGCAGAAGAGAAAGCCCGTTACAAGACAAATATGGAAGCAGCAAAAAGCCAGCGAGCCGGGGAATTATCACGCTTGCAGGGTGATTGCCGTACATGGTGCGCTGAACGATGGAAGCAAGGCAAAGACGCCACAGACAGTCACCCGTATCTGCAAATAAAGGTTGTCCATGCCTACGGTCTGAAGGTGATGAAAGATTCTCTTCTGATTCCCCTCTACGATACATCCGGAATCATCCAGGGGATTCAGTTCATCCAACCGGACGGAAGCAAGACCTTTAAGACCGGCACAGCCAAGCAGGGGAGTTATTTCCCCATCGGCAAGCCGAAGGAAAACACCCTGCTGATCTGCGAAGGATACGCAACCGGCGCAAGCCTTCATGAGGCCACCGGCCATGCCGTAGCAGTTGCCTTTGATGCCGGAAACCTCAAGCCGGTAGCCGAAGCTCTGCGGGCAAAATATCCCGCCCTGCGCCTGATTATCTGTGCTGACAACGATCAATGGGGTGAGATAAACACCGGCGTCATCAAGGGCACCGAAGCTGCCCGCGCCGTGGATGGATGGCTAACAATTGCTAACATCCGAGATAGCAGCAGCAAGCCGACCGACTTCAACGATCTGCACAAAATGGAAGGGCTGGAGGAAATCCGGCGGCAGGTGGAAGCGGCCACCGCTGCTCTGATAAGTTCAGATAAGGCCGTTCCTGAAAATGTCAGGCCATTCGTCAATGACAATGCAGAACCGCTCCCGCTTACCAGACCGATGCAGCCAAATGAACCATTCCCGGTTGATGCTCTCCCGCCTGTCATGCGTGGCGCTGTCCTGCGTGTGCATGAGGTTGTGCAGGCTCCGCTGGATATGATTTGTCAATCCTTCCTGGCTGCGGCAACGCTGGCAGTTCAGCCGTATGCAAATGTTCTCATTGACGGCAGATGTTTTCCACTCTCCAACAACTTTGTTGCGGTGGGTGAATCCGGCGAACGGAAATCAGCGACCGACCGGATTGCCACCGGCCCGATCAAGGAGCGGCAACGCCGGGAATCTGAAAGTTTCCACCAGGGCAAACAGGCTTATGATGCTGCATTGGCCTCATGGCAGAACAGAAGAAAAGCGGCATTCAAGGAAGATGACAAGGATGTGATTGAAGCACTGTTGAAAAATCTGGGAGATGAGCCGAAGTACGTTCAGCCGTTCTACATTTTTGAAGAGCCATCCTTCGAGGGGATCGAGCGGGCTTACGCGGAAGGGCGCTACACGCTGGGGTTGTTCTCCGATGAAGGCGGGCGTTTCCTTGGCGGGTATGCCATGAGCAAGGATAACCAAACAAAGACCGTCACCGGCCTGTCAAAACTCTGGGATGGTGATCCGATTGACCGGGTACGCGGCGGCGACGGTCTGAGTGTCCTTTATGGGCGGCGCTTCGCCATGCACTTGATGATTCAGCCGATTCTCTGCGGTCAGCTATTCGGTAACAGCATGATGACCGGGCAAGGGTTTCTTTCCCGCTGTCTCTGTTCCTATCCCGCTTCAACAATCGGCTGGCGTCCGTACAAGGCGCAAGACCTGAGCGCCGATCCTGCCATAGTCGCATACAATGCCGCAATCAACGGCATTCTGGATAAACCGCTGCCGCTGAATGAGTGCCCGGATATGGGGTTGAAGCCGCCAACCATAACCATTGTCAAGAATGCAAAAGGCACCTGGATTGCCTTTGCCGATCATATCGAAGTATTGCAGCGGGAAGGTGGCGACCTCTTCCCCATCAAGGGGTTTGCCAGCAAAGCGGCGGAACACGCCGCCCGGATCGCCGGTGTGTTGGCGTTATTCGAGACACCGGATGCAACGGAGATTTCAGCGGATGCTCTGAACGGCGGCATTGCCATTGCTCAATATTATATCGGTGAGGCTTTGCGTCTGTTTCATTCCTCCAGTGACGATCAGGAGCTTATCACAGCCCAGAAGGTCTTTGATTGGGGGATGCAGCAGGAAGGACAGATGATCGCTCTGGCCGAACTGTACCGCTGCGGCCCAAACGCGGTTCGAGACAAAAAGACTGCAAACCGCATGATGGATATTCTTGAGCAGCATCACCGGGCACAGCGGATTGAAGGGGGCGCACAGGTCAACGGCAAGCCCCGCCGGGATGTCTGGCTACTCCGGGGGTAGGCATGGCGCTTTTTGCAAAGTTTGAAATACAACCGGTTGCGAAAGTTGCGAAAGTTGAGAAAGTAGCTGTTACTGAAAAACCGCCTTCGCAGGTTTCGCAACTTTCGCAGGCGGAACCGATTGAAAAATTGTCACCATCAACAACACATCGCCCCTGCTACTGCTGCAAGGGAACAGATTACTGGCTGGCCGGAACGGAACAATACCCGCACTGGGTATGCCGCAAGTGTCACCCTCCTGCACCAGGCGCGGAGCGAAAACCTGACAAAACCTTACATTGAAAGGAGCATCTATCATGGCGACAAGTACAAAACAGATAGCAGCAAACCAGCAGAACGCACAGAAGAGCAGCGGCCCCAAGAGCGCCGACGGCAAGGCGGTTACATCCCGCAACGCCACACGTCACGGACTATTGAGCGCCCGCCTGTTCCTTCAGGATGAAAAGCCGCAAGAGTTTCAGCAACTCTTTGATGAACTGACAACGACCTTCAACCCGTCTGGCATTATGGAAATGGTATTACTGGAAAAGATCGCCGTCGCAATCTGGAAGCAACGCCGGATCGTCGCGGCGGAAACCGGCGCAATCACCCTGCGGCGGCAAACAGAAAAGGTGCTGTCAAAGCTCAATGGCATCCTGAATAAAGCCTCCTACAGCCCGGATGCTCTCAAGGAAGCGGATATAGAGCCTTTCGACAAGGATCATGATAAATGGTATCAAGATGTCCTGGCAGAATATGAGGCCCTTATGGAGGATGAGGCGGAAGAGTTGACTTTTGCTTTGGTAGAGAAAATCGCTCCAGAATGCTGGCAGCAGTTGCAGCAAGAAACCGAGGATGAAGAGGAAGAGAGCGCCGAGGCATATCTAAAAAGCTGTAATACCGATCTTTCCGCCTGGCTGGTGGAGATGAAAAAGTATGCCGATACTGAGCTTGCAAAAGCCCGGCTGCGTCCAAAGAACATTGAGCTATTCAACAACGCCTTTGCCGAGCAGGGGATACTATCTGATAAATACCGCGAATCGTTTGAACGGTATCAAGCATCCCTGGACAATCAGCTTTACAAAGCAATGAAGGAACTGCGGCAGCTTCAGGAATGGCGATTGAATACCATTGAGACAGTGCCGATTGACGATGTGCCAACGGTTCAGGCGGTGGGGTAAAATGGGTTTGTTTGGTAGTAGTTGGGCTGTTTATAGTTTACATTGTGGTTAAATTGTGAGAAACAATACCATTTTGTGTTATGGAATCGGGAAGGTATAAAACGAATGCCCATTGTTTTCAATACTGAATTATATGCGTTTGTAACTCTTGAAAATGCTGGTGATTGGCTGCAACTAGCCAATATCTGCGGTGAATATCTTACGACTGATGATTACATAAAACTGCGAGATTACCTACAAGACGACACAAAAACGGCAATCATTGAAAAACGGTATATCGACAAGGATTACCGCGACACCTTTTCAAATTTCTATTCAAAAAAGCTGGTTAGTTACCCTTCAACCACGTATCGCATTCACTTCTTCAAGACGGTTATTCCAGTCGATGATATTTATGCGCTTGATCAACATGCCAGTGATTACATCGGATATGCCGTCATTCGCCCCACACAAGTTAATTCCATTGGCCGGACGCTGCTTGACCCGTCAAAGATAACCAAGCTAAGTGGTCTTATCTGCCGTGCGGCATATAAGAGCCATATTTTCGGGGCGGAATTGACAATCAGCGGTTTCCCCTATATCAGCCAGGATACTGACGTAACAATCTGTGCACATGCGGCCACCTGGATGACATTCCGGTACTATAGCGAGCGGTACACCGCATACAGGGAGATATTCCCTTATGAAATCAGCCAGCTTTCAAGTGACGTTTCAAGGGGCCGCCTGATTCCCTCAAAAGGTCTTACAGCCTTGCAGATAACGGAGATATTTTCAAACTACGGATTTTATCCCGAAATTTATCTACGGGCACAATACAAAGATATATTCTACCGGCTTTTGTATTACTACATCGAATCAGGCATCCCCGTTGTTGCCTGCCTCCATGATAAGCGGCACGCTGTAACGCTACTCGGTCACGTCTCTGATTATGGTCGTACAGCAGACCACAAAAACAGTGAAGATTATCTGACCGGCTATGTTGTCAATGACGACAATCATCTACCCTATCAGCTCATTATGAAGCAAGCAGTCACACAACAGGGCTATTGCTCCAATTTTCATATTGAGGATATAGATGGCTTTATTGTCCCGTTATATGAAAAAATGTATCTTTCAGCCGAGCATATTGAGAGGCTGGTTGATTCTCTTCTGGAGGATCACCCTTTCGGAGTCAATCACTGCTCCAAACTGGTGACAAAAGATATTCTGATCAAACGAATATTCCTGACGTCGTCAAAATCCTATAAGGCAACCCGGCGCAAAGATACGATGCCGTTTGACCTACAAAAAAACTATATCGAAATGCAGATGCCCAAATTCATCTGGGTGTGTGAGCTTACACTGGCTGGTTTGTATCCGCAGAAACGGATTGTTGGCGAAATTATATTTGATGCAACTGCAAACCATGAAGATCGTTTTTCGTTCCTTGCAATTCATTACCCTGATTTTATAATATTCCAAGACAGGAATAAGCTGGGCAACAGACCTGATCGGTTTGACCATTTCAAGCTGCCTGCAACGCAGGTATTACCGTATGCTATGTATGAGAACAATCTAAAGGAGATATGAACATGGTATTCATCAACGAGATGAAGTTTGAAAAACTTGAAGGGTTTCTTGATACCGAAGATAAGGTTAGAGAAGCGCGGGCAACCCTTGAGCACACAACAAAAACCACGTTCAAGGAGCTGGAAAAAGCAAAGATGGCATCATGGGAAGGTGCACATAGGATTTTATTGGACTAAACGGCTATCTCAATCGAAGTGTTGATTGTATTGTAAGACTGGGCCGTTCCTACGTGAGCGGCCTTTTGTGTATTTGTTACTCCCCTGGAGGATTCAATGAAGCTGACCGACAACGAAAAGCGCGACATTATCAAATATATCGAATCGGACAAAGAGCTGCCTGAAAAGTATCGTTTCCTGCTGTTTGAGGATAAACGAGAGGTTGAGCTTGTCTGGAACGGCAAGACTAATGAGGTTTGCAATGTGGTGCTACCATTTCAGACCATCGAGCATATTGATGAACCGCGAGCCGAAAAGGAGGTTCTGCTTCAGCCGGGGCTGTTTGACACCGTAAGCGGGCGGCAGCTCAAGGGGTGGACGAACAAGCTCATCTGGGGTGATAACAAATTGATCCTTGCCAGTCTGAAAAACGGGCCGCTACGGGAAGAGATCGAAAAACAGGGCGGCATCAAGCTGATCTATATTGACCCACCCTTTGATGTTGGCGCTGATTTCTCCATGAACATCGAGATCGGGGATGACACCTTCACAAAGAAGCCAAGTATCCTTGAGGAAATTGCCTACCGGGACACTTGGGGCAAGGGGGCTGACAGCTTCATTGCCATGATATACGAGCGTTTGGTGCTGATGCGGGATTTGCTGGCCAGTGACGGATGTATTTATGTTCATTGTGACTATCGAGTAAATTCGTATATCCGACTTGTCCTTGATGAGATTTTTGGCAAAGGCTTGATGCAAAACGAAGTTATTTGGTGCTATCGAGGAATGGCTGTTTCTACTAGCCATTATGTCCGCAGGCATGATTCAATTTATTTTTTCTCAAAAGCAGACAAATATACTTTCAACTGGGAGAAGGTGGCTGAACCACTAACGGACTCAACCGAGAAAAAATATAAGCATCAAGATGAAAAAGGGCGGAAATTTAGATTGCATGGAAGAAATATTGCTGGGAGTCCAATTCAAAATAACACCGATATTGATGTTAAGTGGCTACAAACAAATCCAGATTTATGCAGAGTAGATTACCTTGACGAGAAGGCAGGAGTTAAGCCGAGAGATTGGTTTGTAATGGATTATATTAACGTCATGTCTGATGAAAGAGTTGATTATCCAACCCAAAAACCTGAAGCACTCCTTGAGCGAATCATCAAAGCATCTACCAATGAGGGAGACATCGTTGCCGACTTTTTCTGTGGTTCCGGCACGACTGCTGCTGTGGCGGAGAAACTGGATCGTAAGTGGATAATGTCTGACCTGGGAAAGTTCGCCGTACATACCACCCGTAAGCGGCTTATTGGTGTGCAGCGGGGGCTGAAAACCGATAATAAAACCTATCGCGCCTTTGAAATCCTCAACTTGGGCAAGTACGAACGTCAGCACTATATCGGCCTGAACGATGATCTGCGAGAGGAAGAGAAGCGGAAGCAACTTGAGGAGAAAGAGCATGCCTTTATCAGCCTGATCCTGCGAGCATACAAAGCAGAAGGGATCACCGGCTTTGCTGCGTTTCACGGCAAGAAGGCCGGGCGGATGGTAGTTGTTGGGCCGGTCAATATGCCAGTAACGAGACTGTTTGTAGAAGAAATCATATTGGAATGTCGCAGCAAGCATATCACCCGTGTTGACCTACTGGCCTTTGATTTCGAGATGGGATTGTTTCCAAATATCCTTGAAGATGCCCGCAGCAAGGGGATTGACATTTCTCCCAAATATATTCCGGCTGAAGTTTTTGACAAGCGGGCAATCGAAAAGAATCAGGTGGTATTCCACGATGTGGCGGCAATAGAAGTAAAACCGCATATCAACAAAAATAGCCTCGCTGTTGAACTGACTGACTTCTCTGTCTATCATTCACAGGATTCTATCGCTTCCGCCGAAGAGAGCTTGAATAAAAACAGCAACAAAATGGTCATTGAACGGGGTCAGATCGTTAAGGTGAATAAGGACAAAAACGGCATCATAACCCGCGAGGTACTGACTAAGGACTGGACGGATTGGATTGATTATTGGGCGGTCGATTTTGACTTTGAGAGCAAGCGGGAGATCATCCGCGCAAAGAACGAAGCAACCGGCGAATTTGACGAAATCTGGACTGGTGACTATGTCTTTGAAAACGAATGGCAGTCATTCCGCACCAAGAAAGACAGGACACTGGAATTTACCAGCGCATTCCATGAGTGTCCGCCAGGTCGCCGCAAGGTGGCGGTCAAGGTGGTGGACATCTTCGGAAACGATACTATGAAGGTTATTGACGTGATGATAGGAGGAAAGAACTGATGGCACTGCATCCCGACTTTCCCGCCTCCCCTCATGTTATCCTAAATCCTGAAGTGCGCTGGTTCCCGGCTGATGAGGCTTTGCGGGAATCAAGCTATGAAAAACTGATGCCACCTCTGGTGCATCAATTGCGCCGTCTGGTGCATCAATGGCGGGCTGATCGTTACGCAGGTGCAAGTGACACAAGCCGTGCTCTGCTTAACTGGTGGTTCAATACACAACATCTGATCCCCGCAAGCGACGGGACAATGACGGAGTTCCGTTACTACTTTGCCCAGCGTGAAGCTCTTGAAACTATCATCTACCTTTATGATCTTGTAGGTGTAAAAGATAAATATGACCTGCTGCGCTATGACTCATCCGGCGCGGTTTCGGCGGGAATGTTTGATGAGGATTGGCGACGCTTTGTGGTGAAGATGGCTACTGGCAGCGGCAAGACTAAAGTGATGAGCCTTGCTCTGGCCTGGTGTTATTTTCACAAGCTGTATGAACCGGATTCGGAGCTTGCTCGTAACTTCTTGATTATCGCTCCGAACATTATTGTTCTTGATCGTCTACGTGCTGATTTTGACGGCTTGCGTATCTTCTCTGCTGACCCGGTACTGCCTGATAATGGCTATGAGGGTCGCTACTGGCAGGATGATTTTCAGATGACGCTGCATATTCAGGATGACGTGCGAGTTACTAACCCGGTGGGCAATATCTTTTTGACCAACATTCACCGCATTTATGCAGGTGATGATATTGCGCCAACAGCGGACGATGACGATACAATGGATTACTTCTTGGGTAAGCGTCCCTCAGGTGCAACCACTGATTCAAAAATTGATCTGGGGGAGATTGTCCGCGACATTGACGAGCTGATTGTAATCAATGACGAAGCACACCATATTCATAATCCTGCCCTTGCATGGTTCAGAAGCATTCAGGACATTCACAACCGCTTAAAACAAAAGGGTGATTTTCTCTCTCTTCAACTTGATGTGACCGCCACCCCCAAGCATACCAACGGTGCTATTTTTGTGCAGACAATTGCTGATTACCCGCTGGTTGAAGCAATCTCCCAGAATGTGGTCAAGCATCCGGTATTACCGGACGCAGCCAGTCGTGCAAAGCTACAGGAGCGGCAGAGTGCCCGCTATACCGAGCAATATGCCGATTATTTGAATCTGGGAGTTGAGGAGTGGCGCAAGGCTTATGTTGAACATGAAAAAATGGGGAAAAAAGCCATCCTGTTTGTGATGACCAACGACACAGTGAATTGCGACGATGTGGCTGAATACCTGGACGCAACCTATCCTGATTTGAAAAACGCGGTGTTGACGATCCATACCAAAAGAAACGGAGAAATTTCCGAATCGGCCACCGGCAAGGGCAAAGAGGAACTGGAGAAACTGCGCAAACAGGCAAATGAAATTGACAGTTTCGAGAGCCCCTATCGAGCGATTGTCTCTGTACTGATGCTAAAAGAAGGATGGGATGTACGAAACGTTACTACAATTGTCGGCTTGCGGGCTTACAACGCACCTGCCAATATTCTGCCTGAGCAGACCCTTGGGCGTGGCTTACGCAAAATGTACCCCGGCAATGAAGTTGAGGAGTATGTCAGTATTGTAGGCACAGATGCCTTTATGGATTTTGTTGAATCCATCCAGAGCGAAGGTGTAACCCTGGAGCGGAAGGAGATGGGCAAAGGATCGAAGCCAATCGCGCCGCTGATCGTTGAGGTTGACAACGAGAGCACAACAAAAGACTTGGACAAGCTGGACATTGAACTGCCTATTCTTAGTGCCCGTATATACCGGGAATACAAAAACCTGGCTACGCTTAACCCTGCTGGCTTCAGTCATGCAAAGGTTGTCTACAAGCAGTTCAGCGATGAAGAACAACGGGAGATTGTTTTCAAGGAAATTACCACTGGTGAGATAAATCATGTGACCTACCTGGACTCTGCCAGCGTGACGGATTATCGAAGCGTTGTTGGATATTTTGCCCAGACTATTATGAAAGACTTGCGACTGGTAAGCGGCTATGACGTGCTGTATCCAAAAGTGAAGGAGTTTGTCCGCGACAGCCTGTTTGACAGGACGGTTGATCTTGATGACCTTAACACGCTGCGCAACCTTTCAGAACTTGCCGCCACCCGCACTCTGATTGAAACATTCAAAAAAGAAATCAACGCCCTGACCGTACAGGATAAAGGAGACGCCCGGATTCAAGACACAATCAAACTTCGCAAGACTCGTCCCTTTGTTGTCAAGGAACAAGGCTATCTCGTACCGAAAAGGAGCGTATTCAATAAAGTAATTGGTGACAGCAATCTTGAGCTGCTGTTTGCGGCGTTTTTGGAAGGTTGTGGAGACCGGAATGAAATAATCTCATATGCTAAGAATTATTTTGCCGTACATTATAAACTGGATTATGTAAATGCCGACGGTGACATTTCCAATTACTACCCTGACTTCATAGTCAAGAAATCGGATACAGAAATCTACATCATCGAAACCAAGGGACAAGAAGACCTTGACGTGCCACTGAAGATGCAGCGACTTCGTACCTGGTGCGAGGACATCAACAAGTTGCAGGATACTGTAAAATACGGATTTGTATATGTAGATGAGGAAGGGTATGAAAAATACAAGCCAAAGAAGTTTGCTGATTTGGTGCAAGGGTTTGTAGAGTATCAATAACCATCTTGTTTGAGATGTAACAAAAAGCCAGCCAGCCCTTATAATTTAAGGCTTAGCTGGTTTTTTGATTATTGGGGAGCCCCCAGGGGGGCGGACGGGAGGCGGGTAGGCTCGGGGGCTGGCGGCATCCGGCGTGCGCGACGGGTAAAGCCAGCAGTCCGGGCCTGCCTGCCGGGTGGGCGGGGGAATCAAAACTCATCGGGAGCACGGTTTGCACAGGGTATGCGTGAATCCGTTTTGGTAACTGACCGCAATCGCCTTTATCATGGCGGGCAGTTGCTTTTACCAAAACG
>CAIUSO010000037.1 GCA_903901875.1 uncultured Geobacteraceae bacterium | reverse complement strand
GGGTGCCTGCGCCAGAAGTGCTTTCTTCCACTCCCCAACCTGGGTCGGATGAACAGCAAATTCCTGGGCAATTTCATTCAAGGTCTTGATGCCTCGAATTGCTTCGAGCACTACTTTCGCCTTGTACTGGCTGGTGAAGCTTTTACGATTCTTTTCGCTCATTGCCTGCTCCTTTTTATCGCAGGCTACCATCTTAAACTATTGTCCGGAATCTTGGGTCCACTATAAGGATTACCCCACCTCTTTGGGCAGCATCCATCAACTCACCGGAAGGATAACCCTTTACATAGCGAATGAACTTAGGGTCGCCTTTACAGGTATGAAATGTAATATCAAATGGCGAAAGTGAAACGACGATACAAAGCGTAATGGCAAGGTAGCCACAAAAGGGAAACCTTCATCTGGAGTACAGAAGTTTATTGATTTCGTGAAAGGTCCTGGAAAGAAATATATCAAAGACTAAATTCACAAATGCAGTTTAATCTCTCAACGCTTCGGAAGGCTGAACCCCCATGACGTGCAATATTGGCACGACTGCCGAGCCGAGTGCAATTGGTACAAGAAACAATAACGGCATAACCGCCATCCATGGCGGACCAATCAACCAGAATGGGTTAAAGTGATCAATCCTGTATATAAGGAAGTCAGGGATATTGCCCTTTGCCAGGCTTTCTGGATTGATCACATTCAACTTTGCGGCAAACCAGTAGCCAAATCCGCATAGAAGTACATAGGAGGCAATCAGACAGGACAGGTAAATCCGAGCAAGTCGCACCATATTCATAACGATGAAAATTCGCATAATGTCACGACGGCGGGCACCAATGCACCGCAGAAGGCCGATTTCCCGAATGGAATCCTTCACCTGTCCACTCAACAACTGGTAGATTATCACCATCATTGCCAATGAATAGAGCGACATAATGACATAGAGCGTCAGTCTGGTTCCTGGGTCATTTTTGATCTCTTTAAATAACTGGGCGATGATCCCGTCCGTATTCCGGTCATGCACCTTCAGCCCCAGAGAAGTTGCCAAGGTTCTCACTTCCTGCTCCCGTCCTGGAGTAACGATCAAATTGACGTTACTAAGATTATCATCATTTTTATCCTTCGGTTTCTTGCCCCTCCGGAGCGCAGATAATTCGCCGATCTGCACAGCAACCTCCTCCGGGATTACACACGTCATGCTGCTATTAGTTGGGTCTCGTACAAACCCCACCACTTGAAGTTTGACCGAAAGCGCATCCTGTAAACGCGCCAGTTCCGGGTTGGTACGTTCAAGTACCGCTAACTGCTTCCTACGGCTGTCCATAATGGATTTTCGATAGCGGACATAGTCCAATTGTTCAGTCTTGAACTCGGACGGGACCGATTCCGCCCCCCACGGGTTAAGATAGACTGTGAAGGTTCGTCCCAACCAGTGACGAATCTCTTCCTTTTCATTACGGATGAAACGTTTCTGGTCCGTTGACCAACTAAGTGACAATAGATCGCGCCCCAGCAGTACCGGCACGCAGGTCGGATCGATCTTTTCAGGTGGCAGTGTGCGGTAGAGATCAAAGAACTCCTTCGTGTAGCCACAGAAGTACGGTACCGGCGCATAACGAACCTCGCCCATATCGGCATAAAAACCCACCATCCATGTCTGAGCGGTCATAATTTGTCGAACGGCGGGATGCGCTCGTAATTTATTTATCTGTGAAGGTGTCAACAAACTTTCAGATTTTGGAGGGATCGAAACCCGCAGGTGGCTCGGATGAGGAAACTCGGAGTTTTCGGAGGCAGCACGCACCCGGTCGAGCATGGCAAATGTGACGTTCAGGGTGATTATGGTAAGCAACGTCAATAGAAATAGAGGTGCCGAATATTTCAGACTTCCAAAGATCCGTTTGCGTTTCCAGCGTTTGCGGCTGAGAGTGAAGGAGTCACGCCAGGAGATCATACCAACCTCCCGGAATCGATACGGATGGTGCGGTTGCCGAACCCAGCCACCCACGGGCTATGGGTAACCAGCAGGATGGAGGCAGTTCCTTCACGGTGAATAGATGCAAAGATTTCCATCACCACGCTGCTGCTATCGTGGTCAAGGTTGCCGGTCGGCTCGTCGGCTATCAGTAGCGGCGGTTCGGTTACCAACGCACGGGCAATGGCTACCCGCTGGCATTCACCTCCGGAAAGCTCACCCGGATAGTGTCCACGGCGATGTCCAAGCCCAAGAGATTCAAGTCGATGCCGGGCAAGTTCAAGTCGTTCCGCCTCCGCTACCCCAGCCAGCATCAGCGGTAGCGCCACATTCTCCTCTGCCGAAAGATAATCCAGTAGGTTGAAGGACTGAAAAACGAAACCGATCTCTCGATTACGCACTGACGCCAGATCATGGTCTTTCATCCGCCCCCGGTCAAGCCCCATGAAACGGACACCACCGGAAGTGGGAGAAAGTATACCGCCACAGAGTTGCAGGAAGGTACTCTTCCCGGCTCCGGACGGGCCGGTAACGGTAACGAACTCACCACGCTCCAGCGTAAAATCTACCTCACTCAGGGCGGCAACTTTTTCCTTTCCCTTGCGGTAGATAACCGAGGTACAGTTGAGCTCGATGACTGGAGAGGAAATAGCCGTAAGGGTCATTCCGACCCCTTTTTGCAGATTTTATTTAGCGCAGCTTCTATGGCACAATATGCTACTGTCAGGATTGATAAAAAGAAATCCAGAATGCCCTCCTGATCCTTTTGCATCGGAGATGATTCAGTGTCATATCTCCAAGATTCTTTATTATTCCCATTTAAGTCTATCCCCACCGGAAGCTCAAGACGGTCTAACCACATGTGCGTTGAATGTTCTGGCAATGCGGGCGATTGAAGTGCCTTCTGAAAGAGAAACACAGTCTGCTGTAACAAATCAAGCTCAAAGAAAGAATGGCTTTGCTTCAAACGCCTGCTGTACCGCCGCTGAAGCCATACTGTTTCCTTGCAAACGATCAACTTGAATAGTTCCCGCATTAACAACGTCCGACTACTGCTGAGGTTTTGATACATTTACAATGAGAGCCTCAACTTCTTCACTATCATCCACAATCGATTCCTGTGCCGGAACTACAGGTGGAGACTTATCCAATGCGATACTCTTTTGCACCACCGTCTCTCCACCAGCCTCATTGACCGCCCTGAGTGACACGGTATGCCGTCCTGTTGCGATTCCCGGGAGAATTATTCGTACATCCTCGCTTTTCTCGTCTAAGATGCCGTCAACCGGGGAGATGCTGCGCCATTCGCCACCGTCTATTGCGATGTACAGTTCGGATATAATGGAGAGCTTGTCGGTTATTTTTGCCGTCAATTTGCCGGTAGCCGGGTCGAAAGACATATTCAGTATTTCGGGTCTGCCGTTATTGATAACGAACAGCCCTGAGGTACGGGATGTGACTAAAGGCGACTCAAAATTGGATGGTGCATCACTGACGGTCAGACGCAGGTAGTACCGCCCGTCCGGAAGCTGTCCCACCGGTAGGGTGAACTTTGCCTCAGTAAGTGGCAAGAGTCCGCCCACATCCTGCCACGATGCTGCTGACTCTTCCTTGACAGCAAGCCGGTATTCCAGCTTGTCGCCGTTAGGATCGCTCGCCTCCCAGGTTATCTGGCACTGTGCCCCACCCTTGGCCAGTTCACGCTCGCCTATGGTAAGACTCTTGATTTCCGGACGTTGGTTCTTTTCGGCGAAACGCCATGAAAAACCGTAACACTCAGCCTTGCCAGTCATATCGATCCGTATCTGGGCAAAGCTCCATGCCTTTGACGATTCCGGTGCAACGCCATTGGACCGTTCGGCCCACTTGGTCCAGGTGCTGTCCGGCTTTGGCGAATGTCCGTTACGGGTGTATACCTTGACATCGGAACCGCGCCATGTGAGCGCCCCCCAGCGCGCCGGACGACCGGAGCTGTACGGTTTGGTTTTAAACGAACCGCTGCGTCCCTGCTTTTCATCCCGCACAAAGGCAACCGCCTCGTGTCCTGATGCCAAAAAGGCACGGGGTGAACCGTCCTTCATCACTATGGTTGTAGCATTGACGTATTCCAGCTCCTGGGCTGTCCAGAGTTCCCGTTCAGCAGGGCTTGCGTGTACCATATAGACTCGCCCACTGGGACCGGTAGAGAGATATACTCGACCAGCACCATCTACCCTGGCATCCATGATGTGCTCGTTCCTTAGTGCCGCCAGACGGTCAATTCGGTACTCTTTGCCGATCAAGTAGACTGCGCCGGAAGCATAATTTGATACGGCAGAACGCATCTGATCAGGCGGAGCAGGCATCTTTTCGTCAATGCCGAAGCCTTGGGGCAGGTCGGTAAGTTTTTTGAAATATTTCTTGTAGCTGTCTTCAGCCTTCTCATCGGCGGGTACCCGCAGTTTGTTGACGGCAACAACAAGGCTGTCCTTGTAATCAATTATTCGCTGAATGCTCTCCTCTTCAAAATGGTGCAGCGTCTCGACCTTGTCTTTTCCCCGTATCTGATAGAGATTACCGCTGTCACCTCCGCCAGCCAACAGACGTCCCCTTGACCAACAGAGGGTGCGCACGTTGGTGTCTTTTACCTGCACCCACAGTTCAAATGTACCGGTGGCAAGGTTGATGCGGTATATCTGCCCCAGCGGACCAGTTGCCGCATACAGGAAACCGTTTTCCCCCTCCGCCAGATCCCACACGCCCCGTACCAGCAGTTTGCAAAGAGTAACAAATTCATCCGGCTTGTCAGACTTTTTTATTGCTATTATGCCGTTACCGGAAAAACCAGCGACTACCCGGTTGCCGGATATGGAACGCAGTACGGTTACCGCGCTGGTGGCATCTTTGCCATCCTTGGCGAGGTCTTTAATGGTAAGTGGAACGAATGTTCCTTCCTTGTTCAGACGGACGACAAACGGTGGCGAACCGCCTCCAGCCAGCAAAGCACCAGACTTTTCAAAGGTGCCTGTCCAGAAGGAGAGATCTTCCTTGTAAAACTTTTTCTCTGTCTTGATGCCTGGTGCAAGACGTCCTCGGTCGGAATACATCACCCCTTCGTAGGAACCAGCACCGGAATCACCAAGGTTTTTCCCCGTCCATTCGCGTGTTGCGGTCGCATGGACGGGTGATGACGTTAGTATGGCTAGTAATAGCAGGCAGGGAAGAATAGCGCAGCGGAACAACATGGGTGGCTCCTGATCAGGAATTGGTAGAATCGTTATATCGTGTGACGGACAGATTGGGTTAAGCTGTTCAGACTTTCTCTGTTTTCACGCATTTCTTCGTGGCTTCGGGTGATAACCGGTTTACGTCTTAAAATCTATTCCCCACCAACCACCACAATACTCGCCTCTCCGCTCCCTTCCACATTCCAACCGGTCCTGGCAACGGTGCGATTGAGACGTGCTTTCGGATAAGCACTGTTGTTAACGTTTCCCGGTGACAGCACCACTAGCTCGTCACTCCGGGCGATTCCGGAGAGCCATTCGGCAATTTCCAGCGCAGTTCCTGGGGGTGTTTCTGTTGGACGCACAGACCTTCCGGCCTGCACAGAAACCGTAAATTGTGGCTGGTCATACCCGGCAGGAATCGTTACCGGCACACTGACATCCTTCGGCTCTGCAAACGGACCGCTCATTCGTACCCGCAGATTGACGGTGTCCCCTGCCCGTGCCTTAATACGGGTAAAAGCAGCCTCTGTGATGCGCCCGGTTTTGGCTTCGGGAAGATCAACAATATTTATGGCAATTGATGAGAGAGAATGATGATCTTTTATTGGAAACATCAGAGCGGTCAGAATGGACTGAAGGGGATTGGGTGTCGAGGACGAATCGCTTTTCAGTGTTTCCGCATTAAAGCGCTGATTGATGACAACCGGGGAGTCAATCCCTTTGACGCTGATTGTCAAGGTGACATCAAGATCTACACCTGTGGGGCTGTTGGGCAAAAGGCTTGATAATATGTATCGTATAGTCTGGGTTGTGATGCCGGGGGCAAGCCGGGTATGGTTGAGTATTTCCAAGTTGAAATGTTTACGGGTTCCCGAGGTATTTTGATAATCGACCATGAAAGGTGACATGACGGCTTTTGTGCCAAGTCTCCCCACCAGTGCCGATTTACCATCCCAGGTCACACTCCCGATCTCTTCAAGAGGAGAAGCCTCCTTGTGGGAGATGTCAGACTTTGGAATAATCCCATGAACCGTAGCGCGGTGAATGGGAAGTTGCACGCTGTCGCCACTGAATAAGTTCTCGTGACCAAAAGCAAGCAGTAGCCCGTTATCGATATACGTTACCGTTCCGGATGACCCCATCCAGAAATCACCTCGCACCTGGGGCAGCGCGATCATGCTGCCCGGTTTCAGTTCCGTTGCCAGCAATGATTTATCAACTATTGACGGGGCTGATTTGGTGGCATCATCCAGCATCCTGTCTATGGGCACCGCCATGGCAAACTGGCTGGTCAGGTTGATTTCCATGTGGGAAATTGCGCCTGCCAGTCTACCGTCAAAATAGACCGGGCTGCCGCTAAAGCCCGACCCGATGCGAAGGTTTTCATCACATACTTTTAACAGCATATATCTGCTGCCCGCCACCGGACCATCAACGATACTCTGTAATTCCACAGAAAAAGCTTCCGGTTCTGTACCCTGAAACACCGAATATGCCGTGCCCTTCATACCGGTTCTCAATTCGGCAAGAAAGATGAGTTTGGATGATTCTGCATGGAGCAAAACCGGGGAAAGTAGACATATAAACAAGGTGGTTGTGAGGCTTAATCTGATTATGATCCTGTTCATAGGGTACGCCTCACGGATTAATTTGTGTCGCTATATCATGAGGCGGACAAATGGGAAATTTTCGACCGATTCACAGTGACCTGTTTATTCAGAGTCATCCAGTTTACAAGAGCCTTATCATCAGTTTTTGTTTTGTATTTGGCCTGTGAACTGCCCCCGCCGCAAGCGACGGGGCTAACTGCCACCAATATATTATGAGTACAAACGATAATCAATAATAAAGGGTCATACTAAAAGGTCCATATTTTCCCAATATAGGCGGCACTATCACAGCCCACCCCCCCCTGAAATATCTTCCATGATTCGGGCGGTATAAAATGTATCAGGCTTGGTCGTTGTCATAGGCCTACGCCTTGTTTTGTCAGAGAAAGATACATCGGACTGGTCAGTAAGAATATCTGCATGGCGTATGAGCGGTAAAAGCGGAGCGGCTTGCCGAAGCGTACTGCCGAAGACATGTTGCGGTATTACAATATTGATGCCGTTAGCAACTAACACATCGCATCCCAGAAAAGATCCAAATGAGTGTGCTTGCTCCCCACGGCGTAAGCTACAGCATCATGCAGAAACTATCGTTATCGAGGGGTCAAGTTACCGAATGAAAGATCAAATTGAAGCATAAACCCACAAAAAAAACCGCCGACTTCAAGAATATCCAAAATCGGCGGTTTTTTACGACAACATTTTTAAAGTGCCGCATTCCCGGTGAGACCTATGCCTCCCCAAACGACGACACTCATCCGAACAATATGCCTGCCCCCTATAGCACCGGCGACATAAGCATAAATTGTCCCCACACCAGCGACATGTGATCTCGATCAAAAGCAAAACGGCCTCCAAGTAGCTTGAAAACTACCGAAGACCTTGATAAAAATAGAATAAACATGGGCTTCCGGCAGTTCACGGATGCTTTCCATTGAAGCCCGAAGTTACAGCTTCGGGCTTCTCCCTATTCTTCCTGTATTTACTCCTCAATAAACAACAAAAAAAACGACCCACCATTATCCCGAGAGGGCATCTGGTGGGTCAAATAGTATGAAATGGATGGTTAGTAGCCTATATTCAAGCATAGTAAGTCTGCTTTTTATAGACATACTATGCTGCTAAATGCTAAATTATTGCCATCACACAGGAGATGGTGATAATGACTAATAGCATGCTGATCAAGAGCATTCCCTACGAGGAGTTTGACTACCAGACTCTGTTGGACTCCGTCCACGGATATGCCCAGCCACGGATGAAGATTTCCGGAATGTTGGCCAAAGGGGATATTGTCAGGGTCAAGAAGGGACTTTATATCCTCGGTGAGACTCTGCGCCGGAGGCCCTTCTGCCGAGAGCTGCTCGCAAATCTGATCTACGGCCCGTCCTATGTTTCCCTCGAATATGCACTGCACTATCATGGCTTGACACCCGAGCGGGTTGAGACGATAACTTCCGTTACCTGTGGCCGTTCCCGGACTTTCGATTCGCCGGTCGGTACTTTTTCCTATCGGATGATTCCGATGGAAGCATTTCGTACCGGTATGGACCAAGTTGAACTGGCTGATGGCCGTTCTTTTCTGATCGCCATCCCGGAAAAGGCCCTGGCAGACCGGATCGTTGCCGATCGGGGTGCAGGTATCTCAACACAGAAGGAATTGCACGAATATTTGCTGGCTGATCTCCGTATCGACCCTGCAAATCTCAGTGGACTCGACCCGACCAGACTAACTGAAATCGCACAGCACTATCGATCTCGCAGAGTGAAACTGCTGGCCGACCTGATTAGCCGTCTGAGTAAAGGAGCACGATAATGCATGAGGCGGTAACCCGCATGCTTGCCAAGTATGAACCGAAGAGCGTTGACGATTCAGTCAGAGCACTACGTGAGATTATTCAGGAAGTGGCGCTGCTCGGACTCTGGCGGGCCAAGTTTTTCGAGCACGCCGCGTTCTACGGCGGTACGGCCCTGCGCATCCTGTACGGACTCGACCGGTTTTCCGAGGATCTGGATTTCTCGCTGCTGATACCATCCCCCGACTTTAATCTGGCACGCTACACTGCATCACTTGAAGAGGAACTACAGGCATTCGGTTTCAACGTCCGGGTGGAGATGGTTGACAAAGCGGTGGAATCCGCAGTGCAGTCTGCCTTCCTCAAGGCAAACACCCGTAATGAACTGCTGGTCATCGAGGCCGGAGAAGAACTCACTGGACAGGTTGCTGCTGGCCAGGTGCTGAAAGTGAAGATCGAGGTGGACACTGACCCGCCGCCGGGATTTTCCACCCAGACCCGCTATCTGTTGCAGCCGATACCGTTTGCGGTCCGGAGCTATTCGCTCCCGGACTTGTTTGCCGGGAAGATGCATGCAATTCTCTTTCGCAAGTGGAAAAACCGGGTCAAGGGTCGTGATTGGTATGATTTGGTCTGGTATGCCGCCAACCATCCCCAACTGAACCTTGGCCACCTTGAACAACGAATGCGACAGACCGGTCATTGGAGCGGCGAACAGAGTCTTTCATCTGTCGCGTTTTCCGATTTGTTGTTCGATTCAATTGATCGACTCGATGTTAATCAGGCCCGTAAAGACGTGGCGCCGTTCGTCAAGGATCAGCAGATGCTTGCTCTCTGGTCGCACGATTTCTTTCGTGATGTAGCAGGTCGAATTCGTGTTGTAGGATAACATGAACGGAAGATTTCGTTTTTCATCGCGCCGTCAGTGCCTTTGTGGCTTTTTAATAATTTAATAGGGCTAAAAACGTTGTTTCTCCTGATTCGAATCCCGTTTTCCGCTCCAAAGAAAACTCGGGCCAGATCAATGATCTGGCCTTTTCTTGCCTAAAATCAGTATATTATAACTGTACGCCTTGTCAACTACCTTTCAGTTAGCTTCCTTCTCCCCACCATTCTTTGCTAAATAAGTCAAGTCTGTGACAGCTTCAATTCTTGTTGATATTCGGTTAAGTAAAAAAGTGACTTCAATCTTTTTCTGTGGTTTTAGGCAGATATCCACAAACAAATGGTGGGTCAATAAAAGAGAGAATAAAGCTGAGGGTAAAAACGGTTGGGTGGTCAGAATAAGTTCCGAATACCACTCACAACACCTCCCCCAACCTCTGTAACTCCGCCTCACCACTCAACAGGATCCCAACAGCTGTCGCATATTCCTTCGCCCCGGCGGTAAAACCGGCCTTTGACACATACCAGTGCTTTACCGACATGGTTACTGTTTTGCCCACAAACAGCTCAAGCTCCTTGTACCCAACGGCCTTTCCTTTCCACTTTACCTCCACAGCCCATGAAGTCTCACCAACTCCAATGCCATCTATTTCTATCCTGCCATCCGGGCTTGTGTACGGTTCCACCTTACTGAAACAGGGGAGCGACACATCCTCGGAAACTCCGAAGAGAACCCCCGATACCTGCTGCCCGGCAAATCGTCGCATCATCCCACGCACCAGCTCTTCATGACTCTGTCCCCGTTCCGTGGCTGCCTGCTGATATTTCCGATCCAGTTCGGCCATGATCGCCGCCAGGTCGCGTTCGCCCGGAAACTCCGGTGCTTCTATGCCGTGCTGCACATAGGCAACCCAGTAGCGCAGAATGGCGTCCGTATAATAGTAGCGCCGCTCCCGCTCATGCAGCAGGCCGATATGCTCAAGTTCTTTCAGGTTAGTTCGCACCGCCCCTTGCGTCATCCTCATCTGCCGTGCCAGCTCGGACTGGGTCATGGGATCATCATTGGTGGCGATCAGATCCAGAATTGTCCGCAACACACCATATCCCTTGGCCCGTTGTAAAGAAATGTTGTAGAGATATGTACAGTACGCATGGATCAACCCGCCTGGCGAAAGGGTCTCGGCCACGAAGGAACGTTTGACAAGATTTTCGGTAAGTGCTTCGCCACGGTCGGCAAATAAATTCAGGCGCCGCAGGAGTTGGACGAGATAAAACGGTGAACCGGCACTATAGTGATGCAGCAAACCGATAAGGCGATTATCCAACTGAGGAATGAATTTACGGATGAGTTTTTCGGATTCAACACGGGAATAGGGATAGAGAGCGACATGGCTGAACTGGCCGAATAGTGGACTCTGGCTCTCACGGGTAATGGCATCCATCTCGGAAATAATGGAACCGCAGATACACCAGACTACATTATGAGCACGATCCTTGGCACCCCGCAGTAAATTGAGAACGTTCTTGGCCTGGTTGAAGTTGGCAAGGCTGGCAATCTCTTGGAATTCATCGAGAAACAGTAGCACCCGCCGCCCGGTAACCTGTGCGATCAGTGCCGGAAAAGCAAAGGCCTCCTGTAATAGCCTCTGGCGGTCGGGACGGGCACGTTCAAGCTCGTGTACAAGCGGTTGCAACGCTTCGCGCAATCCTTGATCCTGCACCAGAAAGATAAGCGATGAAAGCTGAAGATAGGGAAGCGGCAGCGTTTCACCTTTACCGTATAACCAGTAAAGCTGCCAGCCGATGAATTTAACGGTAAAATCCTCCGGTGTTTCAGACAGTTCTTCCATATTGACATATACCGGTAACACCGTGGAGTCGCCAACATAACGGCGGATGAACTCCTTTATCAGCATGGATTTACCGATACGGCGCAGGCCGGAGAGGTGCAGGTCAGCCGGTCGTTTCCCGAGAAGATGCCGCTCAAGCTGGGCAAGTTCGTTCTCACGGCCAGTAAATATGGTCTGGTCTTCCGGACGATAGATATAATCCAGCATATTTTACTCCCAATTGGGGTTAATGTCATTTGGGTTATTTTTATGCTGAAAAAGTACCAAGGTCAAGGAGAAACTGACTTTATTTGATTCAATGCAAAGTTGTAGTCACTTTCTGTTGCTTTAAAATCGAGGATTTTTCGTGAGGCTACCTGCCTTTGAAATGAGTATCCTTAAAAGTCCCCCTTGTGGGAGGGGGTTAGGGGGAGGGGAGGCTAAATGCAAGAACCAAACCGGAGACTACAGGTCAATAGTACGACTATTGACCTTCAAAATCGTCAAAATTTGCTCTCACCCAGCCGATTTTTCGCGACGATTTCCTAAGGAGGCTGGCAATAATAAGTTGAACAGAATTGCGCTCAGATTTTGGTCAGATTTGGCCGGAGCGATTGACAGTGCTGGGTGGCCTTTTAGCTTATGAGGATCATATCTCCACACGACTCTTTCCGGCCCGATGACGTCTGAAAGGGCCAGAAAAGTTTTGAACGCCGTATCCAAGGACGGTGAGCGCGGGTCAAGGGTTCATGAACCAAGGGGTATAAAAAGTGAGTATGTCCGTTCTGCGACTGACGCAATTTTATCTTCCAGATCCGCCTGTCGCAGCCAAGCAGCAACCGAATATGACAGACACGTTGCCGGAATTAGTACTGGTCCAGCAGATGCAGGCAGCCGGATGGAGTGGGGGGGGGAGTTTAATGGGAATAGGGCCGGGTAGCATGTCGTGGTTTGCAAGAAGTTCGGACTCCCATAGAAAATTTCCAGAGTTAGTCCGTCTTTGACTTTTATCGATTTGAAAAGCTGCACCTGTCGGCAGATTTCCTTGCCATTTTAGTGGGTATGGTCGATGATAAACGGATACATATTTCAGAAAGAAGCAAGCCAAACCCCACCTTTTTTCTTCCCGGATCAGTGGGAGCTGAGATACACTGGAGTGTTGCCCCTCTCCCGGGGGAACCGGTTATTATCAAGCATTTTCCAAGTAGCTTTCAGCAACTGGCTTATTGGAGTGTCTCAAAAATGACAGTGTGGATAGTCTGCTGATATGAGGCATGATGAGCCATATGTGTGAGGACACCACTGTTCGCACGCCTTTGAACTCGGGTTCTCCTCTCTGGTAGCCCATGATGCCTGCGCTACCAGATAACTGTTTTTTAGCGGGATCACTGTCCTGGCTCCCCAGGTGCATGCCTCATACATGGCTGCCCTTGGATCTGTTTTTGCAAAAATTATTCAAGTAGACGAATACGGTTAGAAAATTGCAGAAAAAAGGATCATTATGGGAAACCATACTACCATCGTCATCGACTTTGAAACAACGGGACTCTCCCCCGGATATGGAGACCGAACGATCGAAGTCGGGGCCGTGCTGATCTCCAACCGCCAGATTGTGGATCGGTTTCAAAGTCTGATGAACCCCGAGATGAGGGTCTCCAGCTTCATTGAAGAGTATACCGGTATTACAAACCGGATGTTAGCCACGGCACCAGGCATCACGGAAGTAATGCACAAACTGAAGGTCTTCCTTGCCAATCACCCTCTGGTCGCTCACAACGCCTCCTTCGATTCCCGCTTCCTTGATGCAGAGCTGCAGCGGATCAACCACAAGCGCCTGAATGAATTTGCCTGTTCTCTGCTATCCTCCCGTCGATTATACCCGGATGCGCCCAATCACAAACTTGAAACGCTGGTGCGCTACAAAAACCTGAAGACGGACGGTGTCCACCACCGGGCACTCGCTGATGCAGAGATGACAGCACATCTCTGGATTCGCATGATAGAAGACATCCGCACCATCTATGACATTCAGAGTGTTTCGTTTGGTCTGATGCAGCAGTTGTGCAAAGTACCGAAGAAAAAAGTACCGGAATTTATGCAGAAGATGAAGTCAAAGGGATATCAAGCAGCCGTGGGGAAGGTGCCTAAAAATAATGGCAGTTAACTCTTCCACTGCTGATATTCTTGTTGAGCGTATTTCATGCTTACACCGCTGCCGATCGACCACATGAAGATGATCGAAAGACCTCCTCAGAGAGTTAACCGCCATGGAAATTAAAAACCTCCTCATTCACCTGCATAACAACGTGGAAGCCTTTACGCTCAAACCCCGGCATATCGACTGTATTCGCGAGATGCTTCCGGGAGTGCGCATTACCGTCGCCGAAGGGAACCTGGACTTTATGCAAAAACTCCCCAAAGCCGAATGTGTACTGGTCTGGGTATTCAAGCCGGAATGGTACGCAGTCGCCTCGGCACTGAAAGTACTCTTTACCCCCGCAGCCGGACATGACTGGGTAGCAACGGACCCGACCGGTCGAGTTAAGACTTTCTACGGCAGCTTTCACGGGCGCATCATGCGCGAAAGCCTCCTGTCGATGATGCTCTATTTCAACCGGCGTCTCGGCATGTCGCTTAGCGATAAAAAACAGAAGATCTGGGGACGTCTTGACTATAGCAATTGTGCCGCACTTTTCAGTCAACGAGTACTTATCGTCGGATTCGGTGCGCTGGGGCGGTCGATGGCAGAACTGTTGAAGGAATTCGGGGCCAGGGTAACAGGCGTCAGACGAGGTAGTGTTGCAACTGAGCGCAAGCAAAACGTTGACAAGATGATTGGTTTTGATCGGTTGGAGGAAGAGCTTCAAGAAGCCGATCACGTCGTGCTGGTTCTGCCGGGCGGGACAGAGACCGATGGCATTTTTACAGCTCGGCACTTCAACGCCATGAAGCAGGGTGCATATCTGTATAATCTGGGACGAGGCAATTGCTACCGGGAGGAAGACCTCTTATTCGCCCTCCAGAATGGCCCCCTCGCGGGAGCGGGACTTGATGTCTTTACCGAGGAGCCGTTGCAGATTGCTTCGCAACTATGGGAACAGCCAAACGTGTTGATCACACCACACTCAAGTGCTATGAGCGGGGAGTACATTGATCTTTTTTTACAAGAGTTGTTTGAGACCCTCCGGGAGTCCACTATTATCAGCGAGAGCAATGAATAAGCTCATTACCAAAGCACAGAATGTGCTCTTCGGAGTAGTTTCTTTTGGACTTTTCCTCACTCCACATCTTCGTTACGTACCGGAGCATCTCATCGTTTGGCGTTCATTTATTTAAGGCATGCAATTATAGTTGATGCACTCGACAAAAAGCAGACACGTTCCCTCACCCAGGAGGGGGCGTTTTCTGGTGTTATCTCAAAAATATGCAAAACATCCCCCCTCCTGAACTCCCCCCGCTTGGGGGAGGAAATTACTTTTTGCGAGAGCATCAAAAATACCTTACTTCTGAAAAAGGCGTTTAACCGCTGAACACGCAGATGAACGCAGAGAAAACCGGGCTTCAGACCACAATAACAACTAACGGTTGTACTTTCTCCAGCCTGGAGAAGGTGGCCGAAGGCCGGTTGAGGGGACGAGGCAGAGATTTATACCCCGTGCAATTTTCTAGCGGACAGGAACGAACCAACTTCCTGATCACACACCACCACACCGTCGATGTTGGAATCTTGTCGCTGTAGGAGTATAAAAACGCTTTATTTATTGTTGTTATATATAAATGTCTGTAACGTCCTACGTTACTGTAGGAATTTTGCCGTATTGACGTTGGGGTGAATGTCAATTAAAACAGTTATAATTAATTGTTTTCACTTCACGTTTTCGGTACCATGGGTTTTGTCATACATGCAACTGTCGTGGCCGTCGTCCCGGACGGTGTGGTCTACACCCCCGGTTCCCCCTTCAACACCCTGAAAAAACAACTCCCTGGCAAAGGGTACTGGTTGTACGCCCCGGTTGCCAACACGATCACTGTCCCCGGTTCTGTTCTTGCCGCGACGGACCAATTGTCCTTAAATCTGGGCTGGACCCAGATAGGCTATTGGGGTACGGACGGCGCAGCTCCGGCAACCGGTTTCGGTTGCATAAACGGTCAGTATGATGTAGTTGTTGACGAAGCGGGCAAGGTGTTCGTCACCGGTTCACCGTTCAATACCTTGAAGAGTATGCAGAAAAATAAGGGATATTTCATTCATGCAACCACACCGACGACGTTGAAGTTTCAGTGTCAGTGATATTTTGTTGTGTAGGGGCACCCCTTGCGGATGCCCGGTTTTTATGGGTGTCTATTTTACCAGGTCTGCAATTCCAGATTTTACGTCAAATCCCCCCTAACCCCCCTTTGCAAAGGGGGGGATTTTACAGCTTCCCCCTTTCGTAAAGGGGGATTGAGGGGGATTTGCTTTGGTTGTTGGATGAATATATTAAATCTATGTGTGAAGGGAGGAGTGGTTATGAAATCGGGAATTATTGGTTCGTTTGTTTTGTTGATGGTCGTTGTGTGCAGCACCGTTGCGGACGCAGGTCATTGGACACCACCAGCTACGGGCACCATTTTTATGCATGTGGCGGGGAAAATTACCATTGAGGGAAAAGCACCCCAGACAGGTGATGAGGTGGGTGTGTTTAGTTCGGACGGCGTCCTCGTTGGGTTACATCTGTTTGACGGGACGACCGGATTGCTGTATGGCGATGTGGCGATTAATGGCGATGATCCGAACACTCCGGGAGAATGTGAGGGGGCTCTGGATGGGCAGGTTCTTTCCGTTAAAGTATGGAGTGCCAGAAATAACCGGGAATATGGTGGCAATGAAATAGTTATTGCTCCCACCGACGAATTCTCAAAAAATGGCTATCGGGAAAGCCCCCTGCCGATCACTTATAAAGAAAATGAATTTATTGGTGTCACAATTTCGGTTAAGCCAAGTTTTGGAGTAAATTAATATTGATTTTAATATTAAATAGCTTTTAGTTGATTTTGAAATGTGATATTGAAATGCAAACAATAAGGTAGTCGTATCTGTTTCATTTATTCAGTCAGGAAAAAACTATCACTAACTTATTGATATTGTAACCTTTTTAACTTCGCACAACAAGTCGTATGATTTAAAACTATTTGTAGGAGAGGAGACGAGATGAAAAAAAAGTTAATTTTTCCACTGATTCTGTTTTTGGTAATACTGTTCAGTAATGTTGCCTACGCGGGGCACTGGACGGCACCGATGTCGTCACCAACAATTATGCACACTGCGGGACTATTGGCGATTGATGGTGCTGATGCACAGCTAAATGATGAAGTGGCGGTTTTTGACTCTACCGGCGTTTTGATCGGATTATTTGTAGTTACAGAGTCCGGTCAGAATCTATATGGCGATCTTGTTATAAATGGTGATTCTCCGTTAACTGCTGACGTAGATGAAGGTGCCGATACAGGCGAAACTTTATTCTTCAAGGTGTGGAGTGCCGCTAAATCAAGAGAGTATAGCGGAAGCGAAATTAATACTGTTGGCGTCAAAATGGGGACGTATCTAGCTGCAACAATTCCCTTCAAGTTTTCAGGAAACTTCTATGGTGTTAATATAACCGCCACGGCAACCCCTAAATCAAACCAAACCATCGGTGCTATCAGCTTTAACCCCACCAGCGTCAGCCTTAATGGCACAACAACGGTGAGTGCAACGGCAAACTCCACACTGCCGGTCACGTTTACCTCCACAACCCCCAGCGTGTGTACGGTCAGCGGTTCTACGGTCACCGCTTTGACGACCGGCACCTGTACGATAGCTGCTAATCAGGCCGGCAATGACACCTACAATGCTGCTCTTCAGGTGACTGCAAGCATCACTCCCAATAAACTGACCCAGACCATCGGTGCCGTCGGCTTTTTACCGTCAACTGTCAGTGTGAACGGAACCACTTCGGTAAGTGCGACGGCTTCTTCCGGTCTTGGTGTGACATTTACCTCTGCTACTCCTTCAGTCTGTTCGGTGAGTGGTTCCACCGTCACGGCTCTGACGAGCGGCACGTGTACTATTGCAGCCGATCAGGCGGGTAACAGTACTTACAGTGCAGCACCACAGGTGACAGGGGCAATAACGCCGAGCAAGCTTACCCAGACCATCGGCAGCATCAGCTTTGCACCGACAACTGTCGCCGTGAATGGTACGACGACGGCAAGTGCCACGGCAACCTCCGGTCTTGGTGTAACGTTCAGTTCGTCAACCCCTTCTGTCTGCACCGTCAGTGGTTCGACAGTAACAGCATTGACAAGCGGCACTTGTACCATCGCCGCAGATCAGACGGGTAACGGCACCTATTCTGCTGCCACCCAGGTGACGGCAAACATCACCCCAAGCAAACTGAGCCAGACCATCGGCAGCATCAGCTTTGCACCGTCAACAATCGTTGTGAATGGTACGACGACGGCAAGTGCCACGGCAACCTCCGCTCTTGGTGTGACATTCAGCTCCACAACCCCCGCAGTATGTACGGTCAGTGGTTCGACGGTAACAGCTCTGACCACTGGTACCTGCACCATTGCAGCTGATCAGGCGGGTAACGGTACTTTCAACTCCGCTTCTCAGGTAACGGCAAACATTGTTGTCGGCAAACAGAGCCAGACCATCGGCAGCATCAGCTTTGCACCGACAACCGTGGCCGTGAATGGTACGACGACGGCAAGTGCCACGGCAACCTCCGGTCTTGGCGTGACGTTCAGCTCTTTAACACCCACGGCCTGTACGGTCAGTGGAACTACGGTAACGGCTCTGACCACCGGTACCTGCACCATTGCAGCGGATCAGGCGGGTAACGGCAGCTATTCTGCTGCCACTCAGGTAACGGCAAGCTTGACTCCTGGCAAACAGAGTCAGTCAATTGGCAGCATCAGCTTTACACCGTCCACCGTCAGTATCGGTGGTACCACCACGGTAAGTGCCACGGCAACGTCCGGTCTTGGTGTTAGCTTCGGTTCGACAACTCCTTCTGTCTGCACCGTCAGCGGTACGACGGTGACAGCATTGACAAACGGTACTTGTACCATCGCCGCTGATCAGGCCGGCAACGGCAGCTTTGGCCAGGCAACCCAGGTGACCGGCTCCATAACTTCAAGTAAATTAAGTCAGACCATCGGGACCATTATCTTTACCCCGTCAACGGTGATCATCGGTGGCACCACTGCGGTGAGCACCACGGCAACGTCCTCTCTTGGTGTGACCTTCAGCTCAACCACACCTGCCGTCTGTACGGTGAGCGGAACCACCGTAACAGCTTTAACGACCGGTACATGTACCATCGCCGCCAATCAGGCCGGTAACGGTACCTATAGTGCCGCAGCTCAGGTAACCGGCAGCATAAACCCTGGTAAACAGAGCCAGACCATTGGCAGCATCAGCTTTACACCGTCAACTGTCGCCGTGAATGGTACGACGACGGCAAGCGCCACGGCAACGTCCGGTCTTGGTGTGACGTTCAACTCCACAACCCCCACTGTCTGTACGGTCAGCGGTTCGACGGTAACAGCTCTGACCACCGGTACCTGCTCCATTGCAGCCGATCAGGCGGGTAACAGCACTTTCAACTCTGCTTCTCAGGTAACCGCAAACATCATTGTCGGCAAACAGAGCCAGACCATCGGCAGCATCAGCTTTGCACCGGCAACCGTCGCCGTGAATGGTACGACGACGGCAAGCGCCACGGCTACGTCCGGTCTTGGCGTGACCTTCAGCTCTTTAACACCCACTGCTTGTACGGTCAGTGGTTCGACGGTAACAGCTCTGACCACCGGTACCTGCACCATTGCAGCTGATCAGGCGGGTAACGGCAGCTATTCTGCTGCCACCCAGGTGACGGCAAGCTTGACTCCTGGCAAACAGAGTCAGTCAATTGGCAGCATCAGCTTTGCACCGGCTACTGTCAGTGTAACCGGTACCACCACGGTAAGTGCCACGGCAACGTCCAGCCTTGGCGTGACCTTCAGCTCTACCACACCTTCTGTCTGCACCGTCAGCGGTTCGACGGTAACGGCTCTGACAACCGGTACCTGCACCATAGCTGCCGATCAGGCCGGCAACAGCAACTTTGGTCCGGCATCCCAGGTGACCGGCTCCATAACACCAAGTAAACTGAGTCAAACTATCGGGGCCATTACTTTTACGCCGTCAACAGTTTCCATTAACGGCACCACCACAGTGAGTACCACCGCAACGTCCAGTCTCGGCGTCGCCTTTAGCTCAACGACACCGACCGTTTGTACGGTGAGTGGAACCACAGTAACAGCTCTGACAACCGGTGCATGTACCATCGCTGCCAATCAGGATGGGAACGGCACCTATGCTGCTGCACCTCAGGTAACCGGAACCATAACTCCCGTTAAACTTGGCCAGACCATCGGTGCTATCAGTTTCGCACCCGCCACGGTAAATGTCGGTGGCACTACCACTGCGAGTGCTGCGGCAACGTCCACTCTTGGTGTTACTTTCAGCTCCACAACACCCACTGTCTGCACCGTCAGCGGAGCAGCGGTAACGGCACTGACAACCGGTTCGTGCATCATAGCTGCCAATCAGGCAGGTGATGCCACCTACAATGCTGCTTCCCAGGTGACGGCAACGATTACTCCTGCTGCCACCGTTCCCGGCGTGCCTGCCAACGTAACTGCTGTCCCTGGTGACAGGAAGGCAACGGTAAGCTTTACCCAGCCAACATTCACCGGAGGCGACACCATTACCGGCTACACCGTTACCTCCATCCCCGGCAACTTTACCGCAACCGGCACCTCAAGCCCGATTGTTATAACCGGTTTGAGCAACGGTACTCTTTATCAGTTTACTGTTAAGGCTACCAACAGCAAAGGTGACAGTAATCTTTCGACAGCTTCCGGCAGTGTCATCCTCAACCTGCTGACACCTACCGTGGGTGATCCCTCGACAACAGTCGCAAAATCGGGTACCACGGTAACTTACAAGGTTGATTATGTTGGTGCTGAGACCATAACACTGGCAGCTTCCGATGTTACGATCAATAAATCGGCTAACGTCACCGCTTCAGTTGCTGTCAGTGGAGACGGCACCTCATTCCGAACCGTAACCATCACCAACATCACCGGTGACGGCACACTTGGTATCACAATCAATGCGGGGACAGCCACTGCTTCCGGTGGCTCAATCACTGCCGCAGCATCATCGGCCAGCGGGACATTCATTGTTGACAATACCCTGCCAGCTCTTACGGTAAAAACACTGGCAAACAATGTATCCACCAGCAGCAACACACTTACCATTACCGGCACTGCAAGCGATGCCAACGGTGTTCAGACGGTAACGGTTAATGGCACGTCGGCACAACTCACCGCCGGTGCATTCAATACCTCCGTGCCGCTGAATGCAGGTTCCAATACCATAACAGTTGTTGCTGTTGATGGGGCAGGCAATCAGAGCACCGATGTGCGCACCGTCATCTATGACAATGTGTTGCCAAAAATCACCTTCTCTGCATCAACGCCGACTGACCAGAGCTTCACCAGGCAGCAGGTCGTCACGATAGACGGAACGGTCAGCAAAGCGGGTACGGTTGCAATTACCGTGAACGCCAATGAGCCGATCCTGGTCAATACAACGGGGAATCAAAACAGCTTCACCACCACGGTGACCCTGGCAACCGGGATAAATCACATCAGTATCACGGCCAGTGACACCGATACGCCTCCCAACAGTTCAACTGAGCCACGCACGGTCACCTACGACTCCCAAGCTCCAGCCGTTGCCATTATCGATCCCGCACAGGCGATAACAACTACCTTCAAGAGCTACCTGATCAAGGGTGCCGTATCTGACAACTTTACTGGTACAACGCTTGCCGTTGTCGTGAATGATGTTCCGCTTTCTCCGGCACCGACGATTGGTGCTGAGGGTGCTTTCCAGCAGACCGTCACATTCACGGAAAACACTACGTATCATATCGCCGTTACCGCCACCGACCTGGCAGGGAACAGCACAACAGTACAGCGTAATATCATTTATCAGCCATTTACGATTGCAGATGCACTTCGCGCCCTGCAGATTGCATCAGGAATAGTAACCGCAGGGTCGGCGGATCTTCAGAAACTGGACGTTGGTCCGTTGACTAACGGCAAACTGGTAAAAGATAATGTCGTTGACCTGAGCGATACCATTATCCTGCTGAGACTTGTGGTAGGAGATCTGGACGGACTGAGCTGGTAATCCCTATGAACGCTGACTAAACACCATTATCGAGAGGATATCTACTATGAAAGTTAAAAATATGTTGAAGATGGTCGCAGTTGCCACAGTATCAACCCTGCTCTTTGCCTGCGGCGGCGGGGGAGGGGGGAGCAGTACCCCATCCCAAGGGACCACGGTAAACGGTATTGCCCAGGCCGGCATCTTTACCAAGGGAAAGGCCATCTTCAAAGGCTATTCAGGCTCTGCCAAGAATAAGGAATATACTATTACCTTCACCAATTTTTCCAGTCCCCTTGGTGCGTTCAAAGCCAACGTGGGAAGCTATAGCGGGCCGCTTACGGTAAGCGTTTCGGGATACTATACCGACGAAGCGACGAATAAAATTATCACTGTTTCCGAAGGCAGTCCTCTCAAGGCAGCGATTCCCCAATCATCGGTTACCGATGGAGTTACCGTGCCGGTAACTCCTCTGACTGACATTGCGGCAAACAAAGCCATTACGGCCGGGCTTACCAATGATTCCATCACCCAAAATAATCAGGGTGTTGCGCAGCTGTTCGGCCTGACTGATGTTACCAAAACCATTCCGGCGGCACCAACTGCGGCAAATTTGACCTCCACAACCGGCAAATCGGAAAATACCTATGCGGTAGCATTGGTAAAATTGTCTGAATACGTAGCCCAATATGCCGCAACTTCAAGCGGAACAACAACGTCAACCGTGACAAATGATGAGCTTAAAACAGCCCTGCCTGCTGCTCTTGCACAGTTGAGCAGCGGAATAAGCGTCACGGCAGGCACAGGGAGCAGTAGTACGCCAACAGTTGCGATCACCGCACCGGAACTGAAAACGACCTTGACGACCATTATGACTAATACGACGACTACCGTAAATGGCTCGTCGGTTACCATGTCCTCCACGGCACTTGGTTCCATCAGTGGGGCTTTGACCACTGCCGCTTCAACGCTCAGTATCAATAAGTACGTTCTCTATGTGTCTGGTGATCCTGCTATTCAAATCTATGGCATTCAGGTTGATATTGCCATACCGGACACGGTGACGATTACGGCAGATTCAAATGGAGTAATCACCACCGGGGCCGTAACCTCGGCGATCAGTGGCGGGATAATAAACGGTACCCTGAAGAACTCTACCTTGAAACTTACGTTTGTCGCAGGAAATGGTTTTACGGCAAATGTCACGGCAGGTAAGCTTGCCTCAATTATCAGCAAGGGAACGGGATCCGCAACTCTTAACCCGGTAAATATTAAAGCTTTTGACAAGAACGGTAACCTGTTGACCGGTGTAAGCATTACCGTTGGTTCCTAACTTATTATAGTGGTTATCCGTCATGACGACTCAACCGCCCTTTGGCGGTTGTTTCGTTTTACCCCGCAAAACGCGTTCCATCGATCATAACATATCAGACTAAAAGGAGAAATATTATGAAAACCGTACCGAGTATGATTGTGGCACTTTCTGCTGTTATTCTTTTTGCAGGTTCTTCCCTGGCCGGTTCCGTAGACCTGCCCCGTACCGGGCAGGTGCTTTGCTACGATAGTGCCGGCAAGTCCATCGCCTGTACTAACACCGGACAAGATGGTGACAAACAGGCCGGCAACCCCATACCGGTGCCCCGCTTCACCGACAACAACAACGGCACCGCCACCGATAACCTGACCGGGCTTGTCTGGCTGCGGAACGCCAGCTGTTTTGGGAATAAGACTTTAAGTGATGCGATAACAGCAGCTACAGGTTTGGTGTCCGGTGCCTGCGGACTTTCCGACGGTTCCAAAGCGGGCGACTGGCGGCTGCCAAATATCAATGAACTCCGGAGCCTGGTGGATTATTCACGGGTGAACCCGTCTCTGACGGCGGGTCATCCCTTTTATAATATTGCGGGATATCTTGGGTATCGATCTTCCAGTGACTCCGATGGGTCCTATAATTTAACTGTTACGATGTATGCTTACAGCACTTATCCTTCAGGTAATGTTTATACTGGTGGGGGGCATAAATATTCTGCAGATAGTGCGGTTTGGCCCGTTCGTAACAGTCAATGACACAATTATCCTATCCGAACAAACGAGTGCTATTTTGTAACAAGTGATACCACGTGCTGTTGCAAACAGTACTGCAATCAAGATGGCATATTCGTAGGGGCGTATGGCCATACGTCCGGATTCTTCTGTTCGCCCCGTTGGGGCAGATACCAGATGTTTACACCAGGGTTATAAATGTCACCCTGGTTGCTCCACCGATGTATCTGGATCAATCTGCTTATAATATTAAAAGATTTTAGCCTTTGGAGGCGCTGTATGATACGCATCTCATTATGCCGGGTTATAACTGCTGTTATATGCCTTGTCTGTTTTGCCATTCCCTTATCTGTCTCTGCTGCCGGGATAATTGCCCTTCCGGTCACCGGCCAGTCCGCTTCAACCGGTACGGCGTGGCCGGTGCCACGGGCCACTGCCGGGGCCGGTGTTATCACCGATAATCTTACCGGTCTGGTGTGGGCAGGGGCGGGGAATCTGATGGCAACCAGGGATGCCACCTTTGATACGGAAGGGACGGTCAAGGATGGGCTGGTGAGTTGGCAGACGGCGCTTGATTATGTGAAAAAGCTCAATACCGATCAATATCTGGGACAAAGTGACTGGCGGCTGCCCAATGTGAACGAACTGGCGAGTCTGTACGATTACACAAAAAAAAATCCGGCTACGGCACTTCCCTTTACCGGCTTGAGCACCACCTACTGGAGCTCCACCACGTATTCCGGTGACGCTTCACAGGCCTGGACGGTAAGTCTTCAAACACCCGGCAGTTCTACCGTGGTAAAAACAGGCCAATACGCGGTGCTGCCGGTGCGCGGTGGTCAAACGGTTTCTCCTTCAGGTGCCGTGGCCCCCTCAATTTTATCCTTCCGCTTGCCGTCTACCGCTGCGAACCGGACGGTGACCATTCAAGAGCTGACAACGGTTGACGATCAGGGGATCACGGGGTTCTGGTTGAGTGAAGATCAAACCACCCCGTCCGCCACCGCCACGGGATGGGGGATCAGTATCAGCTTCACTTTTGCGGGCGATGGCCCACGTACCCTCTACGCCTGGGTCAAGGATGGGGCCGGAAACATCTCACCCCGTGCCGAGGCCACGATTACCATTACGGGAAATATTCTACCGCCGGTCTATGTCCCCTCCGTTACGCTGCCTGTCACTGGACAACTGACCTCCGCACTTTCCGGTGATGACGGCAGTCTTCACAGCGGGGTCACCTGGCCGGCCCCCCGTTTCAGGACCATTGGTGCCTGGGTGGTGGCCGATCAGTTAACCAATCTGATGTGGGTACAACAGGGAAATCTGCTGTTTTCCCGTGATTCGTCATTTGATGCCGACAGCACGGTCGGTGACGGCTTTGTTACCTGGCAACATGCCCTCGATTATGTCGCTAAATTAAATACGGACAAATATCTCGGCTTTACCGACTGGCGTCTCCCCAACGTGAACGAACTGGCCAGCCTGTTTGTGTTTGACAGTAGCCAGGTGCGCCCCTTTTCCGACCTGGGTGCGACCTATTGGACCTCCACCAGCTATACCGGTAATGGCTCTCAGGCCTGGACAGTGAACATACAGAATCCGGGTAGTACCTCTGTGGCGAAAACCGCGTATTATCCGCTGTTGCCGGTGCGGAGTGGCAGAGCTATCGCCGCAACCTCCACCGACATAACCGCTCCGGCTATCCTGGCGTTCCGTTTGCCCCAGAGCTGGGCGAGCAAGACGGTGCCGATTCAGGAACTGACCTTGAATGATGACATTGCGGTCACCGGTTTCCTGATGAGCGAAAGCACCACGACTCCACTGGCGACCGCAACCGGATGGAAAACATCCTATAACTAT
>CAIUSO010000036.1 GCA_903901875.1 uncultured Geobacteraceae bacterium | reverse complement strand
GCCCACCCCAGATTGCCATTGGCGTTGGTCTTCAACAGCTGACCGTCGCTACCGGCGGTAGTAGGCAGTGTCAGAGTGTTGCCGTTACTGACGATCCTTACCTTACCGGCCGCACCGCTGCCATCTCCCTTACCGGCGCTGATGGTCAGATCCATGCCGTTCAAGCCGCTGGACAGTGGCGCATCGGGGGTTGCTACGGTCAAGACAGTGCCAGCGGGAGCATTGACAGCGGTCACCGCCGACAGGCTGGTTATGTCCCGGTTGGAGCCACTGGCAGCCCGGCCCGATACGGCACTGGTGGCTGCGTTGTCTGCGTAGGCCGTGGTGGCCACTTTTGTACTGTTGTTACCTGCTGCCGAGGTCGTGGCTGTGGTGCCTGACGGTAGCGTCGAAACGGCACTCAGGCTGGTTGCCGAACCGGTGATATTACCTACGATTGCATTGCTGAAGGTTTTTGTCCCTCCAATGGTTTCCGATGAGGCAAGATCAATGTAGGTCCGCGTGCTGCTTCCCGTCCCCCCCTGGGCAACGGACAGCGGAGTGGTCAGACCGGTGATGTTGGTGATATCACTGTTGACGCCGCTGGCTGCCTTGCCAGATGCCGCGCTGGTGGCCGCACTGCTGGCAGCTCTGTCCACATAGGCCGTGGTCGATACTTTGGCACTGTTGTCCCCCGCAGACGGGGTGACGGCCAGGATGTTACCACTGTTGTCACGCTGCACCAGGGTGTTGGCCGTGTTGGCCGTGGTTGCAGAACTAACCGCCTGTTCTGCCATATGGAGTCTGGCTGCACTGGATCCTCCCACACTGGCCACAAGGGGGCTATCGGCCGTACCACCCAGATCCCCCGCAAGTTGGACGACACCTTTGGAACCGCCCCCAGCATCCGCAACGGCGGACGCATCGGCCCAGCCCAGGTTGCCGCTGGCGTCGGTCTTCAACAATTGACCAATGGTACCGGTGGTGGTCGGCAGTGTCAGGGTATTACCGTTACTTATGATTTTAACCGTTCCGGCCGTGCCGGTACCATTGGCCGAACCGGCCTTCAACACGATATCACCGCCGCTGCCACTGCCACCACTGCTGGAACCGGCCGTAACGGTGATACTGCTGCCACTGCCACTGGTATTAGACGGAGCCGTGATGCTGTTTAAGGCGGTGGTGCCGGTTATGTCACTGTTTATCCCGCTGCCAGCTTTGGTGTTCACTATGTTCTGTGTTGCGATACTGATCGGCTTGTTGGCATCGGACGTGTTGTTAACATTGCCAAGGCCCACGTCACCGGCGGTAAGGGAAACGTTACCTCCCAGATCATGGCCGTTAACGGTGGTCGTCGTATTCACCTTTCCGGCAAGGGCGTTGTTCAGGTCGCTTTGGCTGGCAAGGGAACCGGTGATACTCCCCCAGGTAGTGGAACCGTTGCCCGTTGCGGTGACGGTCACACAGCCCCAACTTTTGCTGGCGGCACGGTATCCCAGCACCTGACCATCGCTGCAGGTAAACGACAGATTATCGGCATAATCCGCGTTAACGGCCCTGAATGCATAGGGAGAAGCGGACAACTCATAGCGGGGAACCATTTCGGCATCGGTACCCACCGAGATACCCAGATAATACACCTTATCAAAAGTCAGATTGAAGGCATTGTTCGATCCCAGCAGAACCGTATAGATCCCTTTCGTAACGGAAACCCCGCTCTGACTCTCAGTCCAAAGGGGAGTGCCACCCGAAGCAGTGTCATAAAGGGTGAATGTCATCTGAACGGTGCCATTAACAGCCACATTACTGATATTGCTGAGATACCCCTGATACGTGAGAACCTTCGAACCGGCACTCCAGGCACTCTGGCCTACCATAAGCAACAGTGCCATGACGATTGATGTGATGAACGTTTTCATATCGAGCCCTCCGCTCTCAAAAAAATGTTTTGGGCAATACACACCCAGAAGAGTTCTGTTTGTTACAATTTGAAGGCAGAATGAGTGCTTAATCTGGAGCTTGCATGGGGCGAAATATCACCGCCCACCTCCCCCACCTTCTCTTGCACCTGACCTATAATCAGCGGAGATTTGTGCTGCAATAAAAAAATAATAAACCTCTAATTTTTATTTATTTATTTACGATTACACTATTTTACATTATCAGATTCATTTTCTTCACCTAGTCAAAATGCCCACCAGAATAGCCATTTTGGATACCTGAAGACACAGCACGGCGGGTCAGGAGGCTGGCAATTGGAGCTATTGCATAGATACGTATGGGTCCCCCGGCAAAACCGGGGGACCCATACGTGAAGGAGCTTTATATAAGGAGGAGGATGAGAAAGTATGGAGATTACTGTGCCATTAAAATTCAGGCCGAGGGGGATAGTAGTGAATGATCACTTTATGGAATTATTGAACTCTTTAAGCAGATCATCCGTTATGTCACGGGTGCTACTCGCATACAGGAGGACTTCCCCCCCCCGGATAATATAATCAAAGCCATGTTTTTGCACATACGCTTGCAGTATCGGAGCCAGCCTTATCATAACTTCATTGATCATTTCTGTGTCGGATATTTTGAGCTCATTCTGATACACACCGGACAATTGCTGCAGTTCCCGACTCTGAAACCCGTACTCTTGATTCTTCCTGAGCAGTTCTATGGATGGCTGCTCTCCGGTTTTCAGCAATTTTCCTTCCTTTTCAAGCTCACTTTTCAATATTTTCAGTTTTTCAGTCCGCGCATCTATATCGTCCTGATATTTTTTCTGTTTCTCTGCATAGAGCTTACTGACGGCTTTTCCCGCTTCACTCTGGGCAACAAGCCGCTGTAAATCGACATGACCAATTTTAAGCTCACCAGCCTTGCTATTGCCAGCACATAAACCGATACTTGCCGCTACCAGAAAAACAATCAATCCACATCTCATAACGCGCTCCTTTTTCTTAGGCTTAGTTTCCACAACGGAATCAGCAGCCACGCCTGCGTGACCGCTTTATTTCTTACACATGATCTGTTAATCATGGAAGAATTTGTGACGCAATAAAAAAATGTCAAACCTCTCATTTCTATTTTTTTATCTGTGATTAGTCAATTTTACACTATCACAGAGTTTTTTCCGCCTGGTCAAAACATCCACCCACCTACCCATTTTGAACACCTTCAGTACTCTGTCCAATCCGTCACCTTAAACCCTACAACCACATAGCTGGACAGAATGATGGAATTAGGTGCACCGTCAATCCCCGAAATCTGATAACGGGGAAAGGGGGAGTTTTGGAGTTGACAAGGTCAACCCATTACCTTGAGATGCCGTGACGACAGTTACCTCCGTCAGACCGGTAATATCGGCATTGGTGCCGCTGGCAGCCTTGGCCGATACGGCACCGATAACCGCATTTCTGGCTGCGGAATCGGCATAAGCTGTGGTGGCAACTTTGATACTGTTGTCGGAGGTGGACTGCGTCATGGCAGTGGTGCCGGCGGGAAGTATGGACGCGGCACTCAAACTGCCGGCCGATCCGGTGATGTTACCGGTGATGGTGCCGGTGCTAAAGTTGCCGGATGCGTCACGCTTGACAATTGTTGATGGGGTGTTGGCACTGGTCCCTTCGACACCGTTTCCAGATCCGGTGACACTATACCCACTACCTTGACGCACACGCACCAATAGCAAACCTAACTATCTGAATTAATATGGATTTTAATAATTTTATCTTTAATGGTCATTTTGAGAAAAATTCTTTGGGGGGATCTGCTGCGGAGGCTGCACTGAGCATGAATTTTACTATTTTTAAAATTTAATTAAAAATTACAATTATTCTACAAAAGCGGGTGAACCACGAAAAAACGAAATAAATCTTTGTTCTTATTCTCAAACACAGGTGATATGTGGCTTATGGTGTGGAAATAATCGAATGGGGCAAAATCAGCCCCGAGGATGGATTTGTTGATGGAGGCGTTTCAGGCGTTCGCGGGTCACGTGGGTGTAGATCTGGGTGCTGGAAAGGTCAGCATGGCCGAGCATTACCTGCACGCTGCGCAGGTCGGCACCGTTTTCAAGCAGGTGGGTGGCAAAGGAGTGACGTAATGTGTGGGGAGAAATATTTTTACGGATGGCGGCCTGTGAGGCCCTTTTCTTGATGAGATACCAAAAAGCCTGACGACTCATGGCTGTGCCGAGTCGAGAAAGAAACAGGTAGGGATTTTTCCCGGAGGGATCGAGAAGTGGTCTGACCGTGGCAAGATAGATACCGCACCGATGCCGCGCCGCTTCACCAATCGGCACCAACCGTTCCTTGCTCCCCTTCCCCATGGTCAACAGATACCCGGCATCCAGATTCACCTCCCGCACCTTCAGATGAACCAGCTCGGAAACCCGCACACCGGTAGCGTAGAGCAATTCCAGCATCGCCCCATCGCGTCGGTCTTCCCCTCGTTCCCCCTCACAGGCGGCAAGCAGGGCGTCCACTTCGCGGCCATCGAGAAACTGGGGAAGTTTACGGACCATGCGGGGTGCTTCAATAATTGTGGCCGGGTTGCTTTCGGCATAGTTTTCAATCATCAGGAATTTATGAAACATCCGAATGGCCGAAAGAGAGCGAGCCCGACTCCGGGCACCGATCCGGGCAGCCTGCAAGGTGGCAAGAAATGCGGCAACATCCGAGGAACAGATGTCGCAAGGTTTCATCCGGTCTGATTTTTCCAGAAAGTCCAGATACCTGACCAGATCGTGACTGTAAGCATTCCGGGTATTTTCTGACAGCCCCTTTTCCACCGTCAGATAGGAGATAAAGAGATCAAGAAAGTCGTTCATATGTACCTCCCGGTCCCCAATACCTTCTGCTCTTACACCCACTCATCAATGGCACTGATCATCTTGGCACCGATTTCACTGAGCTTTTCCGGTGCGGTTATCTTTTGACCGAAGATATCCCGCACGTAAAATACATCGGCCACCTGGTCAACCTTGGTTGATATCTTTGAAACACCAATATACAGCCCCATCTCGGCAAGGGTGCTGGTAATCAGATAGAGCAGCCCCACCTTATCATGGGTGAGGATATCAATGACCGTGTATTCCTCGGACACCTCATTGTCGAAATCAACCTTGGTGGCAAAACGGGGAGCGGGACGGACCGTCAGCAAGGTTGGCCGCTTCCGCTTTGCAACAAGGGTTGAAACCCGGACTTCGCCATGGAGCACCTGGTGCATGTCCTGATCTATCTTCTCCCAGCGTGACGTATCGGTCATCAGATTCCCCTGGGGAGTATTGACCTGGAGGATGTCCAGAACCTTGCCGTTTTTGCTGGTGTTAATCTGCGCACCCAGGATGTTGATGCCGTTTGCCGCCATGACACCGGTGATACGGGAGAAGAGTCCCGGCATGTCGTGGGCGCAGATGGTATACTCCGAATAGCCGCTCTCCGGTTGGTGGGTGACCCGGAGCAGCATATCGGAATGTTCGATACCCCGCAGCAGGCGAACCTGTTCGGCAATCAGCGGTGCCGCATTGGAAAGGAGCAGACGTACCGGCATGGCCTTCATTTCCTGACGGATTTTCTCCACCGGAATTTCGCTGTCGAGAATATCGGCAACCTTCTTGATGACCGAGTTAACCCGCTCGCTGCTGGCCTCAAGCTGGAAGCCGCCCCGATCAAGGATGCCGAAGGCCTTTTCATACAGTTCCTGGAACAGGGACGCCTTCCAGGTGGACCAGACATCGGAACCGACGGCCCGGACATCGGCTACCGTCAACAGGTAGAGCATTTTAAGGTTTTCACTGGTGACCATCTGACGGGCAAACTGGGCGATCATTTTTTCATCGTTCAAATCGCGACGTTGGGATATGTGGGCATAGAGCAGATGGTGGCGCACCAGAAACTCAAGACGCTCGCTGTCTTCCTTCGACAACCCCAGCCTCCGGGCAATGGTCGGCATCATGGCGGCTCCCTTTTCGGCATGCCCCCCGCCGGACCCCTTGCCGATATCATGAAAGAGCACCGATAATATCAGCAGCTCTGGCTTGCCAATCTGGGAGGCAATACTGCACGGAAGGGGCATAATCCCCTTACTGGTACCATTGAGGATCCCTTCAACCTGTTCAACGGCAAAGAGGGTATGAATATCAACCGTATAGATATGGTACATGTCATGTTGTACCTTACAGTAAATATGTTCAAATTCGGGAATGAACCGGTTGAGAAATTCCAGATGGTGCATCAGTCGCAGGGTATCGGCAACCCCCTTGGTCGAGCGAAGGATATTGAGAAAGGAATGATTGACCTCACGATTACGGCGAAACTTGTCGTTGATCAGGGACAGATTTTTCCTGATCAGCCCTTTCACCCTGATACTCAGGTTCACCCCATGCTTGTGGGAGAGTTCAAATATGTTCATCAGTACCGGAGGGTTCTTCTCGATGATTGATTCATCGGGTATGATCAGCTCCCCCTTCAAAATAAAGCACCCCTCCCCCACCGGTCTCCTGACAAAGTAGCCAAGTATTTTCAGTGCACCCTCGTCGCGCCAGATACAGCGGGAGATCAGGCTTGAGGTAAAATGTTCCACTTTGTTGGCATGGCGGTAATAATCCCGCATGAAGTCTTCAACCGCCAACACCCGTTCACCATCGGTATAACCGAGGAACCGGGCCAGATGAACCTGGGCATCAAAGGTGAGCTGATCGTTTTTTCGTCCATTGAAATGGTGGAGTTCGTTGCGGATTCTCCAGAGATAGTCGAGGGCACTGTGATAGATTTCAAGCTCCTCTTCATTGGCAATCCCCTTGATAATCAGTTCACGAAGTTCGGTAAATTTGTACTTGACCCGGGCAACCCACATTGCGGTCTGCAGGTCCCGAAGCCCCCCCTCACCCTCTTTCAGGTTCGGTTCCAGGAGGTAGACCGTAGAGCCGTATTTTTCCCGGCGGCTCTTCATGTCGGCAACTTTTTCCTTGATAAATGAATCACTTGATTTGGGAAGAATTTGACCGAAGATTGTTTTGGAGAGTAACGCAAAGAGCGGGCGACTCCCCGATAGAAAGCGGGAATCCATGAGTGCGGTTTTTACGGTGCCATCCATGGCTGCCATTTCGATGCAGTCGGAGGTTTTCCGCACCGAATACCCCACATCAAGCTTCATGTCCCAGAGAAAGTAGAGCAGTTTCTGGGCAATATCCTCAACGGTCGACACCGGCAGGGTGCCGTCATGAAGGAACATGATATCGATGTCGGAGAACGGGTTAAGTTCCCCCCGGCCGTAGCCTCCCACCGCCACCAGGGTAATGTGCTCCAACATGCCATCCCCCCCACCGATATCATACACAATCGAGAGGAAGAGTTTATTGTGCAGCTCATCCATCATGTCGCAGAGCAGATGGGTTACGTCCGTGCCACTGGCACCCCCCTGATGCAGCTGCCTGATTTCTTCACGGTATTTGTTGAGAAAGTTTTTACATCCCGAGAGGTAGAGTGGGCGCTTTTCATTAAAACCGGCCATTCCGGCATCACCAACGGCATCAATGGTATCGGGAAAATAGGGATCAATATAGAATTGCATGTGATTTCCTTACGATAGGATAGGTGCGGCAGGCGACAGTGACGACCGTGAGTGGGGGGCATTATACGCCAGGGAAGTGAAGGAGTCAAAAGCTTGTTTGCAGGGGGACGGGGCGATCTGCCACACGTCGTTAACAAAATTACCATCAGAACCGGGGCACCCGCAAGGGGTGCCCCGACAATATGATTACATCCTATTCGACAATAACGATTACCAGATCTTCCTTCTCGACTTTTTCACCTTCCTTGAATTTGACGTCGGCGACGGCACCATCGGCTTTGGCCTTGATGTTGGTCTCCATTTTCATGGCTTCGGTAACCATCAACACATCGCCGGCCTTGAAGAGATCACCCGCTTTGACGTTGACCTTGATAACCTTGCCCGGCATGGGTGCCCCGATATGCAGGGGATTCTGTTTATCCGCCTTAACCCGTACCGCCTCGTTGCTCAAGACCGACTGGTCACGAATGACCACCGAACGGTTATTGCCGTTCAGCTCAAAGTAGACGGTGCGCGTGCCATCGGGCTGAACCTTGCCGACCGTGTTGAGCTTGATGATCAACGTCTTCCCCGCTTCGATATCCAGGGAGGTTTCCTGTCCCGGCTCAAGACCGTAGAAGAATATCGGCGTGGGAATGACCGACGTATCGGAAAATTGTTGCCGATGCTGATCGAATTCGGGGTAGACATTGGGGTAAAGAATAGCCGATACCAGGGCCCGGTCGTCAACCCGATGTCCCAGTTTTTCCTCCAGTTTCAGTTTTTCCTCATCGAAATCTACCGGTTCCAGAAGTTCACCGGGACGGCAGCTGATGGGCTGTTGCCCTTTAAGAATAATTTTTTGCAGCTCTTCGGGCCACCCCTGGTACGGCTGGCCAAGCATCCCCTTGAACATGCCGACCACCGATTCAGGAAAGGCCAGATCTTCGGTGGAGGTAAAGACATCCTCCGGCTCAAGGTTGTTTTTGACCAGGAACATGGCCATATCACCCACGACCTTTGACGAAGGGGTCACTTTGACAATGTCACCAAACATCATGTTGACCTTACGGTACATCTCCTTACAGTCATCCCACCGTTCAATGAGGCCCAGACCGGCGACCTGTGGTTTATAGTTGGAGTACTGCCCACCGGGAATTTCATGGTGATAAACCTCGGCGGTACCGCTTTTAAGACCGGACTCAAAGGGGGAATAGAAGTCCCGGACCGATTCCCAATAGTTGGCAAGTTTCTGCAAGCCGGGGCCGTTCACTTCGGGGTCACGTTCGCTCCCTTCGAGGGCGGCAACCAGCGCATTGAGGTTCGGCTGGGCCGTCAGACCGGAAAGTGATGAAAGGGCTGCATCCACAATATCGACCCCCGCTTCACTGGCCTTCAGCAGCATGGCACTGCCATTGGATGAGGTGTCATGGGTATGGAGGTGGATCGGAATACCGACATTCTCCTTGAGTGCCTTGACCAGTTTGTAGGCTGCGAACGGTTTCAGCAGACCGGCCATATCCTTGATGGCAAGAATGTGGGCGCCCATGTTTTCCAGTTCCTTGGCCATGGATACATAATACTCCAAGGGGTATTTGTCACGCTTCGGATCGGTGATATCCCCGGTGTAGCAGATAGCTGCCTCACAGATTTTCCCCGACTTCCGCACCGCATCCATGGCTACTTTCATACCGGTGGTCCAGTTGAGGGAGTCAAAAATCCGGAAGATATCCACACCGGAATCGGCCGCCTCTTCGACAAATTTCTGCACCACATTATCGGGATAGTTGGTATAGCCAACGGCGTTCGATCCCCGCAGCAACATCTGGAAAAGAATATTGGGAATCAGTTCGGACAGTTTGTGGAGCCGTTGCCAGGGATCTTCCTTCAAAAAGCGCATGGAGACATCAAAGGTTGCGCCCCCCCAGCATTCGAGGGAGAACAGGTCTGCCCCCAGGTAAGAAGTGGGCTCGGCAATCTTGATGAGATCATAACTCCGGACCCTGGTAGCCAGGTTGGACTGGTGGGCATCGCGCATGGTGGTATCGGTCAGGAGCAGCTTCTTCTGCTCCAGTATCCACTTGGACAACCCTTCGGCTCCCAACTGCATGAAGAGATCCTTGCTGCCGGAGGGGCGGGGGCGGGTTGAATCCACAAAGGGAACCCGTGCTTCCAGCAGTTCTGCCGATTTGAGCGGCTTGACGACGCCGGGGGAACCGTTGACGATGACCTCACCGAGAAAATTGAGCACCTTGCTGGCACGATCCTGTTTTTCACGGAAACGGAGCAGTTCGGGATGCTTTTCGATAAAGGAGGTATCACACTGCCCTTTGAGAAAGACCGGATGGGTGACAACATTTTCAAGGAAACCGATATTGGTCTTTACTCCCCGCACCCGGAATTCCTGAAGGGCACGGTTCATGATGTTGGCGGCGTCGGAAAATGACAGCCCCCAGGAACTGACCTTCACCAGCAGAGAGTCGTAGTGGGGAGTGATCTTTGCTCCGGAAAAGGCATTGCCGGCATCAAGACGGATACCGCACCCAGCGGCGGAACGATAGGTGGTCAGGGTGCCGAAATCGGGGGAAAAATTGTTGGCCGGATCTTCGGTGGTAATACGGCACTGGATGGCATACCCCCGCATGTCAATGGCACTCTGGGAGGGAATGTTGATTTCCGGATCAGAGAGTTTATGGCCGCAGGCGACGAGGATCTGATTCTGCACCAGGTTCCGACCGGTGATCATTTCGGTCACCGTATGTTCCACCTGTATGCGGGGATTCATTTCAATGAAGTAATGTTTCCCCTCGCCATCGACGAGAAATTCGATGGTCCCGGCGTTCCGATATTTCACATGACCGGCGATCTTGAGGGCCGCCGTACAGAGTTCCTCCCGCTGGCTCTGGGTCAGGGAGAGCGACGGCGCAAACTCGACCACTTTCTGGTGACGGCGCTGCACGGAGCAGTCACGGTCAAAAAAGTGTACCAGATTTCCGTAGTTGTCCCCCAGGACCTGTACTTCGATATGCTTGGGGTGGGCCAGATAGCGCTCAAGGAACACTTCCGCATTGCCAAAGGATGCTTTTGCCTCGCTTCCGGCTGCCACCAAACCTTCCAGCAGCTCCTTTTTGTTGTTGGCAACCCGCATACCCCGTCCCCCGCCACCGGCGGAGGCCTTGATGATAATCGGATAGCCATGTTCCTTGGCAAAAATAAGTGCCTCTTCCTCTTTAACAATCGGATTTTCGGTGCCGGGAACTACGTTGACACCGGCGGCAATGGCAGCCTTTCTGCCGGAGACCTTGTCACCGAGGGAACGCATCATTTCGGCCGTGGGTCCGATGAAGGTGATGCCGTTAACCCGGCACTCCTCGGCAAACTCGGCATTTTCCGCCAGAAATCCGTAGCCGGGGTGGATGGCGTCAACATCAGCCTTCAGAGCCAGGGCGATAATTTCATCGATCCCCAGGTAAGCATCGATGGGAGATTTGCCCTTGCCGATCAAATAGGCTTCGTCGGCCTTGTACCGATGGAGGGACAACTTATCCTCTTCGGAATAGAGTGCAACGGTGCCAATTCCCAGTTCCGTACAGGCACGAAAAATGCGGATGGCAATTTCGCCCCGGTTTGCTGCCATAACTTTTCGAAAACGGTATTTCTCCATACTGTCGTCCTCCCCCGGTTTATTTATTGAAACTAAAATAATTCAGTTATTTTAAACAGTTACGAACATCTATCGGCACTAGAACAGATTGTGATTACTTTGTCAATCATTTCATAACGGAGAGCCGTCACCGGAGGAAAAGGGGGATTTTCACCTTGCCGCAACCGGCTGATATGTGATAGTAAATAATCAGTTTATACAACACGGGAGGGTTGCTATGGAATTTCAGATTGTTCCGGTGCCTGCGGAAAAAATGAAGGCCAAGATTGCCGATCAGTCGCAGCTCGGTTTTGGAAAATACTTTACTGACCGGATGCTGGTCGTTGAATGGAAGGGGGGACAGGGTTGGGTCAATCCACGAATCGAACCCTACGGTCCTTTCAGCCTGGATCCGGCCTGCCTGGTGTTTCACTATGCCCAGGAAATCTTTGAGGGGCTCAAGGCATACAAGTGGGCCGATGGTCGTATCGCCCTGTTTCGCCCCGAGATGAATGCACGGCGCTTTAACCAGTCAGGTGACCGGGTCTGCCTGCCGCCGATTCCGGAAGAGCTGTTTCTGAAGGGGATCGAAGAGCTGGTTGCTCTGGAGCGGGAGTGGGTTCCCACGGCTGAAGGGACCTCACTTTATATCCGCCCCACCATGATTGCCGTGGAGCCGGTACTGGGGGTCAAACCATCGGATCACTGTTATTTCTACGTTATCATGTCGCCGGTAGGCGCCTACTATGCCGCCGGCTTCAATCCGGTGAGCATCATGGTTGAAGATCATTATGTCCGGGCAGTTCCCGGAGGGACCGGTGAAGCAAAAACCGGTGGCAATTATGCCAGTTCCCTGAAGGCCGGACTGGAGGCCAAGAAGAAAGGGTATGACCAGGTCCTCTGGCTTGATGGGCGTGAACGGCGCTTCATCGAAGAAGTAGGTGCCATGAATATGTTTTTTGCCTACGGCAGCCATATCGTCACGGCTCCCCTGAACGGTTCCATACTATCGGGTGTCACCCGGGACTCGGTCCTCAAGCTTGCTCCAACCCTTGGCTATACCGTCGAAGAGCGACAGATCGATGTCAATGTTCTGATGGAAGACATCCGCTCCGGCAAAGTAACTGAGGCGTTCGGCAGCGGTACGGCCGCCGTCATCACTCCGGTTGGCAAACTTTGCTATCGGGATGAGGTGCTGCAACTCACCGGTGGCCAGGTAGGTTCCGTCACCCAAAAATTGTATGACACCCTGACCGGAATTCAAACCGGCAAGCTCCCCGACCAGTTCGGCTGGATCAGGTTTGTGGTATAGACTGCAAAACAATCTGGACTTTCGGGAGGGGGGAGTAACACCGGTCGGTGTGCCCCCCCCTTCCGAAAGTTACATCGAGTATGATATCATGAAAAAGAGCATAAAAAAAAGAGTGGCACCCGCCAACAAATCAACCAACAAACTCTGCAACTCCTGTCGCCGGACCTGCAAACAGGCGGGCAACGCCATCGTCGCCAAGTGCCCCCGCTATTATCCGTTTCACCATGGCCGGCAAAAGGCAGTAATTATATGGAAGCAGATGGATCTGGGCCTGTGACGTGCCCCCCTCCCCTCCTGACATCGTCATCCGCCGCTGCAGTGGCTGCGGTCGCTGCGTAGCCGCCTGCCAATCCCGCCTGATACACCTTGAAACAAGCGGTTTTCGTAAGTTCGCCGTACGCCATGATTCTGACAAATGCCAGGGGTGCCACCGTTGCCGGGAGAACTGTCCGGTGAACGCCATCGGCTCCAGTTCCGATACATCGGACCGGTCGGCGGACTGACGGATAAACCTATTTTTACCTTGTCTTTACGCCAAACTCTGTGCTATAAAGTCCCGCTATTCAATTCACACGTCCCGGTAAATCCGGTGGTGTCCCCTCAGGCGGATAAACAGTCGGGGATTCAGCGGGGCGGAGGAAAAACCAAAGGAGAAACAGAATGTCAAGTATCAGCATGAAAGAATTACTGGAAGCAGGTGTCCATTTCGGACATCAGACGAAACGTTGGAACCCCAAAATGAAACCGTATATTTTCGGGGCCCGTAACGGGATTTACATCATCGACCTGCAGAAAACCGTCCGTTATTTCAAGACGGCCTACAGCTTCGTCAAGGATGCTGCACAGGATGGCAGCACCGTACTGTTTGTCGGCACCAAAAAACAGGCCCAGGATTCGGTTGCCGAAGAAGCGGTTCGTTGCGGTATGCACTATGTCAACCAGCGCTGGCTGGGGGGGATGCTGACCAACTTCGCCACCGTCAAGCAGAGCATCGATCGTCTCAAAAAAATTGACGCCATGTTTGAAGACGGCACCATCGACGCATACACGAAAAAAGAAGCTCTTCAGTTTACCCGCGACCGCGAAAAGCTCCAGAAAACCCTCGGCGGCATCAAGTCAATGAACAAACTCCCCGGCGTCATGTTCGTTATCGACCCGAAAAACGAAGAGATTGCCGTTCAGGAAGCCAATAAACTCGGCATCCCCGTTGTAGCTGTTGTTGATACCAACTGCGATCCTGACCCCATCGATTATGTCATTCCGGGCAACGACGACGCTATCCGCGCCATCCGTCTCCTCTCTGCAAAGATGGCCGATGCCGTCCTCGAAGGAATTCAGGCACGGAAAACCGCGCTGCAGACTGACACAGAAGGTGCCGGAGACTATGCACCTGAAGAGGTTGTTGAAGAGCCGGTAGCCGAATAAATCATACTAATCACAATATACATCCTGCAGTGACAGGACAGGAGGATTGCAATGGCGGTAACAGCAGCACAGATCGCAGAATTACGTAAATCTACCGGCGCAGGTATGCTGGATTGTAAGAAAGCCCTTGAACAGACCGATGGTAATTTTGAGCAGGCCGTTGATTTTCTCCGTACCAAAGGACTTGCCGCAGCTTCCAAAAAAGCTGGTCGCGCCGCTACCGAGGGCATGGTAGCCACCGCTGTTGCCGACAACGGTTTGCGTGGTGTACTCCTTGAAATCAACAGTGAAACCGATTTTGTCGCAAAAAATGACACGTTCCAGTCATTTGTCAAGGATATTGCCACCCATATCCTGGTTTCAAATCCGGCGTCGATTGAAGAGCTGTTCACCCAGCCCTACTGTGGTGATTCCAGCAAGACCATCCAGATCCTCCTCAATGAAGCCATCGCCGTTATCGGTGAGAATATGCAGATCCGTCGTTTCAGTGACTTCACCGTTACCGGTGCCGGTGCCATCGGCACATATATCCATGCCGGCGGCAAGATCGGGGTCATGGTTGAAGCTACCAGCAGTGATGCCGCTGCGGCCCAGAATCCGGCTTTTGCCGCATTTGTAAAAGACGTGGCAATGCACATTGCCGCCGCATCCCCCCTCTATGTGCAGCGGAGTGAAGTTGACGCCGACGTACTTGAGCGGGAAAAAGATATCTACCGTGCCAAGGCCCGCGAAACCGGCAAGCCGGAGAATATCATCGAGAAAATCATCGATGGTCAGGTCAACAAGTTCTATGCCGACATCTGCCTCCTTGAGCAGCAGTTCGTTAAAGACACGGACAAGACCATTCAGCAGTTGACGAATGAAATCGGTAAAACGCTCGGTACGACCGTCGTCGTTACCCGTTTCACCAAATATGCCCTCGGTGAGGGACTGGAAAAGAAAGAATCGGATTTCGCTGCCGAGGTAGCGGCAGCAGCCGGCCTCTAATGTTCCTACGAAGCCGGCCTGAAATGGCCGGCTTTTTTTTGCCTTTTTTCACCACCGACAGTTCACTCTGTCAGCTCAGACAGTCATTACAGAAAAAACCGGAGGCTTTCCATGGGCAGAACATCTTACACACGGGTACTTTTGAAGCTTTCCGGCGAATCACTGGCCGGTGATCAGGGGTACGGCATCGACCCCCTGACTCTGAAGGCCATTGCCGGAGAAATAAAAGAGGTTGTTGATCAGGGAATTCAGTTGGCTCTGGTCATTGGCGGTGGCAACATATTCCGTGGCCTGGCCGCCTCGTCAAAGGGAATGGATCGCTCCAGCGCCGACTACATGGGTATGTTGGCCACGGTCATCAACTCTCTGGCAATGCAGGATGCCCTTGAAAAGCTTGGTGTTTCCACCCGCGTCCAGTCTGCCATTGCCATGCAGGAGGTAGCCGAACCGTACATTCGCCGCCGTGCCATGCGTCACCTTGAAAAAGGACGGGTGGTTATTTTCGGTGCCGGAACCGGTAATCCCTATTTCACAACCGACACCGCTGCCAGTCTGCGGGCCATGGAAATCAACGCCCAGGTCATTCTCAAGGGGACCAAGGTTGATGGAATCTATACCGCCGACCCCAAGAAAGATCCGACGGCAACCAAGATTTCAAAGCTGTCATATATCGATGTCCTCAGAAAAGGGTTGCAGGTTATGGACGCCACTGCTATATCGCTCTGTATGGATAATAATCTGCCCATAATCGTTTTCGATCTGACAACCGAAGGAAATATCCGTAAGGTTATTTCCGGTGAAGAGATCGGCACCATCGTACAAGGAGAGTAGTCATGGCTAAAAGTGTGCTCGATGACATGAAAACCCACATGGAAAAGACCCTGGGGGTCCTCAAGAACGAATTTCAAAAGATTCGCACCGGCAGAGCAACCACCGGCATTCTGGACGCGGTGACCGTTGATTACTACGGCAACACCTCTTCCTTAAGTCAGGTGGCGACACTGGCGATTCCCGAGGCACGTACCATTACCATCACCCCGTGGGAAGCAAAAATGATCGGCCCCATCGAAAAGGCCATCATGAATGCCAACCTGGGCCTGACCCCATCCAACGACGGCAGGGCCATTCGCCTGAACCTCCCCCCCTTGACCGAAGAACGGCGCAAGGATATCGTCAAGGGGCTGAAGAAAAAGGCCGAGGAGGACAAGATCGCCCTCAGGAATATCCGTCGTGATGCCATCGATAAACTGAAAAAGCTGGAAAAAGACAAGGGTATCACCGAAGACGAACTGAAACGTTTTGAGAAAGAGGTGCAGGACATCACCAAAAGTTTTGAACTCAAAATGGATGAAACCGTAGCCCATAAGGAAAAAGAGGTTATGGAAGTCTGATGGTGCAGCTTGATCCCCATAAACTACCGGTACACCTGGCGGTCATCATGGATGGCAACGGCCGGTGGGCCCAGCAGCGGATGCTCAAACGAATTGTGGGGCATCAGCGGGGGGCAGAAACGGTTAAAATGGTGGTGGAGCAGTCGTCGCTGCTCGGCATCAAGTATCTGACCCTTTTTGCCTTCTCTTCCGAGAACTGGTCCCGTCCCATGCTTGAAGTACGGGCATTGATGACATTGCTGAAAAAATACATCCGCCAGGAAACGGCGCGGATGATGCGTAAAAATATTCGCTATAACGTCATCGGCAACCGGAGTGATCTCCCCCCCGACGTCAATGAAACACTGGATGAGGCGATCCGCAAGACCGCAGGAAATGACGGTATGGTACTGACTCTGGCCCTTTCGTACGGCGGGAGACAGGAGCTCTGCCGGGCCGCAGTACGTATGGCGGAGGATGCCGCCAGCGGCACGCTTTCCATCGGGGCCATAACGCCCGAGCTGTTCGGCAGCTATCTGGACACCGGCGGACTGCCTGACCCCGACTTTCTCATTCGCACCAGCGGCGAGATGCGGATCAGCAATTTCCTGCTCTGGCAGCTCGCCTATACGGAGCTCTATTTCACCGAAACAAACTGGCCCGATTTCACCATTAACGAACTTCACAAGGCACTGGTCGATTTCCAGTCGCGGCAACGCCGATTCGGAAAGACCAGTGACCAGATTCTGCAAAGGGGCGACCTATCAAACGACTGATCTCGGCGATCATCCTGTTACCTGTCGTTATCCTCATCGTACTCAAGGGGAGTACACTGCTCCTCGCCTGTCTGGTGGCACTGATGTCGGCCATCGGAATCTCCGAGTTCTATCGCATGGCCCTCCCGCTGCGAACCGTTGAGCGGACCCTGGCCATCCCCCTCGGCAGTACCCTGATATTTACCCCCTTTACCGGCAGCGACAGAATGGTATCTGTGGTAATCGGGATGCTCTTTCTGACCTTTTCGCTCCTGTTCCTCTTTAGGATACGGACCATAGAATCGGCGGCCCATGAAGTCGCCCTGGCACTGCTGGCTTTTCTGTATATCCCGTTTCTGATGATGCATATCGTGCTGCTGCGGCAGACCGCCTACGGAGTACAGTGGCTGTTTGTCATCATGCTCATTGTCATGACCAACGACTCTGCCGCCTACTATACCGGGTGCAATTTCGGAAAAACCCGGCTCTATCCCCTGGTAAGCCCAAAGAAAAGTATTGAAGGTTCCGTGGGTGGACTCATCGGCAGTCTCTGTGGTACCATGCTGGCCAAATATACCTTTTTTCCCCAACTGACTCTTTTCGATGCCATCGTCATGGCTCTGGTTATCGGCATGGTCGGTCAGGCGGGCGACCTCTTCGAATCATTGCTCAAACGCAGCTTTTCCGTCAAGGATTCCGGAACACTTATTCCGGGCCATGGGGGGGTACTTGACCGCATGGACAGCATCCTCTTTGCTGCCCCGGTTACCTACTACTACGTCCTCTTCATTTTCAGAGGTTGATCGATGAAAAATATTACTATTTTAGGCTCTACCGGCTCCATAGGGGTCAGTACCCTCGATATCGTCAGTAGCCACCCGGACCGTTTCCGCATCATCGCCCTCACCGCCGGAAAAAATCTCGAACTGTTTGCCGCCCAAATCAGAAAATTTACACCCCGCATTGCGGCGGTCGCTTCACCGGAAGACATCCCCCGACTCACGGAACTCTGTCACGGCATTGACGTCACCATCACCGGCGGAGTTGAAGGTTTGACCGCTGCTGCAACGGCCGATGAAGCGGACATGGTGGTTGCTGCCATCGTCGGTGCTGCCGGCCTCGTCCCGACGGCGGCAGCCATTCGGGCCGGCAAGGATATCGCACTGGCCAACAAGGAAATACTGGTAACGGCGGGCCATCTGTTCATGGATCTGGTTGCCCGGTTCGGAGTCCGCCTTTTTCCCGTGGATAGCGAGCACAGCGCCGTCTTCCAGTCCATGGAAGGGCATCGGAGCGAAGACATCCACCAGATTATCCTGACCGCCTCGGGGGGACCGTTTCTCAATACCCCGGCTGACCGGTTATCCACGGTGACGGTGGCAGACGCCCTCAATCATCCCAACTGGGCAATGGGGAAAAAAATTTCCATTGATTCGGCAACCATGATGAACAAAGGGCTGGAAGTTATTGAAGCCCATTGGCTTTTCAATACTCCGGTGGAAAAGATCCAGGTTAATATCCACCCCCAGAGTATCATTCATTCCATGGTTGAGTACATTGACGGTTCGGTTATGGCCCAACTGGGCTCACCGGACATGAAGGCACCCATCGCCTATGCCCTGGCCTACCCCGAACGTATCACCACCGGAGTTAAACCACTGGACCTGACCACAATGTCCGGTCTGACGTTCCATAATCCGGATTTCACAAAGTTCCCCTGCCTCCAACTGGCCTACCGTGCCATGGCTGCCGGGGAAAGTATGCCGGCTGTTATGAACGCGGCCAATGAAATTGCGGTGGCCGAGTTTCTGGTGGGGGGATGCAGCTTCACCAACATTGCAGAGATTATCGAACGAACAATGGACGCCCACGTTTCCCACGATCTCCGCTCGATTGACGAAGTATTGGCCGCTGATCGCTGGGGACGGGAGACCGCCCGGCAAATAAGCAGGGAGATGGTACACTGATATGACCGTAGTTTATGCAATCATCGTGCTGGGAATTTTGATCTTTGTCCACGAGTTGGGGCACTTCTTGCTCGCCAAGATGATGGGTGTCACCGTTGAAAAGTTTTCCCTCGGCTTTGGCCCGAAACTGTTCAGCAAAAAGGTTGGCGACACCGAATATCTCCTCTCGGCCCTCCCCCTCGGGGGCTATGTAAAAATGTTTGGTGAGGCCGGTTTCATCGAAGGGGGAGAACTCCATCACCCCCCCGAAACCTCGGCAACGGAAGGGGGAGAAGAGGGCACACCCATTCTCCGGGAACTGACCGAGGAGGAGAAATCCCGCTCTTTTTACCATAAACCGGTGGGGGCACGCATCGCCATTGTCATGGCCGGCCCCGTCTTCAACCTGCTGTTCGCCTGGTTCATCTTCATTCTGCTCTGCATGACCGGAGTCCCGACCGTTACCACCAAAATTGGCGAGGCGATCACGGATAAACCGGCCGCACGGGCAGGCATCAAAAAGGGTGACCAGATCACCGCCATCGACGGAAAACCGATTAACCACTGGGAACAGATCGCTGAAACGGTCACCGCCAGCAAGGGCAAGCCCTTGGCCATCACGATTGTGCGGGAAAACCTACCCCATACCTTCACCATTACCCCGGAACCCCGCACCTCGAAAAACCTCTTTGGGGAGAAAGTAGCCGGGTATGCCATCGGCGTGGCCTCGGCCGGCGACGTCGTCACCGAGCATTATTCCCCCTTCCAGGCGGTTATCAAGGGGAGTGCCCAGACCTGGAAGGTAATTGACCTGACCGCGCTTTCATTTGTTAAGATGGTACAGCGGGTTGTGCCAATGGACAGCGTCGGCGGGCCGATCATGATCGCCAAAATGGCCGGTGAACAGGCGGCAGCGGGAGTGGCAAACTTTCTTGCCTTCATGGCACTGCTTTCCATTAACCTGGGCGTACTCAACCTGCTGCCGGTTCCGGTTCTCGACGGCGGCCACCTGTTGTTTTATTTCATCGAGCTGATCTTCCGGAGACCGGTACCCCAAAAGTTCCGGGAATATGCCCAGCAAATCGGCATGGCCCTGCTGCTGGGGTTGATGGTACTGGCCTTTTACAATGACATCATCCGGTATTTTGTGTCCCGGCAGGGATAGGTGGGGTACTATGAACATACTCTCCCTTGATACATCAACATCATATGCCACCATTGCCATCGCCGTTGACGACCGGATCGTTGCCGAATCGGTCCTCAGTACGGACCGGACCCTTTCGGCCCGCCTGGTCTCAGAGATAGAGCGACTGCTGGCCACCGCCGGACTGGAACCGGCCGATATTGACATATTCTCTTCGTCAACCGGCCCCGGCTCTTTCACCGGCGTCCGTGGCGGCATTGCCACCATCCAGGGACTGGCACTGGCAACCGGCAAACCGTGCGTCGGTTTCTCCTCACTGGCGATGCTGGCCATGAATTTTTCTCTTGCACTCCGACCGGTCTGTCCCCTCCTTGATGCCCGTAAAAGTGAGGTATATGGTGCCCTCTTTGACTGCTCCACCCAGCTCCCCACTCCGGTTATCGATGACTGTGTTCTGTCACCGGCACACCTGCTTGAACGGATCACCGGCCTGACCAGCGAACCGGTCATCTTCCTGGGGGACGGTGCCTGCCGCTATCGGGACCAGATTACGGAAGTAATGGGAGTTCGGGCCATCTTCCCCCCCTTCCCGCTCAACACCGGCCACGCAGCCCATGGCATCACCCTGGCACTTGAGTCCCTGAGAAAAGGCCATCTGCTGCCACCAGACCAGCTGCTCCCAACCTATCTTCGGGCATCCGATGCCGAACTGATGAAGCCAAAACCACCCCATGCCACCAGGATACCGGCACCAACGGAGGTCACGCCATGAATATCCATGAATATCAAGCCAAGGAAATTCTCAATACCTATGGAATCCCCATTCCCCGGGGTCGGGTTGCACTCACATCGGATCAGGTCGAACGTGCCGCCAAGATGATGGGGGGGCGCTGCGTCGTTAAAGCCCAGATTTATGCAGGAGGCCGTGGCAAGGCGGGCGGAGTCAGGTTGATCCACCATCCGGAAGAAGCCCAGGAATACGGCAAAGAGTTGTTTGGACGGAGTCTGGTAACAAAACAGACCGGTCCCCACGGTTTGAAAGTGCGCCGGATTCTGGTGGAAGAGGCGGTGGAAATCGCCCGTGAGTTTTATCTCTCCATCACCCTTGACCGGGAAAGTTCCCGCTATGTGCTGATCGCTTCGGCCGAGGGGGGAATGGATATCGAAGATGTGGCCGGCAAAAGTCCCGAGAAGATCCTCACCCTCACCATCGACCCGTTTAGCGGTCTCCGGCCGTTTCAAGCCCGCAAAATAGCCCTGGCCCTCGGCCTGGCCGGCACCATCTGCGAAGACTGCGTAGAGCTGATTCTCAATCTGTACCGGGTCTGCCTGGATAAAGATTGCGCCCTGATAGAAATCAATCCCCTGGTGGTGACCAAGGCCGGCTGGCTGATGGCCATGGATGCCAAGATCAGCTTCGATGACAACGCCATCTACCGGCACCGGGAATACCCGGATATGATGGACTACTCCCAACTTGACCCACTGGAGATCAATGCTGCCAAGTATGATCTGGCCTATATCAAGCTGTCCGGCTCCATCGGCTGCCTGGTCAACGGTGCCGGTCTGGCCATGGCCACCCTGGACGTGCTCAAGGAGTGCGGGGGAGAGCCGGCCAATTTCCTTGACGTCGGAGGCGGGGCTACCAGGGAAAAGGTCGCCGAAGCATTTCGGATTATCCTCCAGGATTGTGATGTCAAAGGAATTTTTGTCAACATATTCGGTGGAATCATGCGCTGTGACGTCATTGCCCAGGGTATCATCGAAGCGGCCGAAGCGGTTGGCTGTACCCTGCCGATTGTGGTCCGCATGGATGGCAGCAATGTGGAAGAGGGGAAAACATTGCTTCGGGAATCGGGGCTTAATGTGCAGATCGGCAACAACCTGGGAGATGGTGCATCTCGGATCGTGCGGATGCTGAGCGGGGAGGTACAATAGCCATGTCAATACTTGTCAATAAATCATCCCGTATCGTTGTACAGGGAATCACCGGACGGAGCGGCCTCTTCCATACCCAGCAGTGCCGCGCCTATGGCACATCCATCGTTGCCGGCGTCACCCCTGGCAAGGGGGGAATTCATATCGAAGGAATTCCGGTGTTCAATACGGTTTCCGATGCTATCAAATACACCGAGGCCAATGTATCGATGATTTTCGTCCCCCCTCCCGGAGCGGCCGATGCCATCATGGAGTGTGTGGATGCCGGCATCCACCTGGCGGTCTGCATTACCGAAGGTATTCCGATCCGTGACATGGTTCCGGTCAAGGCGGTACTCCAGCAGAGCAGCACCCGCCTCATCGGCCCCAACTGCCCCGGAATCATTACCCCCGGTGAGTGCAAGATCGGCATCATGCCGGGCCATATCCATGCCCCCGGCAAAATCGGCGTTGTCTCCCGCAGCGGCACCCTGACCTATGAAGCGGTCAGGCAATTGACCGATGTTGGCCTGGGGCAGTCAACCTGTGTCGGCATTGGCGGTGACCCGATTATCGGCATGAATTACATTGACGTGCTGGAACTCTTCAACCAGGACCCGGATACCGAAGCGGTGTTCATGATCGGTGAAATCGGCGGAGGTGCCGAAGAAGCGGCGGCCCAGTGGATCAAGCAACATATGACAAAACCGGTGGCTGCCTTCATTGCCGGCGTCACCGCCCCCCCCGGCAAGCGGATGGGACATGCGGGGGCCATCATTACCGGCGGCAAAGGCATGGCCGCAGATAAGATCAGAACCTTGCAGGAGTGCGGTGTCGTCGTATCCACCAGCCCCACCGCCATGGGCGCAGCCATGCTTGAAGCCATCGACATCCCACGAAACAGGTAGCGGGGAGTTCTTATTCAGCATTCAAAACGCCCACACCCCACAATTTTCTTACCACCAATACTGTAGGGGCGACGCCAACGGCTCGCCCCTGGCACTTCACCGGCAAACGCCACAAAATATTGCACACAATCCCCCCCTTGACACTACATCTTGTAATAAGGCATAATTACCTCCATTGAACAGTCTGGAGGCAGCACCACATGGAATCATCCGTCGGCAGTGAAATCCCCCCTTCTTCCCCCTTTGTCCACCTGCATCTTCATACCCAATATTCACTGCTGGATGGTGCCATCCGCTTCGATGACCTGATTGCCAAGGCCAAGGAACATAATGCTCCTGCGGTGGCTATTACCGACCATGGCAACATGTTCGGTGCGGCTGAATTTTATCTCAAATGCAAAAAAGCCGGTGTCAAGCCGATCATTGGCTGCGAACTCTATCTTGCCCCCGAATCACGTTTTTCAAGGGATGCCAAAGGGATTTCCGATGCGGCCTATCACCTGATTCTCCTCTGTGAAAACATGGAGGGGTATAAGAACCTCTCCTACCTCACCTCCGCAGGGTACAAGGAGGGCTTTTACTACCGCCCCCGTATTGACCGGGAGCTCTTGTCGGGGCGCTCCGAAGGGCTGATCGCCCTGTCGGCCTGCCTGAAGGGGGAAGTGGCAATGCAGTGCGGCCGGGGGAGGATGGAGGACGCCATCGCGACGGCCCGTTGGTACAGCGAGCTGTTTCCTGACCGCTATTATATCGAACTTCAGGAGAACACCATCCCGGAGCAGGATATTGTCAACAAGCGACTGCTCGAAGTTGCCTCCGAACTGAAACTTCCCCTGGTTGCCACCAATGACTGCCACTATCTGAATCGGGCCGACGCCCGGGCCCATGAGGTGCTGCTCTGCATCCAGACCGGCAAGACCATGGACGACCCGACCCACATGAAGTTTTCCGTGGACGAGTTCTACGTCAAATCCCCCGAAGAGATGGCCCGTGCTTTTTCCTACGCCCCGGAGGCGGTCAGTAATTCCCTTGTAATTGCCGACCGGTGCAATCTGGAGCTGCCGGTTGACGGCAAGACCTATTATTTCCCCCATTTTGATCCTCCTGCCGGACAGAACCATGACGACATGCTCCGTGATTTGTCCACCGCCGGGCTCAAGGAGCGGATGGTCACCATTCTGGCCAAATACCCCGACATGACCCTGGAGCAGCAGCAGGCCTATTTCGACCGGCTTGAAATAGAGCTTGATTGTATCCGTGACATGAAATTCCCGGCCTACTTTCTGATTGTGTCCGATTTTATCCGCTGGGCCAAGGACAAGGGAATTCCGGTCGGTCCCGGCAGGGGGTCGGCAGCCGGTTCCCTGGTGGCCTATTCAATCAAAATCACCGACCTGGACCCGCTCCCCTACAATCTGCTTTTTGAACGTTTCCTCAACCCGGAACGTATCTCGATGCCTGATATCGACGTGGACTTCTGCCAGGACCGGCGCAGTGAAGTCATCCAGTACATGATTGAAAAGTATGGCCGTGACCGGGTCTGCCAGATTATCACCTTTGGAACCATGGGAGCCAAGGCGGTGGTGCGGGATGTGGGACGGGCCCTGAACATGACCTATGGCGACGTGGACCGCATCGCCAAGCTCATACCGGACGACCTGAAGATGACCCTGAGCAAGGCACTGCAGCAGGAACCCCAGCTAAAGGAGATGTGTGCGGCAGACAGCCAGGTAAAGGATCTGCTGGATACGGCACTCTGCCTGGAAGGTCTGACCCGCCATGCGTCAACCCATGCCGCCGCCGTAGTGGTGGCCCCGGATCAGTTGGAAGAATTTCTCCCCCTCTACAAGGACCAGAAAACCGGTTCCATCAACACCCAGTATTCCATGAAATATGTTGAGCTGGTCGGTCTGGTCAAATTCGACTTTCTGGGACTGAAAAACCTCACCGTCATCGAAAATGCCGTCAAACTGGTACGGCAGGGGAAGGCTCCGAACTTTGATATCACCACGCTGCGGGATGACGATCAGGCCAGTTATGACCTGATTACCGCCGGCAATACCACCGGTGTGTTCCAGCTTGAGTCCAGCGGCATGAAGGAGATGCTGATCAAGCTGAAGCCCTCCTGTTTTGAAGACGTTATTGCTGCCTGCGCCCTCTACCGCCCCGGTCCCCTGGGTTCGGGCATGGTTGACGATTTCATCGACCGCAAGCATGGCCGCAAGGATGTGGTCTATGACCTCCCCCAACTGGAACCGATCCTGAAGGATACCTACGGCGTCATCGTCTACCAGGAACAGGTCATGCAGATTTCCCGTTCCCTGGCGGGCTACTCCCTGGGGCAGGCCGACCTGCTCCGCCGCGCCATGGGGAAGAAGGACGACAAGGAAATGACCCGGCAAAAGGGGCTGTTTCTTGAGGGGGCCAAGGCAAACCGCCTTGATCCGAAAAAAGCCGAAGCAATTTTTGACCTGATGCATAAATTCGCCGAATACGGATTCAACAAATCCCACTCGGCCGCCTATGCGCTGATCGCCTACCAGACCGCCTACCTGAAAGCCCACTATCCGGTTGAATTCATGGCGGCATTGCTCTCCTGCGATATGGACAGCACCGATAAAGTGGTCAAGAACATCAGCGACTGCCGGGAGCAGGGTATTGAGGTGCTTCCCCCCGACATTAATTCCTCCGGCCTCTCCTTTACCGTCGTCGGGACGTCCATGCGTTTCGGCCTTGGGGCGGTCAAAAATGTGGGGACCGGTGCCATTGAAGCCATCCTCGAAGCACGGAAAGTCGGCCCATTCACCAGCCTCTACGATTTCTGCGAACGGGTGGACCTGCGACGGGTCAACAAGCGGGTCATCGAGTCGTTGATTAAATGCGGCACCTTCGATTCCCTCGGTGCCACCCGTTCATCCCAGATCGAGGGACTGGAAGCGGCAACCGCCTATGGTCAGAAGATTCAGGAAGAAAAATCCAGTGCGCAGGTGTCCCTGTTCGGCATGGAAGAAATTACCCGGAGCAGCGGTACCGGCAGCCAGAAGCTCCCCCCGACCCCCGAATGGCATGACAAGGAGAAACTGGCCTACGAAAAGGAAGCCCTGGGCTTCCTGATAACCGGCCACCCCCTGGACCGGTATATTGATGATATCAAACGCCTCAGCAACACGGACATCGCCACCATGTTCGAAATGACTGACGGCAGTGAAGTACGTATCTGCGGTATTGTTTCAGCCTTCAAGGAGATAACCACCAAAAAAGGGGATCGCATGGGGTTCGTCACCATCGAAGATCTGACCGGCTCCGTGGAGATAACCGTTTTTTCCGATATCTATGCAACCACCTCATCCCTGCTCAAAGCCGATGATCCGCTCCTGGTTATCGGCAAGCTGGAAAAGGGGGAAAAAGGGTGCAAGGTACTCATCATGAAGGGGGGAGATGATAGTAATAACAAGCGGTTCTCCCGTGATCGCGGTCCGGCCGGCGACATCAAACTACTGTCCGAAGCACGGGCACAGACCACTAAAAAAGTATCTTTCGTTCTGCGGGCCGATGAGACCCCCGTGATCAAACTCCCCCTGCTCAAAGAGGTCATCGAACGGCACCCCGGTTCGGTTCCCGCCTCCATCCATATACTGATTGCTGCCCGGAGTCGAACCGTCGTGCCGTTGTCAAGTTCACTGAACGTTGCGGCCAGTGATGAATTAAGGCTGGAAGTAGAGCGCCTATTAGGGTATAATGCCGCCACTTTTGAATAAATGCGTCAACAGACAAGAGAGAGGTATCTCAATGGCAACTCCGTTTTATCTTGAGTTTGAAAAACCGATAGTAGAACTTGAAAAGAAAATCGAGGAACTGAATGCCCTGTCCGGCAGCGGTCTGGACATCTCCGCAGACGTTGCCACCCTTGAGAATCGCGTTGAAGAGATGCGGGCCGATATTTTCAATAACCTGTCCCGCTGGCAGACCGCCCAGGTTGCCCGGCACATTAACCGTCCCTTTACCCAGGATTATATCAACCTGATGTTCACCGAGTTCGAGGAACTCCATGGTGACCGTAATTTCGGCGATGACCATGCAATAGTGGGTGGTCTGGCCCGCTTTGACGGTCAGCCGGTCATGGTTATCGGCCATCAGAAGGGGCGTGACACCAAGGAAAAGGTGTTCCGCAACTTTGGCATGCCCAACCCCGAAGGGTACCGCAAGGCACTCCGCCTCATGCAGATGGCCGAGCAGTTCAAGTTGCCGATCATCACCTTTGTGGATACTCCCGGTGCCTACCCCGGCATCGGTGCCGAAGAGCGGGGACAGGCGGAAGCCATTGCCCGCAATCTCCGTGAGATGGCCAGCCTGAAAACGCCGATCATTGTCTGCATCACCGGCGAAGGTGGTTCGGGCGGCGCACTGGCCATTGCGGTGGGTGATCGGATTCTGATGCTGCAGCATTCCGTCTATGCCGTTATCTCACCGGAGGGGTGTGCGGCAATCCTCTGGTCCGATGGCACCAAAGGGGCCCAGGCTGCCGAAGCACTCAAACCGACCGCAAAGGATATCATCAAGCTGGGGGTCATTGACGAAATCATCACGGAACCGGTCGGCGGTGCCCACCGTGACCACGAAGCAACAGCGGCCAGTCTTAAAGCGGCTATTTCCCGCCATCTCACCGAACTTACAGCTCTTTCCGGTGATGATCTGGTGGAAGGGCGCTACAATAAATTCAGGGCGATGACCCAGTGCGCCGAATAATTCCGGCCAACTAAACAGGGCATGGCAGCACGGGGCGAAGTGGTGGTGTAACCGCTTCGCTCCGTGCATTTCTATCGAATATACCAAGGGAACAAAAGGGGCACCATGCTTGAACGTCTGCAAAAAATAATTTCCGCCGCCGGTGTCACCTCCCGACGTGCCTCGGAAACCTTGATCCTCAATGGCCAGGTCGCCGTTAACGGAGTTGTGGTCACCGAACTGGGAACCAAGGCCGATCCGGACAAGGACATCGTGACGGTGGATGGCAAGCCCCTGAAAATCGCCAGCCAGCGCCTGTATATCCTGCTCAACAAGCCCCCCGGCTATATCACCGCCCTGAAAGATGGGCAGGGACGGCCACTGGTAACCGATCTGCTGAAGAATGTTGCCGAGCGAGTCTATCCAGTGGGGCGTCTGGACTATAACACCGAGGGACTGCTGCTCCTGACCAATGACGGAGAATGGGCCAACCGGCTCATGCATCCCCGCCATGAGATAGAGAAGGAATACCATGTGCGGGTGCGGGGCAAGGTCGTTGACCAGCAGTTGAAACGTATGGCAGAGGGTGTTGAACTGGAGGACGGCATGACCGCCCCGGCGGTTGTCAGCCTGGTAAAGGACGGTGACCAGCATGACTGGATTTCGGTGGCGATCCATGAGGGGCGCAACCGTCAGGTCAGAAGAATGTGCGAGGCGGTGAGCCTCTCCGTGGTACGCCTCAAGCGTATCCGCTACGGATCGCTGATGCTCGGCACCTTGAGAAGCGGCCAGTTTCGCTACCTGACCGATGCAGAAGTGAGTATGCTCTCCGGCCTGCCGGTAAAACCATCGGTAACAAGGCCGCCAAAGCGGGAAATTCATCAGAGACAAGAACGTTCAGGAGGAGCAGGCAGTGGAAGAAGGAAATAGTAGGAAGTCCGGTTTTTTAGAGCGTTTCAGCCGCCTGTTAACCGGACGAAAAAGGACTACTGAACAGGAAATCAACGATTTCATCGTGGCTTCCGAGGAAGAGGGACTCGTCAACGAAGACGAGAGCGAAATGATCCGTTCGATATTTTCCCTTGGCACCACCATCGTGCGGGAGGTCATGATTCCCCGTACGGAAATGGCCTGTGTCACCGTTGAAGCCACCGTACGGGAGTTGCTTGACATCATCATTTCATGCGGCCACTCCCGCATACCGGTCTATGAAAACTCCATCGACAATATCATCGGCGTCCTCTATGCCAAGGATCTACTCAAAGTGTGGGGTACGGACGAGCAGAGCATTTCGGTGCGGGAAATCATGCGCCCCCCCTATTTTATTCCCGAGTCGAAAAATCTTGAACAGCTGTTGCAGGAGTTCAAGCATAAACGGATTCACCTGGCCATTGTCATTGATGAATATGGCGGAACTTCCGGCCTCATAACCATTGAAGACCTGCTGGAACAGATCGTCGGTGATATCCAGGATGAACATGACCGTGAAGAACCGCTGCTGACGATTCACCAGGATGGCAGCATCATTGCCGATGGACGACTCCCCGTTGAAGAGCTTGAGGAGTATTTTGACATTGAGATCGAGCGTGATAAGTTTGATTCGGTGGGAGGACTGGCGTTCCATCTGACCGGCAAAATACCGGCAATTGGTGATACCTTTGAGGGAGCCGGACTTTCCATGCAGATTATGGATGCCGATCTTCGGCGGGTAAAGAAGGTTGCCATCAGTAGAATTTCCAGTACTGTCATTGATAATCCGGGGCGTGAGTGACTTCAACCATATTTTTATCTTCAATCAGACAGATGGCCGACCGTCGGGGTGCCCTGGCGGCAGTCAGCGGCATACTTATCGCCGTGTCGTTCCCCTCCCCCGGCATTTCTTTTCTGGCCTGGATCGCCCTGATTCCCCTGCTGATCGCCCTGGAGAGCAGCTCTCCCCGTGACGCATTCCGTGTCGGCATGACCTGCGGTGTCACCGCCTATGCCTTCATTCTCTACTGGCTGAATATCGTCTTTACCCAGTACGGACATCTCCCCTGGGGGATCAGTATTGCCATTTACCTGCTGCTGGTGTTCTGGCTGGCACTGTTCTACGGCATCAGTACCTGCATTGCCCGCATGGGGGAGCTGATCGGCATCAAGGCGGCCTTCACCCTGCCAACCGTGTGGGTGGCCGCCGACTTTGCCCGATCACACCTCTGTTCCGGCCTGAGCTGGGCCATGCTCGGCCATTCCCAGTTCCGCACCCTGCCACTGATTCAGATAGCCGATCTGGCGGGGGTCTACGGCATCACCCTGTTGATAGTACTGGCAAACGTCGTACTCTACCGTGCCCTCCGGGCCGTATCGGGTGCCGGCATCCCCTATCCGGTGAAAAGTGCCCTGATCATTCTGGTTCTGCTCATGGCAACGATTTTCTACGGCTTTAACCGGTTGAATGTCTCCGGTAGTACCACTGCTCAACCATTCCGGGTAGCACTGATTCAGGGGAACATCCCCCAGGATGTCAAATGGAGCCCGGAATTTCGTGAGCTTACCGTCAACACCTACGAACGGCTGACCCGTGAGGCCTCCAAAGGGGGGGTCGATCTGGTGGTCTGGCCGGAAAGTGCCCTCCCCTTCTTTTTTCAGGATGAACCACAGCAGGCCGAGCGGATCAAAACCCTGGCGCGGGAACTGAACAGCTACCTGCTCTTTGGCAGTCCGGCCCATGAGAGGCGCAACGATAAAGATACCTACCTGAACAGCGTGTTCCTGGTATCGCCCGGCGGCGAGACCGTAGGGCGAGCCGACAAGATGCATCTGGTCCCCTTTGGTGAATACGTCCCCCTGAGTGGCATACTGACCTTTATCAACAAACTGGTGGTCGGCATCGGCGACTTTGCCCCCGGTGAACGGGCTATCCCCCTGGATATGGGGAACACAAAGCTCGGTATTCAGGTCTGCTACGAGGTCATTTTCCCCGAACTGGCCCGCCAGTATGTTCAGGCCGGTGCCCGGGTATTGGTGGCGGTTACCAATGATGCCTGGTTTGGCCGGTCATCGGCCCCCTATCAGCACCTGGCTATCTCAACATTCCGGGCAGTTGAAACCCGCACCCCCCTGGTCCGGGCCGCCAACACCGGCATCACCGCCATTATTGACCAGAACGGCTATATCCGCACCATGACCGGTCTGTTCACCGAGGGGTACCGCACCGGAGAAATCCAGCCGGGGAGCGGACAATCCCTCTATCTTACCATCGGCGATGCCCCCGCCTGGCTCTGCCTGATCGTCACTGGGGCCATTGCCCTGTTGACCTGGATAAAACGAAATCAATTTTCAGATAAGGAGCAGTAACCATGTACCGAGAAGAAATAGCCAAGCTGAAGGATTGTGATGAGCGGATCGCCAAGCTTCGGGGGTCCCTTTGACATAGATGCCAAACGTGAAACAATCATGGAAATCGAATCGATCATGGCCAACCCCGGTTTCTGGGACGACTCGACAAAATCACGTGAGATAATAAAGAAGCGTACGACCGTTGAAAAAGTAGTGCAGCTGTGGGATGGACTGGCCCGTCAGGCCGACGATGTCCGGGTCATGATCGAACTGGGAGAGGAGGTAGAGGACAGTGAAACCCTCACCGAAGTTGCCGACATGACCTCACGCATGATAACCGATGTTGCTGCGGCCGAATTCCAGCGTATGCTGTCGGGACCCCATGACCGGAACTCCTGTTTTATCACCATCAACCCGGGAGCAGGAGGCACCGAATCCCAGGACTGGGCGGAAATGATCCTCCGCATGTACCTGCGCTACTGTGAAAAAAAAGGGTGGAAAACCGTCATTACCGAATATCAGGCGGGGGAAGAGGCCGGCCTCAAATCGGCCACCTTTAACGTCAGTGGCGAGTACGCCTACGGCTATCTGCGGGCAGAGGCCGGGATCCATCGACTGGTACGCATATCCCCCTTTGACAGCAATGCCCGGCGGCACACCTCCTTTGCCTCGATGTACGCCTTCCCGGAAATTGAAGAGGACGATATCGAAATAAAGATCAGTGATACCGATCTCAAAGTGGACACCTTCCGTTCCGGCGGTGCCGGTGGCCAGCATGTTAACACGACCGACTCCGCAGTCAGGATCACCCATATCCCCTCCGGCATCATCGTCGCCTGCCAGTCAGAGCGGAGCCAGATATCAAACCGGGGTACCGCAATGAAAGTGTTGCGGGCCAAATTGTATGAGCGGGAAGTTGAAGAACGGAACGCCAAGGCGTCGGAGATTGCAGCGGAAAAGAAGGATATCGGCTGGGGAAGCCAGATCCGCTCCTATGTGCTCCACCCCTATAAAATGGTCAAGGATCTCCGAACCGGCGTCGAATCAGGGAATCCGGACGCCGTCCTGGATGGCAATCTCGAAGAGTTCGTCATCGCCTACCTGATGGGAGTGAGACGAAATGTGGGGGATGTGGAATAGACTACGGCAGCACAACCAGCACCACACCGCCAATCAGCACCGTCAGATTACAGACCGCTGAAACACCGTGGAGTTTGGAAAATTCTTTCCTGAGCGGGTGATCCTTGCCGGTGGTTTCAAAGGAACCGATCTGCCGTTTCAGTTCGGCGGCACGGGGTTCGACATAAAAAGCCTGGAATGACGACAGGGCAAGCATGGCAACCAGCAGCAGAACCGGCAGCTTCTGATCCATGCCGTGACCGGCCAGGCGACAGACCAGGGCAACGGCACCGCAGGCCATACCCCAGCGGAAATAGCCGGGAAACAGATTACCGACGATTCTCCCCGCCACATCCCGGCTTTCGGTCTTAAAAAGAATCGGCGTCAGCATCAGCGTAAAAATGGCGTTGCCCCCTGCCCAGAGACTGATTGCCAATCGATATATCATTTCAACGTACTGCATGGTTCCCCCACCTATCGTCTTGCTGGTGGCGGGGAATATCCCGCCCCCACAAATTCAATAGCCTTCATATATTTTTTCTGATAAGAGCTGTGACGTGTATTTTCACATATCAGCGGGGGAATGTCGATGACCAAAGGGCCTTTGTGTGAAAAATAACCTGAAAGGAACACCGGAACCACCAGAGATACTGCTGGAAAAATCTTCCACCGGAGACTGGACAGTGCCCGGTCCCAGCGACCAGCGTCCCACCCCGTGGCATCGTTTCATCCGCATGGTGGCTGCCATCTACCTGCTGTTACTGGCAGGAACCTTTTTGCTGCTTGTACCAAACCAGGAACGGATCCAGCGAAACATGGTATTTGCCGTCACGGAGGAAACCCGTCGCTATGATGGACTTGCCTTTGCCGGCGAATCACCCCGGAAGATTTTTGAAGAAGCCCGCTCCCAAGGATTTGACGCCTGGATTGCCCACGTTCGCTCCACGTTCAAGATCGGACCGGAGGGGGATAGCGGGTTTACTGCCATCGGCCATGAGTATGAACGGGCACTTTCCTCCCTGCCGTTCCAGCAGTTCGGCGGCGTGGCACTCGTCCTGCTGCTGTTTTTTGCTCCTGGAGCATTGTTCCGCCTGCTCAAGCGGAAGATACGATACAGCTTTGATGTTCGCATCTCCGGTAAATTTCCCCGCTGAATGGGCTGCACCATGCCTGAATTGCCCCCGCCACTGTTGAGTGTTATCATTCCAACCATCAATGAGGCAACCCCCCTTCCGCTCCTGTTGGGTGACCTTTTCCGCCAGCAGGGAATTACTCTCGACATAATCATCGGTGACGGCGGTTCTTCGGACGGCACGGCCGCAGTGGCCGACCGGTTTGGTGCCCGCTGCGTCATCTCCCCCCCCGGTCGGGGGGTGCAGATGAACCGTGGGGCAGCGGTAGCATGGGGTGAATATTTCCTGTTCCTCCATGCCGATTCCCGCCTTCCTTCCCCGCTCCTCCTGGCCAGAGCGGTTGAGGCCTTGAGGGCATCGGACCAGAAGCGGTCCGGGGTTGCCGGCCATTTCCGTCTCAGCTTTGCCAGATGTGACGGTAACAACAGCGGCGCATACCGTTATCTGGAAGAGAAATCATCCCTTAACCGGCTAAACACCACCAACGGCGATCAGGGACTCCTGCTGGCACGCTCATTTTTTTTCGCATTGGGGGGATTTGACGAAAGCCTTCCCTTCCTCGAAGATCAGCAGATTGCCGAAAAAATCAGGAGCTGCGGCCGCCTGATAACCCTGCCCGGAAACCTGGAAACCTCGCCACGCCGTTTTGAGACAGAGGGGTTCTACCGCCGCTATCTTCTGATGGGGATGATGATGGGACTGTATTCCGTCGGCGTCTCCGATTTTTTTAACCGGGCACCCGGTATCTACCGGCTTCAGCAGGACACCGGGAAACTCCGTCTTACCCCTTTCTTTGACCTCCTCTGGCAGATGATCCGCCATAACTGGGGGATAACAGGTACCGTCAAGATTTTTTACCTTCTCGGCAGGTATATCCGACAGAACTGCTGGCAACTGTTTTTCATGGTTGATGTGCGGCTGCGTCCGCGTATCGGTGAGGGGCGCACTCCCTGTCTCCGCTTTTACGATTGTATCATTCGCCCCTTTCTTGAGCGGGGAGTATGTGATGCCATAATCGGACTGTGCTGTTTCTTCTGGTACATGGGAGTACTGGCGCTCCTCTTCCGCCTGATTGAATCACGAAGCCATCGCCGGCACCGGTCATAATCGACTTGCATCTACCGGGGGTGATGGGGCACAATGCAGCCTGAACAACGCACATACTCCTCCCGGAAAACGGACACCGGATGAACTCTTTTCTGTCACAACTGAAATTGCGGGGCAAGCTGCTGACACTGGTACTTCCGCTGGTGATCATACCGATCTTCGTCGTGGCCGCAGTAATCGGTTATATTGCCAACGAACAGGCCCACAGGGGCATTACCAAAACCAGTAAGGATGACTTGCGCCATCTCTCCGAATTCTGCATAGATCTTCTCAACTCCCACTACCAGCAGTTTCAGGTGTATAAGCAGGAGCGAGCCATCAACCTCACCAAGGAGCTGGCGACCCTGGCCGAACTGTCATACAGTCTGGTGGCGGTCGAGCAGAAACAGCTGTCCAGAGGCAGACTTACCCGGCTGGCTGCCCAGCAGGAAGCTCGCAAAGCTTTGAGGAAAATCAACGTAGGTGAGCATGGTTACATCTATGCCATGGACACCAAAGGGGTTCTCCAGGCCCACATAGCCCGGGAAGGTGAGAATGTTTTTAACGAACAGGATGGCGATGGCCGTTACTTTATCCGTGAAATGTGCAGTGCGGCACTGGCAAGCAAACCGGGGGATACCCTGTATATCCGTTACCCGTGGCACAATGCCGCCCTGGGAGACAAAAAACCGCGTACCAAACTGGTGGCCTACAAATACTTCCCGGAATGGGACTGGATTATTGCTGCGGGAAGTTACACCGATGATCAATCGGAAGATGCCACCTTTGAGCGCCAGGCCTTTGCCAAACTGAAAGAGTCTATCCGGGCAAAAAAAGTGGGGGCCAGCGGCTATATTTTCTGTATGGACCGAAAAGGCACCTTCACGGTACATCCGGACTCGGAAGGGAAAAATCTCATTGATGTCCATGACCTGAATGGCAATCAGTTCATAAAAGAGATGTGTGCCACGAAAAGTGGCTGGATTCGTTACCCCTGGAAAAACAACTCCGACTCCGTCACCAGAATGAAGATAGTCAGATATGACTATTTTCAACCATGGGATTGGATCGTTGCGGTCGGCTCCTATGAGGATGAATTCTATCAGGAGGCCACCAAGATCAAATCGGGCATCCTGATCAGCATGGTGCTGTTGATCCTCGGCGTGGGCATGGTGGCCGTCATGCTGGTATTCAGGGTGTCTGACATTGTCATCGCCCCGGTCACCCACATGATGTCCGTTATCCATAACGTCAAGCGGGGTCACCTTGATGAGCGGATGACGGTCAGTGGTGAGGATGAACTTGCAGAAATGGCGGCCGCCTTCAACCGGATGGCCGATATCATTGAAAAGAACAAGATCATGGAGTCCAATCTGGCCCAGCAGGGAAAGATGGCCTCTCTGGGTGTCCTGTCGTCGGGAGTAGCCCATGAAATCAATAACCCCCTCGGCGTGATCCTTGGCTATGCCGGATACCTGGAAAGCAAGATGGGTGAAGAAGATCCCAATTACCAATTCATCCATGAAATCAAGCGGGAGAGCAAGCGGTGTAAAAAGATTGTCCAGGACCTGCTTTCCTATGCCCGCACCCCCCGCCCCACCCTTGAGGTGACCAATCTGAATGAGCTGTTACAGCAGATTGTTGATTTTGCCGCCAACCATACCGACATGCGGGGCATAACCATAACTACCACCCTGGATGGGGCCCTTCCCCCGGTGGAACTGGATGGGGACCAGATGCGCCAGGTCGCCATCAATCTGATCCTCAATGCCGGTGGTGCCATGCCGTCGGGAGGTGCCCTGACGGTCAAAACCGAGGTGGTTGATGCCGCCCACGTGCGCATACTGTTCACCGATAACGGCTGCGGCATTCCGGAAGATAATCTGGAAAAGATTTTTGAACCATTCTATACCACCAAGAGCCGGGGTACGGGACTTGGACTGGCCATCACCCGCCAGATCATCGAACAGCACCATGGCGATATCCGGATCGAAAGCAGTGTGGGCAACGGCACCACCGTGTCGGTAACGTTGCCCGTTGAACGAGAGGAACTGTAAATGACAGAGAAGAAACGTATTCTGCTTATTGATAATGAGGCAGGACTCTGCCGCATGATGGAAAAAATACTTCAGGATCAGGGGTATCAGGTACGTTCATTCACCTCCCCCCTCAAGGCCATTGAAGAGTTCAAAAAATCCGCCTGGGACCTGGTCATCAGCGACATTAAAATGCCCGGCATGACCGGCCTGGAGGTTTTGCAGGCCATCAAGAGCGTGCAGCAGGACATACCGGTCATCATGATCACCGCCTATGCAACCGTCGAAACATCTATTCAAGCGCTCCGGAGAGGAGCGTATGATATGCTGACCAAACCGTTTGAGCCCGACGAACTGATCTATCGGGTCAAGAACGCTCTCCAGCAGAAACTGCTCCTTGAAGAGAACCGGGAGCTGCGGGCCGAACTGGAACATCAGTACCGCTTTGAAAATATTATCGGTGCCACGGCAGGGCTCAAGGACGTTGTGGAACGGGTCAACAAGGTTGCCGTGCGAGACACCTCCATTCTCATTACCGGGGAGTCGGGAACAGGCAAAGAATTAATAGCGCAGGCGATCCATTACAACTCCCCCCGCCGGGAAAAGAAATTTGTCGCCATCAATTGCGGCGCCCTGCCGGAAACCCTGCTGGAAAGTGAACTGTTCGGTTACAAGAAAGGAGCCTTTACCGGTGCAACGGAAAGCCGGTCAGGACTTTTGGAAGCGGCCAATGGAGGAACGCTTTTCCTTGATGAGGCGGGAAATCTCCCCATGAATGTCCAGAAAACCCTGCTCCGCTTTCTTCAGGAGCGTGAATTCAATCGCCTCGGAGATACCTCACCGACCCGGGTTGATGTGCGGGTACTGTCGGCAACCAACTCCGATTTGAAGGAGGCCATTAAAAACGGTTCCTTCCGGGAGGATCTCTACTACCGCCTTAACGTGGTCAATATCCATCTCCCGCCGCTCCGTGAAAGAAGTTGTGATATCCCCCCGTTGGCGGCCCACTTCATTCACCTGCAAAATCTGAAATTCAAAACAGCCATACAGGGGTTGGTGGGCGATGCCATGGAGGCCATGTGTGAATTTACCTGGCCGGGCAATATACGGCAGCTAAAAAATGTCATAGAAGCGTGCATGACCGTGGAAACTACGGAGCAGATTACCCGTGAAACATTACTACAGTTCATTGAGTCCGATGCAGCACCCGTGAATATTTCCCCCGACAGGGAGCAGTTTAATCAGGATGTTCCCTATACCACCGCGCTGGAACAGTTCGAAGCAGAACTGCTCCGCCGACTGCTCAAGCGACATGGCGGCAACATCGATGCAGCAGCACGGGAAGCGGGCATGAACATGGCCACCATGTACCGGAAAATCAAACGCTATGGTATTCGCAAAGAAGAGTACTGACCGGAACGATTCTCACCCCGCCTCTCACCTCTCTATTTTGCAAAAATGCAAAATCCACCGTCGCAGGGTTTTGCATTTTTGCAAATCAACACCGCCGCAGTATTAGAAACAAAAATTTGATATATTTTAGTTGCTTACATAATTATTTCGTTATTCCACCCCACACATAACCTTCGCTGACCGCCACCTGTTTTTTGCATTTTTGCAAAGACGAGCAAACACAATGAAACAACTCCACGCAGCATCGTCGTATCTACCTGTTATTTATGGTTATTTTTATACACTATTAAATTGGCACGACTCATGCTGTATACACAATCAGGTGGTTACAAGGGAGAGATGCATGGGAGCACCGGAAATATGCCCATTCTATGGCAAAAATGACGATTACTGCGACGTCGGGTGCGAGTACATATCGCCCTACGATGTCAAAATGATCATCCGCTATTGCAATGGACGCCATGCCGAATGCCTTAAGTACCATGAACTGGCAGAGCGCTTCCAGAACGAGCTGCTTCAGGTGGCTAAATGCTGACCGCTGTCATAACAGATGAATCAGAGGAATCACACGATGCTCTACGCACTTTCAACACTTGGTATTTCAGACACTCGACTGGCCTTGGCCGTGACGGTTTCACTATTGTTTCTGGTAATTACCATCTTAAAGGAGAACAGAGATGAACGAAAGAGAGCTTGAACTGCTGAACAGAATTGAGGAGTTGGAACGGCATACCTGGAGAAACAGTGCTATTCTCCGTTCCGTTGCCATGGTTGCCTTTACCGCACTGATAGGTATTGTTGTTGCCTCGGGCGTTGTCGGCGGTGGCCGGGGAAGCCACTGGTCCGGTCCGGCCTGGAATACCATGTGGCTCTACGGCCTTTTTGCCGCCAATGCGGTTTCAATGTTCTGGACCACTCACAAGGAATAGGGAGAATACGACAATGCCAATGAAAATTTCACACGCAATGCTGCTCTTGCTGGTCTGTGTACTCTGCGCAGGATTTAACATGCAGCTATTTGGTGGTCTGGACGAGATGATGGGAGACCAGTACTGGGTAGTGGATTCTACCCAGGGAGACCATGGCTGGTACGCCATGGGACTGCTGCCCCATGTCAAGAAAGTGCCCAAGGATGTGGTAAAAGCGGTTAACACCGATCCGGCAGCAAAAGAGAAGTATGTTATTTATGCCCAGAGCGGAGATTTTGCCGGAAATTCAACGTATGGCATCTGCTTCGGCATTCCGCTCATCATGTATCTGATCTGGTTCGCCTTCATTATCGGCTTCCCTGACCGGGTCGATCCATATCTGCTTCCCCGTAAAATATTTACCATTGTCGTCATTATCTCCTGTTCGGTAGTTGCCAACCTGTTCCTGATGCGCATTGCCGGTGACTTTGCCCGTGAGCCAATGGCACGTATTGCCAATGTGGCCGGTAACCATGCCTCGCTACTGTTCCACAATGCCGGTATCTGGTTTGCCATCCTCTTCTCCGCCCTGGGTACCCACTCCCATTCCTACGACGAAGTACGGGCACCGGACAGCCGCAACTGGCAGACCCAGGCCAATGAAAAGTTTAACTGGATGTTTTTGCTCCTCGGTATCGTGACGGTACTTGAAGTGGTGCTGGTTAACAACAAACTGGCCCTGCCCGATGCCGCCGTCGATTACTCGGTCTGGATCATCTGGGTGGTCATCTTCATGCGCATGTACGGCTTTTCACCGAAATACTGGATCAAACGGCCAACCGGTCTGGCCATCATGGTTGTCGGAACCCTGCTGACTCTGCCGGTATTTTACATGCTTGAGCGCGTCACCGGCACTCTGGGTGCAGGCTTCGCCTCTCCCATCCTGGCAAAAGCCCTGGGTGCCGAAAATCAGAACGTGGGACTATCGCTGATGATCTCCATCTATCTGGTGTTCTGGATGGAGTTTGCCACCGCAATCCGTATGAATGGTCCTGACAAAAAAATGGTCCGCCAGAAAAACTAGAAATCCTGTCACTTTTAAAGGGAGCTTACAATGGCTGAAATAAAAAACAAAGGGTGGACCGTCGTATCCGCCGGACTGGCAATAAATCTGGCACTTGGCGTCCTCTACGCATGGAGTATCTTTAAGGGAGCCCTCAAAGCTTCCATAGAAAAAGGGGGACCGGACGCATTCCAATGGGATATCGCCTCCATCAATGACCCCTACGCGGTCTGCTGCCTCGCCTTTGCCTTTGCCATGATTCTGGCCGGAAAATGCCAGGATAAGATCGGTCCTGCCAAAACGGCACTGATCGGCGGCCTGCTGGTAGGGAGCGGTTTCATGCTCATGGCCGTATCCAACAGCTACATGGCCTGGGTCTGCGGCTTCGGCCTGCTGGCCGGTTCCGGCTTCGGCTTCGGCTATTCCGCGGCAACACCACCGGCCCTTAAATGGTTTTCTCCCTCAAAAACCGGCCTGATCGCCGGCATAGTAGTGGCCGGTTTCGGTATCGCTCCGGTCTATATCGCTCCGTTGGCATCCTATCTGATCGGTGCCTTCGGCATCCCCAAGGCGATGATGTATCTGGGCATCGGCTTCACCGCACTGGTCTGCGGCTTGTCCGGGTTGCTGGTCAATCCCCCCAAGGGATATGTACCCGCCGAACCAACCGACCTTGGTCCCCTTGCCAAACTCAATGCCTCCAAGCCGGCGGTGAACGCATCCATGAGCGAAATGCTCCGTAACTACAAGTTTTACGTACTCTGGGTTACCTTCTTCATCGGTTCCGGTGCCGGCTTGATGGTTATCGGCAGCGTGGCCGGTCTGGCTAAAAAGAGCATGGGGAGCATGGCATTTGTGGCCGTTGCCATCATGGCACTCGGCAACGCCGGTGGCCGGGTTGTGGCCGGTGTGCTTTCAGACAAGATCGGGCGCCGTGCCACCCTCTTCATCATGCTGTCAATGCAGGCGGTCATGATGTTCATTGCCATGGCCGTGGTCAACAGCGGCAGTGCGGTACTGCTGGTGCTTCTCGCTTCCTTTATCGGCTTCAATTACGGCTCAAATCTCTGTCTCTTCCCCTCCTTTGCCAAGGACTACTGGGGAACGAAAAATTACGGCCTTAACTACGGTGCCCTCTTTACCGCCTGGGGAGTGGGTGGATTCGTCATGGGCAAGGTATCGGAAATGATTAATGCCCAACCGGGGGGACTCGGCAAGTCGTTCATGCTATCGGGTCTTTTGCTGGTCTGTGGTGCCGCCCTGACCATCTTCCTTGCGGAACTTAAACCGGTTACGGAACAGGAAGCGGAACCTTCACAGTGGAAAGAATTCTGGGCAGAGTTCATGCTCGGCGCCAAGGTGTTCAGCGGCTATGAGGATGCACGGGTACGTATTCCCCGTCAATAATTTCAACCACGTCCGTTTCACCGTAAAAGGGGCTGCCGGTTTTCAACCGGCAGCCCCTTTTACGTCATATCATCTTCCGTCACTTACCTTCGTATTTCGCCCAGAAAGACTGGCGTTTATCGCACTCTTTCCCCATCGGCCATCGGGTAATCAGAACAAACACTGCTGCTGCAAACGCCCACATGATGACCACTTCGATAACGCCCATTACGGTACTCCTTCAAACGAGGATATTCGTACGGACCGGAGTATACCAGATAGACGGCGACTCGCGTGAACAATTCGGACCGTAGGGAAAATTAAGGAATCGGCGGCATGGCATGGGGCTTTGACTTGCCCGACGACTTCACCGACCGGATAAGCTCAAGTACCTCCGCAGGCATCTCTTTCCCCCCCTCCTTCATGGCAGCTTTCATCTGCCCCGCAAGATAGGAGTGGTTAATGAGCAGATCGAGTACGGAGAGCATGAACTCCTGTTTCCAGGGAGACAGTTCATGAAGATTTTTGAACTTGTGCATGAAAAACTGCTGTGACGCCTTGCCCAACTCGCGCTCCAGCTGTTCCATGGTCATATTCTTCGGCTTCACCACCGGTTCAACCAGATTGTATTTCCGATAATCCTTGGTCGCCACATAGGGTTCCAGTTCGGGATACAATTCGGCGTAGGGCCAGGGCGCAATGGCCAGAAAGAACCCCATATCCGGATTATAATGCTTGGCAAGCTCTATGGTTGCCGCAATAGATTCGGGAGTTTCGTCCGGCATACCAAGTACGAAGGAGGTTTCTGAAACAATGTCAGCGTTATTAATAATATCAATGGCAGCCTTTGATTGTTCAACCTTGGCATTCTTGTTAAAAATATCAAGGGTTGCCTGATCACCCGCCTCAACACCGACATAGATATGCTCAACCCCCGCTTCACGGTACTTGTCCATGATATCGGCATCGCGCAGAATATCATCGACCCTGGTTTCCATCAGCAACTTGACCTTTACTTTACGCTCGATCATCAGGTCAAGTATCCGCACCCAGCGCTCCCGGTCAAAGGTAGGAATTTCGTCGGAAAGCATGGCGACTTCGACACCATAGGTACCACTGAGCAGCTCAAGCTCGGCGACGAAGTTTTCCGGACTCCGGGCACGCCACGACTGTTCCCAGAAAAGCTGCTGTGAGCAGAAAGAGCAGCGTTCCTTGCACCCCCGTGACGAAGATACAATGGCCAGACGGGCATTATTTTTTGCACGGTAGCTGTAAATGGGCCATTCAACCAGATCCCAGGCCATGGGGAGCGCATCGAGGTCATGAATGTAGGCTGCCTTGGGAGTAACGACCACATTCCCCTCCCGGTAAAAGGCGAGTCCCGGAACCGTTGCCGGATCTCCCCCGCCATTCAGACAGTCAAGCAGCGACACCAGAGTAACTTCACCCTCTCCGCGAACGATATAGTCAACCGTATCATGTTCGGCCTTTAATACTTCATCATAGCAGAACGTGGCATGAACGTTACCATGGACCGTAACAACGTCAGGATTAATCTTTTTGGCCAGGGCGGTCAATTCAAGGGCGTGACAGATGGAAGCGGTAAACGAAGTCGTCGCCACCACGTCGGGATTAAAGGCACGGATCCGGGCCTCGATGTCAGGCCATTTATGCCAGAGTGACATGGCATCGTAATAATCCACCTCGTAACCTGCGGCACGCAGAGAACCGGCAATATAGACAAACCCAACATTCAGCCAGGTACCGGCCGACTCAACAACACCTGAATGATACGGTGGAGTGATCAATGCAACTCGTTTAATGGTCATGGTCAGTTCTCTACTTTCACCCGGATTATAAATAAGATTCAGAAGCTAATTGAACTTAATGGCGCAATTTACCGGATATTTTTCCAGAAAGCAACAGTTACGGGACAGCCATACCGGTAAAATAAAAAAGGGGTGTTCACTAACAATATATTTTCATCGATAAGACAGAAACAGTACCAGCCCCCTCCCGTCACTGGACCTGTCTCCGACAGAGGGCACGCAGTAACTGACGGGACTTCATTCGGACGGTTTCACGAATAAAAGATACTATATTACGGGATGTTAGTGAAATATTATAGGTACAGGTATAACAGCAGGGAGTGCTGCGACTGCACTCCTGTATTTTCGTGCGGCACGCTCTCAGGGCAGGCCAGAGGCCATTCATGTTGATGCTGCGAATATCCCCCACCCCCTCATGGTCCAGACAGGGGGCCACCTGGCCATTGGCGTTGAGATCAATATAGAGATTGCCGGCATCGCAAGGACCGACCGGCCTCCCCATCACATACTCCGCAGCAAGCTCGTAAAAGGCACTGTACTCCCAGAGCGGTTCACCGGCACGGCGCAGTTGTGCCAACAACTTGAAGGCCTCCGACATCTGCTGTCGCTCGTCTTCCGACGGAGTGAACTGTGGATCGGTATGCCGATGGGAAAACCCCACACCCTGATTAACCGGAAACACCGACAGACAGATACCCTTTGTTCTGACAAAGTCAATAAATGCCCCAGTCTCCCGAAAATTCAACCGGTTCATAACCAGGTTAACCTTCACCGGAAACGGCAGATTAGCCGCCAGCAGCAGCTCAAGGTTTCGTAAAACAACCGGCAAAAAATCACGCCCCCTCAGCCGGGTGTAGGTGGACGGATCAAGGGAATCGATACTGACGGCAAGCTGGAGCAACCCCCGCGCCTTCTTTAACCGCTCAATCCCCTCCGGGGTGAGCAGGGTACCGTTGGTTGCTGTTGTATAGAGGAAACCTGCTTCATCCAGAGCAGCAAAGATGTCGTAAATATCATCCCGCAGAAACGGCTCCCCACCGGATATCTCCATGACCAAAAAGCCTGATTTCTTGAGTTCCGTCACTATCGGAATAATTTCCGGCAAAGAAAGCATTTCTTCATTTTGACGCCAGACGGCACACATGGGACAGGCGGAATTACAGGCATTCAGTGAATTGAAGCTGACAAACGTCGGCTTCAATTGACGCATTCGTAAGAGAACGTGCATTAATTTGAAATTTTTATATAAATTCATCAGCCCCTGCTGTTCTCAGTCAATTTTGTTTATCAAATTCCGTTGGGCAAAGCGCAGCGTGCCCAACAAGCACCCTACTTCACCGGAAAAGGAAACAGCTCCCTTTTGCACCCGTCCGCCAAACCTTTTTGACATGCCAGGTGAAAATCCGTCATGGCGCGGTCAATTTTACCGGTACTGAGGTACAGTTCACCCCGAAATATGTGCGCCGCGGCGTACTCCGGGTTCAACCGCAGAACGGTGCCGTAATCGGCAATGGCATCATCGAGGGAACCGGTCGCCCGGTGGAGTGCCGCCCGATTCACGTATGCGGCACCCAGCTCCGGCTGCAGGGAAATGGCCCGATTATATTCGGGCAGGGCACGGTTATACTCTTTCAACCGGAAAAACAGGTTCCCCCGGTTGACGTATGCGTCGGCAAAGCCCGGTTTAATGGCAACTGCTCCGTCATAATCCCCCAGTGCGGCCCCGAAATCACCCTGTGCCACATGGGCCAAGCCCCGATTGAGATAGGCATCCACATATGCGGAATCAAGGGAAATGGCGGTGGTAAAATCAGCGATGGCCTTATCGAATAATTTTTCATCGCCATAGGCAACACCCCGATTGAGATAGGCGGTCGGAATGCGTGCCGGTTCCCTGCCAATGACATGACTCCAAAGCACAATACTTGACTTCCAGGTACCAATCTGCTTCAGAGTGAGCCACGAGAGGATGATAAAAACAGCTAAAAAGCCCACAAGAACGGCCCGTCGTGCCATCGGAGAGCCCCCCCGCTGCCAGAGCTGTGCAGCAAGCAACCCCACCAGAAGCAACGGAGCAACGGAGGGAAGATAGGTAAAGCGGTCCGCCATTGCATAGGTTCCCACCTGCACCAGCCCCAACACCGGAAGCAGTGTGATGGAATAATACATCCAGCATGGCGCAACCGCTTTCTTGCTCCGGTTAAACAGAAAAACGGCACCAGCTATCGCCAAGACAATAAAAACATACCCACCGTACTCCGGAGAAAGCAGCTTCACATCCTGCGGATAGGGATAATAGGGGAGCAGGTCCAGGGGGACAAGCATTTTCCACAGATAGAGCACAAAGGAGCGACACGCCACCAGCACGCGGGTAACCAGGCTTGAGTTGGTCATCATCGGCATGGCACCGATCGACCGCTGGGCAGAGATACTCACCAGAGAGATGAGAAAACTGGCGGCAATGAACGGAAGCTTCTCCCACAGACAGTGGACCAATTGCCGGAGTGAATTGAGACGATTGAACAGAAAACGATCCAGTATGAGCAACACAACAGGGAGACTCACCGCCATGGTCTTACTGGCCAGGGCGCAGAGAAACAGGCAGAGGGACAACAGGTAGGCCTTATTACGCCAAAAGCACCCGTCTTCACGTTGTTCACCCGCTCCGATGGCTGGAGAGCGATAGTCCACATAGGCCAGACAACTGAGAAGAAAGAACAGCCCGCAGAGCAGATCCTTCCGTTCACTGACCCACGCCACCGACTCCACATGGAGGGGATGGATTCCGAACAGCAGCCCGGTGACACCGGCAGCCAGGGAGATACCCACCGTGTCCGGCGATGCGGGAGTTGATGCTTCAAGTATCCGCTTGACCAGCAGCACGACGATCCCGCTGTTCAGGCCATGGAGAATAATTGCCGTCAGATGGTACCCCAAAGGCTTCAAACCCCACACCCCATAATCCAGGGCATAGGAGAGCCAGGTCAGTGGATGCCAGAAGCCAGCGGAAAGATCGGTGAACGCCCACCGGAAAAAAGCCACATTCAGAGATCGAATAGTGGGGTTATTGAGCACATAAAAATCGTCATCCCAATTGACAAAACCATTCACAAGGGCGGTACCATAGACAAGGAGAGTCACCACGGCCACCAGACCGGCAACAAATCGGCCATTATCCCACCATATACCATGGCTATTCTTCATCGGCACTCCCTCCCGGCCACATACCCTTCATGAGATGCCATCCTTCAGAGAGATGCTCCATCAGCTCATACCAGGTCGTGACACCTGACAGACGGCGCCACAGGTAGGCGGGACGGAGATAGAATTCGATCGTCGCACGATTGCGAAGTTTTTTGACCTGCTGTTTTGTGAGATGCCGTGTTGCCATGGCAACGGTGGCACCGGCCTGGTCCATGGAGAGTAGTTCCGGTGAAATCAGGCATTCCCGAATCGCCTTCTGCCGCAGGCCGGTCCCCATGCGTGGTACCGCCACATTAAAAGAGGCGTAGTCACAGTCAAGCTCTTGGGCAAAGGCCATGGTATCACAGGCCGACGCCTCGGTTTCCTCCGGCAGCCCAATGATGAATGTGGCCACTGTTCTGATCTTCCGTTCCCTGCAAAGCCGGAACGCCGCTCTCACCTGTTCTTTGGTATACCCCTTCCGGTATGTTTCCAGAAGATCCGCACTGGCGGTCTCCACACCGAGCATGATGGTATGGCAGCCGGCCCGCTGCATGGCGGCAATCAGCCCGTCGGTCAGCAGGTCCACCCGGGAGAAACAGGCCCAGCCAAAGCCAAGATGTTCCTCTTCCATACGGCGGCACAGTTCAAGGGTGCGGACAGAATCAACTCCAAAACTCTGATCGATAATAAACAGCTCCCGTTTACCCAGCTGTTTGAGCATGGTCAGTTCTGCCATGACATTGTCAACGGGGCGGAACTGGTAGCCAATCTTGCTCATGTTACAGAAGGTGCAGGAATAGGGGCAGCCGTAATCGGTCAATACCGTGGCAAATGCTTTCTGCCGCACAAAGGGAAAACGGTAGTTGGAGGAGGTGAGCAGTTCGTGACGTGGCACCGGAATCCGGTATTCCCGGTTGACGGGGCGATTGAAACCACCGTTCTCCGTCCGGTCACGCCGACTCTTCACACTCGGCAGATCGACGGCCCCATCCACGTACCGCACCACATCTTCGCTGGTAAAATCAAGGAGCACCCCATCAATGGCAGGGTGCTGGTCCAGCCAGGCACGACTGTTTTCCAGCACCACATCCCCCGTCACCCCAATGCGCCTCAGCGGCGTATGCAGCCGACCGAGAAAGGCGATATCATCATCCACCGCTACGGCACCGATCATGGCAATAATAACATCGGGTGCCAGGGTCTCAATGGCGGCAATGGCAGCTGCTTCGCCAATACGGTCTGCCATTGCATCCAGGATGTGCAGCTCAAACCGCTCCGCCAGCCTACCGCTTATCATCAACAAATCAACGGGATGAAAGAGATAATTGGACTTGGAAAATTTACTGCAATAATAATCCCGGATGTAGACCTGGTCACCGGGAGGGTTTATGAGAAGTACGCGCAGGGACATCGGGTCAGCCGGATATTCTGGTGCCGGAGGCACCACGACAGGCACTAATCAGAAAAAGTGCCAGCAGAACGACCATTGTCAGAGTGATACCGGCACCAATCCGAAACGAGAGCGGCGCATAGCGGAACTCAACATGGTGCCGCCCGGCAGGAAGAAACAGTGAACGCATCATATAATTTGCCGGATAAATTTTTGTTTCCCGACCGTCGACAAAAGCGTGCCATCCGGGATACCAGGCATCCCCCACCACAAGCAACCCCGGGCGGTCCAACTCGGCATCAATTTTCATTTCTCCGGCAGTATGGCTCACGACAACCGGCAGCTTTCCCCGCACCGATGCCACCTCTGGCAACCCTTCCGTACCCTCCTCAACAAGAGCAGTGAGCCACGGATCAAAATCCGGCCTGGTCAGCCCCTCAAATATGGCCTGGCGCCCCGTCAGGCGGCGTGCCCCATGGACAATAAATGCACGGGGAAAGGCCCCAGCGTTTTCATACACCCGTGCCGTACCGTTATCAAATACCTTACGAAATTTTTCACCGCCCGCAAGAACATCTTTGGCCGCCACCAGCAGATACTTCCCGTTCAGAAGGTCCGTAAGACGATTGACGCTTGAGATCGTAATATCAAGATCGGGAACCTCGGTGGCACGTGACCGGGCCAGATTAAGAAATTCACTGGTACGTTTCACCATGATGGTGTCATAGCCGCCGATGGTTTCCACCCCATTGGCCATACCAAAATTGGCTTCTGCTCCTGGAACAATAACCCGGTACGGCTCACGGATGCTCTGGAGAAAAGCGAGGGTCCCCCGGTCACCGTACACCTCCCGGCTGTCAAACGATTCCATATAGCGGCTGCCAAAACAGAAGAGATCCCCGGCAATCAGCACCACAAGCAGTACCATGATTCGGCGCGGACCGATCCATCGGACCTGGGGAAGGAGCAGCACCAGGGTGGACAGGATGATCAACCCCATGGCCAGCACGGCCCGCTTCCGGAAAAAGGTCGTCGCCCCCTGTACGAAGGTGGCTGTCAGAAAGGATTGGGGAGCGTTATAGAAATCTCCGGAGTTCATGACGTCGGTAATGGCATGGCTGAACCATTGCGGATCAAGAAGAATCTGCAGGAGCAGTACAAACGCCAGGGCAACTGCTGAGGTGATCAGAATACTATTCCGTATCCCCCTGTTTTTTCCCCGTGCGAGCAGGGTATCTGCTCCAAAACCACTGAGAACCGCGAGGGAAAATGCCGTCAGAAATATAAACTTGGAACTACCTCGAAAAAGATTGAAGCCCGGAATACAGCTGTAGGCAATTTTCAGCAACGGTGTAAACTTGCCAAAGGCACTCAACAGTGCAACCATGGAAAGCCAGAAAAAGAACCATACCAGAGGACGTTCGGCACGAAGGACCGAAATAACCACCAAAAAGAGAGGAATTATGCCGACATAGGCACTCATTTCCCACAGATAATTTTTTCCCCAATAGGGGAAGTTCACCATATCTCCATAAAAATCGGGAATCAGATAAGTAATAAGGTTTCCCGGGGGAAATGAAAACTGGGAGACCCACTCAAACGTCAGGTTTTCCCTCGTTGAGAAGCGGGTCATCTCCAGGGTGGGGAGAATCTGTACGGCAGAAATGGCAACGCCGATTGCCACCGCAGCTGCAAACAACAGCACCAGAACGTGCAACCGGGGAGGATTCGGCACATCAGACGGGATACAGACAATATGGAATAGCAGGTACAACGTCAGGGCAATCATGGTATAGAACAGATACTGGGGCTGCCCGGCCAGAAGCTGTATGCCGATGGTAACGCCGAGCAGCGCGGAGCAGACCCGGCTCCCCTTCCGAAGCATGATGTCACAGAGCAGAAACATGAGCGGTGTCCAGACCATCGCACAAAGGGCATTTAAATGACCGGCATAGATATGCAATAACTGGGGAGCCGAAAACGTATAGACCATGGCGGCCACCACCCTGCCAAGGGGTAATGCACCATACTGTTTCAGGAGATAGTAGGTGAAACAGCCGGACAACATAAGGTGAAACGTTACGCTCCAGTTCATTGCCGGCACGATGGGAAGCAGGGCAAAAATAAGATTAAAGGGATAGAAAACGGCTGACTGGAGCGTGCCGACAAAGGGAGTACCGGCAAAGATACGGGGGTTCCAGAGGGGAACCCCACCGGTTGCCAAATCAGCAAAACCGAACAGTCGGGTATAGAAGAACTGCCCACGACCGTCGGCGAACTGATTGCCGATAACATGGGTGTGGGAAAAAAGCACCCCCGCCATACAGAGCATCGGCAGCAGTAGCAGAAAGAGGAGCGGTACGGCATCCTCCCTGAAATTGACCAGACCTTTGCCCGATGCCGCCCTATCTCCTCCAGTCACCGGCGTGGCACCATGTCCTTTTAACCTGTTCTTCGTCATGGCACCGGTCCATTTGTTACCGACGACATGCGCCGACTGTCACCCAGGTCACGGGCGGTCAAAAAATCACCGGAAGCACGCTCCATATCGCCTTTTTTAAGATAGAGATCACCCCGTTCGATATAGAGCCCAGCCAGCAGTGGATTGCTGACTACCGCCCGGGAATAGTCGGCAATGGCATTATCCAGCTCTCCCCGCCGCTCATACACCGACCCCCGGTTCTGGTAGGCCAGGTACTCCGTTGGTTTCAGGGCGATGGCCCGGGTGAGATCTTCCAGCGCTTTGGCATCATTCCCTTTCCGGAACCAGACCGTGCCACGATTATTGAAGGCCATATATTCCCGAGGGTTGATCACGATGGCCCGGTCAAGATCGGTCAGAGCAGAGTCAAGCTCACCCTTTTCACACAATGCCACCGCTCTGCTGACCAGATATTCCACCCGTCCCGGCTCCTGGGCAAGGGCCAGGGAGTAATCGGCAATGGCCCGATCATACTCTTTCAGGTCCCGGTACACATGGCCCCGATTCTGATGGGCCAACGGGTTGAACGGCTCCCCCCGGTCAATAACATGGTTCCAGAGCCGTAAACTATCTTTCCAGACGGCAATCTGCCTGACCGTCGTGAGTGAGAGCAGAGAGAAGAGGAGACAGAGCGTAACAGCCAGCAGAAACCTCCCCGAAACAGGGAGTATTTTCTTCCAGAGTCCCGCCACAGCAATCCCCGCCAGAAGAAACGGTGCCAGACTCGGCAGGTAGGTAAAACGGTCCCCCATGGAATGGACACCAACCTGCACCAAACCAAGGGTCGGAAGCAGGGTAATCAGATAGAAGCCTCCGGCTGCCAGCCAGTACGGCTCCCGCTTCATCCGATACAGGGCCAGAGCTGCCACCGTTACGACGCAGAATACCGGCAGGGCAAACTCGGCAGAGAGGAGTGAAACCTGTGGTGGGTAGGGATAAGAGGGGAGGAGATTGAGCGGAAGTACCATCTTCCAGAGATAGGTGACCAGGGCCCTGAAAGCCACAAGAATGCGCACCGGCCAGGGTTTTTCATTCATCAGTGCCATTGCCCCGATTCCGTGCTGGGCGACGATGCTGACAACGGCAATCAGTATACTGGCCGCCAGATACGGCAGTTTTTCCACCAGCAAGCGGAGCTTTCCGGTAACCGCCCCCACCCTGCCCAGCGGATACCAGTCCAGTATGAGCATGACTATCGGCAGGCTCACCGCCATGGTCTTGCCGGCCAGTGCCAGCACGAACGTAAGCAGTGACAACAGATAGTAACGATTGCGGAACCACTGCACGGGCGGTGAAGCAATGTCCGCCGGCCCCTCCCCTGCGGCGTAGTTCAGGTACAACTTCAAGCTCAACAAAGAAAAAAATGCGCAGACCAGATCTTTTCGTTCACTGATCCAGGCCACCGATTCCACATGGAGCGGATGGAGCCCGAAAAGCAGTGCGGTCACCCCGGCCACCATGAGGGTCCCCCGCCGGTCCGGCAGCAACAGCGACCCGTTGGTTCTCCTGATACTGGCATATAACTGTACAACCAGTAATAACACCAGGGCGGTATTGAGGGCATGCAGAACTATGGCCGTGAGATGGTACCCGAGCGGGTTGAACCCCCAGACCGCAAAATCGATGCCATAGGAAAGCCAGGTCAGCGGGTGCCAGAATCCGGCAGAAAGGTCTGAGAAGGCCCACCGGAAAAACTCGCCATTCAGTCGGCGAATATGGAGATTATCGAGTACGTATCCATAGTCATCCAGGCTGACGAAATCGTTACCCAGCGCAGGAAGATAAACGGCAAAGGTCACCACCGCCACAAATGCGGCCAAGTACCGGACGGAAAAATATTTTTCCTGGGGAGCAGCAACCGGGGTGACTGACTTCACTCGCCGCTCAGACGATGGTATGTTGTGACGCCGTGCTTTCACGCGCAGTCCTTAATGAAAAACCTTGCCCCAGATGTACAGGTAGCCAAGGCTGAAGGCGACCAGAAGTACCACATGCTTGGTAATCAGCATACGCCGTCTCATCTTTTCGGCATCTTCACCGTACCAGTTATCCACATAGGTAAAGGTCCTCCCGGCACCGGTGGCCATTATGGTCACCATGGCCACCACGCTCCACCAGAAGAAACTTCGTTCCAGGGGATTGACGAGAGAAACGATGGCCGGATTCTGGAGATGGGCACCATGGAGCTTACAGATAACCAGAAGTGCCGCCAACCAGACCCCCGAAGCAAAATCATGGATAAATCCATTGAGAATAACCGCTGTTTTTTTAATATTCATAAATCTCCTGATGTTGTCGGTATGGTGGTATGGTGCCACGATGGTCGTTGTTGTACGTAGGGGCGTATGGCCATACGCCCTGACAATGGTGATTATAGGCACGATGGTGCGATGGTGCACCGAGGGCGTATGGCCATACGCCCCTACTTGAAATACTCCGCATGGATGGATGACTTGAAGAGCGGAGTTAAAAAGAGCGAGATAATCGTCAGCGCAAAGCAGATGGTAAATAGCCAGGAAGCCCGTTCACCGTTCCAGGAGAAAAAACGCCGCAAATGGAGATAGATTCCGAAGACACCCCACGTAACCAGAGACCAGGTCTGCACCGGATCCCAGCTCCAAAATGTCCCCCAGGACTGAAAAGCCCAGATGGAACCGGCCAACATACCTATGGCCCAAAAGGTGAAGCCAAAACCGGCAAAACGATAGGCGTACATATCAATTCCGGGAAGGTCAGGAAGAATAGGCTGCAGTTTTTTTAATTTTCCTCGCCGGATCAGCAGATAAAAGATTGAAAAGGTGAAAGCAATAATAATTGATGAGAAAGCAATTTTATAAAAAATGATATGAAGAATGAGCCACACACTCCGGAATGTGGGGGGCAGCGTCTTCATTTCGGGGTGAAAGAACAGACCCAGTGCCACCAAAATGAATGTTGCGGGCAACACCACGATACCGACCGACTTGATGCGGGGGAACGGAATCGAAAAAAGTAAAAAGGCCAGCAGCAGAATCCAGGCATTGGATGACAACACCTCAAAGCGGTCCAGATAGGGACCATGCCCCACCATGTTCCACCAGATGGCGAGTCCCACACCATGGAGAACCAACCCCGGAATAGCTACCTGATATCCCCGGCGGGCAGAGGACGGTTTGTCAAAAAACTGCCCAAAGACGACCAGTATGGCGGCAATCACGTAGATGACCACCGCACCCCAATGAATACCGGTAACCAGTGCAAATGAACCTTTCATAATTCTCCTTTACGCTCCGTGTGGTGAATGATGTCTGTCAACTCATCACGGTAGAATCCGGCAAAGCGCCGGGCAATATGGTGCGCGTATATCACGCCGTTAACATTTCTCACGAGTATCTCCCGTGGCACCAGACAATAGGCAAAAAGCACGCCGACAAGTATCAGGGCAAAACCGGCAAAAATACCGAAGGTACCCCACGTCCCATCAAGGAGGATATCGGTCCACCATTCGGACCGCCCCAGTTTGACCGTCAACGGCCCCACGGTTGCCACACCACCTGAAGTAAGCGACCCTTCACCAAGCAGCTCCTTTCCCCGGTAGAGCCGCAGAGTGAGAGGAGAAGGACTAAACTGTATCGAGGCATGGTCCGGCGAGGCAAAGTACTTTCCTTTCAGCACCAGATCGGTTCCGGCAAGGGGCAGGTCTCCATAACTCGCAATGTCACGCCCCGGCGGATAGGAGAGAAAAAAACGCTGCTGACGCACCCCATCCGCACCATGGATCTCCAGATCAAAACATCTGCCATAGGCATTTGCCTGATATACGATATAGGGGCCAAAACGTGATTTATCACTTAACGCCACATCAACACGCCGGGGATCCCCCCCCGCTTGCCCGGTGAAATAGAGTTCAGAAGAGAGGTACTCCAGCTTGTCGTTGCCCCAATAGCGGGCTTCAAGGGACTTCAGAACGGCACTGTAGGGCAATTGCTGCCGACGAACCAGGGGGCCCCGTAACTCCTGAACCGTGTCGGGAGAGAGTCGCATAATTTCCTGACCGGTCATGCGGATCAACACTCGGTGCTGGGTCACAACATAGACCAGCGAAAAGAACACCGCCGTCACCAGCCCGATATGGAGCAGAAAGTTGCCCCAGTATCCCAATGGATTTTTAACAAAACGGATGACAGAATCGCTGCGGTACAGCGGACGAAAACCAGCCGCTGCAACACGCTCAATAACAGTCTCCAAAGGCAACTCCACCACAAGGGCCTCGGGGGGGAGAGAAGGTGCGGGAATGCGGTCCAATTGAGCTCTGGTCGATGTGTACTGGTTTACCAGGGACAGTACCAGGGAGAGCCAGAACAGGGCCATCAGGATGGCAAACCAGACCGTACCAACGATATTGTCAATACCAAGCAGAGAGGTAAGGAAATGCAGCCACTCCGGAAGACGGGCCACCCATTCGGGCGCATTGCCACCGGATGAACTCCGTTGGGGCACGGCACTTGCCACCAACAGGGCACTGCTGATGGCAGAGAGAAGAACAATAACCGTTGATCGGGATGTCACAAATTTAGTCAGCTTCACGCACGCTTCCCAGGTGTTTATTTCTTAAACTGAACCAGATACTGATCCACCAGCAATTCACGCAACAGCGGTATACGCATCCCCTTGCCGATAGCCAACAGATAAAGGGGCGCGGCAACCAGCAGTACCAACGTCAGGTATACTGCCAGTACACGGGAAGAATTCCTGAAACGCCGGGCAATCTGCCAGATCAGAGCAGCAACGGCAATAATGCCATACGGAAGTACTGAAAGTGCCGTGTTCATCCAGATTGGCCGTGATGTACAAACGAGGGGCAGATAGGAAGCAAGAAACAGACACGCAAGATATAAAGAACGCTCATCCCGCTCCCTGATTCCCCGACGAATGAGAAAGAATATCGCAGGGAGTACCAATAACCAGACGAGGGGGTTGGCATAGCCAAGCACTACCGTAACGCTCTGGTCAAACGACGGTAGTTTTCCATCCTTTGTTTCAACGGTATCCATGTTCATGAAGGGATCAACGAACACCGAGGGCATGATAAACCATTTGTAGGCATTGTGATCGCGGTCATCCCACTGTTTTGGGTGGTACCCCACATGCTGTGAGGTCTCCAGGAACATACTTTTCTGCAAAGACGGCCACTCCGCCAAGGAATATCCCCGACCGAACCAGGGAAGAAAAGTCAGCAGATATATCATGGCAGGAATCAATAACAGGAGCACAACTCCATGAATGAGCCGTAGTAGCTTAACGTTCATGGCGTCTCGACCATTACGTAAAATGTCAAAAGCCAGGTAAAGTGACGTTACTGCGAGAGGAAACAGAGCACTCCATTTTGAAGCCAAGCCGAGTCCAAAAAAGATCCCGGAACCGACCAACCACCCTTGTCTCCCTGATTCCTTAAAGCGAAGATAAAGATAAATCGCTCCAAGGGGAAAAAAAGAAAGGTATATATCATTGATACCCTGACGGGAGAAATCAATGACCAGCGCATCAACACCCCAGAGGATGGTTGCGATCAGAGCAATGCGATTACTGCCGGTCAAGCGTCTGGCAACAAGGCCGATCAACGGAGTACACAGAGTACCCAACAGAAGGCTGACACCCTTTACCCCAAGCACTCCGGGGCCGAACATACGGAGGGCACCATAGACCAGTATATTACGCAGACAAGGGTGATTCCACATGGTGGGTCCCAACTGACCCGACTCCATATAATTTATCGCACTAAGTGCCACATAATAGTCATCTTCTGACACCGGTTGACTGGTAAGCAAGAGGCAATTGAGAAACAGGACACCCAACGTGCAGAAGAAAAGGAGCCGAAATGTCACGTTGGTGGACAGATCACTGTTCATGCAGTATGTCCTGCTGATGAAATGTTAATAATGACTCCTGTGTGGTGATTACGAAATTGGAACAACAACATACCGTCATGGCAAACCCACCATCGTAGGGGCGTATGGCTATACGCCCGTGGTGCAACATCGCACCATCGTAATTACGCCACCATTGTAAGGGCGTATGGCCATACGCCCCTACGGTACAATTACAACATTAACGACCACCGTGCCAAACCCACCATCGTAGGGGCGTATGGCTATACGCCCGCGGTGCAACATCGCACCATCGTAATTACGCCACCATTGTAAGGGCGTATGGCCATACGCCCCTACGGTACAATTACAACATTAATGACCAT
>CAIUSO010000035.1 GCA_903901875.1 uncultured Geobacteraceae bacterium | reverse complement strand
TACCTCTTTCTCCGTGTCCCGCACCTTTACCTGACGGGGTGCCGGAGTGGCTGGGCGGGGTGCAGGAGTGGCCGGGCGGGGTGCAGGCGGAGGAGGTGTCGGCGTTGGAGGGAGGGGGATAGCCACCGGTGGTGCCGGTTTTCGGGCCGATGACAGTGAGGAAAACGAACGAAGAATCGGCTTTGCGGTAACAATCGGGAATGGCTTTGTCACCGGTGCTTTTACCTCCGGTACCGGTTGGTGCTGCATATAGGTGACGACTGCGACTGCGATGACCATGACGACCACCGAAAGCCAGATAAGCACGGTTCCGGTGCGGGATGGGGAGCTGCCGGAATCCTTCTCCACTATTTCCTTGGACCCCCACTGCCGGGGTGACGCGGAAATGGAGGGTTCCAGTGCCTCAGGTTCCGGCGTGTTGCTGACCGCGTTGTCAAAGGAACTGTTGAATTCGGAATAGACCTGAAGACGCTTTCGTGGTCCATAGGTAATCCCCTGTTCCTCAAGGGGTGATTCAAAAACGTTTGCAAGGGACGGGGGGGCACTGTCTCGTGGCGGATCGTTTTCGGGCGCAGTGGGTGACGGCTCCGGCTCGGAGGGGGTGTCCGGCGATCTCTTTGGTCTGTTTTGCAGGGTATCCAGCAGCTGATATAGATCGGCCAGCATCTGATTGTCATCGACTGAAGTATCGAGCCATCCCTGGAAGGACTTGCGAATTGTATCATTTGCCTGGCCGGGAGCGGCAAGCAGGATAAATTTCGATCGTTTCCTTCCCAGCTGTTTTTTGAGATGCATCAACAGGATATCGGCCGAGAGACCAGAAAGATGGGTCTGAACGAAGACCACATCAGGCTTCTCGATGGCGAGCTCCTCTCCACCATTCTCCAGGTTGTTGACCACACGAAGCCGGATGCTCTTGTCCTCGGCCAGTCGGCCGAAGATTTTTCGTAATCGTGCGACATCTGTGATTAATAAGAGGTTACTCACCCGGTGCTCCTTGCATGAATATTGGTACATTGTACGGGATGGTGACGCGTTAATCAATACCTATGACTGCCGCAGGATTGAGAAGTGGCAGAAAAGTAAATTGTGCTTTTAGTTTGACAAAACAACGGTGTAAAAATATTATCAGAAGATTGAGGTCGATGTGCATACTTTTCGGAGGAACTATGGGCAAAACGTATAAAATAGCGGTGTTGGCGGGGGATGGTATTGGACCGGAAGTAATGGTCGAAGCACTGAATGTTCTGGATGTGGTGGAAAAGAAATTCGATGTTACTTTCGCGCGTACCGCCGCCAATGTCGGCGGGGCGGGTATTGACAACGAAGGTAAGGCACTGCCCCAGAGCACCATTGATATCTGCACAGCCTCCGATGCCATTCTGTTTGGCTCGGTGGGCGGCCCCAAATGGGAAACCCTGCCACCTGATGAACAGCCGGAACGGGGGGCTCTGCTGCCTCTCCGGAAAATTTTTGGACTGTACGCCAACCTTCGTCCGGCCATTATCTTTCCTTCCCTGACCGGTGCTTCGTCCCTCAAGGAAGAGGTTATCGGCGGCGGCTTCAATATCCTGGTCATTCGGGAACTGACCGGTGGCATCTACTTCTCCCAGCCCAAGGGGATTGAGGGGACAGGTCGTGAGCGGGTGGGGATCGACACCATGCGTTACAGTGTGCCGGAGATTGAACGGATCACCCATGTGGCGTTCCAGGCGGCCCGCAAACGGGATAAAAAGGTCTGCTCCATTGATAAGGCCAATGTCCTCTCCAGTTCGGTGCTCTGGCGCGAGATTGTCATAGGCATCGCTGGTGAGTATCCGGACGTGGAGCTTTCCCATATGTATGTGGATAATGCCGCCATGCAGCTGGTCAAATGGCCCAAGCAGTTTGACGTCATTCTCTGTGAAAATATGTTCGGCGATATCCTGTCGGACGAGGCTGCCATGTTGACCGGTTCCCTCGGCATGCTTCCGTCCGCCTCACTGGCCGAAGGGACTTTTGGCATGTATGAGCCTTCGGGTGGTTCGGCACCGGACATCGCCGGCAAAGGTATCGCCAATCCGATTGCCCAGATCCTCTCCACGGCAATGATGCTCAAATTCTCCTTTGGAATGCTTGACGCGGCCGACGCCATTGATAATGCGGTGGCACGCGTGCTTGACCAGGGGTACCGAACGGCCGACATCTACCAGAAAAAAGATGGCGAAAAACTGGTTACCACCAAGGAAATGGGCGCAGCAATAATAGCCAATTTATAATATTACTCCAGAGAGAGAAGGAGAAGATGACTATGAAAGTCGGAATCGTCGGATGGCGCGGAATGGTTGGTTCGGTTCTCATGCAGCGGATGCAGGAGGAAGATGATTTTTCCCTTGGCTTTGAACCGGTTTTTTTCACAACATCCCAGGCGGGGCAACCGGCTCCCCTCAATGCGGGTGTTCTGAAGGATGCTTCGGATATTGCCGAACTGAAACAGCTTGATGTGATCATCACCTGTCAGGGGGGGGATTACACCAAGGCGGTTCACCCCGAGCTGCGTAAACAGGGGTGGAACGGCTACTGGATCGATGCCGCCAGCACCCTGCGCATGGAAGATAATGCGGTCATTATTCTCGATCCGGTGAACCGGGATGTTATCGATGCCGCACTGGCACGGGGGCAAAAGGATTTTATCGGCGGTAACTGTACGGTCAGCCTCATGTTGATGGCCCTGGGCGGTCTGTTCCGCGCCGGTGCGGTCGAGTGGATCAGCTCCATGACCTATCAGGCGGCAAGTGGTGCCGGTGCCCCCAATATGCGGGAACTGCTGTCCCAGATGGGTGTGCTGAACGGGGTCGTTGCCGAAGAGCTGAAGAACCCCGGCTCCGCCATTCTCGAAATAGACCGGAAAGTTACCGCAACTCTCCGGGACGGTTCTTTGCCGACCAAGGAATTCGGTTTTCCGCTGGCAGGAAATGTTCTCCCCTGGATTGACCGTGAAGTTGAGGATGGTCAGAGCCGGGAAGAGTGGAAAGGTTTTGCCGAGACCAACAAAATTCTTGGGACGACCGTGCCGATTCCGGTGGATGGACTCTGCGTCCGGGTTGGTGCCATGCGCTGCCACAGTCAGGCACTGACCATCAAGCTGACAAAAGACCTGCCGATTGCCGAAATCGAACAGCTGATCGCCAATGATAACCAGTGGGTCAAGCTGATAACCAATACCAAGGCGGAAACCCTCAACGGGCTGACTCCTGCTGCGGTGTCAGGGACGCTGACGGTTCCGATCGGTCGCCTGCGTAAAATGAAGATGGGGCCCCAGTACCTGTCGGCCTTCACCTGTGGCGACCAGCTTCTCTGGGGGGCTGCAGAGCCGCTCCGCCGGATGCTGCGGGTTCTTCTGGAAAAATAGACCTTTTACTTCCGTAACCTTGAAAACGCCCCCACGGGGCGTTTTCATTTTTCACCACCATTGGACAAAAACCATGAAAGAAACCAAGAAACCGGAACTCCTTGCCCCTGCCGGATCACTCGAATCGTTCTTCGCCGCCCTGGAAAAGGGAGCCGATGCCGTGTATGCGGGGCTTCAGGACTTTTCTGCCCGTGCCCGTGCCCGCAACTTTACCCTTGCCCAGATGGAGCGGATGCTGGCCTATGCCCATGGCCAGAATCGGCGGATCTACGTCACCCTCAATACCCTGGTAAAGGAAAAAGAGCTTCCCCAGTTGGTGGATACCCTGGCGGCACTGGCAGGTATGCGGGTTGACGGGGTGATTCTCCAGGATCTTGCCGTGGCGCGGCTCATCAGGAACCATTTCCCCTCGATTCCGCTCCATGCCTCGACCCAGATGACCATACACAATACCCCCGGCGTGAAAATGCTGGAGGAGCTGGGTTTTCAACGGGCCGTACTGGCACGGGAACTGGCCGTTGATGAGATAGCCGGGATTGCCGCCTCAACACCGGTGGAGATCGAATGCTTTGTCCATGGTGCCCTCTGTTTCTCCATCTCCGGTCAATGCTTCTTTTCGTCCCTTCTGGGGGGGCACAGCGGTAACCGGGGGCGCTGTGCCCAGCCCTGCCGCCGTCTCTACAGCCATCGGGGCAAGGATGGACACTATTTTTCCACCAGCGATCTCTCTGCCATCGATCTGATTCCCGATCTGGTAAAGGCCGGTGTTGCTTCTCTCAAAATAGAAGGACGCATGAAGTCAGCCGAATACGTGGCGTCGGTGGTGGAGGCCTACCGTACCGTACTGGATGCTCCCGAACAGGCCCGTAAGGAGACCCTTGCAGCTGCCAAGGGGATTCTCAAATACTCCTTTGGGCGGACGCCGACGAAGGGCTTTCTGTCATCCCAGCAGCCGGATGATATCGCCAACCCATGGCAAAAAGGGGGGACCGGCCGTTTTATCGGGCAGATAAAAAGTATCAAGGGAAACCGGCTGACCTTTGAAACACGGGATGCTCTCCATGTGGGGGACCGCCTGCGGGCCCAGCCGAAAAGTGACATGGCGGGGCAGGCCTGGACGGTGCGGGAACTTGTGGTGAACCGGAAAAAAAGCATGGAAGCTCCGGCCGGGAGTCAGGTTGAAGTTGAAACACCCTTTGTCTTCACGGTGGGTGACTCCATCTATAAAGTTTCATCGAAGGAGGCCTTTACCCTGAGCGACAGTGCCTGTCAGCGGAGGCTGGAAGGGGCCTCGGGTGATAAACTCCCCTGCCGGCTCACCGTCACCCTGGAGGGGGAACAGCTCCGTATCGTTGCAGATGTTTCCGGCTGCCGCCACGATGTTTCCTTTCCGGTGGGCCCCCTGGAGCCATCCCGCAGTGGCGATATGGAACGGGTTCTGGCGGGGCAGTTTTCAAAATGCGGTGACACTCCGTTCCGACTTGAATCGCTGGAAGCCCCCGGCTTCCCGCCGGTGCTGATACCGATGTCGCTCTTTAAGGATCTCCGGAGGAGGTTTTACGGAGAGCTGGCGGAAGCAATCACCGCCGCTTTTCGTGAGCAGATTACTGTGGCCCGGCGGGGGGCGGTGGCAGACGTAAAGGAAATGAGTTCCGTTACACCGCGTCACCCCTCCCGTGAGCGGCTTTTCATTGTGGTTCCTGATACGAAGGAGTGGCGTTTTCCCCTGCAAAACGGTGCCGATGCTGTTATCATACCGCTCAGTCGGGCGGTCATACATCAGCTCTCTACCGCAACATCCCGTATGCGTGGAGCGGAAGGGGAGATTACCTGGCAGGTTCCGTTCATGTTGTTCGATCGAGACATCCCGCTCTACCGTGAGACAATTCGCACGCTGCATCAGCATGGCTTCCGACATTTTGAAGCGGCAAATCTCTCCCATTTTCACCTCTTCAAGGGGCTTGACTCTCTCCATATTTCAACCTGGCACCGCTGTTTCACCCTCAACAGTCAGGCCCTTGCCGCCTGGCGGGAGCTTGGTGCCGAAGCGGTAACGCTCTATCTTGAAGATGACAGCGGCAATATCGGTGAGCTGCTTAAAGCGGACGGTGTAGCTGAAATGCGCGTGGTGGCCTATTCTCCACTGCCGGTCATGACCACCAAAATACGCATTAAAGATGTCCATGCCAATACCCCCCTTCGCTCGGACCGGGGGGAAACCTATCGGGTTACCAGCCATGACGGTCTGCAGACCATCACCTCAACCCTGCCGTTTTCACTGACGGCACGGCGGGGCGAATTGACGCAGAAAGGATGCCATTCGTTTATTCTTGATCTGAGTGAGGAGCCCCGTGAAAGGTGGACCGACATACTTGCCGCCTTGCGGGGTGGGCGGGAGATCGCCGGTGCCACCGAATTCAACTACGGTAGCGGATTGATATGAGGATCGTCTGCCTCGCCATCCTCGTACAGGTGGCTTTACTGGCATCCGTTGCCCAGGCGGGGAGGACCGTTGTCGGTGTGGTGCGGGGGGTGTATGACGGCGACACCATACTGATGGCGACCCGGGAAGATAGCCGGCTCAAGGTGCGTCTCTACGGTATCGATGCACCGGAGACCGGAAAGCGGAACAAACCGGGGCAACCGTATGGAGACAGCTCCCGGCGTATGCTGATGTATAAAGTCATGGGGCGGCGGGTAGTCGCGGAAATCATGGATACGGACCGCTATGGCCGGACAGTGGCGGTGATTCGGGTCGATGGGAGAGACGTCAATCGGGAGATGGTTGAAGGGGGGATGGCCTGGGCGTATCTCCGGTATCTTGAGGAACCGTATGAGTCCCTCTATTGTGAGAGCGAGGCCACTGCCCGTGCGCGAAACCGGGGACTTTGGCGGGATCCTCACCCGGTCCCTCCGTGGGAATTCAGGGACCGGGGTTTAAAGATGAATGGTAAAAATCATTCGGGGACCAGATAGCCGATGCGGATGGCACCCCAATGGCGATTGTTGACATAAATCGGCCGGGACATGTCGTTGAGGATTTCCCCCGTATCACGACTGTAGGTTTGTAAGAGGAAGCCGTTGGTGTTTTGTGCACAACGCAAGCCGGTACGGTCGTTGAAAATTCGTTTGGTACGATTTCCGTTTTTATCGGTCTCCGGGTCACCGGTCAACGGCTTGGTGAAACGGAGATTATGGCAGGGGACGTAGCCATTGTTGTCCACGCAGATGGCATAGAGTACCTTGCTGTCGCGAGTAACAATCACCTCTTGAAACGGCGAGACAATCCGGTCAAAAAAACCATCGAATTTTGTACTGTATTTCTGGGGATCGGTGTGGGGCAGGGGGACATAATTCCGATCAAAAAGGCTTTCAATGGTGATGGTGCGGTCGGCGAGGGCTTTTTCGATGGCGGCATTAAATTGGCCCACCATTTCATGGATATAGCCTTTTACCGAGTCATGGTAATTGCCGACGGAAAATTTCCCCACGGTGCCGTAAATCTGCTCCACCACGTCGGTAAACATGGCAAACCCTTCACTGGTACGCTGCATCATGGTGTTGGTCTCCTCGGCGGAATGGGAGACCAGATGGATCATTTCTGAGATGTGATTGGTGGTGGAGCTCTGCTCTTCCGATACAGTCGCGATCTGCTCAATCATCATGCGTGATTCATTGGCATGATTTTTAATGTTTTCCAGACTGTCCCGCGCCTCAGCTGCCCGTGTCAGTCCGGTTTGGACCAGCACACTTTCCGTATTGATCATTTCTGCGGCGCAGTGGCTGGTACTCTGGATACTTGCAACAACCCGCTTGATCTCCCGCGTCGAAGCGGTGGTCTTCTCCGCAAGCCCTTTTACTTCGCTGGCCACCACGGCAAAACCCCTGCCGGCATCACCGGCGCGGGCGGCTTCAATGGAGGCATTGAGTGCCAATAGATTGGTCTGGTCGGCAATGTCTTCAATGAGAACAACCATCTCACCGATATGGGCCGAGGCACTCTCCAACTCCTGGATGATGCTCAAGGTGCCTTTGACACTGCTGCTGATCTGCTGCATACAATTCCAGGTTTCCTCAACCACCGCCATGCCGTTGCTGGCAGCACTGTCAACTGCCGATGAAAGCTCGGCGGCCCGATGGGTGTTTTCATTGACACCGGAGATCGTAGAGGCTAATTCCGATGCGGCGGTGGCAACTGCTGCGGCCTGTTCTTTCTGGTTCTGGGTCATCAAGAGGGTTCTGCCGGTGCCGGAAGATAGCTTGCAGACGTCAACGCCAATCCTGCCGATCTGCCGGTACAGGTCAACAAAAGAAATCCTGATTTTTGTCGTCAGGTTATTGACCTCCTTTCCCAGACGGCCTATTTCACACTCTGAGCGAACTTCCAGCACCCGGGTCAGGTCTCCCTCGCTGCCGGCAAGGTCACCAATCTGTTGATACAGTTCGGTGATTTGCCGCACTACCGTGCGCTTCAAAAACAGGGAGAGTGCCGCGAGGGTAACCAAAAAGAAAAATACTCCGACGACGACAATAATCAGGGTGAGACGGAGTGCGGCGGAAAAACCCTCTTCAAGGGAAGTGGTCAATAAAATCCCACCACGAAACTTTGACGTGCTGCTATGACACTTGTGACACCGTTCCTCATTTAACAGGGGGAGTGCCAGATTGACAACGCGCTTTCCGTCCAAGCTGCCGGTCAGTTCAACCGATTTTTCTGCTGCGATGGCGGAGCGTATGACTTCACTGGTGGTACCCTTTCCCCGCTCCTTCCCGTCTGCGTTGAACAGCCGGATGTCCGATATTCCCCCCTTGGCCTTGATATCGGCAACGTAACTTTCAAAGTCCGACATATCCCCTTTTGCCATCTGGTTCAGGATATCATGGCTGACCGTCGAAATCAGCTGCCGGGCATTTTTTCGCTGGAGATCGATGGTGGCGGTATATTCCAGGTAGGTGGTGAGGATACCAAGGCCGGTGAAGCCCAGGAACAGGGTCGAGGCGATAATAAGGATTAATTTACGGGTCAGGCTTGATGTGGTCATACTGTGTGCCTCCGCATGTACAAAAAACGGTGGCAGAATCTCTGCCACCGTTCCAATTATTCAGGCTACATTAAATCATGACAGGTGCCATGGTATAACCCCCTACATCTTGTGGCATTTGCCGCAGTCACCCTGTACCGAAAAGGCGTCTTTACCTTTGTTATGGCAGGTACCGCATGATTTTCCGGCTTCCATATCCGCCATTGTCGCCTTGAGGGTTCCCTTCTTGAAGGGGAAGACCTTGGTATGACAATCTGCACACTTGTAACTCTGGAGATGGAATTCATGGCTGAAGGTTGCTTCTCCGCCATCGGTCTTAAAGCTGATGTTACCCGGCTTGAATGCTTTGTGACATTTTGCGCAGTCACCGGTTGACGAAAAGGCATCCGAACCGTTGTGGCAGGCTCCGCACGATTTCCCTTTGGCCATGTCGTCCATGGTCGCTTTGCCGACAACAGAACGGAACGGGAACAGTTTGCTATGGCAATCGTTACACTTGTATGCCTGCACGTGGATATCATGGCTGAACGTTGCCGACGCCACGGTCTTCAGTGCAAAGGTGATTTCCTTGGTTTTAAACCCCTTGTGGCAACGCTCACAATTGCCTGCCACCGTGAAGGCCCGCTTGCCATTATGGCAGGAACCGCATTTTTTGCCCTGTTCCATCTGGGCCATGGTCACAGTACCTTTGCCCTTGGGGGTGCCATCGTGGCACACACGGCAGTTACCGTCAGCTTTAGGGATATGCTTGGCATGACTGAACAGGGTGGTTCCCAGACCCTTGACCGGGAACGTAATATCCCTTGGAGTCCCTTTGTGGCAGCGAATACAGTCTTTACCACTGGCCACACTGAACGCCTTGACCCCGGTATGGCAGGCACCGCACGAACGGGTTTTTTCCATTTCTGCCATGGAGAAATGTCGCTTTTCCCGCAGATTGAAAATGGCACTGTGGCACATCTTACAATTCTTGTTATATTTGGCGAGGTGCAGTTCGTGGCTGAAGACGACCGGAGCAGCATTCTTGAAGGTAAACGAAACATCCTTGTACTCGGCTGCCCCCGAGAATGTCGCAGCCGTAAGCACGAGCGCGAGGGATAATAGCACCAGAAATTTTGTCATGTGTCCAGACTCCTTCTTAATTCGTAATCGGGTAAATATTTCAGTTCTATGGATACAAAGCGCGTAAGTATACAATAGTCCGACGGACATCGTCAATTGCAAACTGAAATCATAAGTAACCTGCTACTTTTTGTGGCAGATATCGCAGTTGTCCTTGGGTTCAAAGGCTTTTTTGCCATTATGGCATTTCCCGCAGAATTTACCGGCATTGATATCGGCCATGGTCATCTCGGTAGAACCCTTTTTCATCTTGAAAATTTTTGAGTGGCAGTCAAGGCACCCGATCTGCATGGCCGCATGGTTGGTGCCACTGAAGGTTACTTTTCCCATGGGCGTATCCCACGTCACGGTTTTTCCCGGTTGTATTGCCAGGGCCTCTGCCGCAATACCGACTGTCAGTGCTATGATGGCTACGGCCGATGTTCTGAAAATATGCATGTTTCCTCCCTTGTCGTAGAAGTTTACGTAACTCAAAAATCCTGATTGTTCGGAAGTATATAATGAGTGGTTGCCAAAAATACACTCTAGCCCCGCTAATATCAATAGGGAAATCTGCAAAACCTTATTTTAAAATCGCTGTTTTTATATTGACAAATCCGTTCGTCTCATATCAGTATGGAACAGAGTAATTTTGTTATGTTAATGGTGAAGAATTTAGACGTACCACACTCACATATTCGTCAGTTTCCTCAGTCCGACAGGCTTCTCGCATCTCCACAATCGAGGTAAAGATGAAAATATCCCGCTTATTCAGCCGTAAGTTTCCCTTGTCTGCCCTGGTATTGGTGTTGCTCCTCGCTTCCGTGACGGTATATGCAGCGGAAAAAACCTTCCAGGTGCCCCGTCCTCCCTTTTCTGAGGGGGTCTTTCCCTGTACCCAGTGCCACAAATACTTCAAGGCAAACCCGAAACGTCGGGTGTTGACCGAGTACCATACGGAGATTGTCCTTCACCATGCCGAAGGTGAACGGTGGTGTACCGACTGCCACAACCTGCTGAACCGGGACAAGTTGCGACTGGTTTCAGGGGACCTGGTTGACTTCTCCGAGTCGTACCGACTCTGCGGACAATGCCATGGTGACAAGTACCGTGACTGGAAGGTCGGGGTTCATGGAAAGCGTACCGGATTCTGGAACGGGGACAAACAGTATCTCCTGTGTGTTCATTGCCACAATCCACACGACCCGAAGTTCAAATCGCTCAAGCCGCTCCCTCCGCCGGTTCGCCCCGGCGCAGCGCGTCACTGAACCGGAAATCTTTAAACTCTCAGGGAGTTGCTCATGTCAGATAATAAAAAGAATTCGTACGACCAGCACCGGTCACGGCGCAAGTTTTTAAAGGGTGTCGCAGCGGGGGTCGGTTTGATCGCCCTTCCCGGAAAGGATGCCTCTGCCTCCCTGTGGGAGGAGTTTTTTCAGAAACACTTCAAGGAACTTTCCAAGGATGAGCTGAAGGCGGTGATCGGTCGCCTTGAAGCCAAGTACAGCAGTCAATTCGACAAAAAGGTCACCGTCAAGACGACGCTGCCTATCGAAGGGGTCCGTTACGGCTATGCCCTTGATCTCTCCCGGTGTATCGGCTGTCGCCGCTGTGTCTATGCCTGCGTCAAGGAAAATAACCAGTCCCGTGATCCCCAGATCCACTGGATCAGGGTTATGCAGCTTGATAAGGAAAAAGGGGTTGATCTCTCCCGGGCGGAGCATTATTACAACCCGGAACAGGTCCCGGAAAAGGGGCACTTTTATATGCCCGTACAGTGCCAGCAGTGTGAAAAGCCCCCCTGCACCAAGGTCTGCCCCGTTCAGGCCACCTGGAAAGAAAAGGATGGCATTGTGGTGGTTGACTATAACTGGTGCATCGGCTGCCGTTACTGCATGGCGGCCTGCCCCTACGGTGCCCGCCATTTCAACTGGGGAACACCGGGACTGCCGAAGGCGGAGATGAATCCGGTGACCCACTACCTGGGGAATCGCCCCCGCCCGAGAGGGGTTGTGGAAAAATGTACCTTTTGTGTGCAGCGTACCCGGGAGCAGCCGGGGCGTTACCCGGCCTGCGAGGAGATCTGTCCGGTCGGTGCCCGCAAGTTCGGCAACCTGCTTGACCCCGAGAGTGAAATCAGATACCTCATCGAGCACAAGCGGGTATTCATTTTGAAAGAAGAGCTCAATACCCAACCAAAGTTCTTTTATTTCTACGCAACGTGATCAGGGAGTAACAATGAAAAATATATTCAATTTTTTTGCGGGAACTCTGGTTCTGGTCTCCAAAGGGAGCAAGGCCTATTACTGCTGGGTGCTGTTTCTGCTCACACTCATGGCAATCGGTGCCTCTGCCTATATGCAGCAACTGAACGAGGGTCTGGCAGTAACCGCCATGCGTGATCAGGTCTCCTGGGGATTTTATATTTCCAACTTCACCTTTATGGTCGGGGTGGCGGCCGCTGCTGTGTTGCTGGTTATTCCGGCCTATGTCTACGAATGGGGCCCCATCAAGGAATTTGCCGTCCTGGGAGAGTTGCTGGCGGTGTCGGCAATTATCATGTGTATGCTCTTTGTTACCGCCGACCTGGGGCATCCCGAGCGGTTCTGGCATCTCATCCCCAAGCTCGGGCGTCTCAATTTCCCCCAGTCCCTGCTCGCCTGGGATGTGGTCGTCCTCAATACCTATCTGGTTCTTAACGTGACCATCTCGGTCTATATCCTGTACAGCCTCTACTACAAGCGGGAGCCGAAACATAACTTTTATACCCCTCTGGTACTCCTGTCCATCCCGTCGGCCATTTCCATCCATACGGTTACGGCTTTTCTGTACAATGGACTTGGTGCCCGGCCTTTCTGGAACTCCTCCATTCTGGTGCCCCGTTTCCTTGCATCGGCCTTTTGTTCCGGTCCGGCCTTCATGTTGCTGATTTTCCTGCTGGTCCGCAAATACACCAAGTTCAGGATCAAGGATGAAGCCATTCAGAAAGTAGCCGAAATCATGGCCTATGCCATGTTCATTAACCTTCTGCTGCTTGGTGCCGAGTTGTTCAAGGAATACTATACCGACACGGTGCATCTTGATTCTTTCCTCTATCTGTTCCAGGGACTGCACGGCCACTCTGCGCTGGTGCCCTATATCTGGACCGCCATGGTCTTTAATATGAGCGCATTTTTCCTCTTCTTGATTCCGGCAACCCGTCGCAATACCAAAACCCTGATCCTCGGCTGCATCCTGGTATTCGTCGGTGTTTACATTGAAAAGGGGATGGGGTTGGTTATTCCCGGTTTTATCCCTGATACGCTCCATGAAATTTATGAATACTCGCCCAGCAATATCGAAATTATGCTGGCCATGGGGATTTGGGCCACCGGTTTGTTCGTTTATACGATGCTGCTCCGGGTCGCCATCCCGATTCTGAATGGCGATTTCCATGTTGCAGACAATGGGGTCGGCTCCTTTATCGGTGATGCAGTATTTATCTCACGGCAGGTGACTGACGAAGTACCGGAGGAACGCCCCACAAGCTCTTCCCACTGATTCCGATAACCGTTTATAGCAGAATCCCCCCGATACCGAGGGGGGATTCTGCGTCCACCTTCCCCCCAAAAAAGAATCCCCCGCCCGAACCTTGACATTGTCACCTCCATTTGCTAGGTTTTCCCACACTGAACATCATTAACAAGCCGTTCTGGAGAAATTTCCCATGCACAAGAAACTATTTATACCGGGGCCGATCGAAGTGCATCCCGATATTCTGAAAGCCATGTCACAACCGATGATTGGCCACCGTATGCCCGAATATGCCGAACTCCATGGCCGGGTGACGTCCGCTTTGAAAAAAGTTCTCTTCACCGACAACAGGGTTTTTCTGGCGACGTCAAGTGCTTTTGGCGTTATGGAAGGGGCCATCCGCAATCTGGTTGGTACCCGGTGTGCCAACTTCTGCAATGGAGCGTTCTCCGATAAATGGCACGATGTCACGCTTCGTTGCGGCAAGGAAGCCGATGCCATTCGTTTTCCGTGGGGAGAACCGGTGACCCCCGAGGTGGTGGAGCGTACCCTTGCCACCGGTAAATACGACAGTATGACGATGATTCATAATGAAACCTCAACCGGTGTTATGTCGCCACTGGCTGACATTGCCGACGTAATGCGTAAATTTCCGGACGTGCAGTTTATTGTTGATACGGTGTCGTCCATGTCTGCCCTGAAGATTCCGGTTGATGAACTGGGTATCGATAGTTGCATTTTTGGCGTTCAGAAGGCGTTTGCCCTTCCCCCCGGCCTGGCAGTTTTTACCGCCAGCGAAAAGGCTCTTCAGCGGGCTGCCGGCATGGCGGGACGGGGGTACTACTTCGATTTTGTCGAATTTGCGACAAACGACGACAAGAATAACACTCCATCAACCCCCTGTATTTCCCTGATCTATGCCCTTGATTGTCAGCTGCAGCGGATGTTTGCCGAGGGACTGGAGAACCGGTGGGCACGCCATGATGATCTTGCCCGTTATGTCCGTACCTGGTTGGAGGATCGTGGCTTTGAGTCATTCCCGGCAGCGGCATACCGCTCCCAGACCCTTACCTGCAGCCGGAACAGCAGGCAAATTGATCTCAAACTGTTGAAAAGTAGCCTGGGAAAAGCGGGTTTTGCCTTTGATGACGGGTATGGGAAGATTAAAGGAGAGACTTTCCGGATCGCCCACATGGGGGACATGACCCGTGCTGATCTGGACGAATTATTCCAGGCTATTGGAACCATTCTGCCGGAACTGGCCTGAACGGTTGGGTGAAAGGTGCCCGCGGGCGGTTGAACTGAAGTGGGGGCGGCCCGTTGGAGCCGCCCCGTCAGGTTTATTCCTGTTCAAAAACGTCCTTGCCGGCGCCGCAGAGCGGGCAGCTCCAATCTTCCGGCAGTGCCTCAAACGGGGTACCCGGCGCGATGCCGCGGTCGGGATCGCCTGCGGCGGGGTCATACACATACTGGCAGATGGTACAGATCATTGGTTCCATACATTGTGCTCCTTGTAAGATAAAGTATGTCCAGTCGATGCTGAACAGGGCAGCCGCACTAGTGACTCCGATATTAGTCGGAGTTTAACTATGTTCACCGAAGATGTCAACTGACAGTCAATTGCATACCCATCATAAATTCATGCCCTGACGTGTGGTTATGGGCAGAAATCGAGATTACTAATGATATTTGAGACACTTCCCGTCGGTCCACTCTCTGTTAACTGTTTTGTCATCGCCTGTCCGACGACCCGTGAAGGGATTGTCGTCGATCCGGGGGGGGATGTAGATCAGATAATCGAGCTGGTGAACAAATTACACCTCACCATTCGGACGGTGATTAACACCCATGGCCATTTTGATCACATCGGTGGTAATCAGCAGGCGGTGGCGGCGTTTGGTGCCGGTCTGATGATCCACCAGGACGATGAGCCGATGCTGCAACGCTGTGCCGACGTGGCCCGTTCCTATGGATTGCAGTGCCAAAACTCTCCCCCTGCCGATGCCTATCTGGTCGATGGCGGCGAGATCACCTTCGGCACGTGCCGCCTCACGGTACTGCACACCCCCGGCCATACCCGGGGGGGATGCTGTCTTTATTTTGAACAGGAACGGATAGTTATCACCGGCGATACGCTGTTTGCCGAATCAATCGGCCGTACCGATCTGCCGGGAGGTTCCCATCAGCAGTTACTTGATTCGATCAACAGCAAGCTGTTTACCCTTCCCGATGGGGTCGTTGCCTACCCGGGCCATGGAATTCATACAACAATCGGTTACGAAAAAGCCAACAATCCCTACTTTTGAGAAGAGGTTCCATGCTCAAAAATAAAACGATCATACTCGGTGTCTGCGGTGGCATTGCTGCGTACAAAGCGGTGGAACTGCTCAGGCTCCTGACCAGAAGCGGGGCTGACGTCCATGTCATCATGACCCGCTCGGCGCAGCAGTTCATAGCTCCGCTCACATTTCAGACACTGTCCTCCCATCCGGTCCATACCGCTCTCTTCAACCTCATTGAAGAAGATGAGATAGGTCATATTTCACTGGCCGACCGGGCGGACCTGTTCATCATCGTCCCGGCCACCGCCAACATCATAGGCAAGATTGCCGGGGGAATTGCCGATGACATGCTGACCACTACGGTGATGGCCACCAAAGCACCGGTACTGATCGCCCCGGCCATGAATGTCAACATGTACCGGAACCGGCTCTATCAGGAAAATGAAGAGAAGCTGCGGCGATTTGGCTATCATTTCGTGGCACCGGTCTCCGGTCGCCTGGCTTGCGGATGGGAGGGGGAGGGGAAACTGGCGGCACCGGAGGCTGTTTTTGAAGCGGCTGTTGGTGCCGTAACGCCCCAGGACCTGGCCGGAAGGGTTATTCTTGTCACCGCAGGGCCGACACGGGAGGAGATTGATCCGGTCAGATACATCAGCAACCACTCGTCGGGAAAAATGGGCTATGCTTTGGCCCGGGCTGCCCGGCGCCGAGGTGCCCGGGTGCTCTTGATCAGCGGCCCGACCGCACTGCCGATACCTGAAGGTGTCGAGGTTATCAACGTTATCAGTGCCACGGAAATGCTCACTGCGGTTATGGCACATGTGGATGAATGTGATGCCGTTATCAAGGCGGCAGCCGTTGCCGACTATCGACCGGTGACGCGGTGCGAAACAAAAATCAAGAAACAGGGGGATGTCATTAGTCTGGAGATGACGAAAAATCCGGATATTCTGGCACTCCTTGGCTCCCGGCAGCGTCGCCCCTTTCTTGCCGGATTTGCCGCAGAGACCGATAACCTGGCCGGCAACGCAGAACAGAAACTGAAGGCAAAAAACCTCGATATGATCATCGCCAATGACGTCAGTCAGGAAGATGCCGGTTTCAATGTGGATACAAACAGGGTACTGCTCTTTTTCAAAGAGGGGGCAGGGGAGCAGTGTGAGCTGATGTCCAAGGCTCAACTTGCGGACGTGATTCTTGATGCTCTGGGTGCCAGGCTGCCAACACGCTGAATTCACCGGGACGAGAGCGGTTTTGTCTTGACTTGATCTGGTGAAAGTACTACCTTTTTCGGGTTTCTAATCAATGCGGAGGTACCATCCGTGGCCATCATCCTCGGTGCCGGAATTGTCGTAAAACTTGTTTTGTTACTGCTTCTTACCTTCTCGGTCATTTCGTGGACCATCATTCTCTTTAAATTTTTTCAGGTGCAGCGGGCCAAGAGTGAGTCGGAACGCTTCATGGATTTCTTTTGGAAATCGAAACATTTCGATGCCATCGCCTCCCAGGTTGAGCGGTTTGCCAACTCTCCGCTGACGGTGCTCTTCAATGAAGGTTTTACCGAGCTGAAAAAAGTGGTTGATAACGACGCCAAGAACACCAGTAGAAGTGCCCTGAGCACCGATCTCGGGGGGGTTGAGAATGTCTCACGCGCCCTCCGGCGGGCCACCAACTCAGAAATTACCCGTCTGGAAAAATACCTGACATTTTTGGCAACAACCGGTTCAACCTCACCCTTTATCGGTCTGTTTGGTACCGTGTGGGGTATTATGACCGCCTTTGAAGGGATTGGTAAAAGCGGTTCTGCCTCACTGGCCGTTGTCGCTCCGGGGATTGCCGAGGCGTTGATTGCAACCGCCATCGGCCTTGTGGCTGCCATTCCGGCTGTTATGGCATATAACCATTTTCAACATAAAATTCGTGTTTTGATAAATGAAATGGACAGTTTTTCTTCGGAATTTCTCAATATAGTCCAGCGTAATATCGCGGGGAAGTGATCCATGGCCATGGGAGGACAGAATCATAACCGGAGCGTCATGTCGGAGATTAATGTAACTCCCCTGGTGGATGTCATGCTGGTGCTGCTGGTCATCTTTATGGTCACCGCGCCGATGATGCAGCAGGGGGTTCAGGTCAATCTTCCCAAAGCCGACACCAAAGCCATGGCACCCCCAACGGAGGAAGCGGTCGTTGTCTCTGTTGATAAAAACGGCAGGATATTTGTGGATAAGACCGAAATACCGGCGGAAGATCTGCGGAAGCGGCTGACCGCTCTCTTCGTTACCCGCCAGAAGAAAGAGGTGCTGCTCAAGGCCGATGCCGGTGTGCCCTACGGTGACGTGGTGCGTGCCATGGCCGAGATCAAGGGGGCCGGCATTGAACGCCTCGGTATGGTAACGGATCCGGCTGTTAAATAATGACCTCCCGTACTTCACGAATTGACACCGGTGCGGGTGCCAGTTTCATAGCTTCAGCCGTCATTCATCTGGCGGTTTTTTTATTGCTGGCCTGGTGGGGCGAGCGGACTCCTCCCCGTGTGGATATGACGGAAACCATTTATGTTGACATGGTAACCATGTCTGCGCCAGCACCTCTGCCCGTGGCCGCGCCGGCGCAACCGGTTGCCGCGCAACCACCACCTTCACCATCGGCACCGATGAAAGTCCCGGTGCAGAAGAAAGCCCCGCTGCAGGCAAAGCCACCGGTTAAAGCGGTAGTCAAGTCGGCAGTCAAGTCGACGGTGGGGATAATTTCCCGGCCTCTTGCAAAAATAATTGCCCAACCGCAAGCACCATCGGAGTCGGCGGAGACGGCGGAAGAGTTTAATGACCGACTGGCCCGGTTACAGGGGAAAGCCGAGGCTCAGCAGTATGAAGAAAGACTGAAAAAGCTGAGCAACAGAAAAAAAACGGTTGCAGGGACAGGAAAAGTCACTGCGCCGCAAGTTGCGGGGAGTGGCGATGTTGGCCGTTATGTTAAAACCCGTCTTGACGAGGCGTTAAAGGTCACCATCAGTTACAAATCGAAAAAACCGTTTGTCAAGCTGAGTGTGGTGATATCAGGGGACGGTAAACTTTCCCAGGTTAAAATAATCGAAACGAGTGGCGATGTCACTTTTGGGCTGGCCGTCATGAGAGCTGTCGATCTTGCCAATGAGACGTTTGTGGCCCCCGCCGGTTCGGTTGGCAGCAGGTTTGAAGTCCTGTTCCACCCGGAAGATATAAAAAAATAAGCTCGTTGCCCGTTGGCGGATAGACTATGAAATCATTGTGGCTGTTGTTTTTTATCATGATACTGCCGGTTACCCTGTACGCCCAGACCGGTCAGATCGAAGTGACCGCCTCCGGTAACCGGCTGCTCAAGCTGGCGGTTGACGCACCACGGACGACCGCCCCCCTCGCTAATCCGGCCACGGCAAAAGTCGCTCAGGACGTTCTGGTCAATGACATGAATGTGTCGGGTGTTGTTACCGCTGAAGGGCGTTCATCCCAACCGGATTCGCGGGACCTGCTGCTGGCTGACTTTAACTATACACCCTGGCTGAAAGCCGGCTTTGATATGCTGGTTAAGGGGGAATACAGTCTGAATGGTGACAGGCTGACGGTTGAGTTCCGGCTCTTTGACGTCATTAACCGCAAAATGGTAACCGCAAAACGGTACCTTGGTTCACCTAGGGATATGAGGCGTTTCAGTCATCAGTTTGCGGACGAGATCCTGCGGGTCATAACCGGCGAAAAGGGGGTTTTTACCACCAGAATTGCCTATGTTGCTACCCACACCGGTAACAAGGAAATCTATGTCATGGACTGGGATGGCACTAATCCGCTCCCCCTGACAAAAAACGGCTCCATCAACTTGAACCCCGATTTTTCTCCCGATGGCAGTGAATTGATATTCACTTCATACAAACGGGGTAACCCCGACCTCTATCGTCGTTCGTTGTCAAGTAAAACTGAGACCATTGTCTCGAATCGCAAAGGGCTTAACATTACCGGCAGCTGGTCACCGGATGGCGGTAAGATTGCGTTGGCACTCAGTAAGGATGGAGATGCGGAAATATATACCATCGACAGGGATGGGGGGCGTCCGGTCCGTCTCACGATCAATCCGGCCCTTGATCTGTATCCCGCCTGGTCACCGGATGGCAAGCGGATTGCTTTTGTCTCGGATCGGTTGGGGAAACCGCAGATCTTTACCATGAATGCCGATGGCGGTGAGGTGAAACGGCTGACCACCTCCGGAAATTACAACGTCAATCCCCGTTGGTCCCCCAAAGGGGATAAAATTGCTTTTTCCCGCATGACCGACACCGGTTTTAATATTTTCACCATATCTCCCGATGGCTCTTCAGAAGCTCAGCTTACCACGGAGGGAAACAACGAAAACCCCTCCTGGTCAGGAGACGGCCGGTTCATCTGCTTCGGTTCAAAGCGAAACGGTGGTGATGGTGTGTATATTATGCGTGCCGATGGTTCGGGGCAGATGAAAGTATCCCAATCTAAAGGTAAGTATTTTCAGCCAGTTTGGTCGTCTCGTTGAAGGTCTGTCGTTAAAATGCCAGAAACTGACTACATTATTGGTTGCAATACTAACACTGTTATGTATAATCACAGGTGGTCTTACAAAGGCATTGCGCCTTATTATAACAAGTCTAAACAGGAGTTCCGCATGAAAAAGTACTTTGTGACAACGTTAACGGGCATCACTATGGTTGCCCTGCTTGCCGGTGGCTGCGCAACCAAGGGTGCCGTAAAAAAGGAGGAAGCGGTCGTACCGGTAGTTGCTTCTGAAAGTAATGAGGCTGCAAAAGCAGCCGAGATAGCGCGGGCTGCGAAAGCTAAGGCTGATGCGGATGCCGCCGCAGCTGCCGCCGCCGCAGCAGCAGCGGCTGAGGCAAAAGCCAAGCAAGATGCTGAGGCCGAGGCAAGAAATCGTGCCCTTGCCGCATCAAAACCTGCCGGGTCTCTCGTGGTTGCACCGGCCGATTCCGATCAGGATATGGTTGTGGGTCGCCGTAATGCTGAAAACAGTGCCACTGCTTCTGTGACAACAGTGAGCTCTTTTGAAGCGGTGTATTTCGACTTTGATAAATCCGACTTGCGTCAGGATTCCCGTGACGTTCTTTCCAAGAACGCCGAAGCTATTCTCAAGTCCTATCCGAGTTCAAAGATTCAGATCGAAGGGCATTGTGATGAGCGTGGTTCCGCCGAATACAACCTGGCCCTGGGTGAGCGTCGTGCGAAATCAGCCCAGAAATATCTGACGAACTTGAACGTTAAAGCAGAAAATCTTTCGATTATCAGCTATGGAAAAGAAAAACCGGCAGTGACCGGCAACGATGAAGCTGCCTGGGCTAAAAACCGCCGTGCAGAGTTTGTTGTCGTAAAATAAGTTTCTCTTTTTAATCTGCCAACTCACAAGACCACCTCGGTGAAGCCACGTTTCCGGCTTTCCGGGTGGTCTTTTTCTCCCCAGATCGATAGATAGCTTGACAAAGCCAACTATTTTTGTGATAGTTTGCCGCCTTTTTTCAGGTTATACACCTTCAATCCCACTCAGCGGAGATCATACAACATGGCATCAAAACCGAAAAGTACAAAAGATTCACTGCCGCACGGAGAGGAATCGTCCCTGGTCGTTGAAACAGAACCTGAGCAGGCTGCTGTCCTGGCAAGCCCCGTGGTACCGCTTGCTGCAAAGGACCCACGCTGGCAGGAAATACAGGGTATTCTTGAGAAGCTCAAGGATGATACCTTGCGAGAAATACGCAAATCAGTAAAAAATGGCACTGAAGCGGTGGCGGCAATTGAGCCGGGCGGCGATATTTATGACCAGGCTTCTTCCGAGAGGGATCGTGAGCTTGGTTTGCTGCTGGGCGATCGGGAACGGGAAAAGATCCACAGCATTGACGAAGCACTCCTGCGTATCGATGAGGGGGATTACGGTATTTGCGAGGAGTGTGATGAGGATATTCCACTCGGCAGGTTGAAGGCAATGCCCTTTACCCGTCACTGTGTCAAATGCAAGTCGGAGATTGAGAAACTGCAGGCGCAGACAAAACGGGTTGAGGAAGAGCGGGCCTATCGGGAAATACCCATCGGGTCTGAAGAAGACGAATCCTGAGGGACGGTCCTCCTCGAACGGGAGATGCCTTTCAGCACACGCAGCAGCATCCCCTGGTCAATGGCCATGGCATCGTGGGGACAGAGCTCACGGCAGCACCAGCAGCGAATACAGCGCGCTTTGTCTATGGACAGCGCGCTGTTTGTTATGGTGATGGCCTCCGGGGGGCAGGCGTCGCGACAGATGCCACAGACGACACAGCGTGACCGGTCTGCGACCGGGTACGACGTCAGCTGGTTTTTTAAAGCGGTCGCGAGGAAGGGGGGGAGACCAAAGCGGGTATCCAGTCCCGTTGGTAACTTAAATTTCATTACCGGCAGGGAGTCATAGGGGGTACCGGTCAGCTTGATGTCGCTTCTGCTGGCTCCGGGAAGTCCCATGGTGAGTGCTTCTTGTGCGATCGGCAGCAGCTCTGCCGGTATGCCAGCCAGCTGGGCTGCGATGACGTCGACTGCAACCGGGTTGGCTCCGGCGAGCAAGACTCCCCGCTTTATGGGCGTGCCACTCCCTGGTCCGTTTCCTTCCATGGCCATGAGTGCATCGACAACAGTCAGTGACGGCTTTTTCAGCAGATATATTTCCAGGAGCAGCCGGGCAAACAGCTGCCGCGTACTGCCCGCCTTGAGGTGCCACGTCGCCTTCTCGGTGCCGACAACGGCCCCGAAGAGGTTTTTGACGGCACAGGTCATGGTCATCATCTCGTGGGTCTTCAGTTTCGGCAGGTTGATGATTTTGTCCGCCTCATGGTAGCAGCGGGCAAGGTGAATTGAGCGAAAGGTTCCCTCTCCCCGAAGTTCCACGGGGTCGGTAAACTCGGTCAGTCGGGCCCCGCTGCGCTCCGCTGCATCCCGTATGCCGCTCTTTTCTGCAACCGCGCTGAAACCGCCTATTCCCGGGCTGTCGCCGATCAGTGCGGTGCCACCGGCCGTTATGACAAGCTCCGCAATTACATGCACCAGTGATGGATGGGTGGTCACCGCTTTGTCCGGGCTCTTTGCCGCCAGCATGTTGGGTTTGATAAGTACCCGATCGCCCGGGGAGACAAAGGCTGACATTCCCCCCAGGGGGGCCAGCAGTGCTGTCACCCCCCGCCGAATTTCCGCCAGCTCATAGCTTGTCACTGTTTCGAGGGAAACTGTTTCCACGTCATTCCTTTGTACACGTAAAAAAACCCGGAAGAGTCTCTTCCGGGTTCAATTAGTACCATCTGGTTAATTCTGATTAGTTGGGATACACCGAAACTTTTTTCCGGTCCTTGCCAAGTCGTTCAAATGCAACAACGCCTTCAATCAGAGCAAAAAGGGTGTAGTCCTTACCGCAGCCAACATTGTTGCCCGGGTGGATCTGTGTGCCCCGTTGGCGATAGATGATATTGCCAGCTTTTACGGTTTCGCCACCAAATTTCTTGCAGCCAAGGCGCTGCCCGCCGGAATCTCGACCGTTTCTCGAACTACCACCTGCTTTTTTATGTGCCATTTCCGTATCTCCTGGGAAAAATAATTATACCGTAACTATGCAGAAATCTTTTCAATCTTGAGAACTGTCAGGAACTGACGGTGACCGCGCAGTTTACGGGAGTCTTTACGACGTTTCGACTTGAAAACCAGGACTTTCTTGCCTTTGCCCTGAACTGCAATCTTGGCAGTTACCGTTGCACCGGCCACAAGAGGTGCGCCCACGACGGTTTTTTCTCCGCCAACCATGAGGATTTCAGCGAATTCTATGCTGTCGCCAATCTCACCCTGAAGTTTTTCAACTTTGAGAAAATCACCTTCAGCTACTTTGTACTGCTTGCCACCTGTCTTGATAACTGCATACATATGCCATCTCCATCCGCTTCTGATTTTTAAAGAGTTTTGGAATATAGATTCTTAGAATCAACAAGTCAAGTACAAAATACACAGTCCCTCTAATTCGGCATTTCGTGACGTGTATTCAGAACCACATTAGTTGGCCGGAGCTTCATTGAAAAGCTCATCAAAAATTGCCTGTACCGTGGTTATTTTATCTGCTTTCCAGGCATTGGTGCCGCAAAAAACCAGTCCGGTTTCCACGTCCCCCCGCTGGGCCCGATCAAGGGCGGTTACAATGCAGAACCGCTCACCAGATTCCTTGTAGGAACATTTTTTGAGACAGCCCATGCGGCATGGGGTATGATTGTCTGCATCAAACTGCTTGATCTTGTGCTGATTGCTGAGTATGGCCCGACCTGGCAGGCCGGCCGGACTCATGATAAGACCGATATCTTCCTCGGTGCAGTCCAGATAACGCTGCTTGAATTCGTCGCTGGCGTCACATTCAACCGTGCAGACAAAGCGGCTGGCCATCTGTACCCCGTCGGCCCCCTGGGCCATGGCGTACTCGAAATCTGCCCGGTCCCAGACCCCTCCGGCGGCAATCACCGGCACAGAAATTCCGTATTCGTCGCGGAAAAAGGCCTTGATTTCGCGGACCGTGGCATATTGGTCATATTCGCCGGTACCGATATTCTCGATTTTCTCACCCAGGTGTCCGCCCGCCGTGTCCGGGTCTTCAACTACCACCGCGTCCGGCATCCGGTTGTAGCTCTTACGCCATTTGCGCGCGATGAGTTGGGCGGCACGCAGTGATGAAACTATGGGAATCAGGGCAACATCGGGGTGCCCCGTCGTCAGCTCAGGTAGTCCCATGGGAAGGCCGGCACCGCAGACGATCACCTTGGCCCCCCCCTCAATGGCCGCTTTAACAAGAGGTTCAAAATCGGAAAGGGCTACCATGACATTAACGCCGATAATACCATCGGGGGCAATCTCGTAGGCCTTGCGCAGCTCCTCTTTAAAGGCATCGGCCTCGGCCTGGAAAAAGTTTCTGCCGTCATAGAGGCCGCTGTTAAGCGCAATACCGGCAGCGGCCACAAGCCCGACTCCGCCACACTTGGCCACATGGCCCGCAAGGCTGCCTGCGGAGACACGCACTCCCATGCCCCCCTGTATTACCGGGTATTTTAACGTATGAATACCAATTTGTAGTGGCTGAGTCATGTTTAGATACTCCTTTACTGGTATTTTGTGCCATAATAGCAAGATATGGCTTTGGTAAATGTAATAGTTTTGTAAAAGGGTACACACGGCAGAGTGAGGGCTCTCTTTTTTTTCTGGACTTGTTGGTGAAATCTCACTAGAATCTAACAGTTTATTCAGTGATGGGGGTGTGAGATGGAACAGGACAAACGGGAGTATTTTAAAGGCATCCTCAATGAAGAGTTGAAACAGCTGCTCGGTGAAGCCGGTAAGACCGTTACGGAAATGACCTCGGATGCTTCAAGTTTTCCCGATCCCACCGATCGAGCCACCCAGGAGTCTGACCGTAACTTTGAGTTGCGTATTAGAGATCGTGAGCGTAAACTGATTAACAAAATCAAGGATGCCCTTGATCGGATCGAGTCGGACGAGTTCGGCATCTGTGATGATTGTGGCGAAGAGATCGGTGAAGCCCGTCTTAAGGCGCGTCCGGTTACGACCCAGTGTATTGACTGTAAAATGGTGGCTGAAGAGAAGGAACGCCGAATTTGAACTGTGTGCACTCTGCGGGATAGTCTATGAATGTCCATGAAGTATTAAATTCCTCCGAATCCGCCCGTCGCTTGTCTGAACTGACACTGCTGTATCAGTTCAGTAATACCATGTTGTCCACCATGCGTCTTAATAAGCTGACGCACCTTGTACTTACGGCCATTACCGCCCCCTCTTCCCATCTCTTTGAACGAGCCATTCTGTTTCTCCGTAATGAAAAAACCGATATCATGCAGGGGATGTTGGCCGTGTCCCGCCGGACGTCAGACCGGTTGCAGATAGTCGGCAATCAGGATGCTCTGGAGAGCAGGTGGGAAATTGATGATGACACAATAGCCGGTCAAAGGTCCGATGAGTTCTGCATCAGAGTGCGTTTGACCAGGATTGACGTTGATACTCCGTGTCCGGTGATCCAGCGTGTTGTGTTCGAACGGGGGAGTTGCCATTCGGATGAGGGACGCTGTCACATCTGTCCCACATGTACCGTTGTCAGAGAGTTGTGTCAGGGACGCTTTGCTGTCGTTCCCCTGGTTTCCCGCGATGTGACCATCGGTATGATTGTGGTTGACAATCCTGAGACCGGTGGGGAAATCACCTCACAAAATCTGCACTTCTTGCAGCTGTTGGCCAATCAGGCCGGCATGGCCATTGAAAACTCCATGCTCTATAACCGGATTGAAGATGCCAATGCCAATCTCAGGTATGCCCGTGAGCGGCTTCTTCATGGTGAACGGTTGGCCTCCATCGGTGAGATGGCAGCAAACCTGGCCCACGAGTTGAAAAACCCCCTCATTACCATTGGCGGATTTGCCGGTCGGTTGCTTAAAACACTGCCAGTCGAAACACGGGAACACCACTATGCCGATACCATTGTGTCTGAAGTGGGGCGCCTGGAGCTGATGCTCACAGAAATTCTCGACTTTTCACGGAAACCGGCCATCTGTTTCAGTCCGTGTAACATTGAGGAGATTCTCAAGGATAGTCTTGCCAACTGCACAACCGCCTTTGAGGACCGCAACATTGACCCCACTTTTTCCGACTGTGACCCACTGTTGATGGTGTTGGGTGATTCGCACCAGATAAAACAGGTGTTTCTCAACCTTATCCTGAACTCCTGTGATGCGATGCTTGATGGAGGGCGTCTGGAGTTGTCCGCCAAAAAAAGCCTGCGTGACGGTGTACCGATGGTAGTGGTCACCCTGGAAGACAGCGGTGGCGGCATTCCTGATAATATGCTGTCCCAGATTTTTAACCCATTTTTTACCACCAAGCACCACGGAACCGGACTGGGGCTCGCCATTGCCAACCGGATCATTATCAATCATCTTGGCTCAATTCAGGCACAAAATACTGGTAAAGGTGCTCTTTTTACGATAGTATTGCCGCTCATGGAACAGAGAGAGGGGATGTAGCTCAGTTGGGAGAGCGGTACGTTCGCAACGTACAGGCCGTCGGTTCGATCCCGTCCATCTCCACCATTTAAAACAGTAGGTTGCGAGTTTATTCGCAACCTGTTTTTTTTGACCAGTACAGGACTTCCCTCCACATTAAGTCCATCAGGAATATAAAATGGTAGATACTGATAGATTGGCATCTGGCATATACTCCAACTGGGTGAACAGAAAAGGCGGGCGTATGGCCATACGCCCCTACGGGTGGTGTCATTTTGATTGCAAATGGCAATAATGTCCGCTCGGCCTTTCAGGCCGGAACCTTAGTGCCCGGATGGGCAATCGGATATGAGCCGGGGGGCGCACCCCCTGGAATCGGTGAATTCGCCACCCCGGGATCGGTTATTTTTCCGTGCATCGTTTCCGTGCACCACCCCGTTGGGGTTGTACACGGCTAATGTCCGCTCGGCCTTTCAGGCCGGAAGCTTATTGCCCGGATGGGCAATCGGATATGAGCCGGGGGGCGCACCCCCCGGAATCGGTGAATTTGCCACCACGGGATCGGTTATTCGTCATTAAATGTGATTTTGCTTTAATAGTGTTGACAATAATATCGCCTGCGGCTAATTTGCAAAAACAGATGAAAAATCTCTGTAAATCGCAAAATCGGGGTAACCCGGTGACGCAAAGCCACGGGCCCGATTATAACGGGCAGCCGGGTTACTGAAAGAGGGTGTTTTTATCCACCCCCTGTTTTTAATAAAAAAATAGGGGGTTTTGTAGGGGCGTATGGCCATACGCCCGCCTTTATTGCGTATGACCATACGCCCGCCTTTACTCTCTGCAC
>CAIUSO010000034.1 GCA_903901875.1 uncultured Geobacteraceae bacterium | reverse complement strand
GGTAAAGTCGGTTGCGGTGAAAATAACCGTGGTCGTGCCGATGTTCGTCGGTGTGCCGCTGACAAGGCCGGTGGCGGCGTTCAGGGCAAGACCGGCAGGAAGCGCGGTGCTGGTCCAGGTGACCGGGGCGGTGCCGCCGGCGGCGTTCATCACAAAACTTGCTGCGGTGCCGACATACAGTGAAGGCAGCGTCGCAGGGGTTGTAGTGACCGTCATCGGGGAAGTGACAGTAATGGAAAGCTGCTTGGTGGTCGCTTCTGTATTTGGAGCCGAAGCCGAGTCGGTCAGAGTCACGGTAAATGTTGATACGCCAACTGTTGTCGGAGTGCCACTAATGTTGCCGGTGGCAGAATCAAGCACCAGGCCCGCCGGCAGAGTACCGCTGCTGATACTCCAGATGTAGGGTGCGGTACCGCCGGTTCCGGTAAGCGTATCCAGATAACCAGCCTGGCTGACATCCCAGCTTTTGAGCGAGTTCGTCGAAATGAGCAGTGGATCGCGCACCACAAATGAGTAGGTTTTTACCGCACTGTTACCATTAATGTCGGTAACCCGGATCACGATACTGTAGTTACCAGCTTTTGCAGGAGAACCCGAGACTGTCCCGCCGGCTCCATCGAGAACAACACCTGCAGGAAAAGCTCCGCCGGTTGTGACCCAACTGTAAGGAGCAGTACCGCCACTTGCAAGCAGCGTAAAGCTGACCGGCACTCTGGTCTTCATATCACCGATGGTTGCTGTCGTAATACTGACCGGAGACGGGGTAGCAGTTATTGTTATGGTTGTTGTTACCGCCGCAGTGGTTCCTGCGGCATCGGTAGCGGTGAAAGTTATTGGGGCACTGGCACCGGCTACAGTAGGAATACCGCTGATAACGCCTGTCAGGTTGTCAAGACTGAGACCGGCAGGGAGTGCACCGGAAGTGATACTCCACAGGACCGGAACCGTACCGCCGCTGGAAAGTAACTGTTGGCTATAGATGGTGTTGACAACGCCATTACCAAGGGCTGTGGTTGTTACAACCAAAGCCGGATTAATAACTATCGACAACGGCTTGTTCGCGACAAGACCATTTCCATCCGTTGCAGTTACCGTAAAACTGTACGTGCCAGCTGTAGTCGGAGCGGTGGCAGGAGCAAGTGGAGCTATGACACCACCCGCGCTTAAACCAAGACCGGGGGGGAGAACACTGCCACTTGCAAGTGACCAGGTGTAGGTACCATTTCCTCCGGTGGCGGCAACTGTTTGACTGTAGCCGACACGATTCACAGTCCAAGGATTTAGTGAAGCGGTTGTTACACTGACCGGCGTACTGACTGCTATGGTGTACGTTTTTTGTACCGCCGTCCCATTTACGTCCTGAACAAGCATGGTGAAGGTATAATTTCCGGCAACCGTCGGCGTACCAGAGATTACGCCGGTATTGGCGTTAAGTGCCATGCCGAGCGGCAGCGCGCCATTCATCACCGACCAGGTATAAGGTGAGATTCCACCGTTGTTGGTCGTAAAGGTGAATGTGTACGCTGAATTGGCCAGAGCCGCTCCCGGTGCTCCCAATCCTGTTGTCGGAGTCGCAATGCCGAGGGCGGAGTTTACCGTAATTACGAGTGACTTCGTACCGGTGGCTCCGGAAGCATCCGTGACGGTAAAATCGAGGGTATAGGATCCGCTTGTTGTCGGAATACCGCTGATGACACCGCTGCCGGTGTTAAAGGTAAGCCCCGGCGGCAGTCCGCCGCTCAGCGACCAGCTTATGGGCAATGTGCCACCGGTCATGGTCAACGTCTGGCCATAAGGGAGTCCGACAACACCATTAATCAGACTGGTTGTCAGAATCGTCGGTGTCGGATTAATGGTTACACTGAGCGTGGCTTGAGCGGTCTGCGGTGTACCGGCAGAATCGGAAGCATGGGCAGTGAACGTGTAGACACCGCTTCCCGTGGCAATCCCACTCAGAACACCGGTTGCAGGGTTGAGAGTCATTCCGGGTGGTAAACCTGAAGCGACCGACCAGGTATAGGGTAAAGTGCCACCTGTTGCCGTCAGTGTGTGGAATGGTGACAACGAATATTCAACCCCCTGGGTCCATGGACTTACAACGGTTGACGTAACGCTGACCGCACCGACATTCATGGTAAACGTGCGGGAGGCACTGGCTGCCGGTGAATTGCTGTCGGCAACGGTGACTTTGGCGCTATAGGAACCGGCAACAGGATTGTTGCCCGATATGACACCGGTCGATGCATTGATTGTCAGAGCTGCAGGAAGTCCTGTTGCGCTCCATTTATACGGGTAGACGCCACCTGCGGCAACGACCTGATACGAATATGCCCCGACGGTGCCTGCATCCGGCAAGCCGGTCGTGGTAATACTGAGCGGATTAATACCGACCCCGCTGCCGCTCAGATAGAGCTTGGTATTGCCGCCGTTGGAAGCGATCGAGGTAAAGAAGTTGCTGCTGGAGCCGGTCGTGTATGAACCTGCCGCCGTCGGGCTGAAACGGATCGTCATGTTGTAGACCGTTCCCGGATTTATCGAGACCGGCGTAGGAGTGACGAAGGAGAAGGGCGCATCAGGGATGCTCATGGAACTAATGGTCAGCACGGCGTTGCCGTTATTCTGCAGCTGGATGGTTTTATCCAGATAACTACCAACGGCTACGCTGCTAAAATCAAGGGCACCGCTGAGTATGGGACTGCCGGTACTATCGGCAATTACCAATTGCGGCAGTTGGGAATACTGGAGCAGCTGACCTGAAATAACCGATTTTACCGGGTTGACACCATTTGTAAAAATAATAAGAAAATCTCTGAAATTCACATCCCCAAATGCGACCGCAGGCGCAAGCTGGTTGCCTTGATCCACGTTTATCGGCACATTCCCACCGGACAGATTACCCTGGGGATCGATAAATTGACCGTAGATGTCAATATTGGAAATATTGGCACTCTGGTTACGGGCATCCTCCCACACAACCAGATGGCGTTGATTGACCGCATCAAAGACAGCTGCCGGAGAGGTCTGATCGCCAGTAGCATTGGAAACAGCGATCAGACTTCCGTACATGACAAAGTTTGATAAATCAAAGAGCTGGCCATTGATATTCTTGCCGGTGCTCGCAACCGCAGGTGAGTTTTGCTCCTCCCAGGCGAGCAGCATCCGTTTGGAGATCGGGTCGATGGAATATGTTGGCGCAAACGCCGCAACACCAAGGAGAGTATCACTGTAGGTAGAATTGATAAGTCTGCGGAGCACAATTCTCTGAGCAGTTTTCGTACCAGCGGTAAACAATGGCCTGTAGGAGCAAACTCCCAGACTATTAACCAGATACTTTACTGTCAAAGTTTCTGTACTCTGCGTACCGCTCCAGAGCATAAAAGATTCGCCATCCAGCGGATTATAAGCGACTTTTGGACTCGTTTCGTCCTGGTTGACATTCCATGTTACCGTGATGGTTCCAGCACCGTCATCGACATTAGAAGTCATTGCTGCTTCCGAATATCCTTTTACTGCATCCAACAGACCGGCATCCGAAACATTACGATACGCAACCAGACCTGTCCCGACATGATTTGATGGTGAGAATGGAATAGGGCCATAACTATTGGGGCAGAGGCTACCGACGAACGGGCCGATCAGATTTTTAACCGGCGTGTAGCTTACCGTAACAGTCCGGTTGGTGCCAATCAACGTGGAACCGGCATTTAAGGTGGTCAGCAGAGTATTGTCGTACATCGCGATGGTAAAATCAGCGGTACGATCCACACCGAAACTATCAGTGATAGTAACAGTATAAGGAGCGGTATTGGCCAGACTATAGACGTTAGTGATAACAATAGGCGAATCAGTCTGCCATAAAGGAGCATTCCATGTGGTAGTACTTTTCCGAAAGGAAGTCCAGTAGGCCGTGGGCAGGCCGATCAGATTGGAACTAGCCTGTAAGGCAACATTTATATTATTACCACTTAACACCTGTTGAGTGGACGTAGCTGCTATAACACGACCTGACTCGGTATAAAGATATACAAGCGCAAGACTGGACTGAGCAACGGTGGGCGCAATGGAGAAACTGTCATTGGCGACAAAGGTCGTAGCTGAATTATTCAGCCCGTTATTGGTTACCCCGGCATCTGCATAGGTTACGGTAAGGTTATTGGATGTGCCGATTACATTTGATGAGGCGTTGATGGAAATAACACTCGTGGTATTTGTAGCATCGGGGGTTGCAGGTGATACGGAATAATTAGTTAATGGCGTGCCGTCAGGCAAGATTATACTGACGATGGCATTGGCATTAGTGATCGTTTTTGTATAGCCGGATTTCCATGTCGGGGTGGTGCTGTAAGTTGCCGGCGAAGCATCCGGATAATCGGTAGTATCATAATTACTGGTACCAAGCCAGCCAACGGTAAATTTATTTATAAAATCATTATAGATGACATCCGGTTCTATTTGAGAAGAATCGGCGACGGCAAGATGTTGTGAGAGAGGAAAAGAAGCTCCGGTCGGAGTACCGGTGTAATCGACAAACCGCCCATAAATCTGGCTATATCCGGCAGAGGTATCTGCATACACCACAAGATATTTGCCAACGGTAGCACCACCACTGGCAAAGTTATAATCAAAAGCAACCTTCGGCTGCCACTGATTACTACCAATCCCGCCGGCAATGAGAAACGGCGCACCGCAGACCGGTGACGTTGCATTGAGCCCGGTTCCCGATGTTGAACCGTCGCAGAGTGTACCCCACACATCGGGATCACCGGAACGGTAGTCGGTCCAGACCGAAAGATATTTTGTGTGAATATGATCATACGCTATGGCCGGCTGGTTTTGATTATCTGTATTCAGACCGGAAGAATCAACCGGTATCTCGTTACCAGACACCCCCCCCACTACCGAGTAGACCCTCTTTTTATTGGCTACGTCAGGAGCGTTACCGGTGCCTGAACCGGAACAGCTTAAAATTACTCCCGTCGCCAGTGTCAACATGAGCAGCGAAAAGTATTTCTCAAATTTCATTTACGTATCTCCTCTGTGCAACCGCCCTGTTGTACGTTATGACGGGGATAAACCTTTGGAATAGCGTACCGTGTCTCATTAATTAATAAAATCAGAAATATACACTTGAAGTTTGGTGGAAACCGTTGCCGATTTGCCGGCACCATTTTCTGTCACATGAAGGGCAATTGTCACATAGTAATTGTAAATTATGGAATTATTGGCCAACGCGGGAGCCAGCACCTGTTTGAGTTCCTGTGACACCACCCGTACCGGTATCGACACAGAGCCGCCTGACAGCACTGAACCAAGCACCTGATACTGGGTCTGTATTGCAGGTGACAAGGAGTCTGCGGGCGAAAAGGTTATGGTTGCGCTATCGATCTGTACAGGAAGAGGAGTAGTCGCGGTTCCACTGCTTGAAGTATACGCCGTGGATTGAACGGTAACATTCACCGAATCTGCCGCCGGAATAGTGTACGAACCGGTCCATGTCGTTGACTTGGCATTCGTTGTTGAATCAACCCAGTTTGCAACATCAGAATCAAGGATCCCGGTGGTCGTTGTCGCAGAGAGAGATGATGTTGCCAACCCTCCGGTATCACTACCACACCCAGACAACGAAGCAGCAGAGAGGAATAAAGCCGAAATTACTGCCAACCATTTTCTATACATACGTACTCCTGTTCTGCTGCATCAGCTGATTCTGATAAATTTTTAGTTAAGTATCCGTGGTGTGATAAAAATAAGCAGTTCTGACTTGATCTTGGCCGACTGGGATGACTTGAACAGCCGCCCCAAAAAAGGAATATCCATTAAAAACGGCACGCCATCTTCCTGCAGAGTCTCATCTTCCTTGTAGATACCGCCGATGACGGTTGTTTCGCCGTCTTTGAGCAGCATCTCCGTGGTGGCCTCTTTGGTGTTGATTGGGGGCGGACTGCCGGCACCGGCAGAGTTGTTGGTGGCCTTGATTTCCATGCCGATGGTACCGTTGGCGTTAATATGGGGTTTGACTTCGAGGGAAAGTGCGGCCTGGACAAACTGGGTGGTGGCACCGGTGGTGGCCGTCGTGTTCTGATAGGGGATGGATTGTCCCTGGGTAATTTTCGCCGTTTTGTTATTCAGGGTGGCTATCTTCGGCGTGGAAACGATCTTGATCAAACCGGCAGAGGCCGCCGCATTCAGGCGCATATCCAACTGAATATTACTGGCCAGCCTGCCGAAGGAAATCCCCATATTCGTTCCGGGTAAACCACTTTGTCCCGACGTTAACGATGGTGTGGTAATCCCCCCAAAGCTGTTATCCATCTGGTTTATTCCCATAAATTGTGCCGTACCATCACGGTAATGGGCTCCCCAACTCACCCCCAGATTCATGGTAAAGGTGGACGTAGCCTCGATGATTCGTGCTTCGATCATGACCTGACGTTCCGGCACATCCATCCGCCCCAGGTAAGTCCTGATATTCTCCATATCGGAGCTGATGGCGGTGACAATCAGTGTATTCGTCCGTTCGTCCTCGTTTACTTTCCCAGTGTTGGCAGAAAGAAGACCTTCAACCTGGGTCCTCATATTCGCTGATTTACTATAGTTCACCGGAAAATATTCCGTATGGAGCGGCTCACTTTTCAGTTGGGTTTTTTTCAACTCCAGCTCTTCATCGGCTTGGGATTTGAACTTACCCTTCCCTTTTATCAAGATGATGTTGCCATCCTCCCGTTTGTCAAGTCCCTTGGTATCAAGAATGATGTCCAGGGCCTGGTCCCACGGCACATTAACCAGTTTAAGACTGATACTCCCCGTTACTTCATCCCCCAACACAAAATTTTTGTTACTTACCTCAGACAGGAGCTGAAATATCTTGCGCACCTCAGCATCTGCAAATTCCAGCGTTACCTTCCGTCCCTTGTAAAGCCTGCTTGAATCCAACGACCGCCCGGCAGGTTCGGCAACCGGGGACAATTCACTGGTCATATCTTCATCGGGTGATGCAGAAGAGCTGGAACGGGGTGCCCGTTTTTTTGATTCCATCAACTCGCCGCTATTGAAATCAGCGTCTTTTTCGTCACGATGTTTGAAATCAATGAGGATCATGTCACCTTCCCGGCGAAATTCAAAGGGAACAGCTCCACGGGTGGCAATACGAATCCTGGTTTCAACCCCTTTTCTGGTCTTGAGTACAACCGGGGTAATTCGCACCACCGGACTGTCAAAACGGCTGGTATCAAGGGACCGTTGCAGCGACTTGGGTAACTGGGCGTTTTTGAAGGTAACCGTCAGAGAGCCGGCCTCTTGCACCGGTTTGTCCACATTCAGAACGCCATTGACCTTGATGGAGACCCGTGAGATTCCACCAAGTACCTTAAAATCAACCTTCTCAACCGAAGAAGCACCTGTCGGTTTTACGGCAGCCTTCTCACGTTTCACCGGTTCCTGTCTGGTTTCAGGTTTTACCTGCTGCCCAGCTTCCGGCTTACTCTCCGCCTTAGTTTCCGCTGTTACCTCCGGTGTGACAGGCACCGGAACAACCGGTTGCAAAGTAGGCTTGATACTCACGGGCTCTCTCTGCTCGCCGCTTTTTTCAACGCTGGTGGCAACCAGCTTGGTATTCACATTTTCTTCAACAGCCTTATGTTCCAGTGTAATGACCACTCCTGACTCTGTTTTCACTGCGGTCGCTTCAGGAAAACTCCCGTCGAGCCCATCGATTACAACCCGAACCTTATCAGGATAGAGACCGAGCCGGGCCGAAGCGACACCTGACGCATTCAGCTGAACCAGGCGAGCGGCCAGACCGCTTCTGACATTCATCAAGTCGACGACATAGCGTTCCGGCTTATTGAGTCTGAATGTTTTAAAATCACCCACCATCCCTTCGATGGCGATAATGATCTGGTTGTTGACCACAGAGATTCCGGTCAATAATTTAGCCGTAACGTCTGGAACTGGGGATGCAACGGGAGCAGCCGATTCGGCTGGTACCGGTGCTGGTACCGGTGCTGGTACTGGTACTGGTGCTGGTGCTGGCACTGGTGCCGGTTCTGGCGCAGGGGTCTGTATTGCTGGAGGCTCGGGGACCGGGACCGGCAGAGTCGAAACTTCCTCCGGACTCTTTTTCGTCTCAGTGGGAAAAGAAATTTGGATGAGAGCAGAGTCATCGGCGGCCACAACTACCTGTGGCTCACTATTTTGCTCCAGGCCGATTTCCAAGCGGGTCAAGGGGCCGGCATCGGTCGTAAACGTCTTGGCAGTTACCTCTTTAAAATTCCCTTTATTTATCTCCAGCGGAATGAACGTTTCGCGTTGATCCACCTGGGACAAATCAACCACCAGACGAAGTGGTGCAGCGGATTTATAACTGGTATAGATAACAGGTGCTGAAAGTTTGATTTCCAGTACGGTTGATGGTCCATCCCCCTTGGCACGTACCGCAACTATACTGACACCTTTACTCGCTTCTGCCTGTTCGGCTGCGACTGTCTGGTCCGGCACAACTCCCACCAGGCCGGCGGCCACAAAACAGAGCAGTAATGATGGGATAACCGTATGCATCTTCCACTTCATGCGGAACTCCTTATTGCTTTCTGGGGAGGGTAAGTCTGGTTTTTTCTTTTCGAACCCTGCCATTATCATCTTTAAACATCTCAACCACTTCTATGCCATTAGCGTCAATAGCCGTGATCTTGCCATCATTCACCCCGATGGTCATCCCGACTTTCACCACATAGCCCTTACCACCTGGATCGGTAACCATTGCCTTATTATCCCTGCCGCCAATCATTAAACCTATCACTTTAAACTGATTTATTTCAACGCTGTGAATCGGCAGTGAATCCCGCAGCGAAGACTTTACCACCACCGTCGGGGTTTTCTTTGGTTCACTCTTGACCGCAATAAAAGGTCTGAACGGATCCTTCTTGTTGCTGAAGTCGAACTGGTTTATCGAAAGCGGCGACTGTTGTGAAGAGGAAGAAACCTGCTTTTGAACAGGCCTCTGCACGGGGGGAGCAGCCGGCGCAACAGCAACGGGCGCAGGTTCGTTTTTTTTACATGCTACAGAGGTAAGCACGCAAAAACAGGCAATTGCCATCAGCGAACAGCTATTTTTTGGCAGCATTCTTGGAAGCATCCGAAATCTCTTTCTTGTCTAGGAAGCGGAACGTTGTGGCCAGACAGGTGACTTTGGTAATCATCCGATTACCGGCACTCCTGATGTCAGAAAAGGCCACATTGGAAATATTGACGATACGCGGAAGTTTTGAAACGGACGCAAAAAAATTGGCCACACTGTAGTAGGAACCGGATACGACAATATCAACCGGCACCTCTGCATAAAAATCCTTCAATACTTCACCCCGTGGCCGAAACGTCAAAAAATCCAGACCGGCACCGATCCCCACGGTGGTGATGCTCGTGAGTAAGGAAGGAATCTCCCGGGAGTTCGGCAGTTCCGTCAGGGCTTGGGCTAATTCCTGATTTAACTGTCCGTATTCATTCTGGGTCCGGGGAAGGTTTGCAGCAATATGAGACTTTTCAGCAATTTCTCCCTGCAATTTTGCCAGATCGGCATTAAGCCCTTTCAACTCATTGAATTTGGGAAGGTACAAAAACCAGACCAGTGCAGCAATCTCGACAATGGCAACCCCCACCAGAATCAGCAGTTTCTTTTTGATCGGCAGTTTGATCAGTTTTTCTATATTTGGATCCATAATCAGGTCACCTGCATAACGGAGAAATAGTTAGTTTCTGTCCGGATAAAATTTATTTCCCGGCAGCGGGAGTAACAGCCGGAGGCTGTCCCGTATCAGGCCGGAGTTTGAGAGTCAGGTCAAACTTTTTAAGCTTTGCCCCCCCCGCCTCTGTCTGTTCAGAAAGCAGAAGTTCCACAGCCATGAAGTTACGGGATGATTCCAGGGCCTTCATAAAGTGGGCAATCAGATCTTCCGTATAGGCAACACCGGAAATTTTCACATCCTGATTGCTCTCCACATAACTGGTAAGCCACAGTTGCTCCGGAGTAAGATCACTCAGTACCACCAGTCGCTGGGCCGGACCGGTTTTATTTTTTCTCAACTGAATAAGCACATCCAGTTTTTTCTTTACCTCTTCCTTAAGTTTCTTTATCTCCTCCAACTTGCCCAGCTTTGCTTTAAGTTCATTAATTTTAGCATTGGCTGCGGTAATATCTCTCCTGGCGGTCGCCACCTGTGATCGTTTGACCATATAGAGGGATGCAACAGCCACCGCAAGTACCACAAGAACAGCACCGGCAACTATGAGCTGCTGGATGGCCGTTTCTTTCTTTTTGGATGTTTTGACCGGCAACAGGTTAATTTTGATCATTTGTCCCCGACCCTCCTGAGGGCAAGGCCAACCGGCACCGCCATAAGAGGAGCTATTTCCTGAAGATATTCGGGATCGAACTCCTTCTCGTTATATTTAAGCTTATTAAAAGGATTGAGACCTTCGACAACCAGACCTGTCTTTTTTGAAATGGCCGGAAGCAGATTATACACTTTCGAGCAGCCACCACTGACATACACCCTGCTGATTCTCTCTTCACTGGCGGTTGAATTATAAAAATCCAGTGACCGGCGAATCTCCAGAGTTAATACATCATTTACTCGTTCGATAACGTCCTTGATTGCCACATTGTCGGACTCATGGACCAGCAACTTGCCACTTTCGGCTTCCGGACCACTCAGTCCCAGCTGCTTTTGTATTTCTTCCGTATAAAGGTTACCCCCCATCTGTACGTCACGGGTAAACAGTGTCACTCCATCCTTGATCACGTTGATATTCATGACACTGGCTCCGATATTCAGCAGCGCAATTATATCTCCAGCTTTGAAGTCGTAATTCATTTCAAATGCATTCTGAACCGCAAATGAATCAACATCAACGACGGACAGCTGTAAGCCGGCCTCACTGAATACCGCCACATAATCATTAATAATATCTTTTTTACTGGCGACCAGCAGCACATTCATTTTTGAGGGATCATTACTGTCCGAAGATAAAATCTGAAAGTCCATATTCACATCATTGATATCAAAGGGGATGTACTGTTCCGCCTCCCAGGAAATCTGATCTTCCAAATCTTCCTGCCCCATGGTGGGCAGAACTATTTTCCGTATGATCACCGAATTCCCCGAGATGGAACAGGCAACATCCTTAACCTTAATACCAAGGCTGGACACCAGATTGACGATAACTGCCGATATAGCAGAGCTATCCATTAAGGTGTTATCAACGATCGCCTCAGCCGGCAGTGGACATATGCCCACATTCAGCATCTGAAAGTCACCCTTACTTTCCTTCAGTTGGACGACTTTAATAGAGCTGGAACCGATGTCGACACCGAGGACCTCTTTTTTCTTTGTAAAAAAGAACATAACGAATCCTGTTATTCCTGATCCGGAAAAACTTTGAGCTTTTCCTCAAGGGGAAAACCCAGTGCCAGAATAATTTTGCGCATGGTCTCCATCCGGCAGAGCTCGCCCCGCTCGATTCTTCCAACCGTCAGCACGGAAATAGCTGCTTTGCGGGCAAGTTCCGACTTGCTCATCAAGCGTGACTCTCGAATTGCCTTAACATTGTTCCTGGTTTCCATAGATTACCACGCCCCGGAGTTTATTGTGATTATCTCATATCTAACATAATGTAAGCCATGTCAATATAATTTCATATAATTATACAAATCGACCTGATTTTTGCAGAAGGTGTTGGGTACTGTTGGTATTGAACAGGACTGTTAGTATGCATAAAGCACCTCGATATTTCCACGCTCGGAGCTAGAAGATTGCTCGCCTTGTATCTCAAGTCGATAAATATAGGGGGAGTGAACAGGAGTAATAGATAGACCTGCTTCGGCAACTCCTTCTCCCTCCAATTGTAAGCCGCTGACGTCTGAATTTCCGACTTTCGTTTCAATAATCTTAGAGTAAATGGTGTAGGGATTACCGGTAAATGATAATACTTTAAAAGTCAAATCAGGGTGATCGTCTGGCGACGGGCTATTACTACAACCTGCCGGCCACATGGATGACGGTTGCCTCAGTTTTGCCTGCAAACAAGCTATATCTGCCGGTTGCCCGCTTTGTCCTATTACGGCATTGTTATATGCTGAACTGACAAGTGAGGCGAGGGTATCGGTCTTCAAATAATTTAGCATCAGAAAGGGAAGTATATCTTTTGAAAAAAGTTCTGCGCCGCCATAACTGGCTTCAATCGCAGTTTTGTACCGTTTATTTGCACCGGATACCTTAGTACTTTGGGTGACGATGTACATCATTGCCATCACCATGGTCAATGAGATCATGGTAAACATCAGTGCGGTAATCAATGCAATGCCTCTTGTATCATCAAGGCGTTTCAGTGGAACGACTGTAGTAATTACTCCGATTTTCTTCATGATGTGCATATGATCTCCAGCACCCTCTTACTGATTTGCCAATAAGTTTCTTGGTCTTACAACTATCCGATAAATTTTCCATCGGTAATTAAGCTGCGCTTGAGTTAATACGATACCTCCCGGTTTTGTCAGACTTTGTTGGTCATCAAAAAGATAGAGTGGTGATGCACTGACAAAATTGGTGTCTTTTCGACCGTCCTGTACAATAATGTACGCTTTGACCATTTTAAGGTTATTACGAATGTTTGGTATTGTTGAAAGAGTGTTGTTTTGTGTGGTACTCAGTGTGGTAATTTGCGAACCACCTGTTCCCACGTTATTGACACCATTAGCAGCTGTATAGGTATCAATTAGACCGTCACCGTCAGTGTCCCATCCAAGCACTACCTGCAGATCAAGTACGCAATCCAGCACGGGGATTTTAGTTAATTTACCATCACCTTGATTCATCGTGGACTTGTAGAGGATTCCGGTTCCTGGTGCGCAGGTTTTTGGGAAATCTGAAGTCACTGCTGGCGTAGCTACAAAATAATCGATGCGATTAAACGGAAACCGGGGCGGCGTAATACTGTTAATACCATAGACCGAGTAAAACCCATTCATAGCTGACGACAAGTTCGAGAAGCCGGAATTGTAGGTATAGTAGAAATTACCATTCGGTGCAGTGATCAGATTTGTCTTCGGTGGATTACCGAGCAACTTCTGAAGCACAACCACGTTATCAGTCGGTGCGATATTTTCGGCTGAGGACGCCCATGTATTCGGTCGGGTGTGAGTCGACGAGATATTCAGAAAAGTCCATTTTTGAGCGGTGGTAGCGGTGTTGGCCGAGGTTCCTTTGATCGAAATATAATCCGAACCGGCAAGTGGTGTAAAAGAATCCACCGATTGAGTTCCGACGAGATTGTCCATGAATACCAGCGGGCGGGGAACATTGTTAGGCGCATCATCGTTAGAGGCCGGCAACGCATCGGCTGACTCATTGTAATTTGGGCCAGACTCGCTAAAGAGTCCGTAGCCCGCTTGCTGCAGGTCGTGACGCAACATCTCAAGTCCGACAATTCCCTCTATATTGCTTTCTTCGCTCTTAAAAACCCGTCCTGTATTCATGAGTATGGTGTTGAACGTGCTTGCCGAGATTATAAGGACAACCATAAAGATCGCCATCACAACAATAAGTTCTATGAGCGTAAAACCACCTGAATGGTGAATTATTCCTTTTGTTCTCGTCATTGTGACACCACATTGTTACCGATTATTCCACCGCCACCATAGCTATAGCGCGCATTGCGGTATCGCCACGACACGGTGAAACGCACTTCTTTGGAGTTTGGAAATGTGATGCCTGACCGTGTAACTGAATAATTCACAAATCCATTCAACACCTTTCGGTGTTCACATGTGTATGTCGACAATACTGATGCGGATGCATAACCTTTGGCCAGCTCTTGTGCCAATACATTATCCATCACGAGCGTAGCTTCGTTCCGTAGTTGATTCTGCCTATTGGAGTTGATCGCAACATTTGCCGACTGCAATAAACCAAGCATTCCAACCATCAAAATGACAGTGGCTACCATAAATTCGACCAACGTGAAGCCGGCTTCATTATTGAATCGTACATCCACCATTTGTGTTTTTTCCCATCTTTGTTTGCCCCGAATTAACGAAAATGCAGTCAACCTGCGCTAAGGTGCCAATTGGATTGATTTGAAAAATACCGGTGTCATTAGTAAATCCCCGTACGTCAAATTGAGTTATCTTGTCAGAGGGGCCCGAAGTTTCTGTTATCTGGTACGTGACTGTTTGAGCTTGAGCGGTTTTTCCGGCTGAGCGGCTTTCGTTTTCTGATGTGTACGTTTTAAATGTATAGCCGTAACCGTTCGTTGACAAAACGACGCTTCGTGGCTGCTTATGTTGCATTGCATCAACACGAGCCTGGTTCAAAGTTGCAAACAGGATCCTGTTTTGACTCTCTATCTGAGCTTTTCTTTGCCACGAATTAAACTTAACCGTTGCGATTGACATAATTATGGCCATGATCGCAATTACTATTATGAGTTCAACCAATGAAAAGCCGTTTTTTTTCATTATTTTTCTCGCACATGGAGAACTTTTTTAGTTGGCTTCGGGTTTGTTACCACCGCCAGTCCTTGAGAGGCCGGTGGCACGCCCTGTATTGAATCTGCCGTACGCCGTCCATCCAGCCTTTTATTAGCAGGATTTGAGAATGCTGTTTTTAAGGCAATTTCGGCGAAAGCGCCGCTTGATGATTGCACCATAGCGGTACCTTGCATCGTTGCTGCCGCTGGAATTCCACCAGTACTGTAGTTCAGAGCCCATATGAGTGAATTACCGCCGAAAGCACAGGCATCCGAATTCGGTTTGAAGGTTGTAAAAAAAACGTTACCATTCGTTAGCGCGACAGGATCCGTTATCACCCGCTCGGAATAGGCAACACCGCTTGCAGCGTCGAGGGTAACAAACCAACCACTTATTGACTTATCCAAGGTTGTGGAGGCTGCTGTGGTTGCCGAACCTGATTGATCGCAGAGTCCGACGGCAGTCCCGAGAAGCGTGGAACAGGTGGTCGTTGTGCTGGAAGTTACCTGGGCTGTACATGCCAGATCAAATTTGTTGGTTGATGAGGAATAACAGGGCTCCTTGACACCGTATATTTTTTGTGTACTTGTCGCTGACGGATCATCATTTTTGTAATAGTATCTCCCGGTCCCAAAATAAAGCCAAAGATTGCCATTTGCCCTATCTTGCAGCTTTGTAACGGAAGTTGTGACCGGACCGATGCCGTTGATCAGTGTACTCCAGAGCCATTGTTTTGTTGTGTCTGAACTCGCGGGATCTGAACTTTCCGTAGTGAACAACCGAATAACTCCTCCTTTTGACCAGGTACCCGCTGACGAATCCAACTGGGTATAGCTTATATATATTGCGTCATCGCTATAGAATCCGTTTGAGGATGCATTTCCTCGATCCACATCGATCCAACTACTGGAAAGTGTTCCGCCAAAGGCGTTTGCGATACCGGTATCAATGGTCTTGACCAACGCTCCTGTTGCAAGATCGACAATGAATATCTTCAGGTTTTGATCCGACGTTCCGTTGAACTTATGCTGTGTCGTGTCAATTGGCCCGGTTGAGCCGGAGGCAAATACGGCAAACCATTTGCCATTCTTTGTGTTGTCCGGTATCCCGTTGGCATCCTTATAGGCAATACGGATAATCGCCGGGCCGGTCGTAGAGTAGCCGAGATAATTTGAGTGCGCCGGGTCACCATTGAATTCCCAAAGATATTTTGGGGCCTCCGGGTCTGTTACATCAAGGGCGAAGTACGACGACAGACCGGTATCAGCAATGGGCGGTTTAACGCAGGCGGCAGGTGCTACGCACGCATCCGTTGAAGCTTTAGCGGCACCGCCGATGCCCATACCGCCGATGAGTAACGTGCGCCAGGTCGTTGCATCCTTTACGCAGGTTGAATAGTCACCGAGACACCCTGATGGAGTGCCGATGCTGACATCCGCAATGGATGGTGTTTTATCCACAAGGTACATGTGTTGATAGGTCGGGTTTGTCAGGTAGGTCAGGTATGGAAGAACACTTTTCGGTACAAACGCCCACTCTTCGCGACCGAGATTCGTGCCATTGATCTGTGCTTTGTCGTATTTCCCGGTAAACTCTTGAAGGATACCCAGTTTAAACGCATGCAGCATACCATCGTTACCACCAACAAATACCATCCCGCGATTTTTGTACGTTGTTGTATTGGCAAAACCGACATACGACGCATCATTGTAGCCGCTTGGTGCGGCAAGATCGTAGTTGTTGAGTTTTTGAGTTGAGACAAGCTTGGGTGTTGAAGAGATGATATCGCCTAACTTCCACTCCGATGACTTGCTGGTGCAGGTTCCGTTAGTTCCAGAAATTGTGCAGTCGCCATTCAGCGAACATCGCAGCGATGGTGCATTTGAACAGGTACCCATAGTAACTTTACGTGGACGATACACCGTGCCATCCGAGTCATTTGGTTGATCTGTGCCTTGAACCCAATTGAGTAGCGTTTCTGCTTTTGCCTGTCTCTGGTCAAGCGTAAGGGTAGCCGGTATTTGCAACAGGTCAAATTCGGTGTTTGTGCCGAATAGCGAGTCTGTCAACAGGCTTGGTGTTGATCCGGCTGCCGACTTGTAACCGGTGTAAAGCGTCCTTGGATCGGTTGAATTACTTCGACTCCATAACAACACCCCGGCTTTCCAGAGAGCCTTTACATAGTCCGGGCCGACGGTCGTATCAGCGGAGCTCGAATCAATTTTGCCGTCACCATTTGTATCGGAATACAGATTGACCAGCGTCTTGTTTTGGGAATTATCATAATAGAATTTGGCGATCTTGTCAGATTTCAGGTTCAGCTCTTTATCAAGGTTGGTATCTTCACGAATAGACGAATTGTTAAGTGTCGGATCAACAAAGTACCAAAGGTTCTGCATTTCACCGGTCCAGCCACACTGTGTATTCGAGTCGAACGTCTTGTTAGGATAGAAAACCGCCTGCAGCATGTTGGCACCGCTACCTTCACTGTTGTTAAGGATCGACGCTGCGGTACCGGCCGAAAGTTGTGATAGAATATTCTGGAAAATAGTTACCAGTCCATTGTTCAAGGCAGTGGGGTTATTGGCGTAGTAGGCGTGACCATTTACATCGGCCGTACCGCCGGCTTGTGCCATTTTATCCAGAAGTATCTGGGCTTTCGGTGTCATTGATAAGCCGAGTATATAGGTCATTACGTCCGATTTTACCGTCGCGCCCACCCCGCATGTACCCGCAGGTGGATTAGCTGGGTTGGTGCAGCGCAGGCTGTTCAGTTTATCAAGCACGGTGCCACCTGTCACGGCTACCGCAGTGCCGGCGGCATTTTTACCGGTTACCAGAACAGTTGCATCCTGAGAAGTCCCAGCACCATCAACACTCGGCAGGCCGTCAGTTACGTAGATAATAAAGGTTTTCTGGCAACTGTACTGGATGGGCGTGCTCGGAATGCCGCTGTTAGCCTGAGTTTTCAAGGCCGGCAATGCTCCGTTGAGATAATTGATGGCATCCTGCAATGCCGGCGCGGTGGGAGTTGCCCCCGCATTGACGATGTAACCGCATCTGTTGATGTTGTTTCCGGTAGAGGTGCAGGCCATATAGCTGGCGGCATCGTTTTTGAAGGCATTATTGACGGCGGTACCGGTACCGCCGCCGACCGCAGCCGAATTTGCTCCAAGTTTTTTGAGCAGCGCGAACATCTGGGTATTGTTGTTCGGATCATTTAGTGCCATCGGCACATGCAAAAATCCCCCGAGCAGAGTAGCATCATAGTTGTATGGGATTGATGACCAGGTTGGGGCAGCAGCACCATTGTATGGCGGATACCACATACCCGATTGACCATAGTTCTGGAAACCCTGCGCCGTGTCGTCATCGGTCCCACTAAAACCACCTATATTGGAGCCGCCGGAATAGCCTATGTTATAACCTGTGTTAAACGTGTTAGTCGTGTTCCACCCGGCATTATGAGTAAAATTGGTTGGAGTGGCTTTGTTGGTATACTTCCAGTAATTCACACTGTTGGTGTGACTCTCGTTGGTGTCGTAACTGCCAGCGGCTCCACTTCTCGCATCAAGAAAACCTATCCCATCGGTAGTACCGTTGCTATAGTACGTACCAACAATGCTGTGATACAATGTGCCGCTGTTCACCCCGCCTGTGTCCGTATAGTTATAGGCAACGGTTTTTGGATAGATGTTGGTGCAATAGGTTTGGCGTTTCGCACCATTTATTACGCTACCGGTGGCACCATCAGCGCTACCGTTAATGATCGGTTCTCGAATATTTGCCTGAAAAATCGGATTGATACCGTTGCTTGAGTTAAAATTGGGATTTGAAATACCGTTATATATGGGGTCGATATAGCTTTTTACCGGTGACGATATTGTGTACCCGGTTTGACAAGCGCTGTTACAGTCCGCCTCGTTTGTTGACCCGGTATTGGCAACACCATACTCGTTGGCGGCGTTAGAGCTGGGATTTTCACCCACACAGTAGTTATAGCAGGCGGCGGGGGGGGGGATTATCGGGCAGTAGGTACGGGGATCGTACGACACAAAATAGAAGTCGTTGTAGAGGTACATCTTACCGGTATTATTCGGCACGGAATAAGACATCAGACCGATGTTTATTTTGTTGGCATAGGTTTTAATCAGATCGAACAGTGCTTGTCTGGCAAGTACGGAGCGACTGCACGTATTTGTATTATTCGGGTCGGTGCAGTTGAATGAACCGATGGCATCACCGCTTGTTAATGACTCATCCATACTGCTGGAGTTATCAAGAATAATCAGCACATTCGGTGTTACCGGTGCAGAGATAAAAGACGGAATGACGGCGAAATTGGTGGGGCTGTCAGCCGATGTGGTAAACATCGACGTATAGGAACCGGCGGTACCGTTATTGGTGGTGAGCAGATTTCCGGCTGCGTCTGCGATATTGTAGAGCACTACTGTGTAGGTGGTATTAAAGTCAAGATTACCGATCGGAGTTATGGTCAGTGTTGTGGACTGGGCTCCGGACCAGGCAATATTTGTTGGGATTATCGTTCCATCACTGTTGGTCAACACAATATTTGCTGCATTAAAGAGAGTATAATCCATGTTGCAATTTTCCGTAAAGATGACCGTGATCGCCGTGCTCAAGCTTTGCGAGTTCGCGTTGTTCGCTGGTGTTACACTGCTGACGACCGGATTTTGCGTATCAACAGTAACGTAGAAAGGTCCCAACGATGTCAGGGCGTTATCGTTCGCTGGCGTGGCCGATCCCGCATCATGGATAGTAGTGGTAGTCAGGCCGCCGGCAAGATTTACGGAATACTTCGACGTCGCACATGAAGCATGTGCCAGTGCGGCGGAAGGCTGAAACGTTACGCTATTTCCGGTGGTTGCCGTGGTACTGTTGACCGGATTGTATGGTGTCGCCACCGTTTGCAACGTACTAGCGGAGTTTTTCAATGCGATACTGGCGGTAGCGGTATATTGTATGCCAAGCATCGGTTCACTGAAGGTGGCGGTAAAATAAGGGGTGAGAGATTTTATGTACGGTCCACCGTTAAAACTGGCACCGGCACCGGCTCCGGTGCCGATGGTAATCGGGCTCGTATCACTGCTGCTCGTGCCGACGGTCAAGTTTATCAGGGTCGGCGCGGTGAAGTCGACTGGCGAACTGGCGGAATTGCTGCTCGTGCCGCCCGTATTATAGGCGCGCATCCGGTAATAATAGTTCGTACCGGGAGTAACACCGGTCACGGTATATGAAGTTCCCGTAACCGCCACCTGGTTGGAACCATTGCCGACTACATATGACCCGAAGGCTGGATCAGTTGAAACGTCCAGATAATAACCACTTACCGTCCCGGCTGAAGCGGTCCAGGTGACAATGAACGAAGTACCTGTCGCGGTTGTTCTGCCGGTAAGAACCGGTGGATTCGGGATCGTATATGTGCTGATAATGTTTGAGCTGGTTTGATTGGTCCCTGCAGCATCGACTGCGCGTACGCGATACCAGTACTGAGTGCCGGAAGACAAACCGGTAACCGGGTAACTGGTACTGTTAGAGGCGGTGTTATAACTGGTATAGTTAGTGGGAGTGGTCACAAAACTTGTGCAGGTGGAGTTTGTACAAACATCGAGCAAGTAATTTATCGCCGAGGTAGAAGCGTTCCAGTTCGCTGTGAAACCGCTGCTGGTATTAGAGGTAGCGGCGGTGGCGACCGGGGCGGGTGGTAACGTAATAAACGCTGTATAACCATTGGTATTTAAGGAAGTTCCGCTGGCATCATGCGCCCGTACTCGATAGTAGTATTGTGTGCCACCAGTGAGGCCGGTTAAAGTATAGGTAGTCACATTGCTGTTAACCGAAGAATTGTTATACGAGGTAAAACTAGTGAAATTACTGTCATAAGCAACGTCAATATAATAATATGGAGACGTAACGGCAGCAACGGAGCCCCAATTTATAATCATTCGGGTATCGTATGGCGTGGATGCCGGAAGGGCATACGCGCCGAGAACCGGTGCTGCAGGATGAGCAAACGATCGAGACGATACCAGTACCAAAGACGCGATAATAAAAACTGTTGCCATGAGCCGTTTCATATTATCTATCCCCCGCAGGTCTAACCTGTATTTCGTCAACATTTTTTTGATTGTTCAGGATCAACGTAATCGGTATACCATTTTTCAGATAGTGTCGTCCGACAGAAGTGCCATTCAAAGTCACCGGGGCAGCCGGCAGCATGCGATACACCTTGCCTGCAGCACCTGGAACCATGTTAACCATAATCTGCCCATCTTTTCGCAACGCGCCGAAATAACAGTAGACGACTTCGCGGCTGACTGACTCCCCTGTTCCGGTTGACGTGTTTGCAGCGCTGTAACGCTCAAAAACAGTAACGGTCAGGAGCAGACACCAAAGAGCAATCATCATATTCTGCATAGATGCTTTCATAAATTACCCCTCGTATGGAACACACAAAAGACGAAGAAAGAGCGGTGTCTGCCACCATTGCCTTCACCTTGGAAATTGTAATTTATTTTCATTATATTTAGCACGCATTACGCTGGCCGACAATATATAATATATCACACATTACTTGTTATTTATAAACGAAAGAGGCTCCTTACTATGAAAATTATTCATAGCAAGGAGCCTCGAAAGAACCCGCGTATGTGACGGAAAGCTACTTGGCTTCCATCAGCTTTTTGAGCGATTCCGCATCCCGTATTCCCACATGAACGGCACCGGTGGACAGCACCAGAGTGGGGGTACCCGATATCCCATTGGCACCGGAAAACTTGATAATTTCATCCACAGCCACCTTGCCGCCGGCTTCCGTCGGCTTGGGAATATCCTTCCCTTCAAAGGCCGCATCCAGCCGTTCCAGACTCTTCGATTCAATTATCGACCGGGCTTTGTCATAGGCTGCGGGGTGCATCGGCAAAGGGAACAGCATCACGTAGATTGCAACGTCCGGATCAATCTTGACCAGTTTTTTCAGTTCGACATGCCCTTTCCGGCAATAGGGACAGTCTGGGTCAGTGAAAACATAGAGCTTCTTGGAACCGGCAGGGTTTCCCATAATAACCGCGTTCCCCACCGGGATGGTTTTCACGTCAATGGTTGAGACCTCTTTTGGCTGCGGAGGAAATTCGCTTTGATGGGCAATGGCCGGTTCCATTTTTTCCAGATCGACAACCATCCCCTGAATAAAATGCTTTCTGCCATAATCCATGAACAGGATCCCTTTTTGCGAATCTTTTACCACCAGTAATTCAAAAAGTCCCCGGGCGGGAGACTGCCGCACCGACGTAACCGTGACGCCGACTTTTTTCAGAAGGCCGGTTGCTTCCTGGGGAGTGAGGGTATGACATGAGGCGCACTCACCACCACACCCCTCTTTGGCCATTGCATAGGAAGAAGAAACAAGGACGATACTCACCACTATGGCAATACATAACTCTTTCAGCATGATACTCCCTTTCCAGATTAATGAAATTATCCGACAGTTAAACCGTTCAAACCAAGGTACCAACCTATGAGCAGCTTTCCGTAAAACAGATAGAGTACCGCACCAAGGGCCAGATAGGGGCCAAATGGTATGGCAAGTTTTCGATCCTTTTTCTGCAGCATCATGAGAGAAATGCCGATGATCGACCCGGAAAGGGAACTGGTGAAGAGGATAAACGGCACCGCTTTCCAGCCAAGAAAGGCCCCCATCATGGCCAGGAGCTTGATATCGCCCCCACCCATCCCCTCATTGCCGGTCAGACGTTCGTAACTCCAGGCAACCAGCAGGAGGCTCCCTCCCCCCAGAAGGATACCGAGCAGCGAATTCAGCCAGCCATGCCCCCTCAGAAAAAAAGAGAGGACAAAACCGATAGCTATGCCAGGGAGTGATATCTCATCGGGGATTATCTGGTGCTCCAGGTCAATGAAGGTAATGACCACCAGTGACGAGCAGAAAAGCACCATGGCCACCCCGGTCAGTGAAGGGCCAAAACGGAGAAAAACAGCCAGTGTCAAGAGCCCGTTCAGTAATTCAACCACCGGGTACTGGAGCGAAATAGGCACACCGCAGCCACGGCACTTCCCCCGCAGCAGCAGATAACTCACCAGTGGTATGTTGTCGTACCAGCGAATCTGGTAACCACAGGCCGGGCAGTGTGAGGGGGGTGAGACGACCGATTCATCTTTGGGAAGTCGGCAGATACAGACGTTGAGAAAGGAACCGATAACCAGTCCAAAAACCAGCACAAAGAGGGGAATAATCAGCTCCACCGTCATTGTTCGTCCCCTGTTGCCGTTACCTCATTGAAATGGGCCGTGAGGTAGGTTTCCACATCCGCGGCGGTTGAAAAGCCAAAACACCCCTCCGCAATAACCGCAGCCCGCTCCCGTGAGCAGCGGCGCAGCATCTGCTTTACCCGCAAAAGAGAGCCTGCCCCCATGGAAAGTTCGTCGAAACCGAGACCGAGCAGCACCGGCAGACATTGGGGATCACCCGCCATCTCACCGCAGAGACAGGCCGGGATACCCGCACCATGGGCCGCCTGGACAATCCGGCGCAATGATCTGAGCACCGCCGGATGGAGCGGATGATACATATGGGACAGCTGCTCATTGCTCCGGTCAATGGCCAGAGTATACTGGATGAGATCGTTGGTGCCGACACTGAAGAAATCAACCTCACGGGCCAGCAGATCGGCAAGAATCACCGCCGAAGGAATTTCGATCATCACGCCAACCGGCACCTGGGGATCAAAGGAAATTCCGGTGGCGGCAAGCTCCTGTTTTGACTCTTCAAGGAGCTGTTTTGCCCGGCGCAATTCCGCCAGGCCAGAAATCATCGGGAACATGATCCGCACCGGACCGGTGGAACTGACCCGCAAAATGGCTCGCAACTGTTTTTTGAATTCTTCCGGCATGCTTAAGGAGAGGCGAATTGCCCGCATCCCCAATGCCGGATTAACCTCGACGGCATGGTCCAACCCCTCAAGAAGTTTATCTCCTCCGGCATCCAGGGTGCGAACGGTGAGCATATGGGGAGCAACGGCCAGCTGCATGGAGCGATACACCTGAAACTGGGTCTCTTCATCGGGCATAACGGAACGGTTCATGAACAGCATTTCCGTCCGGTACAGCCCAACCCCTCCCCCACCATATCGAAGTATGGAGGCCCCCTCTTCGGGAATCTCCACGTTCCCCCGCAGCTGCATGGCGTGGCCGTCCCGGGTAACCGCCGGAAGGGGAGCCGTTTTCAGCAGTTCATTTTCTTCACACTCGTGCTGTTGTTTACGCCGCAAGGCCGCCTGAAAGGTCTGCTGATCAGGATGTACGACGACGGCACCGGTTACCCCGTCCACAACAACCACAGCACCATCATAGAGGAAATCGCAGATCCCCTCCACTCCCATGACAGCCGGCAGGTCCAGGGCCCGGGCCAGAATTGCCGTATGGGAGGTCTGCCCCCCGATTTCAGTGATGATCGCCAGTACGTTGGTACGGTCAATCTGCAACAGATCGGCGGGAGAAAAATCGTGGGCGGCAATGATGATCTGCTCTTCCCAATCAGGGAGCGGCGCAACGGTTTTTCCCGCCATGCGAAGCAACACACGCTCGATGACCATCTCCACATCGGTAATCCGCTCGCTCAGATAGGGATCGTTAATACGGGCAAACTTTTCCCGGTACCGAAGCAAGGTACGCCTCAGTGCTCCTTCGGCATTGATCAACGCCCCCCGGATACTCTCGGTGGTCTCGATGACCAGACGCTCATCGGCCAGTATCATCTGATGAATTTCAATGAACAGCAGGTTTTCTTCGCCGTTTGTTTCCGCAAGGCGACTTCGCAAGGTTTCCAGCTCAACCCGTGTTTCCTCAACCGCCCGGACCAGTCGCTCTATTTCCGATGCAACGGCATTGTAGGCAATCGGATACTCTGAAACCACCGAGAGGCGCCGATCAACAACGCGGAGTTTCCCCAAGGCTATTCCGGGAGACGCTGCTATTCCGGAAAACAGCTGCATGCTACTCTTCACCAAAACCGTTGATAATCAACTCGCCAATCACCTGAAATGCCTCATTTTCATCGGCTCCTTCAACCGACAACTGCACCGTGGTACCCTTTGAAGCGGCAAGCATCATGATACCCATGATGCTTTTACCGTTCACTTCAACACCTTCACGGCCGATCTTGATGTCGGAGCTGAACCGGCTTGAGGTTTTCACCAGCAGGGCCGAAGCACGGGCATGGAGCCCCAGCTTGTTCACAATCAGAAATTCTTTACTCAGCATAGTTCATTGTTTCCCTTGCCTTACGTAGTGGTGACGTTATTTCAAAAACTCCCCGGCGATGATGATGCCATCACGGCCGGCCCGTTGCAGGCTGACGGCCAGTTCGGCAACCGGCATCCGCTCCCTGCGGGAGGTGAAGTCGATCAACATCGGCAGATTGACGCCGGTCACCACCTCGATACTCCCCTCTTTGAGGAATGACAAGGCCATATTTGAGGGAGTACCGCCAAACAGGTCAGTCATGATGATTGCTCCATCGGCACGAACAGTCTCCACTGCCGACACCACCCGGGCCATGATATCATCTGCCTGCTCTTCAGGAACGACCTCAACCATGGCGCAATTTTCAATAGTTCCCACAATCATTTCCGCCGACCGCTTCAGAGCCGTCGCAAGACCGGCATGGGTAACCAACACTAATCCAATCATTTCTGCCCCTTTTCAATATCCCGATGAATAATTCTCACCGATGGCAACGTTTGCTGCAAATGCATTCCAGTGGCTTCAGCTATGGCAACCGACCGATGTCGCCCACCGGTACACCCGATTGACAAGGTCAGATACGACTTACCCTCATTACGGTGGGCAGGCAATAACATATCCAGCAGTGGGAAAAAATGGTCAAGAAAACGTGCTGTCACGACATTATCCAGTACGTAATCGCGGACAGCATCATCCCGGCCGGAAAGATTTTTAAGGTGTGGCACAAAAAAAGGGTTGGGGAGAAACCGGACGTCCATGACCATACTCGACTCAAGGGGCACCCCATATTTAAAGCCGAAGGACTGAACCTCAACCACCAGTTTAGCACCGTTGTTTTGACCATTTACCACACTCAGAATAAACTCCCGCAGCTGGTGTACCGTAAATTCCGACGTATCAATAATTCGGGTGGCCATATGCTGCAAGCCGCTCATCCGTTCCCGTTCGATGCGGATCGCCTCTGGAATCGAACACTGTTCATCGGCGGGATGACGGCGGCGGGTCTCGGAATAACGGCGGATCAGGACCTCATCCAGGGAGTCGAAGAAGTAAATCTCCACAGAATGCCCCGCTTCCGTAACCTTGCCAAGCACCCCCTTGTACCCCTTGAAAAATTCCCGTCCCCGGATATCGGCAACCAGTACCACCCCTTTGTAAGCTTCACCCGATTTGCCGATCAGGTCCACAAAACGTTTGAACAAACGGACAGGCAGATTGTCAATACAGTAGAACCCCTCATCTTCAAGGGCCTTGACAGCGGTTGACTTTCCCGAACCGGACATTCCGGTTATGATTATGATACGCATCGGATTATTCGACCTCATCGCCCAGGGGCCGAGCTTCAATACGGGCCATCAGGCGTTCCTGAAAATCACGGGCCGAGTGATAGCCCATTCCTTTCAGCAGATTATTCCGGGCGGCCACCTCAATGATGGAGCCAAGGTTCCGTCCCGGACGCACCGGTATAATAATGTGGGGTATTTCAATGCCAAGAATAGCGACCGTCCGATCATCAATACCTAACCGATCATATTCCTGAGTTTCATCCCACTCTACCAGCTCCAGTTGCATATCAACAATTTTTTTATCACGAATTGCAGACACCCCGTACAGATCCTTGATATTTATAATCCCGAGTCCCCGTATCTCCATGAGATACTGCAGGGCCTCTTCAGCCTGCCCTATCAGCACCGCCGGCATCTTCTTCTTGATAAAGACCATATCGTCGGCAACCAGACGATGGCCGCGAATAACCAGATCCAGGGCGCACTCACTCTTGCCTATGCCACTTTTTCCCGAGAGAAGTACCCCGACCCCCAACACATCCATCAGAACGCCATGGGTGTGAATCGTCGGCAGTAACCGTTCTTCAAGGAACTTGGTGATCAGGGAAATAAAGGTCGAAGATTGATGGGCAGTGGCAAGTACCGGAATGGCACGGGCCTCGGCAAGATCAAGCAGCATTTGGGGAGGGCGTAGATTTTTGGTCACAATAAAGCAGGAAATGGGGAAGGAGCAGAGTGCCGTGAGATTCTGCTCAATGACCTGATTATTGACCGAATACAGGTAGGATATTTCCGTATTACCGAGCACCTGCAACCGGTCAGGGTGCAGGTGCTCGGTATAACCGGCCAGAGCCAGCCCCGGCTTTTGAATACGTGAACTGGAAATCCGCTGAACAAGCCCCTTGGCACCTGCAAGCAGAGACAGGCCAAGACCGTACTCGTTGTCGTTCAGTATTTCCTGTATCGAAAGAGAGATTCCGTCCATGGGGCCTGAAGTGTTTATGCCCGCTCTGGCTCTATCAAACCGAAATTACTGTCTTTACGGCGATACAGCACATTGATTTCATTGCTGTCGGCATTGATAAACACGATGAAATCCTTGTGGAGCAGATCCATCTGCATGACCGCTTCATCAACCGACATCGGTTTGGCAACTTCACTGGTTGTTTTGATAACCACCGGTTCACTGCTGGCTTCAATACTATCAGCCTGGAATATTTTTTTGGAAAGCTGACGACCATGCTCGTCACCATTTGGTTTGTGAGCTTTGATCTTTTCTTTATATCGAACCAGCTGACGCTCGATTTTATCAATAACGGCATCAATGGCGGCGTACATATCGTGGGTCGATTCAGAGGCCTTGGTGCTGATCCCCTTGGAATTGATCACTATTTCCACAATGTGACGAATTTTCTTTTCTACGGAGAAATAAACCTGGGCACTGATGGGACTGTCAATATACTTGGCAACCCGCTCAAGCTTTTCTTCAGCGTACGCCTTGAGAGCATCGCTCTGCTCCATGTGTCTGAATGTCATCGTTACCTGCATACATACCTCCTGTGTGATTGTGTGGTGAAATGGACGACTGCCGCCACGGCAGTACGTCAAAAATGTCGTTTCCGTTCCGAAGAAGATCCAAAGTTAAGCATTTCCCGATATTTGGTCACCGTGCGACGCGCGATGTTAACCGTCTGACCGGTCAACATTTCGGCAATTTTCTGATCGGACAACGGCTTTTGCGGATTTTCCTTTTCAATAATTTCCCTGATTCGATTCTTGACGCTCTCCGAGGCGACAAAATCACCCTCGCTGGTTGAAAGGCCACTGTTAAAGAAATACTTCAGCTCCAGAAGTCCCTGGGGGGTCTGCATGTACTTGTTGGTGGTAACACGACTGATGGTTGATTCATGCATACCGATATCATCCGCAACATCACGCAATACCAGCGGGCGCAGAAACTCTATGCCGTTGTCAAAATACTCCCGCTGAAAGCGGATGATGCTCTTGGCAACCTTGTAAATGGTCCGTTGTCGCTGCTGGATACTCTTGATCAGCCACACCGCCGAGCGCATCTTGTCACTGATGTAGTGCTCCGCCTGGGAATCTATCTGCCCCGTACTGCGCCCCTCCGCATACTGGGTACTGACCTTCAGATTGGGCAACCCCTCTTCGTTCAGCATAACCACATAATCATCTCCGACTTTATGGACAAAAATATCGGGAGAAATATAATGGACGTCATCGGTACTGAACGACGAACCGGGGCGGGGATCAAAGCCGGAAATAATCTTTGAAGCCATCAGCACCTGGTTCACATCAACCTTGAGTATGCGGGCAATCTGCTTGTAGTTGCGTTTTTCCAGATCACCCAGATGATCGAGCAGCACGCTTTCAACCACGCTCCCCTTCATACCAAGGATGCGGGCCTGAATGAGCAGGCACTCCCGCAGATCACGGGCGGCAACTCCGGGTGGATCAAACTCCTGAATACATTCCAGCACGTCCAGCACATCTTCTTCGGTGGCAGAATCGGCATCGGCAATTTCCTGAAGGGAGGCCCGCAGATAGCCGGACTCGTCAACATTGCCGATAATAATCTCCCCCAGTCGAACATCCATCTCGGAATACTGCCCCATATGGAGCTGCCAGAGCAGGTGGTCGATCAGGGTTCCCTTGCGGGTCAGGAGATTTTCAAAGGAGGGACGCTCGTCGTCCCCACCATACTGTTGTTCTCCCGAACTGTAGTTGTAACCGTCAAGATAACTGTCCCAGTCACGCAACGTATCTTCACCGGTTTCCACCTCGTGGAAGTCAACCGTATTCTCGGCCGGATCAATCTCCCGTTCGGCCGCTTCCATCACGTCAAGTTCCCGCACCTCTTCCGGATCGGTATTCTCTTCCAGAAGCGGATTTTCTTCCAGTTCCTGGACCACCAGATCCTGAAGTTCGATACGTGTCATCTGAAGAAGTTTGATAGCCTGCTGCAACTGGGGGGTCATCACCAGTTGCTGGGACATCTTCAGTTGTTGACGCATCTCCATTGCCATAAAACAGTTTCCCTTGGTGCCAGCAGATTATAAGACTATAAACAAAACCATACAACAAAAACAGCGATTAATATATGCTCAAAACAGCCGGAAATCCTTACCGAGATAAATTTCCCGGGCCCGCTCACTGCCGGCTATTTCGGTCGGTGTCCCCTGTTCAAGCACTGCGCCGCCACTCAGAATATAGGCGGAATCACAGACTCCCAGCGTTTCCCGTACGTTATGATCCGATATCAGGACACCGATGTTTTTCTGTTTCAGTGAAACGATCAATTGCTGAATATCGGCTACGGCAATGGGATCAATACCGGCAAATGGTTCATCCAGCAGCACAAATGAAGGGTTGGTAATCAACGCCCGGGCAATTTCAACCCGCCGCCGCTCTCCCCCCGAAAGTGCAAACCCCTTGGAGGAAGCGATGTGGGTGATTGAAAACTCTTCCAGCAACTGCTCCATCCGCTCATGTCCCCGCCGCCTGTCCGGTTCAACGGTCTCAATAATAGCCATGAGATTATCGGCCACCGACAGTTTGCGAAAAACCGAAGCTTCCTGGGGGAGGTAACTGATTCCCCGTCGGGCCCGCTGGTACATCGGCAGTGCCGTGATATCGTCATCGCCGAGAAACACCTGCCCACCATCCGGGTGGGCCAGACCGACCACCATATAGAAAGTGGTGGTTTTACCGGCCCCGTTGGGTCCCAGCAACCCGATAACCGACCCGGAGCTGATGGAAATATCCACCCCGCAGACCACCTGGCGGTTGCCGTAATTCTTCTTGAGTGACTTCGTCCAGAGTCGTGAATCAGCGGCCGCCGGCATCACTTTTCCTTGGAGACGGATTTATGACCGCCTCGACGCGGGCCTTGGGATCACCGCCACTTGACACGTCGCTCTTTTCATCATCGACATAATAGGTGATCACTTTTCCGCTGATGCTGTCTCCCCCCTGCACAACCCGTGGGGAACCGGTCAGTACAATGCGACCGACACGGCTATCATAGACCGCCTGTTCGGCAAATCCGGTCCGGTTAAGTTGAATGATCCTGACATTACCCGACGCCTCTACCTTTTCAACATCACCATTTTTATCGGCATAATTCACCACCAACCGGTCACAGTAAATGGTGATATCCCCCTGTCGGGCAACCACCTTGCCGGAAAAAATCGCCGTCTTACCTTTGTTGTCGGCCGTCAGTTCATTGGATTTTACGGTAATGGGCAGGTTGGGGCGATCCTTGTGAACCGGCGTCGCTGAAAGCGCCACGGAGGCGGTTATACACCAGAAACAGGCCACTATGCCGAAGATCAGTATATGTTTCATCTCTCGTACCCGGAACCGGTATAAAGTCATTGCATCGTTACCGACGCATCAATTGCAGAAGAAAAACGGGCCTGCTGGTTCTTGACATTCAAAGCCATGCCAATGGCGGCGAGTTCCAATCTCTGTTGGCGAAAATGAACCGGACCGGCGGTGCTGAATTGGGTAGTCGCACCGGTATACAGGAGAGTATCGGTGGTAAAACGTGCCCCTTCTTCCGTAGCAACCAGTACATGGCCGCTCAGCCGGACATTCTTTGCCGTGCTGAGGTATTCCCCGTTATCGGCGGTCACCGTCACCCCGCCCTGGGCACCGTTCCGCTGAAATTCCATTTTAATACCGGTCAAATAGGCCGTATCACCACTTTTGTCATACTCCACACGCTCGGCAACAAGCTCCCACGTGACCCGACCATCCTGAATCTCGGAGAAGCGGGCCTTTTTCAGCGCAATATCAATATTGTGGGGAAGCTGTCGATCTGCCGGGTGGGCCGGAGGAGAACCGTGGGGTACATTCCGAAAAACCACGACCGCGATACCGATTATCGCCGCCAGTACGAGTAGTGCCAGTAAAGGCCTGATATAAGCGGATGAGACCATAATTAAGGCGGACTATATCACCGAGAAAAGGTACTGTCCAGCATTACGTGGCGGGAAAGTAAAATTGGCATGAAGATTGAATCTATAGTTCATAACGGTCAGCGACGGCACTCCACAATCCCCGTCCTTTCAAAATAAGATCACAGACTTCCCGTACGGCCCCCCTCCCCCCGGCGCGGGAAGTAACATAATGGGCGACAGCCAGTGCTTCAGGGAGAGCATCGGCCGGTGCGGCGGCGAAAACGACCCGCCGCATGACCGGTACATCAATGACATCATCCCCCACATAGGCGATCTGACTGTCGCTGAAACCGGTCCGCTGTTTCACGTCATCGTAGCTTTCCAGCTTTTTCAGAGAGCCCTGATACACCAGCTCAATACCCAGTTCACGGGCCCTCAGATCGACCACCAGGGAACTCCTGCCGGTGATGATACCAACCTGGATCCCCTGACGTTGCAGCATCTTGATGCCATGGCCGTCCTTAACGTTAAAAACCTTCGTTTCAGTACCATGGGCATCATAAATAATGCCGCCATCGGTCATGACACCGTCAACGTCCAGCAGCAAGAGGCGAATATCCTTCAATCTCTGATCAATCATGCAATACCGGCCTTGAGAATATCATGGAGGTGGATTACTCCACAGGGAGCGGAGCGGATGTCATCGTCGAATACGAACAGGGAGGTAATTGCCCGTTGTTCCATAATCTGGAGAGCCGCAGCGGCAAGCTCGCTGCGCTTGATACGAAGCGGCCCATGCTTCATGATTTCGGAGGCACGCTGGTTAAGGATATCAAACCCCTTTTCAAGGGAGCGGCGCAGGTCACCATCGGTAATGACCCCCTTGAGTGCCCCCGAAGCATCACAGACACCGGTTACTCCAAGCCCCTTGTCCGTAATCACGAACAGTGCCTCTTTCATCAGAGTGTCTTCCCGTACCAGCGGAATACCCTCCCCCCGGTGCATCAGATCCTCAACCCGTAAAATGAGTTTTTTCCCCAGGGCACCGCCCGGATGAAAAATGGCAAAATCCTCGGCCTTGAAACCACGCTTGACCAGCAGTGCCACCGCCAGGGCATCACCCATGGCCAGTGTGGCGGTCGTGGAAGCGGTCGGAGCAAGCCCCAGTGGGCATGCCTCTTCGGCCACGGAAACATCAAGAAACACGTCACTGACCCGGGCCAGATTGGAGGTGACATTGCCACTCATGCCGATCAGACGGGCACCAAGACGCTTGACAGAGGGGAGTATTCTGAGAATTTCTTCGGTTTCACCGCTATTGGAAATGGCAATGACCACATCGCCGGTCATGATCATCCCCAGGTCCCCATGGATCCCTTCGGCCGGATGGAGAAAAAAAGCCGGCGTGCCGGTGGAAGCCATGGTGGAGGCTATTTTCTGCCCCACCAGACCCGACTTTCCCATTCCGCTCACGATGACCCGCCCCGTACTGGCCAGAATCAGATCAATGGCCTGCTCGAAGCAATGATCTATCCGCTCGGCCATGGCGGTCAATGCCAGGGCTTCCACACCGATTACCCGCCGTGCCTCATCGATAACATTCATGGCAACGCCTGCTTAACCGCCCCATCAATGGTTTGCAGCATCCGCAGCAGGGTGGGAAGTTCATGTAACGGAATTGAATTGGGGCCATCACAAAGGGCTGCGTCGGGATTTTCATGAACTTCCATAAAGATGCCGTCGATACCGGCGGCAACGGCCGCCCGTGACAGATACTCCACATACTCCCGCTGTCCGCCGGAACAATCCCCCTGCCCCCCCGGAAGCTGAACGCTGTGGGTTGCATCGAAGACCACCGGATAGCCGAAAGCGCGCATCACCGGAAAGCTGCGCATATCCACCACCAGATTATTATACCCGAAAGAAGCGCCCCGCTCCGTCAGGATGATATTTTTGTTGCCGCTGGCAGCAATTTTTCCGGCAACATTTTTCATATCCCACGGGGCCAGAAACTGCCCCTTTTTGACATTGATAATCCGGCCGCTCTGCGCCGCTGCCACCAGAAGATCGGTCTGGCGGCAGAGAAAAGCCGGAATCTGCATGATATCAAGCACCTCGGCGGCAGGTTCTACCTGCTCGATGGAGTGGATATCGGAAATAACCGGCACTCCCAGCGACTCCTTCACCTTGCGCAGGATGGCAAGCCCCTCTTTCAATCCGGGGCCACGATAGGCGTTGACCGATGTCCGGTTGGCCTTGTCGTAGGAGGCTTTAAACACCAGCGGCATTGACAGGTCACTGCAAATAGTCAGGAGCCGCTCCGCATGGCGCAGGGTTGCCGACTCGTTTTCAATGACGCAGGGACCGGCGATCAGCACCAATGGCCGGTTGTTGCCGATTGTTACCGTTCCGGTAGTAATTTCACTGGTCATGGCCTACCCCTTATTCCGTTGCAACAGTGAGGCACCGATAAAGGAGCGGAACAGCGGGTGCGGTACCAGCGGCTTTGATTTGAATTCCGGATGGAACTGACAGGCGAGGAACCAGGGATGGTCGGCGATTTCAACAACCTCCACCAGATCCTTCTCCTTGTAGACACCGGACAATATGAGCCCCTTGCCGGTCAGCAGGTCACGGTACTTGTTGTTAAACTCGTAGCGGTGACGGTGACGCTCAAAAATTTCCGTCTGGTTATAGGCACCATGGGCCACAGTTCCTTTGGCGATGGAACAGGGGAATGCGCCAAGACGCATGGTTCCCCCCTTCTTACTGACCGCCCGCTGTTCCTCCATCAGGTGGATCAGGGCTTCACCCCCCTCCTGACGGAATTCACTGGAGCAGGCCTCACTGATGCCGCACACATTGCGGGCAAACTCGATGACCGCCATCTGCATGCCGAGACAGATGCCGAAGAAGGGAATCTTGCGGGTTCTGGCGTACTCAATGGCCATGACCTTCCCTTCGGTTCCCCGCTCCCCGAAACCACCGGGAACCAGAATGCCGTCCACATCGTCAAAGTGCCCGTCAGCACCATCCCGCTCAATCTTTTCGGCATCAAGATATTTCAGGCTGACCCGGCAATCGTTGCCGATACCGCCGTGGGTCAGAGCTTCAGCCAGGGATTTATAGGATTCGGTCAGATCGACATACTTGCCAACGATGGCAATACGCACCTCACCGTTACTCGGATGACGCAGTTTCTCCACCACGTCCTGCCAGTTGGTCAGGTCCGGCGCTTTGGTCCAGATATTCAGCTTTTCCACCACCTGCTCGTCCAAATGTTCTTTGCTGAGTGCCTGGGGTACGGCATAAATATGCTCCGAATCCACCACCGGGATAACATCTTTCTCCCCCACATTACAGAAGAGGGCTATTTTCCGCTTCATGTCGTCCGGCAGGTCACGCTCACAGCGGCAGAGCAGAATGTCGGGCTGGATACCGATCTTACGCAGCTCCATGACCGAGTGCTGGGTCGGCTTGGTCTTCAGTTCACCGGCGGTCCGGATATAGGGAACCAGCGTCACGTGAACGTACAGTGCATTACCCTGTCCCCGGTCAAAACGGAACTGACGGATCGCCTCAAGAAAGGGAAGTGACTCGATATCACCGACCGTCCCGCCGACCTCCACGATGGCCACGTCGGCCCCCTTGGCGTTTTCGATGATTTTGAGTTTGATCTCATCGGTAATGTGGGGAATGACCTGCACGGTCCCCCCCAGATAATCGCCACGGCGCTCTTTAGTAATAACGGAGAAATAGACCTGACCGGTGGTAAAATTACTCTTTTTAGAAAGGACCGCATTGGTAAAGCGTTCATAATGCCCCAGGTCAAGGTCGGTTTCGGCACCATCGTCGGTGACAAACACCTCTCCATGCTGAAAGGGGGACATGGTGCCCGGATCAACGTTGATATAGGGGTCCAGTTTCTGCATGGTAACCCGCAAGCCACGGGCCTCCAGCAACGCTCCCAGAGAGGCGGCCGCCAGCCCCTTCCCGATAGAGGAAACAACGCCGCCGGTGATAAAGACAAACTTGGTTTTCATGTTTTTAACTCCTGAAGATCAGACGGATCATTGTTTACGTATGAAGTTTTCGATACTGTTCCTGGGCCTTGTGCAGATCATCGGGAGTATCCACACCAAGGGATTCGAATTCGGTTTCCACCACCCGTATTGCTATACCGTTTTCAAGGGCGCGCAACTGCTCCAGCTTTTCAGAAATTTCCAGAAACGTCGGGGGCATGGTTGCAAATTTCAGGAGAAAATCGCGGCGATACACATACAATCCCACATGTTTGTAACAGAGCAGCTTGCCGCAACAGAATGAATCATCTTTCAGATCTTTCCACTTGTCCCGAAAAAATGGCAGGGGGGAACGGGAGAAATAAAGGGCGTTCCCCCGATTATCCGTTACCACTTTGACCACATTGGGAGAGAGAAAATCGTGGAGACATTTGATGCGTGTTTTAACCGTCCCCATCTGGATGGAGGCATCCTTGAGAAGCGGTTCAATGGCCAGATCAATCATGGCCGGATCGATGAGTGGTTCATCCCCCTGCACATTGACGATAATATCGGAATCCAGCCGGGCGGCGACTTCTGCAAGCCGGTCCGTACCGGTTTCATGGTCGGCGGACGTCATGATAACCTCCCCGCCGAACTGGTTGATAACATCGGCAATACGGAGGTCATCGGTGGCGACGATAACCCGGCTCACCAGTTGTGACCGGCACGTACGCTCATAGACATGCTGAATCATCGGACGGCCGCCGATATCCGCAAGTGCCTTACCAGGAAAACGTGTCGAAGCGTAACGTGCAGGAATAACCGCAGTAATTTTCATGCGAGAGCTACCTTTTAACTGTAAGGAGATAGTTTATGACGAAACCTTCGGGTGTCCGGTGGTAGGACGTGACAAGTTACCGCAAAAGAGGAGGGGTGTCAAGCTGTGCAGAACATTTTTCTGGGAGCAAGCGGCGAAAGGCGCATGATTTGTGGGTTCAACTCATTGGTTTAACCCGTAAGTCGGGCAAAGCAACGCGTGCCCAACAAAAACACAAACAGCAAGCGGCGAAGTAACTATTCAGCTCGTTTCGGCACTCCAAATGCAAATCCCCCTCAGTCCCCCTTTTGTAAAGGGGGAAGCTTTACCCCCCGCTTTTTAAAGGGGGGTCAGGGGGCATTTGCAGTAAAATTCTGGCATTGAAGGAATGCGCTGAATAGTAACACGGCGACCGATTAAATCCCCTCAAAGAGGGCGGTTGACAAATACCGCTCGGCACCATCCGGGAGAATGACCACGATGGTCTTGCCGGCATACTCGTCCAACTGGCCAAGGCGTACCGCAGCGGCCACCGCCGCACCACTGGAAATACCAACCAGCAGACCCTCTTCCTTCGCCAGACGGCGGGCAAACTCAAGAGCTTCCGCGCTATCAACCTGCTCGACACGGTCTACAACAGACAGGTCCAACGTATCCGGAATAAAGCCGGCACCGATCCCCTGAATTTTATGTGGTGCCGGTTTAATCTCCTGTCCCGCCAGTTTTTGGGAAATAACCGGGCTCTCCTTCGGTTCCACGGCTACCGAAATAATCTGCTTACCCTGGGTATGCTTGATATACCGGGACACGCCGGTGATGGTACCCCCGGTTCCGACGCCGGCGACCAGGACATCGATGCCCCCATCGGTATCGTTCCAGATTTCCGGCCCGGTAGTCTTTTCGTGAATTTCCGGATTGGCCTGATTTTTAAACTGTTGGGGTAAAAAGTATTTTTCCGGTTCGGCAGCGGCAATCTCTTCAGCACGGCTGATGGCCCCCTTCATCCCCTCGGACCCCGGAGTCAGGATCAGGTTTGCTCCGAGAGAAGCCAGCACCCGGCGACGCTCGATACTCATGGTTTCCGGCATGGTCAGCGTCAATCCGTAACCACGGGCAGCGGCCACATACGCGAGGGCAATGCCCGTATTGCCACTGGTCGGTTCGATAATCTCCACACCCGGCTTCAACACACCACGTTTTTCAGCGTCCCAGATCAGGTTGGCCCCGATACGGCACTTGACCGAATAGGAAGGATTTCGCCCTTCTACCTTTGCCAGAATGGTCGCCCGCGAATTACCGACCACGTGATTCAGTTTTACCAATGGAGTGTTACCAATTGATTGTGAATTATCCGAATACACCTTTCCCATGCCCCTACCCCTTTCATTTAACCACCTAGTAATGTCTACTAAAGATATAGATAAACAATATTTATTATTTTGTCAAGTTTTTTTTCTTTTTTTTTACGGCTGGGGAATCTCGAAGGACACGGGGGGACGGTCCCCGCACAACTACCTAAATTTGTTACCCCACTTCCCGGCATTAAGGTTATTTCTTGCTTAATATTATGGAGTTTTTTCACAATTTTCTGATAGAAATGGCATAACATCAGCCAATCAGAGTTGCTTCAGGTGACAATTCTTGGTGCCAAGCTGCATTTAAAGATTGCAAGCTTTTTTCATTATTGATATGAAATCATCGGCGAATCGAATCGACCAGACATCGATTGATGGTTCTGCATATTTTCTTCGTAATTAGAATCGACGTGGAGGGAAGTTTATGACGAAATCAGATCAAGACATGGTACAGGCTCGTCCACACTTATTGGTTGTTGATGACAAAGTAGACATGTGTTGTATGATCGCAAACAGTTTAAAAAAGATCGGTTGCAAGGTAAGCATGGCCTGTAGTGTGGCTGATGCGTACAGCATGATTGATAGTGAGCCGTTTGAAGTCATAATTTCCGACATGAAATTGCCGGGCGAGGATGGTATCTCCCTTCTCGTTCGTGTCCGAAAATCCTGGCCCGATACGCCGGTTGTGCTGATGACCGACCCTGATGAGCTGCATCTGGCGGTTGCCGCAATCAAAAATGGTGCCTTCGATTATATCCAGAAACCCTTTGATTTCGACCATCTGAACAAGATCGCCGAACGTGCAATCAACTATTGCCGACTCCAGCGCCTCGAAAAAGAGCATGCCGGTGCCGTTGAGCAGGCGGTAAGCACACAGGTCCGGGAACTGGAAGCGGTCTCTGGGCAGTTGCAGAGTGAGCGTGCCGAACGTCAGGCCGTCGAAGAGGAACTGAAGCGGGCCCGAATGGCCGCTGAAGCTGCAATTGAGGCAAAGAAATCACTGGAAGAATCTCTCAAGAACAGCGAAACCCTGGAGCAAGTGCTCACCGACCGGTCACGGGAACTGGAAGCGATTTCTGAGAAGTTACAACAGGAACGGGCAGAGCGTCAGGCCGCCGAAGAAGAACTTACCCAGGTGAGAGTTTCCGCCGAAGCCTCCCTTGAGAAATCACTCCGTACCAGTGAGGCCCTCGAACAGGCCATTACCGAACGGTCAGAGGAACTTCACTCCGTATCAGAACAGCTGGAGGCCGAGCAGACCCGGCGGAAAACCGCCGAGGAAGCATTGAATCAGACCCGTATCTCGGCTGAAGCGGCCATTGAAGAATCACTCCGCACCAGCAAAACACTGGAACAGACGGTGGCCGAGCGCACGGAGGAACTGGAAGCAATCTCGGAGCGGTTACGTGCTGAAGAAGCAGAACGGAAGACCGCTCTGGAGGATTTAAACCGGGCCAAAATGGCTGCTGAAGCGGCTGTCGTCGCCAGGAATTCCATGGAAGAGTCCCTGAAAAAGGGAGAAACCCTGGAACAGGTACTCTCGGAGCGGTCACGGGAACTGGACATCGTTTCGGAACAGTTGCTGACGGAACGGGCCGAACGGAAAGCCATTGAAGACGAACTGGAGCGGGCCAAAACGGCTGCCGAGGCCACCATTCAGGAATCCCTCAGAAAGAGCGAACTGCTGGAGCGGGAAATTGCCGAGCGATCCAGAGAACTGGCAACCGTCTCCGACCAGTTGGACACCGTACAAGCCGAACGTACCGCCATCGAAGACGAGTTGCACCGGGCGCAAGCTGCCACTGAAGCCGCCATTGAAGAATCGCTCCGCACGACCAGAGCCTTGGAACAGACGATTACGGAGCGAACAGAGGAACGGGAAGCCGTATCCAGACAATTACAGGCAGAGCGGGATGAACGGCAGACCACCGAAGAAGAACTGGGTAAGGCCTGGCTTGCCGCCGAAACCACCATCGAAGAATCCCGCAAGAAAAGCCAGGCTCTGGAGCAGGTCGTTACCGAACGGTCACAGGAGCTGGAAAAAATTTCTGAGCAGTTGCAGGCCGTACAGGCTGAGCGCAGCGCAATTGAAGAGGAGCTGAATCAGTCGAAAAGCACCGCCGAAGCCGCCATTGAAGAAGCTGGGAAAAAGAGCGAATTTCTGGAAGAGGTTGTCACGGAACGGACCCGTGAGCTGGAAGCTATTTCTGATCAGTTGTTCGCCGAGCAAAGTGAACGAACCACCATCGAAGAGGAGCTGAAGCGGGCCAGAATCGCCGCCGAAGCGTCCATTCAGGAAGCCCTTCGTACCAGCGAAGCTCTGGAACAAAACCTCGCCGAGTGCTCACGGGAACTGGAAACCATCTCCGAACAGTACCGGACTGAACAGAGCGAGCGGAAAGCCGCCCAAGAGGAACTGAACCGGGCCAGGATGGCTGTCGAAGCGGCCGTTGCCGCCAAAAATGCCATGGAAGAATCTCTTCGCAAGGGTGAAACGCTGGAACAGGTTCTCACCGAGCGTTCCCGTGAACTGGATATCGTTTCCGACCTGTTACTAACGGAACGGGCTGAACGGAAAGCCATGGAAGAAGAGTTGAACCTGACCAGAAGCACCGCCGAAACCACCATCGAAGAGGCTCTCCGAACGAGTAAAGCCCTGGAACAGAATCTTGCCGAACGGTCACAGGAGTTAAAAACCGTTTCCGAGCAGTTGCAGAAAGAACGGGACGAACGGAAAGCGACCGAAGAGGAGTTAAGCCGGGCCTGGCTTGCCGCTGAAGCCACCATTGAAGAATCTCTCAAAAAGAATGAATCACTGGAATTGACCGTCAGCGAACGGTCACGGCAACTGGAAACGGTGTCGGAACAGTTACAGACTGAACAGGCCGGGCGGAAAGCCATTGAAGAGGAGCTGAATCGGGCCAAAGCGGCTGTCGAAGTCGCCATCGAAGAATCTCTCAGCAAGAGTGAATCCCTTGAAAAGACCGTCAGCGAACGATCGCGGGAACTGGAGGAAATTTCTGAACAACTGCAGAAAGAGCGTGCCGAGCGCCAGGCCCTCGAAGAACGGCTGATTCAGGTCAAAGCAGATGCAGAGACTGCCATTGCCGCACAGAAAGCCATCGAAGAATCGCTCCGTAAGAGTGAAGTTTTTGAGATGACCGTTTCTGAGAAGGCAGAGGAAGTGGAAAAAATTTCGCGGCAATTACAGGCAGAGCGGGAAGAGCGCAAAACCGCTGAAGCCGCCATTAAGGAATCGCTCCGCACCACTGAAAATCTGGAAAAAACCATCGCCGAGCGGTCACAAGAACTTGATTCCATTTCTGAGCAATTACAGAAAGAGCGAGCCGAGCGCCAGGCCATTGAAGAAAATCTCAATCAGGTTCAAGCGGATGCAAAGGCCGCCATTGCCGCACGGAAAGCCACCGAAGAATCTCTCCGTAAAAGTGAAATTTTCGAGATGACCGCTACCGAGCAGGCACAGGAACTTGAAACCATTTCGGCACAACTTGAAGAGGAACGGGCCGAGCGAAAATCTGTCGAAGAAGAGTTGGGTCGTGCCAGAAGTGCCGCTGAACTGGCCATCGAAGAGTCCCTCCGCACCAGCAGAAATCTGGAACAGACCATAGCCGAACGGACCCGGGAACTGGCCGATATGGCCGAACAGTTGCGGACCGAGCGAACAGACCGACAAACTATTGAAGAGAAGTTGGCGCAGGCAAACAGTGCCATAGAACGCACCATTGCGGAGCGAAATACCCTTGAAGAAGAGCTGAACCAAGCCAAAAGTGCCGCCGAATTTGCCAACGAAGAACACCTCCTCACCAGCAGAAATCTGGAGCAGGCCATCTCCGAACGGACCCGTGAACTGGCCGATATTTCCGAGCAGTTGCAGGCCGAGCACGCCGCACGTACGGCAGTTGCAGAGGAGGTGCTTCACAAAAATGAAACGGTGCAGCAGCTTGAAGAACAGCTGCAGCAGACCAGACAGGAAACCGAAGCAGCCAGCAGACTGGCAGAAAACACCCAGGCTGAGCTGCAGGCAGAGACGACGCTACGGCAACAGACAGAGCAGACTCTGGGACAGCTTCAGCAGACCCTGGAACAGGTCGAAAACAACCTCCATCAGAG
>CAIUSO010000033.1 GCA_903901875.1 uncultured Geobacteraceae bacterium | reverse complement strand
TACGGTAACGGGATAGTCCGTGCCATTGGGCCAGCGGGCGGAAAAAGATCCGCCGGTATAGTAGCCCCGCTTTGCACCCTCATAGTAACTGGGGGATGTCGCCGTCTTCTGGGTCATCCAGTCATCGACCCAACCGCTCCAGGAAAGAGCGGGCATCGTGGCTATCGCCAGGGCAAGCGCCGACGCAATGATTTTTTTTGCTGTTTTTCTTTTCATGGTTGTTTCACCTCCTTTCCGCTGGTGATGGAACTTCACTGCCGGTCGAGGTTAAGCGGCCTCTTCTTGACATCGAAGCCGCCTCCCTTCTGAAAGTCATACAGGCTGAAATCCTCCGGGGTAATCTCTCCTTTCAGGAGGCGCACCGCCCTGTATGTCTTGTCCTCGATCTCCTCGGCAGTTATCAGTCCGTTTGAGACAGGGAAGGAGTTCTGGTTACCCTTCTGGATCAGGATCATTGCCGGCGTTATTTCGATACCGAACCTTCCGGCAAGGCCTGGGTTTTCCTCGATGTTGATCCTTTTCACCTGCCAGCCGGTGGCGTTGGTGAACCAGTCGATGATCGGCTGCTGCTGGCAGTAGCCGCAGTCATTCTTGTAGAAATAGATCAGGGCGAATTCCTCTCGGTTGTCGCGAAGCTTCCTGGTTTTTTCTTCCTGTATCTGGCCGACTCGGCTGAGATTACCGGGGGTGGCTATCGGGTAATCCTTGGCGGTGGTCAGCTCGGGGTATTTCTGCCAGACGTACTGGGCGACGTTGGTGAACGCCAGAGCTTTCTTCCGGGCTATTTCCTGAACCTCGTAGTAGTCCTTCACGTTCTCCTCGGAAGGGTTCTGCACCGCCTTCCTCTTCAGCCCTTCGGCGAACTTCTCAAAGTCGTCCGGGTGCATGTTCCAGATTTCGTCATAGGAGTAGTCTGAAAGTGCCGGGACTTTCTTCACCTTTGTCTTTTTTGGCTCTTTCTCCTTTGTCTCCTTTTTCTCAGGCTCTTTTTGATACCACCACCATCCCTTACCGGAATCGGTGTAGTAACCGGCTCCGGCCTGGGCAGCAACTGAGACGAGCAGCAAGGCTGCGATCAGGGACTTGGTAGATACTAATGGACTAGTATCGCGCCTGAATTCGGAGACAGATTTTGTTGCGCCGATTGAGCAAAACCGCAGGCGTAGCAGGGCTACGCTGAGGATTGAGCGATTGAGACGTAGCGAAAGATGGCCCGAAGGCGGGATGCGAGACGGTGTGATAGTATCTGCCGAGTCCCTTATATAACGCACGATTCAACCTCCAACTGTTTCGGTTTTATCTCTTTGACCATCTTTTTAAGCAGGGGAGATTTCGAACTCTCCAGTGCTGCAGCGCTTTGTGCGAAGGCTTTTACCCTGAATGGCACGAGGAGCGCATTGATCCCTTTTCCCGCTCCGGTTACGATGGTCGCTTTGGTTGTGTAAAACTTTTCAGAAACATATTCCGTAGCAATGGCGTCTTTAACCCTGCTCAGTTCCCATACGATAGTGTAGAGAAAGTTCCTTTTCGTCTCTTCATCGCCATCTGCTGCGAGAATGTCGGGATCATTGCAGCTCACCTCCCTGATGGCTGCCCACAGGCCATCAGGATTGGCGAAGACGAGTTCTTGGCTTGTAGATACTGCTGCCCATCGGAGCCCTTTGGGCGTTGTTTCCAGCTGGTTGATCTTTTTCCTTACCGCTGCAAGGAGCGCATCGGCGTCAAACCAGGATGGCAGTTCCTGTACAACGGGGTCGGTAAACTCCTGTGATTCTGGTTCCCCCAGAGGATGTGACTGTTTATTCTCTTGGACTGGGGCATTCTTTGTGGCCGACTTTTCAGTGGCGGAGCAACGCACGGTTTGGGGTGGAACTCTGTTTTCTGTTGTTGCTGATGCCTTCTCCCGCTCTACCGTTTCGCCGACAAGCATAGCCAACTCCTCTTTACGCACGGCCTGGTCGCACTGTTTGAGCATCTTGGTGAGTGGATATTCAGCCTTGAGCAGATGGTGTTCCCTGATAATTTTGTCCAGTTCGTCTCGGTTCGCCAATGAGGCATATTCCGTGATCCCATTGAGGACGATTGCCGAAATGAGCGGGTGATCTCCGGTGGCATACATTTTATCGTGGTAGGATGGTATCTTGCCGATGTCATGGGCGAGGGAGACAATGAGTAAATCCGGCAGCATGACCTCCTGATTGACCTTAGACGCGCACTTACGCGCCACATGGAGGGTGTGCCGATACAGCGGAACCGTGGCCAGCATGGAAAATGTGTCTTCCGGAAATTTCCCTTCCGCTTCCAGCGGGTTCATTTTTACGACGGACGGGCAATCCCCCTCTTCATCGAGCATCTTGAGGAGTTTAACGATGACGGTCCGGCGGGTGCCTTTAATGGTGTGTCGTTTATCTATCATCTCGGAAAAGAACCGCTCGATCTCACTATGTTTGAACGTCGGACGCGGCATGGGTACAGCAGTTTGCTCCTGTTCGGACTCGCGCCAGATTTTGGCTATATCCCGGAAATCGACAATAGTTCCGCTCAAAGTTTTGTCCTCATTACGGTTCCAGGTGTTACTCACCTCGGCCAGAGTCTTTTCCTCAAGCTTTTCGCGGTGAGGGTCGCCCAAGAACTTATTGTCGACAAAATGATAAAAAAAGTTCCGGGCTGCGTAGGACACAAGCCCGGTCCCGATAACAGCCGTTGCGAGGAACACTTCTTTCATGCAGTTTCCGGATCATCCTGGGAACGGCAGGTATTAAACGAGGAAACAACAGCAGGCGCTTCCGGGAAGATGATCTTCAGCTTGGGATTCGGAGCATCAAGAGTTGTTCCCTTGAACCTTCCGGAATAGGAAAGCATGTAGAACTCCCGAGGTTGGAGACTCAGAATATCTTGTACCTTGAGGACGTCCTGCTCCACCTCCCGGGTCGTTACCTGGTTGGATCCGAAGATCCCGGTCAATACATTGCGCACTCCGAAGTGCTTGACGAC
>CAIUSO010000032.1 GCA_903901875.1 uncultured Geobacteraceae bacterium | reverse complement strand
GTTTGATGATGTGTAATAATTTTCAGGTTCTTCAGAAACTTCAACGATGAATCTGCAGATCATACTTACAGTTTCAGTGTGACCGTTGGCCAGAGCAAGGCATTGTGCGGATAACCCGTCTAAGTTATATAAAAGGGGAGTTGCCCCAGCCTCCAATAATATCCGGCATGTTTCACTGTGACCTCGGAGAGCTGCAAGCATGAGTAAGGTCATTCCTTTATCGTCTACTTCATCAATATCAAATATTTTATTGAGATGCAGACTAACTGCCTTCTCAGACCCGGCCTGAACAGCCATTCTGAGCAAAGGATTCATAGTTCGGTTTGCTCCGGGAAAAGAGGAGAAGAATATGACTTCTCAGTTATAATCTGTAAAAGAAGCTGGAGACCGGTTTCTTGTCGGCTAAAGAAGTTACAGCTATTATGTCGATTGGTTAGAGTGATCATTTTATATTTTCAATTATTTCCGTTCGCTGCATCCAATACGGAAATGCATCCCAGCAATTTGGGCGTCTGCGCAATAGAGGTCTTCCTCTTTAAAGTTCCCACTCTTAAACCTACGCCAAGCTTCCTCCGCAATCGGCACAAGTATAACGGGCCATCCACTGGTTTTGAAGAATGGTTTCAGTAATCGAGGTTCCAGGCAACTAATGCCGGGAATATCTTCGATTTCATCGGAAATGTCACCGCGCTCAAGAGCTCCGTCTGGATGTAAACCTGAATATAGAAATAGGATAGAAGTCCAGCCCCTAAAAAAATCATCCTTGCTTATTCGCTTAAGAGCGCGACTATCAAGATCAAGCAATGGGACAAGCCACTGTAAAGCTTCATTTTCATCTTTAGGAATACCTTCACTATCTTCATGAATGGTCTCATTGTTCATTTGATACTCCTTATCAATGTAGGAAGCCACAGCCCGTCCGACAGCTTCTGCAACTAATGGAGGAACCGCATTACCAATCATTCTAAACGAGTGAGTACGAGCTTCGGGAAACCGGAACCAGTCGGGAAAACTTTGTACTCTGGCAGCCTCACGCGGGGTCAGAGATCTTCTTTGAGTGGGATGAATAAACATCAATCCATCCTTGCTCAGATGCGCCACAATAGTTGAACAGGGAGCAAATCGACTCTGACGGGTATATCTATCCTTAAAGCTGTCCTTGCTGTAAGGAAATTCAAATTCTATCCCATTTCGCATCGCAGTTGCTGAACTCTCCCCTTCCCTTAACCGGGCAAAATCACGAAGATCCCGGTCGCTATGAGGACGAGAAGCATGGTTGGTCAACATCTTTGCAAGATCAATTTCGAGCACATCAAACAGGTAATTGCGTACAGGCTCACCAGTATTCAACATATGCTTGATCAAGCGATTCACGTCGTAGACACTCTCATTGCTGCCCTTCCCAGCTCCAAGTGGAGGAAGATCACCAATTGCAGCTCCCAACAGAGGGCGAGGAAGCGCACGTGGCGCCGGCTTCAGGTTCGGTAGGAAATAACCAGGGAGATCTTCCCTGGTACCAATAATAAGCTGCCGGCGACGCTTTTGTGGCACTCCAAGTTCCCAGGCATCTTCCACCTGGCCGTGTACGCGGTACCCAAGAGACCGCGCTTCTTCCTGAACACGGGTAAAGTATTTACCGCCTGCAGCAGTCTTAATCCCGAGAACATTTTCCATTACAAATACTTTTGGCCTGAAGAAACCAACGTATTTGAGAAGTTCCCGATAAAGATGGCGTCGCGGATCGTCCTTGAGTCGTTCTCCATGATTGGCTCCATCAACTTTACGAGCAGTTGAGAAACCTTGACATGGAGGTCCTCCCACTATGACATCAACATGTTTGGTACCAATCAACCCTGACAGCTCGTCAGCGGTATAAACTGTCAGATCGCGATGCAGGACATGCTTGATATGAGAAAGATTGGTTTGCATGGTGGTAACAGCTTCCGCATTGAAATCAATCGCAGCCAGACATTTGAACCCTGCGCGTTCCATTCCAACGGTAAATCCACCGCAGCCACAGAATAGATCGATGAAATTCAGCGGCGTACGTTGATCCGCACCGTCTGAATGACACATATTATCTTCACGCGGCATACAATTCCCCATACTATCCACGTTTGTCTCTCTCTTCTTCAATTATACAACAGGTGTATGTCATAATATGTCGTTCGAGTCGTTTTTGTCTTTAAAAGCTCTTTTCAGAGGACCACACGTGAATAAAGACGAAATGATTACAACCTGTTGAATTCCTCTTCAAATTGGCGCACTCCATCGAGTATTTGTTCAAACGGTGGTGGGTCATCAAGAAACATGGCCGTCTGCATCCATTCATAATCCTGCTTCCAGGCCTGTACATCACCCGTTACAGGCATCAGCCGCAAATTCCCCTTATTTACCGTGCTATAATCCACCCAATTCAAGCGAAAAAACACCTGACGGTGCGCAGCTACACGGTCAAACAAGGCCTTATCCTCTGCCGCCCTGGCGGCAATGCCCTTTTGGATAAGGCACCACAGGTCATAATAGTGTCTGGCCATACGGGCTCGTCGGGGCTTGTCCACCGGCCTGAAGGTCTCCTCATGTATCAGAAGCGCTTTTTCCCAAAAGGTCCGCTCGGCAGACAGTACCTGGACAGAACAATCCAGCGGAGCAACTACCGTGTTCAACACCTCAACCAGAAATGGCTTGATGATTGCCGCTTCCGACGGCCAGGTATCTGAGCGTGCGCCAAGTTCTATTTTGACGATAGGCTGCACATAAAATCCGTCTTCTGATTGCAGACTGGCGGGATACTGGAACAGAATCGTCTGACCATCCACATCGGCTTCATCCATACGAAGCAACCAACTGTCGCCTGCCGGCAATACGGAACGGATACGGGCTTCAAGAAGCGGCAGCAGCTTCTGTTCAACATACTCCTGACAGGCGGTTTTCAACTCTTTAAGTCGGTTGTTGCGTTGTTTGGTTGATGGAGCAGTTTCCGGATTTTTGTCGCCGCCAAACCCCAAAAAGTCCCGATCAATAGTAATGTCGATATCTTCCGAAAACCTTTCAATCAGTCCCCAAACCTTCGACAATGACGTTCCGCCCTTGAAGGTAAGCGCTCCCCCTGCATCCGGCAGGGAAAAGAGTTCACGCAGCGTCCAGCAGACCCAATAATCCTTTTCAACGATTACCGGCGGCATATTAAGCCGCACCGCTGCCTCACGCAGATATAAGGCCCGCTCTTCCGTGGGCAGTTGCTCAAAACTGATCATCATTTGTCCTCATCTCCGGCAATATATCTCAGGAAGGGGTGCATCCATGCTGGTGCCTGTGGCAGATCAAATAACAGGCGGTTACGGTCTTCTTGTGTCAATAGCTGGCGTAGGTGAGCGATCTGATCTTGAGTTACATAGCGCTTACCCAGTCCCCGTAACGCGGCGAAAACAAGACCGCTCATCTTTCCAGCGGTTGCCATTTTGCGAGGTGCCCGTCGACGGAATTGGATGGTTAGTGTTCCGACCTTGATCTTTCGGGCAGGGCCATCGGTCTCATAGACAACCCGCATTGGAACCTGCTCGGAAAGATGCAGCATATTGGCTGCTGTCGCCTCTGACGGTTGAAGACGTACACCGTCGCGGCGAGCCAATGCCTCGGCAATCATATCTACCGATGGAGACAAAAGGCCCAGTTGCTCGTGCTTCCGCGGGAAATCATACAGCCCCCTGGCCAGGCGTCGAATTATTTCCCCGCGAACCAGGCGGATCAGCACCATTCCTACGGTATGCGGAGATCCGAGATCAAGAAAGTCGGCTGGAGAAAAAACCCACCCTGGGCCGTGCTCGTTAATTCTGTTTTCGATTTGCTTGCTTACGGTCATGGCAGCAGTTTCTTCCAATTTTGTTAAAAAAACAAGCCTCTTTTTTTAACAAAAT
>CAIUSO010000031.1 GCA_903901875.1 uncultured Geobacteraceae bacterium | reverse complement strand
CCCCCCCCCCCCCCCCCCCCCCCCGTAGCGCAATATCGCGGCGAGAGGGGTACTTTTCTGCTTCCTGTGGCGGTTTCCATGCTTGGCAGCCTGGGGGCTATTCGCATTGCTTTCTCTGATGGAGGTGCGAATGCCTGAAACAACATCGGTCTGTCTTCGCGAAAACATGGAGCAGGATTTGAAAACCCTGAAAAAGAAAATACTGTTAGTATGGTTTGGGCTGGTGTTTATCTTTGCAACCGTCGCAGCGAGCTTTCTCACTTACAGTCGGAGCAATTACATTGAACGGGCCGAGATAGCTTCACAGAATATAACCAGAATTCTCCAGCAGAGTATCCGTGACGATATTGATGTTGTTGACTCCGTATTACAGAGTACTGCAGCCGAATATACCCACCTCAATTTTATTGAACACCTTGGATACTCAAAAATTCAGGAGCACCTGGAGTGGCAACGTAGTGTACTCGGCACCAGGGTTGCGTTTCTGCGCATAACTGACAAAGATGGTACTATAATTTTTGGTATTAACCCCGCTGAGTCCATAACTATCGCTGATAGAGAACATTTTCTGACTGCAAAGAATGACGCTACTCCCAAGCTTATCATAACAAAACCGATCCTCGGACGACTTACAGGCAAATGGACAATATATTTCGCCCGTCGTTTGAATCAACCCGATGGCTCATTTGCCGGCATTGTGTTCGCCGGCTATCACCTGGAAACCATTGCAAATATTTTTTCACAGGTAAATATAGGACCAGGCGGGTCAATTGTTTTGCGTAGTGCAGACTTGGGGTTGGTTTCGCGTTACCCGGATGTCGCCGGGAGTGCCGCCGATATAGGTAAAGCGGCAAAAACGCCACCACAGTTGCGAGCCGCTTTAACAAATGGAACCAAGGCAGGCACCGTTACACTCCACTCCCTGACTGACAATGCGTGGAGAATAAGCTCGTTTGCGCACGTAACGCCGTATCCGTTTATCATCATAGCCGGGCATGGTCTTGAGGAGATACTTAAACCGTGGTATTTAGAGGTGGTTGGTGTCTGTGGACTGATTGTATTTGTGACGTTTCTCCTCTGGTTGGCGGCGCAGCGTATTCATAAAGACGCCATCAGACAAATACATCATATTGACGAAACCCGGGCCAAAGAGCAGGCGGAACGCTCCAATATTCTTCTGCAGCAGAGAGTTAATGAAACTATCAATGAATTACGTGTGAAAGATCAGATGCTCATTACCCAGAATCGCCAGGCGACTATGGGTGAAATGTTAAATAACATTGCCCACCAATGGCGTCAGCCGCTAAATGGGCTATCCCTACTGCTATCAAACCTTGAGCTTACCTTTAAGGATAATATGCTGACCGAAGAATTATTCGACAAAACAGCTTTATCTGCAGACAGGCTCATTCAGAAAATGTCCACTACCATCGATGACTTCCGTGATTTTTTCAGCCCTGATAAGATCAAAACGTCATTCTCCGCACTCGAAAAGATTAGCAGGACGATTGAGATGGTTGAAGCCTCATATCGGGCGTATAACATTAAAATTACAGTCGCACCGGGTGATGATTGCACTCTGTATGGATTTCCTAACGAATATTCCCACGTACTTCTCAATATTTTGGGTAATTCGAAAGAAGCCATCGTTGCTACTGGAGTAAGGGAAGGAGTTGTTAGCATCGCCTATGGGAAGGATGGGAGTGCGGGAGTTGTAACGGTGCAGGATAATGGGGGCGGTATATCCGAGGATATTATTGAGCGTGTTTTTGAACCATACTTCACAACGAAAGAGAAGGGAACCGGCATCGGTCTTTATATGTCGAAGATGATCATTGAGCACAATATGAACGGCAGCATTAAATTACGTAACGTGGAGAATGGCTGTCTATTTACCATTTATGTGCCTCTGGAGGGCTGTCATGATAAGTAGTGACGCCGCTGACAGTGATTTTCTGAAGAACCTTACTGTCCTGTATGTAGAGGATGAGGATTATATTTTAGAGCAGGGTGTCAATTTGTTGTCACGCTATTGCGGTAATCTGATAACCGCAGTGAATGGCGAAGAGGGGTTGGCCGCCTATCATGCCCATCATCCCGATATTATTATCACCGATATCCGCATGCCAATCATGGATGGTCTCGAAATGGCCCGTCAGATTCGGGAACAGGACCATGCCGTCGCAATCCTTGTGGTAACTGCCTTTGATCAGGTAAGTTATCTTAAAAAATCTATTGAGTTAGGTATTGACAAGTATATCACGAAGCCAATTAGTCTGAATCAGTTCAGGGCGAGCCTGTTTGCCTGCGCTCGTCGTTTGCGGGCGGATCGCCAGTTGGCAGAGAGAGAAGAAAAATTCCGCAAGATGATGGATAGCTTACCGGTGTCCTGTGCCATGAACTCTTCTGATGGAAAGGTCCTTTATGTCAATACAAACTTTGTAAAAACGTTTGGTTATACGCTTGAACAGATACCAACCGTCGATGTCTGGATGGAGAAAGCCTACCCCGATGAAGAATACCGCAACTGGGTAAATACGACTTGGAGTAATGATTTGGCCGGTGCTCGTACTGATGTCGGTGCAACACTCGACAGGGAGTATGTGGTAACCACCAGAAGTGGTGGCGAAATCATCGCCTTGATAACTTCGGTCAATCAGGGTGATGGCACAAGTTTGGTGACCTTTGTCGACATCACCGACAGAAAACACCTGGAACAGGAGCAACAGAGAATATCGGAGGAACGCAGAAAAATCCTCGAAAATGCCGGTAGCGGGATGATATTTGTGCAAAATCGGCAGATTAAATGGGGAAATTCGGCATTCTATGGAATGTTTGGGTACAATGAAGATGAAGTGGCCGATGCAAGTACCAGGATACTGTACAATTCCGACCAAGAATATGAACAGTTTGGAACTACCATTTACCCTGTTCTCATGACTGGTATGCCGTTTGAGAAAGAGCAGACCTTACAGCGCAAGGACGGAACGACACTTATTGTTAACCTTACCGGATCGGCTGTTGATCCCGCTGCGCCCCATGCAGGGAGTATCTGGGGTTTCTCCGAGATAACTCAGCGGAAGATTCTGGAGGAAAAATTACAGAAGAGTCATGATTTACTGCACGACCTCTCACGCCAGGTTCCAGGGATGATTTTCCAGTATTGTATAAGTGCAGATGGTCGACACAGCTTTCCCTATGTCAGTAATGGCATACAGGAGCTCTTTGAGTTGGGCCCAGATGATATTGGAGACAATGCTATTTCAGTCTTTTCCCGTTTTCATCCGGATGACTCCGAAGGTATAAAGCTTTCTTTTAACGGGTCGGCACGGACGCTTTCACCATGGGAATACGAGTATCGGGTCATTCTGCCGAAACAGGGACTACAATGGCACTATGGCAGTGCCATGCCACAAAAAATGCAAGATGGCAGCACCGTATGGTGTGGCTTTACTCATAACATTACTGACCATAAAAACCTTGAATATCAATTAAGCAATGCAGTTCTGGAGGCGGATTCGGCTCAAAGGCGGATTAAACAACTTCTCGAAACTACAGATCAAGGCATTTATGGCATTGACACGACAGGGGCATGTACTTTTATAAACAGAGCCGGTTTGGAAATTTTAGGATTTACCCTTCATGATTGCCTTGGACATGATATGCATGAACTCATCCATCATAGTCACTCTGATGGTATAGCGTATCCTGTTAAGGAATGTGCGATTTATCGTGCAAAAGATACCGGGAATGGATGCCATATTGACACTGAAGTGTTCTGGCGAAAAGATGGCACCCCCTTTTCAACCGAGTATTCATCCTACCCAATCATTGAAAACGGCGTTACCCGCGGTGCCGTGGTGACTTTCTCGGATATAACCGAGCGTCGCAAAGCTGAACAGACAATCCGTGACCTGGAACATTTTAACCGTTCAACGCTTAACGGTCTCAGTGCCCATATTTGTGTTGTTGATGCTGACGGAAACATCATTTTCACAAATCGAGCCTGGGATCTTTTTGCCGCTGAGAATGGTGCAACAGCTGAAAGTGTCGGTAAAGGTATTAATTATTTACATGCATGTGCCGTTGGCGATCATGGTGACATAACTGATATCAGTGCTTTTCACGCAGGGCTCAAAGATGTTCTCTCCGGAAATTTAACTCAATTTATAAAGGAGTACCCCTGCCACTCAGCCACTGAGAATCGCTGGTTTATTTGTAATATCGATTCATTTACTGTTGGAGATCGACAGCTCGCCGTTATCTCCCATGAAAACATTACGGAGCGGAAGTTTGCTGAAATGGCACTGGTACAAGCAAATCTGGATGTCAAGCATTCCAACGATACCTTGAATGCTATCGTTGAAACCATGTCCGACTGGGTATGGGAGGTTGATAGTCATGGGCGATACACCTACTGTTCCGATTCTGCAGTAAAGCATCTTGGCTACACACCGGATGAGATTATTGGTAAAACACCCTGTGACTTCATGCCACCTGAAGAAGCAGTAAGGTTTGGTCACATTTTCAGGGGGATTGTGCATAATAGGGAGCGTATCAAAAATCTTGAAAACTGGAACGTGCATAAAAAAGGCCATGCTATTCTCCTCAAAACCAATGGCGTACCGATCTTTGACGCCGATGGCAATCTGACCGGTTACCGTGGGGTTGACACTGACATAACGCGACTGAGAGAGTATGAGGAAGAACTCCTGAAGCTCTCCCGTATCGTCGAACAAAGCCCCGTATCGATCGTCATGACAAACCCGCAAGGAATTATTGAGTTTGTCAATCCAAAATTCACCGAGATCACAGGGTATTCTCAAGAAGAGCTGATCGGCCAAAACCCCCGAATCTTAAAATCGGGGCTGACTCCTCCTGAAGTATCTACTGGATTGTGGACAACACTTCTGGCCGGGGGATTCTGGCATGGCGAGATGGTTAATAGGCGCAAAGATGGCAGCTTATATTGGGAATTAGCGACAATCACACCTCTGCGTAATACCGCCGGAGTTATCACGCATTACGTTGCCGTCTGTGTGGATATCACTGAGAAGAAAATGTTGATTGATGAACTGAATGAAGCAAGAGAACGTGCAGAATTGGCTACCAGGGCAAAAAGCAACTTCCTTTCAACCATGAGCCATGAAATTCGTACACCAATGAACGGTGTAATAGGTATGGCCGACATCCTGCTTGAATCGGGACTGACCGCTGAACAACGTGATTGCGCAGAAATTGTGCGCAAGAGTGGTGAAAATCTGCTGGAGATACTCAACGAAATTCTTGATTTTTCGAAGATTGAAGCAGGTAAGCTCTCTTTGGAGTCAATTGATTTTGACCTGTTAACGACAATTGAGGATACGGCGGAGCTGTTGGCACTCCGTGCAGAGGAGAAACAACTGGAACTGATCTGCAACGTTGACCCCGCCATTCCTAAAAACCTTACGGGAGATTCCGGCAGAGTACGGCAGATCATTACCAATCTGGCCGGTAACGCCATCAAATTCACCCAGGAAGGGGAGATTGTCCTCACTGCTACCGTGAAGTCTCTCCACCAAGGGTCAGTAGTAGTTCTGTTCGAAGTCAGCGATACCGGCATCGGTATTCAGGAAGAGCGTTTGGATGCTGTCTTCGCTCCGTTTACGCAAGCTGAGAGCTCTACAACAAGAAAGTACGGTGGTACCGGTCTTGGATTGACAATCTGTCGACAGCTGGCTGAGCTGATGGGTGGTGAAATAGGGGTAACCAGTGAATATGGTAAGGGTTCTACTTTCTGGTTCACTGTCTGTTTTGATCTTTCAGCGCAGGGTCTGACCGCCACGGATGGACAGCCTCAGCGTGGTTTCAGCAACACCTCCGTGTTGGTAATTGATGACAATTCTACCAGTCGCACCCAGTTGGCTAAACGGCTGGAGGGATGGGGGTGCCTTTGCCAAACCAGTTCCTCTGCAGAGTTGGGGCTTAAGATTCTTCAAGAGGCAGCACGTGCGGGCTTGCCATTCCACATTGTGCTCATTGACCACCAGATGCAAGGTTTAGAGGGCGTTGAGCTGGGAAGACAAATTAAAGCAGATCCTGAGCTTGGTTCGATAGCCATGGTACTGTTGACAACGCTTGGAAGACGTATTGATACTCAACTCATCGAACAAGTTGGTTTTGTTGCCACTACGACCAAACCACTCAAACAGGCTCACCTGTATGAGTGTCTCAGCCGGGCACTTGGCCGACAAAATGGCATAACTGCCGAGCCGTTGACTCTTGGGCAAAGCGAACAACTCCCGGAAAAAACGTGGAAGATACTGCTTGCAGAGGATAATATCATCAATCAGAAGGTTGCTCAAAAAATGATCAGCAGCCTGGGGTATAATGCGGATGTGGTGGCAAATGGAATTGAAGCTATTCAAGCACTAGAAAAGATCGATTACGATTTGGTCCTCATGGATTGCCAAATGCCAGAAATGAACGGCTTCTTGGCTACGATGGCCATACGTGGTCCCGACTCTTCCGTGCGTAATCATAATGTTCCAATCATAGCAATGACGGCTAACGCCATGGCAGAAGATCGCGAAGAATGCCTGAAGGCAGGGATGGATGACTATCTTTCAAAGCCGGTTAACAAAAGTAAACTCTCTGAAATGCTCGATAAGTGGCTCGAAAAGCGGGCTGACTTGTAAAAAAGCTGTTTATGTATACTTGTTTGGGTAGTTGCTGTGCAAATAGACAGTTATTGATCGAAGCCTGAACGTTGCTCACCAGAGGTGATTTCATGCAGAAACAGCTGAGTAGTGGTGAACAGCACGATGTCACACTTGAAAAGTCATATATCGAAAGACGAATCATTGCGGTGTGGGTTACCGGGGTTTTACTGATTACGTGTATTTCGGCTTTTTTCCTTGGGTACAGCCGAAATGGTTATCTGGAGCGGTCCTCTCTTAACTCGCGGAATCTCGTTGCTGTTCTCCAACAACATATAAAGTCTGACTTGGAAAAAGCAGATGCAACTATACGAACAAACGCCAAAGATTATCTCTATCTGAAACAGCATGATAAATTATCTGAGGCTGCAATTCGTCAACATATGGGATCTCCATAGTGACCTGCTTGAGCCCCCCATGGAGTTTTTCCATATTGCAGATGCGGAGGGGAACGTTGTCTATGGGGTGAACCAACAGGAAAAGTTGAATATTGAACAGCGTGAATTTTTTCAAGAAGCAAAAAAACATCCCACATCCAGCCTTGTCGTCTCAAAGCCCCTTAAAGGATTGCGCTCCGGTAAATGGGGAATTTACCTGGCCCGTCGTATGAATAATCCGGATGGATCGTTCGCCGGCGTCTGTTATGCGGCCATTCGGCTTGAAAGTCTCCGAAATGTTATTTCCAGTGTGGTCACCGGGCCTGGTGGGTCCATTGTATTACGAAATACTGACATGACCTTTTTGACCCGTTTTCCTGAACTTCCAGGAAGTGATGCAGATGTGGGGACGCTTGGAAACATATCAAAACAATTGCGTTCAGCCATGGCAAGCGGGGCTGAATTCGGCACTATCACGCTTTTTTCACCTGCAGATAATACATGGAGAATCAGCTCTTTTGCCCGCATTACTTCATATCCATTCATTGTTATAGCCGGCTACTCCCGTGACGAAATATTGAAACCGTGGCGTTTTGAGCTGTATGGTATTGCTGTGGGGCTCTTATTGTTGACTCTCATTACCGGATTTTTTACCCGTCAGTTTCTAAAAAATTCAATTGAAGTAATTCAGTATCAAAGTGAGAAGCGTTTCAGAGTTCGGCTGGAAGAACTCAATGCCAAGATACAATCGGACCTGGATGCAGCTATTATTGATATCAGGCAGAAAGACCAGACTCTCATCAGTCAGAGTCGTCAGGCGGCCATGGGTGAGATGATTAACAATATTGCCCATCAATGGCGTCAGCCATTAAACGCGCTAGCCCTCTTATTCAGTAACCTTGAGCTGAGCTATAAAGACAGGACGTTAAACGATGAATCCTTTGATAAAGCAGTGGACACCGCCGATATGTTCATTCAAAAAATGTCCACCACCATAGATGATTTTCGCGACTTCTTTAGTCAGGACAAGATCAAAGTGCCTTTTATGCCGTTGAAAAAGATCACCAGAACTATTGAATTAGTTGAAGCTTCATATAAAACCAGTGGTATCAGAATCATGGTTGAACCGGGTGAAGAGTGCATCATGTTTGGTTTTCCCAATGAGTTTTCTCAGGTGTTACTCAACCTTTTCGGTAATGCCAGAGAAGCTATCGTTGCTTCGGGTGTAGAGGGAGGGCTCATTACCATTACCTACGGGAAAAGGGGCGAAATGGGATTCGTAACGGTACAGGACAACGGTGGCGGGATACCTGTTGACATCATAGACAGGGTATTTGAACCCTATTTTACCACGAAAGAGATGGGAACCGGTATCGGTCTTTATATGTCGAAGATGATTATCGAACGTAATATGAACGGTAGAATAGAAGTTCAAAATGCTCAATCCGGCTGTATCTTTTCCCTCTCGGTACCACTGAAGGATAACAATTCTGCTGTATAACATGGCGGATAAGCTGCTTTTTGAATCTCATCGCTCTACGTAGGGGATGAGGTTTTATTTTGATCAGTTTGGGATTCGTTCCGTCGGCGAATATCCGTCATAAAAGGGTGCCAAACAATGGCGTTATTGAGTAAAACAAAATCGGAGATTCTGCTTGCTACCAAAATGGTACCGATCGCGGTCCTCTGTATATCACTCACCGTCACCATGGCGATAGGGGTGCTGTTAAACTATAACTTCCAGCAGCGGGCTGATCATCGATTTAAAAAGATTACCACAGACATTTATGAAAATATTCATGAACGATTGCATGATCATGAAATGATCCTTCTCGGAGCCAAGGGGGTATTTAGTGCTCGCCCCTCCGTCACCCGGGCTGAATTTCGGAACTATGTTTCATCCTTACAACTTGACGAAAACCGCCCCGGTATCCTGGGGATCGGCATCGGTTAAAAGCGATACTATGTCATGATTCCATGGCGAAAATTTTGAGCAATGTTGATGCCATTCTCAAAGAGTCCGGCGTTGATGATAAAATGATTGAGCGGAGACGCATGACGATCCATAAAAACATACCGCTGGGCCAATTGCGAATAACCTGTCATCCCGAATGCCTTTATCGGGGATCCAGGTTTTTCAGACAGTTCGAATCTGAATTCCGGCCTAAAGCCTGCCGGAATGACATCGTTTTGGACTGTTGCAAGAGCCTCTATTATAACCGAATCATGCCACTTCAGTGTCCGCCGGAGTTATATGAAAAAAAACGTTCAAATCGGCTTACTTCATTCTTTCACAGGAACTATGGCCATTAGTGAACAGGCACTGTTGGATGCTGAAAATCTGGCCATTGACGAGATTAATCTGACCGGTGGAGTGCTCGGTCATTTGATTGAACCGGTTATTGCTGACGGAGCATCGGACTCCCAGGTGTTTCAACACCAGGCTGAGCGGTTCGTGAATCTCGGCATTCGTCAAATTTTTGGTTGTTGGACTTCGGCTTCTCGAAAAGCAGTAAAGCCAATCATGGAAAATAATGATTGCCTGCTCTGGTATCCGGTGCAATACGAGGGGCTTGAAGAGTCGCAAAACATCATATACAGCGGAAGTTGTCTTAATCAACAAATCACTCCGGCAGTCGAATGGATGCTCACCACTCTTGGAAAAAGTATCTATCTCATCGGTTCAAATTATGTATTCCCTCTTACGGCTAATAAACTTGTCAAATCAATTGTGAAATCACACTCAGATGCTCGCATCGTTGGGGAACGGTATCTCTCTCTTGGTGCTCAGAATTTTGACCAGATTATTTCAGAGCTGCAATCATTACAGCCAGACGTTGTTTTTAATGCCTTGAATGGTGACAGTAATATTGCTTTTTTCAGAAGGTTACATGAGGAGGGTCTATCTCCCGGACGCTTACCCACCGTTTCGGTGAGCATGGGGGAACTTGAAATCGGCTATTTAGGGAATGCTGCGGTTGGTCATTTTACCTGTTGGAGCTATTTCTCTTCTCTTGAAAATTCGGAAAACCGCTCTTTTCTTGAAAGGTTCAGAAATAAATACGGTGTCAACCGCCCCTGTTCAGCACCAATGGTTATGGCATATATGCAAATCTATTTTTGGAAAAATGCGGTTGAATGTGCCGGTTCATTTGAGACGGCTGAGATACGGCGCGTGCTTCCCGGAATGGAACTAGCCAGTCCGGCAGGGTTATTGACAATAAACTCCAATAACCATCTTACCAAGGGGTGTCATATCGGTAGGTCAGCTTCCAATGGTCAATTTGAAATCGTTTGGAGTAGCCCAGACCGCATCAGGCCATTGCCCTGGCTTGGTGTCGAACAGTGTCAGGGGGTGGATATATCCCTTATCAAGGAGGCAATGGCAGGTTTTACGGATAGCGTTCATTATAGCGGTTTGCTGCAGGGAGAGATGGAAGAACGCTTGCGAATATCTTCGGAAGTTATACAACTGCGTGAGAGAGAACTCAAAAGTAATGAACTTTTCCTGGAAAAAATCATTGAAAACATTCCTGCTACGATTTTTGTTAAAGATGCGAGGACACTTCGCTATGTTAAGGTTAACCGTGCTTTTGAACAGCTTACTGGCCATAGTCGAGAAGAATTGCTTGGTAAAAATGACCATGATTTTTTTCCCGTGGATGTGGCAGATCGGTTTGTTGGTAATGATCAGCTGGTTCTTGCGGGGAGGGAAGTCGTCGACACCCCCGAGGAAACGATTTATACCCAATATATGGATGAGCGTATTCTGCATACAAAAAAAATCCCTTTAGTCGATGACCTTGGTAATACCCAGTATCTTCTCGGTATTGCTGAGGATATAACTGATCGTAAACAGACGGAAAAAAAACTCAAAAACAGCGAGCAACGCCTCAAGTCATTGTTTACCAGCTCCCCCGCCGTCATTTATTCCTGTGGCACCTCCGGTGACTACGGAGCCACATTTATTTCAGATAACATTGTAAAGTATTTTGGTTATACCCCTGAAGAATTTCTTTGTGATTCTTCCTTCTGGACAAGCCGTATTCACCCGGATGATAGGGACCGGGTTTTTTCCGGAATATCACAATGGAGCTTGCAAGGCCCCTATCGTCATGAATATCGTTTTCTTCATCAGGATGGTTCGTACCGATGGACTCATGATGAGATAAATGTGCTTCGCGATGTTCAGGGGCAGCCGGTTGAAATGATAGGGGCTTTACTCGACATCACTGAACGTAAAAATACTGAGCTTAAGGTTCTGGAAGCAGAAGGTAGTTTTCAAACCATTTTTGAGTCATCACCGATCCCGCTCCTTGTCATTGCCGGGGATCGTAGTAGGTTTATCTATTTTAACAAAGCCTTTTTACAGACATTCGGTTATACGTCGGACAATATGCCAACCCCTGTAGAGTGGGCGATGGAAGCATTCCCCGATGAGACGTACCGCCAATTCTTAAAGGATCGCTGGGCCAGCAATCTAATTGAATTGAGAAACTCGGGCAAACCCTCCGAACCGGTGGAGTGTGATATTACCTGTAAAGACGGTTCTATTCGAACGGTGCTTGGCACCACAGCGTTCATGAACCAAAGTGTAAACAGGGATTTTCTTGTAACTCTGTTTGACATTACTGAGCGTAAGGTGGTCGAAAAGGCTTGTCGGAAGAGCGAAGAGCAACATCAGACAATTCTTCAAACTGCGATGGATGGCTTCTGGGTAGTCAATTTGCACGGTAAACTGGTTGAGGTCAATCAAGCCTATTGTGAAATGAGCGGATATAGTAAGCAGGAGTTGCTGAATATGTATGTATCCGATCTGGATGCGCTCGAAAGCTCCCAGGATATTACACTTAAAATTAAGCGAATCAAGGAACTTGGTAAGATGAAATTTGAGACACGGCATCGGCATAAGGACGGACGTCTTTTCGATATTGAGTGCAGTGTCCAGTATTTAGATGTGGCTGGTGATCAACTGTTTGCCTTCTTTCGAAATATTACCGAACGTAAGCACTCGGAAAAAATACTTCAGGAACGGAATGAGCGTCTCGACTATTTACTCACGAGCACACCGGCAGTCATTTATACCTGTAGCGTGTGCGGTGATTTTAGTATTACTTATATCTCACACAATGTCAAAAACTTGACAGGGTATCAGCCTCACCACTTTATTGACGAAGGTACGTTTTGGAAAAAAAATATCCATCCCGACGATGTGGGGCATATTGTTTCTGCTCTCGCGGCATTGCCGGAAAAAGTTCGTTACGAACTGGAGTTTCGCTTTAAAAACAGCGATGGTTTTTACCGTTGGATGCACAGTGAACTGAAATTTATCACGAATCATACCGGCGAACCGATAGAGATAATAGGCTTTTTGATAGATATAACCGAGCGTAAAAAGGCAACTGATGCTTTAAAGTTGTACGCTCAACGCTTGATTGAGTTGGATGAGGAGCTGAGAAGGAAGCTTTCGGCAGAACTTCATGATGAGATATGCAGTGATCTGGCTGTTAACACGATGCGGATTGCGATGATTCGAGAGGTTTTGCCACCACGTTATCGGGCAAAGGTTACCGATTTTCTCAATGACTCACAGGAAGTACTTGTTGCCATCAATGGTAAAGTGAGAAACATGATGGCAGAACTGCGACCTCCCACTTTGGACGACTACGGATTGTCTGCCGCACTTCGATGGTACTGTAATGTTGTAAATCATCACTTACGTTTTTCCATCAGCCATCTCATTGCAGATGACTTCCCGCGGCTGCCACTTCCGATGGAAGTGGCACTCTTCCGCATAGCTCAGGAAGCAATTGCCAATATTATTAAGCATGCCAATGCTCAAACCGCCATGATTACACTGAGGATGACGATGGCTCGGCAATGTATCTTGTCAATTAGTGACGATGGCAAAGGTTTCAATGCTGAATTGGTTGATGGGCGACAGATAAAGTCAGGTTGGGGGCTGACTATTATGCGTGAGCGGGCAGAGTTGATCGGGGGAGAATTTGTAATTAAGTCATCACCTGAGCGGGGGACGACAATAATGGTGGCTATTATGGAGATAAACAATGAAAATTCGCGTACTCATCGTTGATGACCATTCCGTAATGCGTGAAGGTCTTAAAAAAATGCTTGAAACCCAGAACGATATTGAGGCTGTTGGTAGTGCCTCAAATGGGGAAGAAGCGGTAAAGTCAGCTATTATGCTGCACCCGGACGTTATTCTGATGGATATATCGATGGCACACACAAACGGAATTGAGGCGACTGAAAGTATCACTAAACAACTGCCGACCACCAAAGTTATAATGCTATCTATGCATAATTCATGTGAGTATATCCATAGATCACTTCAGGCTGGTGCTAAGGGGTACCTGCTTAAAGAGTTTGCTGCCGATGAGATTACTGAAGCGATAAGAACGGTGATGAGAGGGCGTATGTTCTTTGGAGCTGGAGTTGACTTGTCTCTGGAAAACACAGTTATTAAGTATAAAAGAGCTATAAAATCACCCATTGAAAGCCTGAGCCATCGAGAACGTGAGGTTTTACAACTGGTAGTTGAAGGAATCGCTAGCATGAAAATTGCAGAATTTCTCAAACTCTCCCCTAAAAGTGTTGACACCTATCGAAGGAGAATTATGCTCAAGCTGGGAGTAACAAATATTCCTGCCTTGGTGAAATTTGCAATTCAGCACGGTATCACCTCTCTTTGATGCAGTCATGTGGGGTGGCATAGAGTTTCTCTCTTGACACGACACGAATATGCCCCATGCGCCTCGGGCTTTTTTTAATAAAACATGACATCAAATTTCTACATAATTGTCCAGATTTGCTGACATACATTAACAATGTGATCTTGTATGATGAGACGCTTGCATAAAAGTAACCTGATTTCCGATACTAAAATATAGTCTGTTGTTGGTAGCGTAGCTCTCAGTAAGTATGTTTGTAGGGGGAATTTGTGAATTCATTACTCTCTTCTGTTCTGGTTTCTCTTTTGATGTTACTATCAGTTAAGGTTGCAGATGCATTTACTGAAAAAATAGCCACAGCGGAAGATGTGGTGCTCCTTCGCCGTGGTGGATATGTCCTCTATATGCGGCATGGTGCCACAAATACCAGCAAGCCTGATCGTGTACCTAACGTTGACTTAAACGACTGTTCAACCCAACGACCTCTGACAAAAGAGGGGCGCAAAATGGCCGCTGATGTTGGCAGGAATATAAAGAAAGCGGGAATTCCTGTTGCGATAGTAATTGCGAGCCCGCTCTGTCGGGCCAGGGAGTCTGCTGTGGCCGCTTTTGGTATGGAGATAACCGTCGACTCAGACCTTATGTATACCGCAAATATGACCAGTGAAGAGAAAAAGCCGAATATGGAAGCTACTCGGCGGCTTCTTTCCGCACCTGTTGCCATGGGCAGTAACCGTATAATAGTTGCCCATGCTCCGAATTTGGCAGATCTGATCGGTTACTTTCCCAAAGAGGGAACAGTGGTAATTTTTCGTCCCAAGGGCAAGGATGGCTTTGACTACATCGCCTCCATACCCCCCGAATATTGGCACCATCTTCTTGCACGGTAAGCCTGGATACCTATTCTGTGAAAAAATTCCGTCCTTCATTTCTACTGCTCTTTTTTGTGCCTATTGCCTTGGCACTTGTATGTGTAACACTTTTTTCTGTTGGCTCACTTTTTTACTTTAAAGGTGAACAGGATAAGTCGCTACACTCCCTTGAGCGTGATTTAAACGAACTCACCATTGCTGCACGTATTGATTCCGAAATGTTTGCCATTCAAAAACTTGTAGATGGACTTTTGAATCAGAACCGGAGCGAGCGAATCAGTGAAGAGGAACTCTATAAAACCCATGTCATGATTGTCGACCGACTCGCCGGCTTGGACCAGAAACTGCGGACTCTGGGAAAAAGTGAGGCATCTCTCCATAAGTACCTGGTTGAACTGCAGCCGCTTATGGATGATTTTGAGCGGTACCGTAATCTGGTTACCATGGCGACGGACATTATTACGACAGATCCATCGCGGGCCAGGATTTACGTAGATGAAGCATTGGATAGATATCTCGATATCACGGAACATTCCCAGGCGATCGTTGGCAGTCTCACCCGGTACACAAAAGCTCATAACAGGCAGTTTAATGAAGAAATAACTTCTTATTCCCGAAAGATTATCTCCGTAAATCTGCTGTTTCTACTGGTGGCGGTGGCGCTTTGGTATATGGCCTCCCGGAGCATGTCGCGTCAAATGACCCAGATTGCCGGGGCTCTGCACGATTTGGCCGAAAGTGGAACAATTCCAGAACTTCGGCAGATAGAAACAATAGGTTTGACTTCACTCGTTGGTCCGGTGTGTGATTGTGCTCAGGCTGCCCTTGCTTTTTCCCGGACAATTGGTGAGCGGAATCGGGTAGAAGCTGAACTAAGGGGTAATGAACAATTGCTCCAGGAACGTGAACAACTTGTGGCGACTATGTTCGCTCAGACAACCGACGCTATTGTACTTGTAGATGCTGTTACCGGTCATTTCACCGATTTCAATGCGGTTGCCCATGAAGGTCTTGGCTATAGCCGTGAGGAATTTGCCTGCCTGACGGTGCTGGATATTCAGGGAGAGCATTCCTCAGAAGAAATTGCCGTTAACAGCACGATGGCAGCAGCAGGAAAGTTGACTGATTTTAAGACCCGTCACCGCCATAAAAACGGTACGTTACGGGATGTCGTCCTGACCCTCAAGCCGATTTACCTCAAAGGGCATTCCCTTATTTCCGCCGTGTGGCGGGATGTCACGGAACAGATGGCCCGGGAACAGGAGCTTGCGGACTATCGGCAAAATCTTGAAGAGCTGGTTTCTCGACGGACGGCAGAGCTGGAGACGATCAACCGAGAGCAATCGGCAGTATTTGAAGCTGCAACCGCTGGAATTTTGCTGGTGCGGGATCGGATCATTTTGCGCTGTAACCATCGGCTGGAAACCATTTTTGGGTATTCTGCCGGTGAGCTCATTGGTCAAAGCACGCGAATCTGGTATGGGAGTGACGAGCTGTTTGAGCAGATCGGGACAGAAGAGGCCGAGTGCGTGGCGGCACTCGGTGTCTACCATCGGAAGGAAATTCAGCTACGGCACAAGAACGGCACGTCGTTCTGGGCCCGCAAGTCAGCCCAGCGATTGGATGATTTTGACTTTTCTGCCGGTGTCGTTATCATTATTGAAGATATTACCAATGAACGTGAAATTGCCGAAGAGCTTCGCAGGGCAAAGGAGGCTGCCGAAGCAGCCAGTAAAACCAAATCAGACTTTCTTGCTATCATGAGTCATGAAATTCGCACCCCCATGAATGCTATTATCGGTATGTCCCATCTTGTGCTCAAAACCGATCTTACGTTACGTCAGCGGGATTATCTGGCTAAAATTCAAAATTCCGGTCAACACCTGCTTGGCATTATTAATGACATTCTTGATTTCTCTAAAATAGAGGCGGGTAAGCTTGCCATAGAGCATGCCGACTTTGATCTGGAGCAGGTGCTGAGTATGGTGGCCGGTTTCCTTAATGAAAAGTCCGCTGGCAAGGGATTGGAACTGATCTTTGATATCGCACCGGATGTGCCCCATAGCCTCATTGGTGATTCCCTTCGAATCGGCCAGATACTGGTTAATTATGGGGCCAATGCGATAAAGTTTACGGAGCGGGGGGAAATCTGTATTTCGGCACGAGTTAAAGAGCGGGCAGAAAAGTCGGTGTTGCTTCTGTTCGCTGTCCGGGATACCGGCATTGGACTCACGGGAGCACAGCAGCAACTGTTGTTCCAAAGCTTCCAACAGGCTGACATGTCAACAACCAGAAAGTACGGAGGTACCGGCCTCGGACTGGCTATTTGCAAGCGGATGGCAGGTTTGATGGGGGGAGAGGTTGGTGTCACCAGTGAAGCGGGCGTTGGCAGTACCTTCTGGTTTACCGTGCGGGTTGGCATAACTGCGGAACAGCGGCGCTCACTTGTCACCCATCCTGACCTTCGTGGTTGCCGCATTCTCGTTGTTGATGATAATGAGCATGTTCGTCTGGTATTGCACGACACGCTGCAATCAATGACCTTTGATGTGGTTGCCGTTTCTTCCGGTTTGGAAGCTCTGGAGGAACTTCAACATGCAGCCAGGCAGGGGCAACCCTATCGACTTGTGATTCTTGATTGGCAAATGCCAGAAATCGATGGCATAGAAACAGCTCGCCGGATCAGAACGCTTGAGCTGCTACCAGCCCCCCACCTTATTTTAATTACGGCATTTGACAGGGATGATGCCATTATTGTTATGGATAACGAGAGCGGAATAGAAATAGTCCTGACCAAGCCGGTTACCCCGTCAACACTCTTTGATACGGCGGTTCGCTGCCTTCGTGATGAACAGCCCCCTTCATACCGTGCTCCAATGTCAACTTCAGCATTGGAAGAAAAACTGGGCACCATCGGCGGAGCGCATGTCCTGCTGGTCGAGGATAATGAAATCAACCAGGAGGTTGCCGTTGAACTGCTGGTAGAGGCTGGTCTGCGGGTTGATACCGCCAATAACGGCCAGATCGCATTGGAAAAAATTATGTCACAGAGCTATGACCTGGTGTTGATGGATATGCAGATGCCGGTAATGGATGGGGTTACTGCAACGCTTGAAATACGCAAGAACACCGCGTTTGCCCACCTTCCGATCATTGCCATGACGGCCAACGGCATGCAGCAGGACCGTGCAGCATGTATAGGGGCCGGCATGGATGACTATATTACCAAGCCGATAGATCTGGTGCACCTCTGGGGTACACTGTTGAAGTGGATTCGGCCACGTAGCCAGAGAGGGACGCCACCCTCCCCGGCAGCGATACCGACGGTTGCCCCCGGTTCCGAACTTCCGGAATCTCTGGACGGAATTGACATGGCACTTGGTCTCCAACGAGTTCGTGGCAAAAAAGTGCTCTTTCTCTCCATGTTGCGGAAATTTATCACGGGGCAGAGGGATACGGCAACTTTGATTCGTCAGGCTGTAGAAGCGGGGGACTGGGGTACGGCTGAGAGACTGGCTCACACTGCGAAAGGTGTTGCGGGAAATCTGGGGGCGGTTGAGCTGCAAGAGTCTGCGGCTGCTTTGGAAAAAGTGTTTCGTGAACAGAGTGGTGAACTGGTGCAATTGATAGGCTCCTTCGAAATGTTGTTGGGGAATCTGATTGTGGAGTTGGAGACCAAGCTTCTCCCTGAACAGGCTCGGTTGACGGTTGTAGTTGAAGACACCACGTTGGGGAAAGTCTGTGACACCTTGCTGATTTTGCTACGTGCCGATGATGCTGCGGCGTGCGAGCTGTTTGAGGAGCATGTCGAGCTTCTCAAGACGGCCTTTCTCCGAGAATTTTCCCGTCTGGAGGCTGCCATGAACTGTTTTAATTACGATGGGGCTCTCACGATTCTTGAGGGCGCCATGAAAAACCGGAGTGCCAGGAACGGTATATTTCCCCATTCAGAACAGTAATGGGGGGATTAACAAACTTCGTATACCAAGCCGGGGGTGCCGAAGATGCCCATGAGTAGTCTCGTCAGCAAACGCCACCTGACAGGATTTGTATTGTTGACGGTGGCTCCCTTTTTTTTGATTGGGTACTTTCAATCTCAACTCTACCGTGTGGCTGATACAGCCACCTATCTTGTTTTTCATAACGTCACAGAAGTATTCAGTGTCATTGTCTCTTTTACTATTTTTAGCGTCGGTTGGTACGCTTACGATCAGGACGGGGATCAGCATACCTTGTTTTTGAGCGTGGCGTTTTTGGCGATCGGGTTGCTGGACAGTATGCACCTGCTTGGCTACGCCGGTATGCCCGACCTGATAACGGCAAACAACCCCAATAAATCAACGCAGTTCTGGATTGCCGCTCGCATGGTCAGTGCGGGCTCTTTTCTTGCCGGTTCATTTATCTATCCGGGATTTTCCCGCTGGTGGCTTTCCAAATCCGTTATGCTCAGCACGGCACTCGGGATTTCTGCGGGGGTGTTTGTCGGGGTGACATTTTTTCCTGGGCATATTCCGGCAACCTTTGTAGCGGGTGTCGGGCTGACCACATTCAAAATATTCTCCGAGTACGTCATCATGGCACTGCTGGTGGTTGCAATTATCGTCTATTGGCGGAGACTGCTCAGAGTCGGTGAATCGCAGGTACCATATTATCTGTCCGCCCTTATTCTCTGTGTCTGCTGCGAGTATATATTCAGCGGTTACAAGAGTGTCTTCGATACCTTTAATGTGTTGGGCCATATCTATAAAATTCTCGCGTTTCTGCTGATCTATAAGGGAATTTTTATTGCGTCTATTAAAAAACCCTATGAAAATCTTCGCCTCAGCCGCAACATGCTTACCACTATCATGGATACCATTCCCCACTCAATTTTTTGGAAAGACAGGGAGGGGCGTTTTCTCGGTTGTAACCGGAACTTTGCCATGAGCGCCGGTTTTGACAAACCGGAAGAGATCATAGGGAAAACCGATTTTGATCTTCCATGGGGGAGTGATGCTTCTGAAGGTTATCGTACCGATGATCAGGCTGTTATGAACAGTCAGCAGGAAAAACGGCATATCATCGAGACCATACGACGGGCTGACGGTTCGGTAATGTGGGGTGACACAAGCAAGTTTCCCCTTTTGGATTCAATGGGGAAGAGGGAAATTCTGCTGGGGGTATTTGAGGATATTACGGTCCGTAAAAAGATGGAAGAAGAAGTGTCAGAACAGAACCGTACTCTTGAACAACGGGTAAGGGAACGGACCCTTGAGTTGCAGCGTGCCAAAGAATATGCGGAAGCAGCCATTGAAGAACAGCGGGCAATCTTTGATGCGACAACAACCGGGATCGCACTGATCAAAGACCGTATTGTGCTCCGTTGTAATGATAACATGGAGAAGTTTTTTGGCTATGGGACGGGTGAACTGGTTGGAAAGTCAACTCGTTGCTGGTATGCCAATGATGAGAGTTATGAGCAAATTAATCACAAAATCATGGAGGGTTTAGAAGCGGATAGAATATTTCAAAATTCAGGGCTCCCGTTGATTCGTAAGGATGGCAGCATGTTCTGGGCACGGACCAAAGCCCGCTATCTAAATGATAGTGAGCCGGCCAAGGGGCTTGTTGCCATCTTTGAGGATATTACCGAAGAACGTGCGGCGGCTGAGGCGTTGCGTGTTGCCAAGGATGGGGCCGAGATGGCAAACAGGATCAAGTCGGATTTTCTTGCCAATATGAGCCATGAAATTCGGACCCCCATGAACGCAATTCTTGGTATCTCACATCTGGCGTTGAAAGCAGAACCGGCTCCGCGTCTGCGGGAATATCTGACTAAAATACAGTCATCGAGTAATCATTTGATGAGTATCATTAATGACATCCTTGACTATTCCAAGATTGAAGCCGGAAAGTTCACCATTGAGCAGGCAGAATTCAATCTAAAAAGTTCAATGGATTCAGTGACCGGATTTTTGATTGAGCGGGCAAGTGGCAAAAAATTGGAACTGAATTTTGAAATAGCCCCGGATGTCCCTGAAAACATAGTCGGCGACTCTTTGCGGATTCAGCAGATTCTGCTCAACTACGGCTCAAATGCCTTGAAATTCACGGAGCGAGGACAAATATGCATTGCCGTACGCGTTAAAGAATGTACCAGTCAAGAATTGACGCTCTATTTTGAAGTGCGGGATACCGGTATCGGGTTAACCCAAGAGCAACAGATGATGCTTTTTAAAAGCTTTCAACAGGCTGACACGTCAACTACCCGAAAATATGGGGGAACCGGTCTGGGGTTGGCAATCAGCAAGCGATTAGCCGAGTTGATGGGTGGTTCAGTCGGCGTTGACAGTTCCTTTGGAATCGGCAGTACCTTCTGGTTTACCGTACGTGTCGGTAGAACATCTACCGGTCAGAGTCACCTGTTACCTCACTCTTTCGATACTCCAGGTTGTCGCGTGCTGGTTGTCGATGGGAGTGACATATCCCGTGATGATTTATGTGCCACGGTAAGAACACTGTCGCTGGAGGTGAGTGGCGTGCCTTCTGGGAAACTGGCACTTGAAGAAGTTCGACGGGCCACCGATGGGAACTGTCCCTACCGGATAATCTTACTTGCTCACAACCTGCCGGATATGGATGGCCTTGAAGCTGCCTGTCTCATCCGTGAATGCGGCTTGATGCCCGAGCCCCAGGTAATCCTGGTGACATCACTTGGATATAATATGGCGTTAAATGATCCATGGGTCGAAGGCATCATTGCTGCTGTTCTCACCAAACCGGTATTACCTTCTCCGCTGTTTGACGTAATCTCTCAAATCCTCTTCGGTGAAAAAATTACCTCAGTCAACCGTTCTGAGCAGTCGGAGTCCTTGGAAGAACGGCTCCGTACTATCGGTGGAGCTAAAATTCTGCTTGTTGAAGATAATGACATCAACCAGGAAGTGGCCTTTGAGCTACTCATCGGCGCCGGAATGCGGGTTGACACGGCCGTTAACGGCCGTGCCGCCCTTGAATTGCTTAGACTTAACTCCTATGAGTTGGTATTGATGGACATACAGATGCCGGTTATGGATGGTCTCCGGGCAACAGAGGAGATCCGGAAGAATCCTGCATGGGCCGAACTACCCGTAATTGCCATGACGGCTAATGCCATGCCACAGGACCGGGATTCCTGTCTTGCGGCAGGTATGAATGATTACATTTCCAAGCCGATAGAGCCTGACCAGCTTTGGGAAATGGTTTTGTTGAAGTGGATCAAACCACGATCAATTATCCTTACAGACATACCGACGCATAGCCATGGGGCGACCTTTGAAGAAGAACTGCCCGATGAACTCACCGGAATTGATATCTCACAGGGATTACGGCGGGTAAAAGGGGTAAAAAGCCGATATATCAGTATGTTAAGGATGTTTGCTTCCGGCCATCGGAATGCGGCCCATGACATAAGAAGATTGCTGGATGAGAACGACCACGGGGCAGCGGAGCGTGTAGCCCATACGGTGAAAGGGGTTGCCGGCACCATTGGAGCAGTCGGTCTTCAGGCCGCTGCTGCCACTGTGGAACAGGCAATTCGCTCGGGTAATGATAGTGGGCGTATGCTCCCTGATTTTGAGTTGAGCTTAGATGATGTTATTGCCGCAATAGATACACATCTACCACCAGAGCGGGAGAATGAGACGATGGTGGTTGATTCCGCCGTACTTGCAACGACCTGTCAAAACCTTCTTGAATTGTTAGAAGATGACAATGGGGCGTCTGTTGATCTGTTTGAAGCGAACAGTAACCTTTTCCACTCCGCATTTTCACAGGATTTCCTTGAGCTTAAACGTGCAATTCGCCAATTTGAGTTTGAGGATGCCGTTAACGTACTTCACCATGCACAACGAAAATATAATGAGGTCGCCCATGGACGATAAGGGACTCCGAACACTGCTGGTCGTTGACGATGCACCGGATAATTTAGCCTTCATGCATGATATTCTCAGTGACATGTATCGGGTTAAAGTGGCAAATAACGGAGAAAAAGCACTCCGTATTGCCGGGTCAGCTTCACCTCCTGACCTGATACTTCTTGACATCATGATGCCGGGATTAAGCGGGTACGACGTCTGTCGGAAGCTGAAGTCGAAAGCGAGGACCCGAGATATTCCGATTATCTTTCTTACTGCTCTGACGGACGTGACAGATGAGCAGGCGGGGTTTGAGCTTGGGGCTGCAGATTACATATTTAAACCGGTAAACCCTGCTGTATTGTGTGTTCGTATTAAAACCCACCTTAGTCTGAAATTATCAGCAGACGTTCTCCGAAACAAGAATCTTGACCTGGAACAGGAGGTTGAAAGGCGCATCCGTGAAAACAGGAAAACCGAGGAGCAGCTTCTCCAGTCTCAAAAGATGGAGGCCATTGGTCAGTTTGCCGGTGGTGTGGCCCACGATTTCAACAATATCCTGATGGTAATCATGGGGTATGGATCATTACTTCAACTAGATGACCAGTTGGGTGACAAACATAAGCAAGAAATTCAGCGGATTTTGGATGCTGTGGATAGGGCTGCCCAACTGACTGGAGGACTTCTGGCATTCAGTCGTAAGCAGGAGGTGTCCGTCAAACAAACGGACCTTAATACGATTATTCTGCGAGTGCAGGGATTTCTGGAGAGAGTGATTGGTGAGGAAATTCAGTTGATGGTCACTCTGCATGAACAAGGGACACTTCCGGTAGCTGTGGATAGCAATCAGATTGAGCAGGTGCTGATTAATCTGGCTAGCAATGCCCGAGATGCCATGTCCGGCTGTGGGAAGCTACTAATTGAGTCCGGGATTCAGGAAGTAGAAGCACCGCTTGGTGAAGGCCCGGATCTGTTCAGGCCGGGGTACTACGCCTGGTTGGCTGTCTCCGACTCCGGTGCCGGCATGGATGCGGACACTAAACGGCGGATTTTTGAGCCTTTTTATACCACAAAAGAGATTGGCAAAGGGACCGGACTCGGATTGGCCATAGTCCATGGAATTATCCGGCAACATAACGGCATTATCCACGTGAACAGTGAACCGGGAATAGGAACAACATTCCGGGTGTATCTTCCCCTGGATAGTTCGGGACAGAAGTTGCACGGGGTAAAGGAGGAGAGCGCGGTCCCATTCGGTGGAGAGGGTACAATTCTGCTTGCGGAAGATGATCCTGCCGTTCGTATACTATTAGTGACACTGCTTAACCGATTTGGCTATGAGGTAATTCAGGCCTGTAACGGTGAGGACGCAGTTACTCTTTTCACTGACAACCGGGACAGAATCGATCTGATAGTGATGGATATCTTCATGCCAAAGAAAAATGGTGTGGAGGCGTATTCCGAAATATGCCGTATTCAAGATGGTGTTGCTGTCCTCTATCTGAGTGGGTACAGTGCCGAATTCCTCTCCGATCGGGGTATCGGGAGCCCTGGACTTGAGGTGCTCATGAAGCCGCTCCAGCCGATGGAACTGTTACGCAGGGTACAGGAAAAGCTTGATTCGCGGCACTGATACGAGGTGATTCATGGAAATTCTGCAACGTTATAATGGACGTTCGACCGTGCTTGTGGTTGATGATACCCCTGACAATCTTTCACTTATCGGGGCTCTTCTCAAGGATGAGTACAAGGTCAAGGTAGCCATAAATGGAGAGAGGGCCCTACGGATCGCCCGGTCAGAAGAACCTCCTGATCTCATTCTTCTCGACATAATGATGCCTGGAATGGATGGCTACGAAGTATGCCTCCAATTAAAATCCGACGAGAGGACCCGAAATATCCCGGTCATATTTCTGACGGCCAAAACAGACATGATGGATGAAAAACATGGCTTTGAACTGGGTGCCGTTGATTATATTACCAAGCCTATCAGCCCTGCAATCATCCTGGCACGTGTTCAGACACATTTGAGCTTGAAGGCAGCTGCTGATTTTCTTCGTGATAAAAACCTGTTTCTCGAACAGGAAGTTGAAAAAAGGACCGGTGAGGTGAGAGCTGTTCAGGAGGTGACAATACTGGCACTGGCATCCCTTGCTGAAACAAGGGATAATGACACCGGCAACCATCTGAGACGAACACAGCACTATGTGAAAGCCCTTGCTTCGCAACTTAAACACCATCCCCGCTTCCAGGAATATCTCACCGATGTGAATATTGCCATGCTGTTCAAGTCTGCACCACTCCATGATATCGGTAAAGTCGGTATTCCTGATCATATTCTGCTCAAACCGGGAAAGTTAACTGCGGACGAATTCGAAATAATGAAGACCCATACAATCATCGGCTATAATGCACTCGATCACGCCGAGCGTTCATTGGGAGCAAAAGTTGATTTTCTGGTGACTGCAAAGGAAATAGCCCTTTCACACCAGGAAAAATGGGATGGCAGCGGCTATCCCCATTGCCTTTCAGGCGATAGTATTCCAATATCAGCCCGTTTGATGGCACTGGCAGATGTGTATGATGCTCTGATATCTCACCGTGTATATCGGGCGGCACTCGCACCGGACATTGTATCGGCTATGATTGTGAGCGAAAAGGGTACCCATTTTGATCCCGATGTTGTAGATGCTTTCGTGGAAATACAGGGAGAGTTTGCTACAATTGCCTGGCGGTACGCGGATGATAGTGCAGTGAAAATATAAGATGTCCAAAGCTCAATTACATATTTCAGTTAGGTGGGACCATGAATACTGACATTGAAATTTTTCCCTGGAACAGTAACTTTGAAACGGGGATCCCTGCCATTGACATTCAGCATCATCGTTTGATCGATCTGTTGAACAGTCTTGTAAGCCACTTAACCTTCCAGTCAGATGTTCCCGCCCTGAACTGTATCTTTGATCAGTTGAAGGAGTACACCGTTTTTCATTTTCAGACAGAAGAAGCCATCTGGGGTGAGGCACTCGGCAACGATGAATGGGAAACGGAGCATAAGGCAACTCACGTCAATTTTGTGCAAGAGGTGCTTCGATTGAAAAAAGAGGAAAACGTCAAGCCCTTTGATGATGTGGTAGAGGATATTGTTGCGTTTCTCACCCATTGGTTGGCGTTACACATTATTGAATCTGACAAGCGTATGGCGAAAGCTGTTCTCGCCCTGCGGCAGGGGGTTGCACGGGAAGAAGCAAAACGAATCGCCAACGAACAGATGGCCGGTTCAACAAGGGCCATGATTGAAACGGTGATGTCCATGTATGACAAGTTGGCATCTCGAACAATCCAGTTGACCCGGGAGATCAACAAACGGAAAATAGCGGAACAGAAGCTTCAGGAAACACTCGATGCACTCCAACAGGTTAAAGAGCAGGCAGATGCTGCCAATCTTGCCAAATCAACGTTTCTGGCGAATATGAGTCATGAAATCAGGACGCCCATGAATGCGATTACCGGTATGGTGCACTTGTTGAAGCAGGAGGGCATATCGCAAAAACAGGCCGAGAGAATTCAGAAAATCGACAATGCATCGCAGCACCTGCTCTCCGTCATTAATGATATACTTGATCTCTCAAAGATTGAAGCTGGTAAGCTGACCCTTGAAGAAACATGTCTCAATCTCAACGTAATCATAGAAACAGTTGTTTCAATGATGGAAGATCGGGTTGAGGCCCGGGGACTGTCGCTGTGCATAGACAAAGGATACCTGCCGGATATCCGTCTGCTGGGGGATCCTACCCGGCTGAAGCAGGCTCTACTGAACTATGTCACCAATGCAGTAAAATTCACCGAGTCGGGCAGTATCACACTCAGTGCCTCTCTGACCGAGGAAACGGAGAGAGATGTATTAGTATGTTTTGAAGTGCGTGACACCGGGATCGGTATTTCCACCGAAGCTATTTCCCGTCTTTTTTCCAATTTTGAACAACTTAACAGTACTACCACACGTAAATACGGTGGTACGGGACTGGGGCTGGCCCTTACCCGAAAGCTCGCTCATCTGATGGGGGGGGAGGCGGGAGTCACGAGTAAACAAGGAATTGGTAGTACGTTCTGGCTGACAGCCCGTTTGAAAAAAGATGTCTCCGCTTCTCTTTCATTGTTTACCAGTCTAACCGAACCGGCAGAAGAAATTTTAAAACGTGACTTTTCTGGTACGCGAGTGCTGCTTGTGGAAGATAATGAGATTAACCGGGAAATTGCGCAGGATATACTTGCTGATGCTGGCCTGGCGGTGGATACGGCGGAGGATGGTGTTATTGCGGTGGAACGTGCTGGCCGAGTCAGTTATGCGCTTATTTTGATGGATCTGCAAATGCCGAACATGGATGGTCTGACAGCAACATGCCATATTCGGAATCTGCCACTAAACGGAAAAACACCGATACTGGCCATGACCGCCAATGCCTTTGTGGAAGATAAGGCTCGCTGTCTCGATGCGGGAATGAGCGACTTCATAAGCAAGCCGGTTGACCCTGATGAACTATATGAAATTCTTGTCCGCTGGCTTCGGCGATAGCTAAAAAATATTCATGAGCTCGGCCAGAAAAATGAGTTCACACCTTTGTGGGGTCATGGCTTACTTTGATAAGTTTCAACATAAATTCGCCACCATGTGAAGTTTGTCGTATATTGACACTTCCTCCCATGGACTTTACAAGCTCAGATGCAAGCGGTAGGGCCAACCCGAGTTCCTCTACATAAGAGCATGTGCGATGGTGAGAAAAGGTGTCGAAAATGGAGTTCAACAATTCATGTGATAGAGGGCGTCCACCAAAGGAAATCCGGAGGACCGCCCACTCTTCCGCCGTATCAATCCGACACCCAAGAAGGGCACCACTGGTTGCCATTTTTTGAGCTGCTCTGAGTAATGTTATAACGCTCCGGCAGAGAAGCTCCTCATTTCCTAGAACGAGGCACTGTTCCATTTGTGAAGTAGTAATTACCAGCTCATTTTCGGTAAAAGACTCTCTGACAAAAGAGCCGGCCTTCGTAACGATTTCCCCGAAATTGACAGGAAGAGTGGCAATCGGTTCGCCAGCTTGCAAATTTGCCAACTGTAGTGCTGCATCAATTGAAGTCATTAAACGATTACTTGAAGTTGAAAATATCTCCATGTACTCAGAGCGCAAGGACTCATCCGTAATTTCATCGAGTGCCAGTTGAGCAATACCCAACACCCCATTGGCAGGTGTTCGGAGCTCGTGGGAAATGCTTAGCAGATAATCCCTGTTTCCTGCGTCAAGAGCATTCAGCCTATTATAGGCCTGCTCCAATTCACATGTGCGCTGCTTTACAAGTGTGGTCAGATTATCATTTAATCTCTTTAGGTCGAGATGGTTGCGGATGCGTGCCAACATGGTTAGAGGGCTAATCGGTTTGGTAATATAGTCAACAGCACCAAGATCCAGCCCGTGTTTTTCATCGTCGATCTCAGTTTTTCCCGTGACAAAAATAATGGGAATACCACAGGTGCTGGCATCAGCCTTGAGTTCGCGGCAGACCTCATAGCCATTCATGCCTTGCATCATGATATCGAGCAGGATCAGATCGGGTGCTTTATCCAGGCGAGCAATCCTCAGTGCCTTTTCACCACTACTGGCGACCTTTACCCTGAAATTATCACGTAGGATATTGTTCATGTTCGACAGGTTGTCAGGAACATCGTCAACGACAAGAATGGTAGGGCGATCGTCGGTTGCCGGATCAGTTTTCATAGGTATACTCATGAAATATAATGTGTTACTGTCAAATCCAAATGGTACTCTCACAGAATATATCTTGGAAAGGTAAAAATAGTTTAAGTTTTTAGCCGCTGATTCTAACCGTGTACTGCGTCGTTTCTCCTGAATAGTCTACAACATTATGTCAGTTCACAATAAAAACCAAGCAAAAATAACGACAGTAAAAATAACGGCGTGACCAGGTTGTCTGCCGTTGGTAGATAGCAGTCTATGATGAGGAGTCATTTGATAGAGTCCGAAATCGTTCGTAGTCAACGTCATAAAATGTTTGATAATCCATCATGAAATGATAGTTGGAAGTGTCCAGATTTACCTACAGACAATTACTGTCAAATTTGATAAAGCAGTTCCTTTGTGTGCGGTTGGATCCGAATGATAAATGGATTCGTTGTCTCAGGTAAATGCATTAATAAAAGAGCCAATTTCTAATTACTATGATTTGCCAAGTTTTCTTGTGCTTTGAATAACTATCTTGGTCTTCAAGATGGAAAGCTACTCTCAAACGGCGGAATTTCGGGACGGTTCCCTAAACCCGACAGACCACTGAGGGCGGTTTCAGTGCCGTTAGGTAGAATAAATATTTTCGATCAAAGGCTCCTCCAGGTAGCAAAGTGTCGGTTGACAGGGGACTAGATATGATAACGATGAAAACTGTAAAAATCTTGATTGTTGATGACGATCTTATGAATCAACTCATGCTTCAGCAGATGCTCCGTGAGTTCGTTGATATTGAAAAACTTGTCATGGCTTCTCATGGGAGAGAATGTCTGGATTTATTGGCGATTCACCATGATACCGATTTGATTATTTTAGATTTGGATATGCCCGTAATGGGGGGTGAGGAGACACTGGCGCATATTAGAGACTCACATCATTTAAAAAATATTTCTGTAATAGTGGCGGCTGGTAATAGAGACGCGGCTATTCGTACATTAGCCAGAGGGGCAGATGATTTTATATCAAAGCCATACGATGCGTTGGAACTTCGCTTCAGGATAATGAACCTGTTACAAAAAAAGAATTACGTAGTCAAAAGTAAGCTGGATAATGAGCGGCTTGTTATCTTAACTGATGAGCTTGCAGCTAAAAATGTACAGCTTGAATTTGACATTAATGTGCGTAAGCAGACGGAAATGAAATTACGTATGTTAACACGAGCAATTGAGCAGTCACCGGTCACTATTGTTATAACAGACATTGACGGGAAAATCGAATATGTAAACCCCCACTTTACGGAACTTACCGGTTATGCATACGAAGAGGCTATTGGGCAGAACCCCCGGCTATTGAAATCAGGCGAAACGCCACCAGAGGTTTTTGAAAAACTGTGGGCAACTATCAAAGCCGGTGAAACATGGGAGGGGGAAATTCTCAATAAAAGTAAAGATGGAAGCTTGTTCTGGGAACATACAGTAATAACGGCACTTCGGGACGAAGGAGTTATTACAAACTATGTGGCAATTAAAGAGAATATCACAGAGAGAATTGTAACACAGAAACAGCTCGTTATCGAAAAGATGAGAGCTGAGTCTGCCACCCAGGCCAAAAGTTCTTTTTTGGCAACCATGAGCCATGAAATCAGAACGCCCATGAATGGTGTGATTGGTATGACCAGTCTTTTGCTTGATACCGAACTGGACGAAGAGCAGCGAGAGTATATTGGAATTGTCCAAAAGAGTAGTGAACATCTGATGGGACTTATCAATGATATCCTTGATTTTACCAAGATTGAAGCAGGGAAGCTGGATGTTGAAATTCTATCATTTGACCTGTGTACGACGGTTGAAGATACCATCGAGATGTTTGCTCTTCGCGCATTTGACAAAAATCTGGAACTGATGTGTCGTATTGATCCGGATGTTCCATCGTATCTGAAAGGAGATCCCGGCAGACTTCGCCAAATTATGAGTAACCTCTTGGCCAATTCCATTAAATTTACTGAAACGGGAGAAATTAATGTAAGGGTCAAGCTGGCATCTGATTGTGACGGTTTTGTTATCGTTTTGTTTGAGGTCCATGATTCTGGAATCGGCATACCGACTGATCGGATTGATACGCTTTTCTTCCCTTTTACTCAGTTGGACGGTTCGACAACACGAAAATACGGTGGTACCGGACTGGGCCTTGCAATTTGCAAGCAATTGGTAGAACTGATGGGTGGTGAAATAGGTGCGAGAAGCGAGACGGAGAAGGGATCTACCTTCTGGTTTACCGCTCAGTTTGAGAAGCAAGCGGTCAGAATGGTTCCAGACCACGCTTCTATTCCATCATTTGATCACTCGGGAGTTCGTATTTTGGTGATTGATGATAACAGTACAAACCGGAAATTAATGACTACTCTTCTCGCTCAATGGGGATATCAATATGGAGAAGCACATGATGGTAGCTCTGCATATGATATTCTCTTGCACGCATCCTGTAACGGTGAGCCATTTCATATGGCCTTACTGGACCATGAAATGCCCGGTATGAATGGACTGGAACTTGGTCAAAACATCAAATCAAATCCCCTTATATCGAAAACTCTATTGGTGATGGTAACTTCCCTTGGCCAGCGGGGAGATGCTGCTATTCTTAAACAGATTGGTTTTGTCGGTTACATGACGAAACCGGTGCGACATACCCTCATGAAGGATTGCATTGCCTTGGCTTTAGGACGAGCTCAACAGGGGATATGGAGTTCGTCTGAGGCAGCAGAACTAATTACAAGGCATACTATTGCAGAATCCAAGAAGAAACCTGTCCGAATTCTATTGGCAGAGGATAACGTCATCAACCAGAAAATCGTCCAGAGGATGCTGATCTCGCTGGGGTATAAGGCAGATGTTGTTGCCAATGGTCATGAAGCGGTGAATGCGCTCAAGCTGATAGATTATGATCTGGTCCTGATGGATTGCGCAATGCCTGAAATGCATGGGTATGAGGCGACAGCCATAATCAGAAACTCAGATTTTTCAACACTCAAAAATAATATTCCGATAATTGCTTTGACTGTTAACGCGACGACTGGTGACCTTAATATGTGCTTTGGGGTTGGTATGAACGACTATCTGGCAAAGCCGGTAATAAAAACGGAGCTTACCGTGATGGTTGAAAAGTGGTTGTCACATTAGAGTTTAACGAGTAAGTTAAGTGTCTTAGCGATGAATAGTCTCTTGCTTCCCCTAAAAAACCACTTGGAGTTCAGTCAACATGACTTCTCAAAGATCGAAGCAAGAAAACTGGAATTGGAACCGGTACATTTCAATCTTGTGAGTATCAATAAATGACTGCATTGAGATTCTGGGGCTTCTGGCTGCTGAAAAAGGGTTAATGTTAATCAAAGAGATAGCTCCAGACGTTCCATTGTTTTTGAAGGGGGACTCCGGCAGACTGCAGCAAATCATTATTAACCTCGTCGGTAACTCTATAAAATTTAACGAAGTTGGCACGGTAACCATAACAGCCAGGGTGATCTGTACGTTGTAAGGAGTTGTAAGCTGACAACCCTTGCTTGATTCGTTATTATACCGGGCAGGAGTGGGGTACCTTATGGATAAATACATTACTCAAGATGATGAACTGCTGGCCTTTCTGAACAAGATTCCTGTGGCCATTGCCCGGGTTGCCATTAATGGTGACGTAATAATGCTAACTCAAAAAGCAGTTGCGTTGCTTATGGGGATTGCCAGCCACGGCATGATAGATAATATTTTTCATATTCTTGACCCTGTTGCACCGGAGATCCATCGGTTGGTTGATCGGTTTTCCGGAGAATACGGGGTGGTGTGTGAAGAACTGACCGTTACTCTTGAGGGCTGCAAAGGCAATTTCAGCAGACTGATACTTGAGGTCAGTATTCAGAAAGTTGAAATCAATGAGTTGATGTTCGTTTTTACCGACGTAACCGGGCAAAAACTGGTCGAGGCAGAACGTGCTGCCCTTGCGGCGATCGTTGAATCCTCTGACGACGCCATTATAGCCAAAACGCTGGAGGGCACCATTACCAGCTGGAATGTCGGGGCAGAGCGAATGTATGGCTATTGCCGTGACGAGGCTATTGGAAAACCAATCTCTCTTGTGATACCCGAACTGCAGCGGAATGAAGAGACAATGTTTATGGTGCAGATTCGTAACGGTTGCAGTATCAATCACTTTGATACCCTCCGCCTGCGCAAGGATGGCAGTGTAATAGATGTGTCGGTCTCACTCTCGCCCGTGTACAATTCTCAGGGGGGTGTCATTGGTACATCGGAAATTTCCCACGATATAACGGATCGAGTTACCATAGCCTCCGCCCTCAATGATAAGCACAGAGAACTTGAGCTAAAACAACACCGTCTTGACGGTATAATTAACGGTACCGGTGCCGGAACCTGGGAGTGGAATATCAAAACCGGTGAAGCGGTCGTTAATGAACATTGGGCGGGGATGTTCGGCTTCACCTGTGCGGAGCTCGCCCCCATCACCATTCAGACGTTACTGGACTCCGTTCATCCCGACGATACTAATAGCATATATGAGCAGTTCAACATTCACGTCAAGGACCCTTCCCGGCCATTACATAACGAATTTCGCATGAAGCATAAAAATGGAGGATGGGTTTGGGTGAGCGACTATGGGAGTGTAACCCAATGGGATCTGGATGGCACTCCTCTGCTCATGCAGGGATTCCACCTTGATATAACAGAACAAAAGCAGGTTTCTGATATGCTTTCGGAGAGTGAACGTTTCATGAGGCAGCTGATTGATGTGCTCCCGGGAATGGTTGGCTACTGGGATCAGGATCTCCGGTGCAGGTTTGCCAATCTAACCTATCAGGAATGGTTCGGAAAAAGTCCGGAGCAGATGAAGGGTATCCATATCCGGGACCTTATGGGCGACGAATTATTCAGCCAAAATGAGCCTTTTATAAACGCAGTCATGCAAGGGGAACCACAACATTTCGAACGTACTTTAATGAAAGCAGATGGTAGCACCGGTTATGCCTGGGCACACTATATACCGGACGGTGTCGGGGGCAACTTCCATGGTTTCTTTGCTCTTATCACAGATATCACCGATTTAAAAAAAGCTGAAGCGAACCTGACGGCGCAGGATCAGTTTTACAAAGCAACCCTTGACGGTATCAGGGCGCATATCTGTGTCTTAAACCCCCAGGGAACCATCATTACCACCAATCGTGCCTGGGAATATTTCGGCATGCAGAACGATGCGATAAAAGAGTTTAGTAGCATAGGATCAAACTATTTCTTTGCCTGTCAATCCCCTGCAGCCGAACAGGATCCTGCTGTAAAAGAATTTACCACCGGAATCAGCGCGGTGCTGGAAGGCACTTCACCACAATTCATGAAGGAATATCCGTGCCAAACCCCTGAAAAAGACCTCTGGTTCATTTGTACGGCGAACCCCTTCAGCGTTAACGGTGTCAGATACGCGGTAATATCACACGAAGATATTACCTGGCGTAAAGCGGCTGAAAGGCAGCTGAGTATGCTCTCCCGTGTCATTGAACAGAGTCCCGTTACGGTCGTGATTACTGATACCAGTGGCACGATAGAATTCGTCAATCCGTTCTTTGTCACATTAACCGGTTATTCAGCTGAAGAAGCTATTGGGCAGAATCCGCGTGTGCTCAAATCGGGCCTAACTCCACCGGAAACATACCAGGAACTCTGGTCCACCATAAAGAGCGGGCAGATGTGGGAGGGGGAGTTCATAAACAGGAACAAAAAAGGTGAAATCAATTTCGAATACGCCAAAGTTTCACCGATGCGTGATGAAGAGGGTGTCATAACCCATTATGTCAGCATCAAAGAAAATATCAACAAGCGTAAGGAACTGGAATCGTCGCTCATAACGGCAAAAGAAAAAGCCGAAATAGCGAATCAAGCCAAGGATGAATTTTTGGCAGTAATGAGCCATGAGATGCGTACCCCGTTAAACGGGATGATCGGAATGACAGATATATTGCTTGAAAGTGATCTGACCGATGAACAGCGGGATTTTGCGCAAATTGCCAACAGCTGTGGTCAAGATCTCCTCAGGATAGTCAGTGACATACTTGACTTTACCCAGATCAGGATAAATAGGCTGACTCTTGAAAGTAAGGATTTCAATCTACAGAGAATCATCCATGAAACAACAGATAAATTTATCACCAGAGCCACAGATTCCGGGATCGGGCTTTCCACTCGAATCGCCCCCGCAGTCCCCTGCCATTTGAAAGGGGATGCGGGTAAAGTGCTGCAGATACTGACCAGCCTGGTTGATAACGCTCTCAAGTTCACCGCAAAAGGAACCGTTGTCATAGCGGTCTCCTGCCAGGCTGTGGAGTTCGGTTTTGCAATCATACGCTTCGATGTCCATGATACCGGCCGTGGTATTAAAGAATCGGTCCTAAAGGGAATTTTTTCCGCTTTTTCCCAGATTGATAGTTCCTCAACCCGTTGCCACGGCGGCACCGGCTTGGGATTGGCACTCTCCAAGGAACTGGCGGAACTTCTGGGGGGAGAAGTTGGCGTAACGAGTGAATATGGCAAAGGTTCCACTTTCTGGTTTACAGCAAGATTAGAACTTTCTAAAAAAGATCAGGGAGCGGAGTCGGACGTATGCCCGGCTGAGAGAGTAGAGCCGCAGAATGCAGCTGTTATTGGCCAACCAGAAACAGCTGTGAGCGCACCTGCCACCCGGATTCTCCTGGCAGAAGACAATACGATAAATCAGAAAATCATCTGTAATCTACTGAAGAACATCGGTTACACCGCTGATGTGGTCCCCGACGGAGCGAAAGCGGTTCGGGCACTGGAAATAGCTGACTATGATCTTGTCTTGATGGATTGTATGATGCCGGAAATGAACGGCTATGAAGCGACGACGGTTATCAGGGATAGCTCCTCACACGTCATTAATCATAAGGTACCGATAATAGCGGTAACAGCCAATGCCATGGAGGGAGATAGGGAAATGTGTATTGGTGTTGGGATGGATGATTACCTGACCAAGCCGCTTAAAAAGGCCGATCTGGCTGAAATGCTTGAGAAATGGCTGCCTCCGGGAAAGGGACAATATGACCATCAGTAATAGAGACGCTCACAGAAATAAACATCTGTCAGAAAATGTAATTACGAGAATGCAGTCTGAGTCTGCCGCTCTTTTGGACAGTTTCAAAAGCCTTCCCTTCTTTGGAGCACTTACTAATGGCACATTGCCACTTCCCTCCTACATTAACCAACTCCGTGCCTTTGCCGCTATATTTAACACACTTGAGCGGCTTGTTGCATACTTATCCTCCGTTCAGAGCAGGGACAACTCCACCCAAAAATTAAGGTTAGATACGTTAGATATTCTACAATCAGTGATCCGTACTGATTTGGAAGCCGATAAAAGTCATTTTATGCGGATCGTGGATGACCTGACCTATTTCAACAGTTCCTTACTACAGGAAATCATAGACGTAAGGCACTCTGTCGATGCTCTCATTGCCAGAATGAGATTTCTCGCTAGCGAAGAACCGGTCTGTTTAATAGGGTACCTCTTTACTCTTCACCATGTGTTGCAGATTACTCATGCTTATCGCGATGAGGTACAAAACAGTTTTCAAGCAGACGAAGAAAACGGTGCCACATTCTCTGGGGTGTACGGTGAGAAGAGCCGCGAATATCAGGCAACATACGAACATCTTATAAATGGCAGTTGTTTTGACGAACAGGCGTTTGTTCAGATACAGCGTGCGGTGAATGAGTCCTTCTCCTTTATGGAAAAAATTCATAGGGGACTTTATCCGTTGCCCTCCGTTGATGGTATGAGATTCTCGGCAGCGAGCATAAATCCTGAGGTGTCAAACCATGCGGTGCCGACAGATGAGAGGGAAGTTGCAGCTGCAACGTCTGCTGGCCGCCTCTGTTTTGAAGAGTTTTCCTATTTTGAGGCACGTTACGGAGAGAGGGGAAGGCGTTTTGCAAGTGGCGACTCGGCTTGGTTAGTAACCCTCGCACAGCTCGATCACCAAACATTAATTCGTAAGGTATTATGGTTTGCCAACTATCTTGCGGTCCAAGGGCTGCCACGTATTACTTTGGAACGCCAGCTTTATTATCTCCATCAGGAGCTGAGCACATCGTTTCCCGATAAGCCGACGCAATACGCCATGCTGCTTGAAGGGGCTGAATTGTTGAAGAAAGAGCGATGTAAGCATATCTCAGTAAAAGACTTTGACTCATTGAGCCGTGCTTTCGCTGCCATGACCGACAATGAGTTGGATGGGAAAATGAAGGGTACCGGTGCTCTTATTGTATCAGCAGTATGCGACGAAAAGGCTGCTGTTAAGGTTGAAACGTCGCGAAGCATCGAAACATGGCTGACTAATACAGATAGCTTCAGTGCTGATTGGGTGTCTGCGGTAGAGGAAATATTCACTCAGACCCGCTCCATAGCAGTATTCTAAAATAACCACTCGCACCCAAATCACCCCGCGTGATGAATACTCTGTATCAACCTTGTCAAAAACCAGTAGAGAGCCTGTGGTAAAGATTAAATTTCATTGACAGAAGCACCCGTCAGTATTTATTTTACGAAAAATATCGTTTTTCCAGAAAAAAACAAAACCAGGGCAACCTGGGGACGCAAAACCACGAGTCCTTATTATGACCATGCGACTGTTATTTTTTCTGATTACTTTCTTTGCCAATGTAAGCTTGGCAATGGCTGCTTACGTGCCAGATAAAACTCTGGTAGTTGGGAGCGAGCTGGATTTCCCGCCTTTTGCTGTCGGAAATACCGATGAAACTGCTTCTGGTTTTACCGTTGACCTGTGGAAAGAGGTTGCAAAGGAGGCGGGGCTGAAGTATTCCATTCGAGTACGGCCCTGGGCACAAATCCTCCAGGAATTTAAAGAAGGCAAAGTCGATGTGCTCATTAATATTGCCCAATCGGAAGATCGGCACAATTATACCGCATTTAGCGTTCCGCACGATACGGTTCATGGTGCAATTTTTGTCCGAAAGAATGATTCCAGAATTCATTCAGAAGCCGATTTAGCCAATAAATCAATTATTGTATTTAAATCTGACCTAGCCCATGAATATGCTCTTTCCCACGGGCTGCAAAAGCAGCTTGTCGTTGTTGAAACTGCAAAAGATGGCCTGAAATTACTCGCATCTGGAAAGTGCGATGCTATGTTGCTTAGCAAGCTCGTCGGAATGCAGACTCTTAATGAACTTAACACCGATACTATCATTCCCCTTCACGCAAAGGTCGGCTACTCTCAGAAGTTTTCATTTGGTACCCACAAACACGATTCTCAACTTCTTGCTCACATTAATGAGGCCCTTGCACTGACCAAAACAAATGGTTCCTACGATGCACTGTATGCCAAGTGGTTTGGGGTCTACGAAGTTAAAGAGCCCACTTTCAGAGACTCACTGAAATACATCGCCCCATTTCTCCTGATATCCCTTTTTGTTACCATCTATAACGTTCGTAAGCGTCGCTTAGAGCGTATCAATGCTGAAAGCAGACTCAATAAAAAGAGACTCAAATACCAATCTCTCTTTGAAAACATGACCGATGGCTTTGCTTCTGCCGATATGGCAGGTAACATACTGATTTGCAACAAAGCATTTTGTGAGATGATCGGCTACTCGTCCGAGGAACTCAGCAAGCTAAGCTATCTTGAAATTACACCAGAACGTTGGCACGCTGAAGAAAAAAAGATTTTGGATGAGCACGTACTGGTACATGGCCATTCTCCTGTTTACGAAAAGGAATATTACCGTAAAGAGGGGACATTGTTAACTGTGGAGTTGAGAACGTACCTTTCAGAGGATGAAATTGGTAAACCTGTCGGAATGTGGGCCATTGTGCGTGATATTTCTGAACGTAAAAGGGCAGAAGAGGCATTAAGAGAGAGTGAATATTTCTTCAAAGAATCCCAGCGGGCCGCGTTCATAGGCTCTTATAAGGCTGACTTCATGGCCGACAAATGGGAATCCTCTGATGTTCTGGACACTATCTTCGGTATAGATAACAACTACACGAGAGACGCTCAGGGATGGTTAGACATAGTACATCCCGATGACCGGGCCATGATAGATCTCTACTTGAGAGAAGATGTCATAGCCAAAAAGAATCCCTTTTGTAAAAAATACAGGATAATCCGTAAAAATGATGGAGAAATGCGATGGGTACACTGCTTGGGTGAAGTCAAATCCGACCATCAGGGTAACCCCGTATCATTGATTGGCACAATTCAGGATGTCACCGACCAGATTCAGGCCCAACTGATGTTACACCTGAGCGAGGAGCGTCAACGGATTCTGACGACAACAATGCTCCACGGTGTGGTCTATCAGAATGCAGACGGCACGATCACTTCAATGAACCCTGCCGCTGAGAAAATCCTTGGCTGGAATCAAGAAGAGTTTCTCGGTAGTAGCTCCGTTAAGGTGCAACACCAAACCATACGTGAAAATGGTCAACCATTTCCAGGTGAGGAACATCCTGCGATGGTAGCGTTAAGAACCGGACTGACGGTGAGTTCAGTGGTTATGGGAGTGTTTAACCAAAAACTCAACGAATACCGTTGGATTAGTATTGGCGCAGTTCCCGTATTTCGTCCTCATGAGGCCAGGCCATTCGAAGTATTTACCGTATTTGAGGACATCACAGAGAGAAAACACAATGAACTTGAATTACTAAAACTATCCCGCGCCGTTCAGCAGAGTCCTGTTTCCATTATGATTACTGATACCGTCGGATCTATTGAATTTGTCAATCAGAAATTTACCGAGCTGACAGGTTATACGGCTGAGGAAGCAATTTTCCTGAATGCAAGTGAGCTTGATTCCGGCCTGACGCCACCTGACTCTATTGCAGATATGCGGGCAACAATTGCGAACAATGAGGTATGGGAGGGTGAATTCCATAATAAAGCAAAGGATGGACGACTGTTCTGGGAACACGCCAAAATTTCAGCCCTTTGTGATGATTCGGGAGCAGTAACCCATTATATTGCTGTCAAGCAAGATATCACCGACAAGAAAAATATGCTTGAGGAGCTCACAAGTGCCAAAATAAAGGCTGAAGCCGCCACGGAAGCAAAAAGTTTTTTCCTCTCTAACATGAGCCACGAAATACGAACACCGATGAATGGTATTATCGGGATGTCCAGTGTTCTGATGGAAAGCGGCTTAACACCTGTTCAGCTTGAATATGCTGAGATTATCAGTAGAAGTGGTGAGAGCCTTCTCGTTTTGATTAACGACATCCTCGATTTTTCTAAAATCGAGTCTGGAAAGCTTGAACTTGAGCACATTGACTTTAACCTGCAACAGATATTAGACGATATCAACCACCTTCTGGCTTATCGGGTTGACGATGCTGGCCTCATATTGTCGTATCACATTGAACCAGCAGTCCCCACGTTACTCAATGGTGATCCCGGTAGACTGCGGCAGATCATTACCAATTTGGTTGGTAATGCCATCAAATTTACCCGTAAAGGTTCCGTTACCGTTACTGTATCACTTGTGTCCGACCAGGATGGTATTGCTATTATCACGTTCTCTATTACTGATACTGGGATCGGGATACCGGCATCACGCATTTCAGCACTTTTTTCACCATTTACTCAGGTTGATTCCTCTACCACCCGTAAATACGGCGGGACTGGTCTCGGATTAGCTATCAGTAAACAACTCGCTGAATTAATGGGTGGGGAAATAGGTGTTGTCAGTGAAGAGGGGAAATGTTCCACATTCTGGTTTACTACGCGGCTTGAGAAACAAAATGTTGAATCTTGCAACGTAAAGATGGGTACCACAAATCAACTACAGGGCAATATATTCACTTCTGACAAAGTACGAGAAAATCTTACCGCACGAATACTACTGGCGGAGGACAATCCTGTCAACCAGAAGGTTGCACTCCATATGCTGAAAACAATCGGCCTCTCAGTTGATACAGTGGCAGATGGTCAGCAGGCAATAGATGCACTTTCTCAGGTTGCATACGATCTTGTACTGAAACCTGCCTGTCAGGCTCCTGCAAAAATAGACGGTTAAAGCCCAAACGCCGCCGTACAAAAACCTGACCGGACAACACTGACCGTTAGTGCGATTTCAGTTGGTATCATCCTAGTGGAAACAAAGAATACATTGAATATTCAGACTCTCTCGCCAGTATACAGCATGATTTTATTCGGGTAATAATGCGGCTTGAATGTAGACGTCTGCGTTTATATAATATATATAGGTGGATACAAAAGTGAGGCGGATTAGTTTTAGTCCGAAGTAGAAACCCACGTCCTATGGTCGTGGTAATGTTTGTTGGCTATGCCGGTCCCGGTTGGGTATGGTCAATTGGCTGTCAGTCGTATAATGGTATTTACGACTTATGGACAAAGGTTTTAAAGCTGCGGAACGGGATCGTTTGCACCATCAGAAAAGTCCAAAACGATGTCATTCCGGCAGGCTTTAGGCCGGAATCCAGATTCTAACTGTCTGAAAAACCTGGATCCCCGATAAAGGCATTCGGGGATGACAATTTATTTGCACGTGGTTCATAAGTTAGGCAATGTTAGATAAACTTTACTTGTAATAGGGACGGACAAAGCAGTTTTCTATTGGACAAGTAATAGACAAATGGCATAATTTAACATTTAGACAAATAATGATATCGATATTTGGAATCATCGTTATTAAATAAGGTGGGACACTCAGTCGCTCACTGTCTGACCCACCACAAAAATATAATTGGAAAGAAATACTATTTATGAGTCAGAGCCCTGAAGTTGAATTTGAACATGACGATTTTGCATTTGAAACCATTGATGAAGAGTTGCAGGCCGATGGCCACTGCCAACAGGTACTGAAACAATTCTACCAGTACCTTCAGCAACAGGGGATGGGGGCTGAGCAGGCGTCCGAACTGGCATTCTGCGCAGATCTCTATCTGCGGGACTTTGTCATTGATTTTTGTCGTGGTAATATCGCCCGTCCCCAGCCGGGGCTGGTTACCATTTTTGCCGGATCGTGGTATATTACCCATACCCTTGATCCCGAGTTTGGTGTGCTGGAGCGCCATCTCGCTGCACTATCCGAACTGTACGGGTATATGCATCGACAGCATCTCATTTCTGCCGATGAGCTGGCATTCCTCCAGGAAGAAATCGGGAAACGTGATTTCTATCGGATGAGGGTGGAATCGTTTTTGAATCTTTCCGGTGATGGCTTTGTTGCCTGGGATGCAGAGTGCCCGGGGAAACTCAGCTGTTCCAGTGGAGTATCTCTCTAAATGACAGGTAAAAACGGTAAACAGCTGGTTATTATCATCCATGGCCAGAAGTATTTGCGGAATGACTGGTGCTATGATTTCGATGGTACTCCCTTTGAGGCTTTTCTTGCCGGGCTCTCGACCGAGATGGAGCGTCTCAACATTGCTCTGCGGATAGTACGGAACCCTGAAGTGGTGGTTACCATTAACAGCTATGGGGATCTCTTGAATGTGGTGAAAATCTCCTCTCCCGAGGATGGGCACAGTAACCAGTGCATCGGCCACATTATAGGTAAAAGTCAGCACCTGGACATTCGGGAAGATATCGCAGCTGCGGTACGGCGGATAGCATTTGCGCCGGAAACGGTTGCTCCTTCGGGAGAATTCAGAAAAGTCTGTCATAACTGCGGGTGTGGCTGCTGATGGAGTTCGGGGGCGACAAGTTTGATATGCTGCTTGATAAAATCGGGGCACTGGTAGATCGCTTGACTCCACCGGAAGAGCAGCCGATTGATTTCGCCGGAAACCTGGCATTTCGATGGGAGCAACGGGGTGATGCCGGTCGACTGGTGCCGGTGACCCATCCCCATCTGTGCAACCTTGCCGAGTTGGTGGGCGTTGATGACATCAAAGAGGAAGTGCTCCGTAATACGGCACAGTTTGTCGCATCCTTTCCTGCCAACAATGTGCTGCTCTGGGGAGAACGTGGCTGCGGCAAGTCTTCGCTGGTAAAGGGACTGCTTAGGGAGTTTGCGGATCGTGGCCTGCGCATGGTTGAGCTGAAGCGGTGGGATATCATGTCACTACCGAAGATCGTCGCCTGGCTGCGGGGGACTCCTTTCCGCTATATCCTTTTTTGCGATGATCTTTCATTTGACGAGGGGGAAGGGGATTTTCGGGCTCTCAAAACGTTGCTCGATGGTGACATTGAGGAACGCCCTGACAATGTCCTGATCTATGCGACTTCAAACAGGCGACACCTCATGCCGGAGCGTTTCGGAGACAACGGAGGGGGAGCGGAGATCCATCCGGAGGAAGCGGTTTCAGAAAAGCTAGCCCTGTCTGATCGATTTGGAATTTCTCTCGGTTTTTACTGTCTTGATCAGGATCAGTATCTGGAGGTGGTACGTGGATATGGTCGGGTGAGAAAGATCGATATTGCCGATGGGGAGTTGAGACGACTCGCATTACTCTGGGCCGGTAGCGTGGGGAGGAGAAGTGGTCGGTCGGCCCGGCAGTTCATCGATGATCTTGAAGGGCGACTGCTGTTGGAGGGTTCCCCTTTTTAGTTGAGTTATACGTTGTAATAAGTGGGTAAGGAGATTTTTATGTCACAGTCAACTATTCCTGAAACGGTCAGAAGGTTACTCGCTTCACAGCCGATAGAATTGCCAATTTTCCACCCGGTAGCTCTGAAGCTCCAGAGAATGCTCTCCAACTATGATTTTACTGTTGATGAAGTGTCTCAGGTGGCCAATGAGGATATGTCACTGGCCAGTCAGATGCTCAAAATTGCCAACTCCCCCATGTATATGGGGCGTTCAAAGGTCGCTACCATCAAGGAAGCGGTCATCCGGCTTGGAGCACAGCAGGTCATCAATCTGGTTATTGCTGCATCCCAGGCGGCTGCCCATTCCTCAACCAATCCTGCCCTTGATCACTATATGAAAGAGCTGTGGATCCATAGTCACTGTTCGGCACTGGGGGCGCGGTGGTTGGCCCATTCCTGCGGTATGCGCGGGGTGGCAGATGAAACCTATCTGGCGGCACTGCTCCATGATGTGGGCAAGCTGTATCTGCTGAAGTCAATCGAGAGGCTGGTGACCGCCGGTGTCATCAACTCACTGTTTGATGACGAGCTGATTCTGGAAATATTCGAAGCAATGCACGTTGAACAGGGATACCGTATGATGCAGCACTGGAACTTTCCGGCAATGTATTGTGATGTGATCCGCGATCACCATGCAGAGGAGTGGGATACGGTCAACAGAATGCTGGCCATTGTCCGTTTCGTCAACCTGGCGACCCACCGTCTCGGCATTGGCCTGAAACATGAGCCGGAACTAGTGCTTATGGCTACAAAAGAAGCAGAGGTTCTCGATATTACCGATCCCCAGATTGTTGAGCTTGAGTCAATGCTTGAGGAGTCACGGGAAACAGCACTGGACTAGCCACCTTTCGGAAACGACTTTCTATTCTATCAGGGCTGGGTCGCAAAGGTTTTCCTTGCAATTCGCCTCACCTCCACAGGTGAAGCAGTAGTATTTTGGCTTATTACTGATGGTTGCTATCTCATCGACAAGCCCGTTACTTCTCAACATACAGAGATGTCCGTGGTGGTCGGCACCGCAGCGGCAAAGGGTAGTGACAGTCATTGTTTTTCCTCCAAGTTTAATGAGTATCACTATATCATAAGACACAGAAAATGAAACTCAAACAGATATAAAACAAAAGGAGATGCAGGTGATATTAGTCATAGGTGCGGAGGGGATGCTGGGGCGTGATTTGATGGCACTTCTGGGGGAGAGAGGTCAGGGTGTGGATATTGCTGAAATCGACATCACCTCCCTTGAATCGGTGCTGCAGGTTATTTCAGCCCGTAAGCCGGACGTAGTGATCAATTGCGCGGCCTACACCGATGTTGATGGCTGTGAAAGTAATACCGAAAAGGCGATGTCGGTCAATGGTGAAGGGGTCGGTTATCTTGCCATGGCCTGCCGGGATAATAATATCCTCCTGGTTCAGATCAGCACGGACTATGTTTTTGATGGTTCCAAGGGGGTCCCGTACGTTGAGGATGACGCGCCACACCCCTTGAGTGTGTATGGTGAATCAAAACTTGCCGGTGAAATGAATGCCGGATTCTCCCCGGAACATCTGATTATACGGACCCAGTGGCTCTACGGCATCCACGGTAAGAATTTTGTCGAGACCATGCTTCGCCTGGGTGCTGAAAAGGATGAACTGACGGTTGTCGATGATCAGGTCGGCTCTCCAACCTGGACGGTGGACCTTGCCCGAGCCATCATTGCCCTGGTAGATAACGGTTGCCGGGGGATCTACCATGCGGCAAATTCGGAATATTGCTCTTGGAACGGGTTCGCTCGGGCAATTTTTGCCGAAGCGGGCCTTGAGGTGACGGTCAAAACAATGACGACCACCGAACTGAATCGACCGGCCCCACGACCGCTCTACTCTACCCTTGACTGTTCCCGGTTGGAAAAAGATACCGGTTTTCAACCACAATCGTGGCGTTCGGCATTGAAAGAATACCTTTCTGCGCGCAGTTTACTTTAACTCTGAAAGGAATAGCATTATGGAACGCGGTGAACGCCCGTGGGGCACCTATACGGTTCTTGATGAAAATAGTAGCTATAAAATTAAGCGGATAGAAGTACTTCCCGGACAGCGGCTCTCATTACAGAAGCATCATCACCGGAGCGAACACTGGATTGTTGTGTCCGGGACCGCTCTGGTGACCTGCGGAGAGGGGCAACGGGTGGTGAATGTTAATGAATCGACATTTATTCCGATTGGCTTTAATCACCGGCTGGAAAATCCGGGGAAAATCCCGTTGGTCATTATTGAAGTTCAGAGTGGCGAATATCTGGGGGAAGATGATATCGTTCGCTTTGATGATGACTATCATCGGTGCGAAAGCACAGATGCCTGCTCGTAATCGGCCATACCGATGGTTGCCCCGACTGCTGCTGAGAGTATGCCTCCTCACGTTGCTGGCAGGGTGCGCCGCCACTTCAGCCACCGTGATAGAAGAAGAAAAGGTGGTCAACACCAAACCGATGTTTCGCTATACAACCCTCCTGGTTCGGGATTTCGAACTGACCCGGGATGTCCCTCCTCTTGAGACGGCGGCCCCCGCGGGCGGGAGGGCGGAGAAAATTCACTATGGCCAGTTGCCGGGTGAATTGTCCACCCATATCGTGCGTTATGTGACGGCCCACCGGATTTACAGGGGGGTGGTGCGTGATGGAACGCCGGATGCGGCCACGTTGGTGTTAACCGGAAAGTTTATCCGTATCGGACGGTTCAAAATTTCGGTCGAGGCCACACTGCGTGATGGAGCGACCGGTCTGGAAGTTGCCAGCTTTCGGCAGACCCTCTGGGACGTTATAGATACCACGGCGTCCTTTGGGGAGCTGGGCAGGGAGTTGGCGGACTTTATTTACCGCATTCAATACAAATAACAGGAGACACTTCCCCATGTATATCGTGATTTTGGCCGGAGGTTCCGGAACCCGATTCTGGCCCCTTTCCCGTGCAGCCCTCCCCAAACAGCTTATTTCCATTACCGGTGATCGCAGCATGCTGCAAAAGACGGTTGATCGGGTGCTGGAGCTGAATCCGAAACGTATCATGATCATTACCAACAGGCTCCAGGCCCAGGAGACCACACGCCAGATGTCTGGTTACGGCCCGGTTCCTGTTGATGTCATTGCGGAACCTGTCGGGCGTAACACGGCACCGGCAATCGCGCTGGCCGCCGCCCTGGTAACCTCCTACGATCCCGCGGGGGTCATGGTTGTGCTCCCGGCCGACCATTTCATCAAAAAAGAGTCCGTCCTTCGGGACACCCTGCTCTTTGGTGCGGAAGCTGCCCGGAACGGTTCGCTGGTGACCCTTGGCATTTTACCTTCCCGTCCTGAAACCGGTTATGGCTACATTGAGGCCGATATGGATACAACGCCCCAAGGTCCCTTTCCGGTGCGGCGCTTTGTGGAAAAGCCCCCCCTGGTGGAAGCACTCCGCTATCTTGAGGAGGGTAACTTCTTTTGGAACAGCGGCATGTTCATCTGGCGGGCCGACACGATCCTTAGCGAAATAGCCACACATATGCCGACGCTGTATCACAAACTTGCTCCCCTGCTGCCGGAGTCGGGGGAACAGGTGACACTGTTGGATGACAAAATCGGTGAACTCTACGCTGACATTGAAAGTGTTTCCATCGACTACGGGGTGATGGAAAAATCATCGCGGGTAGTGATGGTGCCGGTAGAGATGGGATGGAGCGACGTGGGAAGCTGGAGTGCCCTGCCGGAGGTGATTGAACCGAACAGTGAGGGGACCGTCTGTGTCAACGTGGCGGGCCATATTGCCGTTGATTCCCCCGACTGTCTCATTTATGGTGATGGAAGAATGGTGGCCACGGTGGGGGTCAGTAATCTGGTCATTGTTTCCACCCCCGATGCCCTGCTGGTCTGCGACCGTGAACGGTGCCAGGATGTAAAAAAAGTTGTGGAACTTCTCGGTAACTCCGGGTATCAGGAATACCTGTAACTACTATGAATAAAGGTTGACCAGAGACCGACGCAATGCCGCGAACCATACACAATGAACTTGCAGAAATAGAATCCCGAGGCCTCATGCGTCGGACTCGCCTGATCCATGGACGGCAAGGCACCCATGTAAACTGCGATGGCCGTGAGGTGTTGCTCCTCTGCTCAAACAACTACCTGGGGTTGGCTGATCACCCGGCACTGGCGGCAGCCGCAACGGCGGCCATTCGGGACTATGGGACCTCAAGCGGTGCTTCCCGTCTGGTTTCTGGAACCATGACCCTCCATGTGCAGCTTGAAGAGGCGGTCGCCCGGTGGAAACAGAGTGAGGCAGCCCTGGTCTTTAACAGCGGTCACGCTGCCAATACCGGCATAATTCCCGCACTGGTCGGTCGGGGTGACGTGGTGTTTTCCGACCGTCTCAATCATGCCAGTATCATTGACGGCATTCTGCTCTCCGGTGCCCGTCTCGTCAGGTATCCCCATAACGACGTTGATCGCCTCGCCCGACTCATGGAAAAACATCACACCACCGGCCGTTCTCTGATTGTCAGCGATGGGGTGTTCAGCATGGATGGTGATCTGGCACCGTTAAACGGGCTTGTGGCGCTGAAACAAGCTTCAGGCGCACTGCTGATGATCGATGATGCCCATGGGAGCGGGGTTATGGGGGAACGGGGGAGGGGATCTGCCGAAAGTATGGGGGTCAGCGGTGGGGTGGATATCCTGATGGGGACATTCGGCAAGGCGCTGGGAAGTTTCGGAGCCTATGCCGCCGTTTCGGAACAGCTGCGCCAATTGCTGGTCAATCGTGCCCGCAGTTTCATCTTCTCGACGTCCCTTCCTCCGGCGGTACTGGCCGCGTCTCTGGCTGCCGTTGAGCTGGTGCAAAGTCCCGAAGGGGAACAGTTGCGGCAGTGTCTGGCTGCCAACAGCAGTGCCTTCCGACGGAGCCTTTCCGCCGCCGGTTTTGTGATTCCGGAAGGTTCCACGCAAATTGTACCGGTTGTTTTGGGCTCTACCGAATGTACCATGGGCTTTTGCGAAGAGCTCCTTGCAGAGGGAATTTTTGCCCAGGGCATTCGACCACCCACCGTACCGGAAGGGACGAGCCGTATTCGTTTTACCCTGATGGCAACCCATAGTGATGCTGATATTGCCGGTGCCATCGCGCGTATCTGCCAGGTGGGACGCCTGCGCGGGGTGATCTGATGGCCTGGTTCACCAACCGCAGAGGAGAACGACTCTGGTACGAGGATGGGGGGAACGGTTACCCGGTGGTGTTGATCCATGGCTGGTGTATGTCCTCGGCGGTCTGGAAATATCAATACGACGAACTGGGAGCTTTCTGCCGTGTGCTGGCCCCCGATGTGCGTGGCCATGGCAGCTCGCGGGGGAGCACCGGTGACGTTGATTTCAGCCACTTTGCCCAGGATCTTGTTGATCTGTGCGAATATCTGGACCTTGGCGGGGTGGTGCTGGTCGGCTGGTCCATGGGGGCTCAGATCGCGTTGCAGGCCTATGGGGCCCTTGAAAAGCGGCTGGCTGGTCTGGTGCTGGTCTCCGCAACTCCGCGCTTTACCGCTTCGGAAGAATTCCCCTTCGGCCTGAAGATCACGGAAGCCCAGGGGATGAAACTCAAGGTGCAACGGCATCTTGAACGGGCGGTCACGGGATTCCACACACGTCTTTTTGCGGAAGGAGAGCTTGAACGGCATTCCTCTGGCGGGGAGCTGCAGGAGCTGCTTGCCCGAATCCCTCTGCCCGACAGGGCAACGGTGCTTGAGGGGCTGGACTCCCTGATAGGGGCCGATATGCGGGGAATGTTGGGGAACATTGACGTTCCCGTACTGCTCATAACGGGTGACCATGATCGGATCTGTTTGCCGGGGGCGTCACGTTTTCTGAAGGAACAGATTAAAAATTCCGAAATAGTGACCTTCGCTGACGCCGGACATGTGCCGTTTATGACAGAAAGAGGGCAATTCAATCGGGAACTCAGTTGTTTTATAAGGAGAGTGTGTGAACAGAAATCCTGACCCTTGCCGGGTCGCAGCTGCGTTTCATCAAAAAGCAGCCGAGTATGACCAGCATACGCAGGTTCAGAAACGGGTTGTTAACCAACTTGCCGGTTCCATTGCACCATCAGCCGATGGGGGGCCAAAGAATATTCTTGATATTGGTACCGGAACCGGAGCACTGCTGGAAAAATTGCATGGATGCTTCCCGGATGCATGCCTGACCGGGCTTGACAGTGCCCCCAATATGTGTTTACGGGCGCAGCAGAAGCTTGGCTCCCGTGGTACGATTATCAATGGTGATGCCCGGTGTCTGCCGTTTGACGGGGGGGCTTTCGATCTGGTGGTATCTGCATCTGCGCTGCAGTGGGTAGCCGACATCTCTACCGCACTGCATGAAATGCACCGCGTGCTGCAGCCGGGGGGATGGCTTCGCCTGGCATTTTTCTGTGAGGGTACACTTGGCGAACTGCAGCACTGTTTTCGTGACGCTGCCGGTCGAATCAGCGGGGGACAGCGGCCACTAACGTCACGGTTACACCGTTTTCATACCCTTGAACAGGTGCGGTTAATTGTTGCGGACATGGATTTTGAACAGTGTGTGCTGGGTGTGGAAACGGAGGTTGACTGGTATGCCGACATGTTCGCCCTGCTACGATCCATTAAAAGTATCGGCGCAGGGGCGGTGGCGGGTGGGGCAACGAGCGGCCTTGGATGGCGGGGAATCCTCAATGAAGCGTCACGGCTTTATGAGGAGCGATACGGCATACCTGGCAGGATTCCCGCAACATATGCCGTCCTCTCTCTCACTGCCCGGGTCAAGTCATAACGATGCGATGATCTTTTTGGCAAGTTCGTTGGTGACGCTGTAATGAACTTCCACTCCATCCCGTTTACCTTCGATGATTCCCTTGTTCTTCAACAGTGCCAGATGTTGGGAAACGGTGGCTTGGGGAAGTCCGAGACATTCCCAGATGTGTTTGACATTACATTCATGGGTACAGAGTCCGGCAACGATTTTCAACCGGATCGGGTGCCCTAATACCTTCAAAACTTCTGCTTCAGTGGTAAAAATCTTACTTTTATCAAAGGCCATTGGTCAGACGATTCCTCTCATGTTTGAATTATAAATTATCATATATATGGAAATCTGTTTCGTCAATTAAAATCGGTCGCGGGGTCTGTTACCCGTACAGTTCTCTGCTGCGATGGCAGGCGGTAACGTGATGGTCCGGGTGTTCGGTCAATACGGGAGACGTGACACGGCAGATGTCGGCGGCGTGGCGACAGCGGGGGTGAAAGCGGCATCCGGGAGGAATAGCGAGGGGCGACGGAATGTCATCATGCAAGAGCACCGGTGCCTCAGTTGCCGTACCGTGAATTCCCGGTACGGCGGCAATGAGAGCTTCGGTATAGGGGTGTCGGCATCTTTTGAACAGTGTCTCGGCGGGTCCACTCTCCACAATGGTTCCCAGATACATGATGATGATTCTGTCGCATATGTGGCGTAGTACCAGAAGATTATGTGAAACGATCATCATTGAGAGGGCGAATTCCCGTTTCATCTCCAACAGGATATTGATGATCTGGGCCTGAATAGAAATATCGAGGGAAGAGACCGGTTCATCGGCGATCAGAATCTCCGGTGAAGCGGCCAGTGCCCGGGCAATGCCGATCCGTTGCCGTTGGCCGCCGGAAAATTCATCGGGGAAACGGTTTGTTGAATCAGTTGGCAAGCCGACCGCCGCCATGAGCCGGTTCAGTTCACTTCGCTGGAGTTCCGGGGGGATTCCGGCAATCTTGAGCGGTTCCATAATACTGTCACCAATCCTCATGCGGGGGTTCAGTGACGAGAAGGGATCCTGAAAGATCATCTGGGTAGAACGGCGAAAGGTCCGTGCATCGGGTGGGGGGAGCAGGGATAATGGTGTTCCCTTGTAGAGAACGGTTCCGGAGTCGGTCTTCAGCAGTCCGGCCATCACCTTGGCAAGGGTTGACTTGCCACAACCGGATTCACCGGCTATTCCAACTGTTTCACCAGGTGCAAGCTGGAGTGACACCTGGTCAAGGGCGGTTAACAGACGGCGGCCATTGCCACCAGTTGCTGCCGGGTAACTTTTTGTTACATCCGCAGCGGAGAGGATTGGGCTACTATCGGTCATGAACATTTCCAACAACGGAGTGAGTGAAGTGGTCTGATTTCAAGAAGCGACTGCTGTTCTGTGGTGCATCGCTCCTCAACCAGGGGACATCGTTCGGCAAAGCGGCACCCTCCGAAAACGGCGGTTTTTATATTCAATTGCCCGGCCAGTGTGGGCAGAGGTCTCCCCGGTACGGCGTACTGTGGCAGTGAGGCCAGCAGTGCCCGGGTGTATGGATGTGCCGGTGACGAAAGCAGTGCAGCGGTGGGAGCCGACTCAACAATCTGTCCGGCATACATGACCGCAGTATGATCGGCCCGATCCGCGACAATGCCCAGATCGTGGGTAATGAGCAGCATCGAGAGTCCCGCCGATTTTCTCCTGTCATCCAGCAGTTCCAGTATCTGGGCCTGTATGGTCACATCAAGGGCGGTGGTCGGTTCGTCGGCTATAAGCAGAGACGGGTTGCAGGAGAGTGCCATGGCAATCATAACCCGCTGCCTCATGCCGCCACTCAACTGGTGGGGATAGTCTCTCATCCGGTCGCTGGCCGAAGGAATTCCCACATCGGCGAGGAGCTCTATCCCCCGGGCTTCGGCATCGCGCCGTGACATATTCAGATGAAGCATCAGTGGCTCCCGGAGCTGATCGGCTATGCGCAGTACCGGGTTGAGGGAGGTCATGGGCTCCTGGAAAACCATGGAGATACGACTGCCCCGTATGGTGAGCAGCTCCTCCGCAGATGCCGACAGCACATTTTTTCCCTCAAACAGAATGGAACCGGCTGTAATAATACCGGGAGGGGGGATTAACCGCATAATAGAGAGTGCCGTCATGGTTTTGCCGGACCCGGATTCTCCCACGAGAGCCAGAACGGAGCCGGCGTGGAGTCCGAAGGTGATATCCTGAACCGGCTGAAAGCTTGCCACGCCGGTGCCGAAGGAAATCTGCAGGTTGTTAACGGTGAGTAATTCGTTCACAGAGTTCCCTGGATAATAGCGTATACCTGAAAATAATTGACGAGGGAGCTTGAAGTTTCTCCGGTCAGGCATTTTGGGTATAACCATACAGCATGCATGGTAAAATGTGCAACGAAGATCTGCATATCCGGCAGGATTTCGAAATGCCGTCATCAAAAAAATTGACACACTATGCTATTATGTGTTTCTATTCTCAGGTTTTGCGACCACACGAGCGTTCGGGCATAATTATCCTTCTGGTACTGGCGGCGATACTCGTGTCGTGGTCCGGATTCGGGAAAATTCAGGCAGCGGTCCAGGATGATACCATCCGGATCGCCATAGTAAAATCAGCTCCCGAAATAACGGTTGCCGGTGACGGTATTGTTGTGACCAATGGGGCCGGTGAGCCGGTATCTCTGTCGATTCCCGCCCTGGTAAAGCCGGTCGGCGATGGGCTGCTGGTTGACGGCACGCTCTACAAAAAGCTTTCTTTCTCTTCAGAAACGGCGGTGTATATCAACAACAAGCCCTATCGGGGGAGTGCGGAACTCTCCCCTTTTGACAAGGGTATTCAGGTTGTTAACCAGTTGCTCCTGGAAGAGTATCTGGTCGGATTGATAAATTGTGAAATCTCTTCATCCTGGCCCATTGAAGCGGTCAAGGCCCAGGCGATCATCGCCCGGACCTACGCAGTGAATCGGCGACTTGCCCGCATGGGGGCCCCGTATCATCTGGAGTCCTCGGTTATTGATCAGGTCTACGATGGCAGTTCCATCGAGGATAGCCGGGCTCGCCGGGCCGTTCATGAAACCGAGGGTGAGGTGCTCACCTACGGTGGCGGGGTGATTCAGGCGTACTATCATTCAAGTTGCGGGGGGCGGACCGAAGCGTCGGAAAATGTCTGGGGTGCGGCACTTCCCTATCTGAAGGGGGTTGAGTGTCAGTACTGTTTTTCCTCTCCGACCGCGACGGCGTGGGAATATAAGATATCGTTGAAAGATCTGGAAGAACGTCTGCGAAATGCCGGTTATAAAATCTCCGGGCTGTCCTCTATCAAGCCGGGGGTGTTGAATGGTCGTGGTCGCTTGAAGCAGGTGCTGGTGCAGGCGACAGTCGGCAGTACGGCCCTGACCGGCGATCAGTTTCGCAAGGTAGTCGGCTATGGTCTCATTAAGAGTACCCGTTTCACCGTCACAACCGGTTCAAAAAAGGAACTGCTTTTCTCCGGTACCGGAAATGGTCACGGGGTTGGCCTGTGCCAGTGGGGGGCCAAGCAGCGTGCGCTTGACGGATTTTCCTCCGATGAAATTCTTTCATACTATTATCCGGGAACAGAGTTGAAAAAGCTCTCTGAAATGAACTGACATGCTGGTAACGGATTTTGACTACCACCTGCCGCAGGAGCTGATTGCCCGCCATCCCCTGGAGAAGCGGGACGGTTCCCGTCTGATGCTGCTGGATCGGCATCGGGCGTCAATCGCTGAAGACACCTTCAGTAATGTATCCGGTTATCTGACATCCGGTGATCTGCTGGTCATGAACGATACCCGGGTGATTCCGGCACGGCTCTTTGGCCATAAGGAGAGTGGCGGGAAAGTGGAAATTTTTCTGCTGCGCCGTATGGATGGTGACGGGGAACGGTGGGAGTGCCTGCTCAGCGCATCGAAACGGTGCCATGACGGCCAGGAAATCGGCCTGGAGGGGGGAATGGCTGCGGTTATCCGCTGCCGCCTTGAATCGGGAAACTGGCTGGTTGACTTCTCCGGCGAAGAACCCTTTGCCGTCTGGCTGGAGCGGGAGGGGCATATACCGCTCCCCCCCTACCTGCAACGTCACGATTGTCTGGCTGACCGGGAACGGTATCAAACGGTTGTGGCCCGTGAACCGGGCGCAGTGGCCGCACCGACCGCCGGACTTCATTTTACCGGTGAGCTGTTGGAACGTCTGAAGTGTGCCGGGATCGATACCGTATTTCTGACACTGCATACCGGCCTTGGCACGTTTCAGCCGATCCGTACCCCCCATGTTGAAGAACACCGGATCCATACCGAGCGGTTTACCATCCCACCGGAAACGGCGGCTGCGGTGAACCGGACGAAAGAGAGGGGTGGACGGGTTGTGGCGGTCGGGACGACATCGGCACGCACACTGGAATATGTGGCACGGGAACAGGGGAGCGTAGTCGCTGGCAGCGGTGAAGCCGATATCTATATTTACCCCGGTTTTCAGTTCAAGGTTGTTGATGCATTGATTACCAATTTTCATCTGCCCGAATCAACGCTGATGATGCTGGTGTCTGCCTTTGCCGGCCGGGAGTTTATCCTCGAAGCATACCGGGAAGCGGTATCGAGGCGGTTTCGTTTTTACAGCTATGGCGATGCGATGTTTATTTATTGAGAGGTTATGTGGCGGGAACTTTTACAGTCATCCATGGTGACAGCAGCAGCAAGGCACGGCTTGGGTCATTGACCACCCCCCATGGTGTGATTGAAACCCCCATCTTCATGCCGGTCGGAACCAATGCCACGGTGAAGGCGATGACTCCGGAGGATCTGGAGGGGGTTCGTGCCCAGATCATTCTGGCCAATACCTACCACCTCTATCTGCGTCCCGGCCACCGTCTGGTTGAACAGCTGGGAGGACTGCATCGCTTCATGAACTGGCACAAGCCGATTCTGACCGACAGCGGCGGCTTCCAGGTTTTCAGTCTTGGCGAATTGCGGAAAATCAGCGAGGAGGGGGTCAGGTTCCGTTCCCATCTGGACGGCTCTTCCCACATGCTTACTCCCGAATTGGCGACCACCATCCAGGAGGCGTTGGGGGCTGACATCATCATGTGCTTTGATGAATGTCCCGCTGCCAGTGCCGATTACGCCTACGTGAGCCGTTCCCTGGAGATGACCACACGTTGGGCCCAGCGCTGCAAGGATGCCCATACCCGTGAAGGGCAGCAGTTGTTCGGAATTATCCAGGGGGGCATGCATTACGACTTGCGGGCACGGAGTGTGTTCGACATCTGTTCCATCGGTTTTGACGGGTATGCCCTCGGCGGCCTGTCCGTGGGTGAAGAGAAGGAACAGATGTACGGGGTTATGGAGTGCTGCTCATCGCTGCTCCCCGTTGATTCGCCCCGCTATATCATGGGAATCGGTTCCCCCGAAGACCTGGTAGAAGCGGTCTGGCACGGGTACGATATGTTCGACTGCGTCATGCCGACCCGCAATGCCCGGAACGGCATGCTCTTTACCAGCCAGGGGCGGGTGAACATCAAGGCCAAAATATACGAAGAGGATGCAGGGCCCCTTGATCCGGAGTGCGGCTGTGCGGTGTGCCGAAACTATTCGCGGGCCTATCTTCGTCATCTGTACCGGGCGGGGGAAATTCTTTCTTCACAGTTGAATACCTATCATAATTTGTACTATTATCTCGACCTCATGAATAAAATCAGGGAGGCGATCCGGGAAAACCGTTTTGCCCGGTTTCGTAGTCAGTTTCTCGCGACTCAGTTGCTAACGTAACAACAATACAGGAGGAGGATACCATGTTTGGATTGGCATATGCGATGGGGGGGGCACCGGGCGGCGCCGCAGCAGGGGGAGCCGGCGGAGGAATGGCTGCATTTCAGCAGATAATTCCTTTGGTGTTCATGTTTGCAATCTTTTATTTTCTGCTGATCCGTCCGCAGCAAAAAAAGGCTAAGGAACATAAGGCGTTGTTGGAATCGATGAAAAAGGGTGATAATGTCATCACCGCCGGTGGTGTCCATGGAAAGGTTACCTCCGTTGAGAATGAACTTGTGACAATGGAAGTGGCAAACAATGTGAACATCAAGATTACCAAAAGCTATATTGCTGCCATCAAGAAGGATTAGCAAAAAATCTGAAAGGGAGAACATGTACCTATGCCTAAAGGAACCGGCTGGCGTATAAGTCTGATAGTCGCTTTTGTGGCGCTGTCATTTCTGTATCTGACTCCAACCCTGGCAAGTAAATTGCCGGCGTGGTGGGGTAACCTCTTGCCGAAGGACAAGATTCATCTTGGTCTTGACTTGCAGGGGGGAACCCATCTGGTTATGGAGGTCGATACCCAGAAAGCGATCGAAGGATCCCTTGATCTGGTGGCAACCGATCTTGAAGATACCTTGAACGGCAAGACGCTCCGTTTCAAGCGTATTGCCAGGAGCGGCTCTGATAAGGTGTCCCTGGTCTTCTACGAAAAGGGAACCGCAGAGACTGTCCAGAAGCTGATCAAGGATAAATATCCTTCCTATGAGCAGAGTCCGACCTTTGATGATGGCGGCTTTGTGGCGATGACTCTTCGGGTCAACGAGAAGGATGCCCAGGACCGTAAGGATAAGGCGGTTCAGCAGGCCCTTGAGACGATTCGTAACCGAATTGACCAGTTCGGCGTTTCCGAGCCGACCATCCAGCGGGAAGGGATCAACCACATTGTTGTTCAGTTACCCGGCATCAAAGACCCCCAGCGTGCCATCGACCTCATTGGCCGGACCGCACGACTGGACTTTAAAATGGTCCGTGAGGATGTGTCTCCTACCGGAGCAATACCTGACGATGCCGAACTGCTCAAGGAAAAAACCGTTGATCCAACCACCGGAGCGGTGAGCGAAATTCCGCTCGTTGTGCAGAAAAAATCCATGATTACCGGCGATCTGCTGACCGATGCCCAGGTCAGGATTGATTCACAGTTCAATCAGCCCTATGTGGCCATTGAATTCAACTCATTGGGTGCCAAACTGTTCGATCAGGTTACGGCCGCCAATGTGGGCAAGCGTTTTGCCATCGTACTCGACAATAACATCCATTCGGCACCGGTCATCCGTGAACGGATTTCCGGCGGCAGTGCCCAGATTTCCGGGAGCTTCACCGAAAAAAGTGCTTCTGACCTGGCCATTGTACTTCGGGCGGGTGCCCTGCCGGCACCGGTCAAAATTATCCAGAATGTCACCGTTGGCCCCTCTTTGGGACAGGACTCCATCAACAAGGGTTTGTACGCCGGCCTGATCGGTGTGTTACTGGTTGTGGTTTTCATGGCTGTCTATTACAAGTTGTCCGGTATGATCGCCAACCTGGGGATGGTTCTGAACATTGTCTATTTGATGGGATCACTGGCCGCCCTCGGCGCCACTCTGACCCTTCCCGGTATTGCAGCTATCGTATTGCTGGTTGGTATGTCAGTTGACTCCAACGTCATTATCTTTGAACGTATCCGTGAGGAGCTGAAGCTGGGTAAAACACCCCAGGCTGCTCTCAATTCCGGCTATGATAAAGCGTTCCTGACAATCATGGACTCACATATTACTACCTTGATTACCGCTGCCGTGCTGTTCCAGTTCGGTACCGGACCGGTAAAAGGATTCGCGGTTTCCTTGAGTCTGGGGGTAATCATCAATCTGTTTACCTCGCTGATTGGAACCAAAGTGACCTTTGACCTGTTTCTGCACAAGGGCAGGGCAACAAAAATGAGTATTTAGGGGGTAACACCGTTTATGGAACTTCTTGGGAAAACAAGCATTGATTTTATTGGGAAGCGTAATATTTCCTTCGTTATTTCGGCAATTATTTCCATTATCGGCCTGATTGGTGTCGTTCAGGTCGGTCGTGGTGCGGCGAACATGGGGATTGATTTCTCCGGCGGAACCGCAATGCAGTTAAAATTTAGCAAGCCGGTGGTTATTGCCGATGCCCGGGCCGCCCTCCATAAAAACGGCGTCGCCAAGGCGGACCTCCAGGAAATCAAGGATGGCAACAAGCTGCTGGTGAAAATGGCCGGTGCGGCTGTCGGAAAGCCGTCGGAGATGGTTCAGGCAGCCTTCAAAAAAGAGTTCGCCGACAACGCCTTTACCGTGGAAAGTTCTACTGAAATAGGCCCCTCCATCGGTGATAAACTCCGTAAAGACACCTTGATTGCGGCGGTGCTCTCCCTGCTGGGGATTATTCTCTACATCGCCTGGCGCTTTGATTTCCAGTTCGGTGTGGGGGCAACCTGTGCCACACTCCATGACTGTCTGGCCATGTTTGCGGTGTTTTACCTGCTGAACAAGGAGATAAACCTGCTGTTTATCACCGCGGTGCTCACCATTGCCGGTTATTCATTGACTGACACGGTCGTTGTTTTTGACCGTATCCGTGAGAATCTCCACAAGAACCTGAAGGGGGCCATGAATACCATATTCAATGACAGTATCAATGAGGTTCTTTCACGAACCATTGTTACCTCCTTGACGGTGTTTCTTGCGGCCGCTTCATTGTTCTTCTTCGGCGGAGAAGTGATCCATGACTTTTCGCTGGCCCTGTTGATCGGCGTGCTTGTCGGCACCTATTCATCGGTATTTGTGGCCAGCCCCATCGTGGTTATTCTTGAAAACCGCGCGCTGGCAAAGAAAGCGTGAAACCGTTCCACACAAACTAATCGGGAGGGTTCGCCATGAAAAAAGAAACCGTTCTTTTTACCGTTGTTGCCTTGATTGTCGGGTTGCTGGGGGGATATCTGATCTTCAGCATCAGCAATGCCGGTAAGGGACAGCAGGGTGCTGCCACCGCTCCGGAAGCAGCCATTGCACCGAACGACTACGCCCAGCGCATCGCCCAGGCGGAAAAGGTCGTTGCTACAGAACCGAAAAACGTAAATGCCTGGATCTCTCTGGGGAATGACTACTTTGATACGGAACAGATACCAAAGGCGATCAATGCCTATGGTAAAGCTCTTGAGCTTGACCCCAATAATACCAATGTCCTGACTGACCAGGGGGTTATGTTCAGGAAAACGGGGTGGTTTGACAAGGCATTGGCTAATTTCATCAAGGCTAATAAAGTCGATCCGAAGCATCTCCCCAGCCTTTTTAATATTGGAATAGTCTATCAGATTGATTTGAAACAGCCGGAAAAGGCACTTCCCTACCTGAAAGAGTACTTGAAAATGGACTCAGGCAGCCAGACGGCCCTCCAGGTTAAAGATTTGCTGCAGCAGCAGGGCAAAGCCATGGCACCCACAATGAAATAGCTTGAAAATCCCCCGCTTGTCGGGGGATTTTTTTTGAACGGGGAATGGTGAAATGGAAAAGAAATGGCAGATAGCAACACCGGTGACATCGGACATTGAGACGTTCCGCTCCGCCCTCGGCATCAGCCGACTCATGGCTCTGATTCTCAAGGGCAGGGGGATTGACACGGTTCAGGGTGGGGCTCTCTTTCTGAAACCGGCTCTCTCTGCCATGCGAGATCCCTTTTCCCTGAAAGGTATGGAGGCTGCGGTTGAGCGGGTGGTGCGGGCTCGCACAGCGGGGGAGCGGATCTGTATCTACGGCGATTATGATGTTGACGGTATCAGCGGTACGGCACTGCTGGTATCCTTTCTCCGGCAGATTGGATCTGACTGCGGCTATTTTATTCCAAATCGCTTTGATGACGGCTATGGATTAAACCGTGACTCTCTTCAGCAAATCTTCGATGGGGGGGCGACGCTGGTTATCTCCGTAGATTGCGGGATCGTCTCGGTGGCGGAGGCAGCCTTCTGCCGCCAGGCCGCTGTTGACCTGATCATACTTGATCATCACACACCGGGTATGGTTATTCCCGATGCCGTTGCCGTTGTCAACCCGCTGCAGCCGGGGTGTGCCTATCCGTTCAAACTGCTTGCCGGGGTAGGCGTGGCCTTTAATCTGCTGGTGGCACTCCGGAGCCGGATGCGGAAAGAGGGGCTCTTTGCCCCCGGTCAAGAACCGGATCTGCGTGACTGGCTTGATCTGGTGGCCCTTGGTACCATCGCCGATGTGGTGCCGCTCCAAGACCAGAACCGGATGTATGCCTATTTTGGCCTGCAAAAACTTGAACAGGGGGGGCGGGCCGGTATTGCCGCCTTGAAACGGGTGGCCGGAGTGACCGACGGGGTCACCTGCGGTCAGGTCGGATTCCGGCTGGCCCCACGACTGAACGCTGCCGGGCGCATGGAAAGTGCCGTGCCGGGAGTCGATCTGCTGCTGGGGATTGATGAACGGGAAAATACCCGCATTGCCGACGAGCTTGACGCAGCGAATGCCGAGCGACAGATCGTTGAAAAAAGTATCCTCGAACAGGCCATTACCCTGGTGGAGGAGAGCGGCCTCCATCCAGCCTGTCGGAGTATTGTCCTCGCATCACGGGAGTGGCATCAGGGGGTCATCGGCATCGTCGCCTCCCGGCTCGTGGAGCGTTACCATCGCCCCACCATCCTGATTGCCATTGATGAACAGGGGTACGGCAAGGGGTCGGGGCGGAGCATCCCCGGTTTCCATCTGCTGGAAGCCCTGAATGGCTGTGCCGGCTACCTGACTCGCTTCGGCGGCCATCGGTACGCAGCCGGTGTCGGTTTGCCGGAGGACCGTATTGATGGCTTTGTGGCCGCCTTCGAGGCGGAAGCCCTCAAGGTGCTGGGCCCGGGGGAGCTGTTGCCCTCTCTGGCAATTGACGCCGTCGTCGATCCGAAGGAGCTGGATCTGGCCCTTGCCGAAGAGCTGCAACGGCTGGAACCGTTCGGCTCCGGCAATCCTGAACCGACGTTCATGCTGCGTGGTGTCACGGTGAGCGAACGGCGGGTGGTGGGAGACGGCCATCTCAAGCTTCGGGTGCTGGCACAGGGGAAAAGCTTTAACGCAATAGCCTTTCGCCAGGCAGATATCTCTACCGACGGGATACTTGATATCGCCTTCTTCCCCGAAGGTAACCGGTGGAACAATATCACCACCCTGCAACTCCGCATCAAGGCGATCCGGGGGTGCACTCCATGAACATGGACTTTTCCACCCTGGAACTGCTCCGTCAGAGCCACCCCGCCTGGAAGCTGCTTCGCTCCGACCACGCTCCGCTGATTGCAAGTTTTCTGCACCGCGTCTATCTTGTGCCCAATCTGCGGGTAATGGCGCAGGAGGATCTGGTGGAGGCGTTGAAGGACGAGCTGTTTGTTCTGCGGGAACGGTTGGGTGACAATGCCTTTCCCCGGCCTCCACTGGACTATCTGAATGACTGGGCTGCCAACGACAAGGGGTGGCTTCGGAAGTTTTACCGCCACGGTTCCGATGAACCGAATTTCGACCTGACTCCTCCCGCCGAGAAAGCCATCGCCTGGCTCGGCACCCTTACGGAACGGAGTTTTGTCGGTACTGAATCTCGCTTGCTCACATTATTTGAACTGCTGAAGCAGATGAGCGAGGGGAGTGAAACCGATCCCCAGACGCGCATTGCCGAGCTTCAGAAACGGAGAGACGATATAGACCGGGAAATTGCCCGGGTTCTGACGGGGGACATCCCCCTGCTTGATACCACCGCCTTGAAAGAACGTTTTCAGCAATTTATCCAGCTGGCACGGGAGCTCCTCTCGGATTTTCGGGAAGTGGAACAGAATTTCCGTGGTCTTGACCGGCGGGTCCGGGAACGGATAGCCCTGTGGGATGGGGGTAAAGGTGCCCTTCTGGAAGAGATCATGGGGGAGCGGGATCTGATTGCCGATTCTGATCAGGGGAGGAGTTTTCGGGCATTCTGGGACTTTCTGATGTCAAGTCGACGGCAGGAGGAGTTGTCAACCCTGCTGGAACGTGTGCTGTCACTTCCACCGGTGGCGGAGTTGAAACCGGACTCACGAACCCGGCGGCTCCATTATGACTGGCTGGAGGCGGGAGAACATACCCAGCGTACGGTGGCACAGCTTTCCCAACAGTTACGCCGCTTTCTCGATGATCAGGCGTGGTTGGAGAATCGCCGTATCATGGATATCCTCCATGGCATTGAGGCAAAGGCTCTGGCGATCAGGGAATCCCCTCCGGCGGGAGAAATGTCAACCCTGGAAGAAGCCGCTGCCGATATAGAACTGCCGCTGGAGCGACCGCTGCATACCCCGACGGTCAGGGCGGTGCTTACCAATGAGGCCCTGGAGGCGGGTGATACCGATCTGAATGCAGAGGTGCTCTACGGGCAGGTTGTTATTGATACGGCCCACCTGGCTCGGCAGATTCGCCATGCCTTGCAGGAGCGTTCGCAGATTACCCTCAGTGAACTTTGCCGGCTGGAGCCGCTGAAAAACGGCCTGTCGGAGCTGGTGGCCTATCTTCACCTTTCCAACAGCGACTTCAAGTCGGTAGTCGATGAAAATATAACCGATAGTATTACCTGGCAAGGGGTCGGCCCCGATGGCCGGGAACAGATGAAACAGGCTACATTGCCACGGGTAATATTTGTGAGGTGAGTATGGCGGAACAGGTAGCTGAAACAAACGTGGCGACACAGGATTTATCGGTGCTGGTCATTACCCTGCTCAAGGGGGTGCTCTATCACGATGATAATGAATTGCTCTGGAATTCTCTACTCCGATTGCAGGCCCGGGTTCGGGATTACGTCTCTCTGCTCGGACTGGAGCTGGTGCTGGACGATGCCGAGGGACATGCCTTTCTCCGTTCTCGTCCCGAATCGGTGGACGACAGTCCGGCAAAGGTGCCCCGTCTGGTGGCACGGCGCTCACTGTCGTTCCCGGTGAGTCTTTTACTGGCATTGCTGCGCAAAAAACTGGCCGAATTTGATGCCAGTGGCGGAGAAACACGGCTGGTTCTCTCCCGTGATGAAATTGTCGAACTGCTCCGGGTCTTTTTACCGGAAAACAGTAATGAGGCAAAACTGGTGGATACGGTTGATACTCATATCACAAAAATAGTCGATCTGGGCTTTCTGCGCCAATTGAAAAGTGGGGGGGGATCGACCGGGAAGCAGGCTGCCATGTATGAAGTTCGCCGAATTCTCAAGTCGTTTGTCGATGCCCAATGGCTGGCGGATTTTGATCTTCGACTGGCGTCATATCAGGCGGTTCTGGAAGGAGAGTCAGGAGGTACCGACGATGAATGATCTGCAAACAGCCCTCGATTTTGTTGCCGATGATGCCCTGTCCGGTTTCCGGCTCCATCGTCTGGAGGTATATAATTGGGGTACCTTTGACAAGCGGGTCTGGATACTGAATCCGGGGGGGAAAAATTCCCTGCTTACGGGGGACATCGGTTCCGGCAAGTCAACACTGGTGGATGCCGTAACCACACTGCTCGTTCCTGCCAACCGTGTTGCCTACAATAAGGCTGCCGGTGCTGAAAACAAGGAGCGAACGCTTCGTTCGTACGTTCTTGGTCACTACAAGTCGGAGCGGAACGACGTGAGTGGCAGTGTCAAAGCGGTTGCATTGCGTGATCATAACAGCTACTCGGTGATTCTGGGGACTTTTTACAACGCGGGTTACAGTCAGGCGGTGACCCTGGCACAGGTGTTCTGGATGAAGGATGCGTCGGCCCAGCCGGCCCGTCTCTTTGTCTGCATGGATCGGGCCCTCTCCATAGCCACCGATTTTGCCCGTTTCGGCTCGGATATCTCCCAGCTCCGTAAAAAACTGCGGGGCATCGGAGCGGAGGTTTTTGAGAGTTTTCCCCCCTACGGTGCCTGGTTTCGCCGCCGTTTCGGCATCGACAACGAGCAGGCTCTGGAGCTGTTCCATCAGACCGTATCCATGAAGTCGGTGGGGAATCTGACCGATTTCGTTCGGAGTCACATGCTGGAACCGTTTGATGTTGCCTCACGTATCACCGCGCTGGTGAACCACTTTGACGATTTGAACCGTGCCCACGAGGCGGTGTTGAAGGCCAAACGACAGGTGGAACTGCTTTCGCCGCTGGTGAACGACTGTGAACGCCACGGAATTCTGGTTGCCGAGGGGGAACAGTTCCGTGCCTGCCGGGAGGCACTTAAATCGTTTTTTGCCACATTGAAATTATCCCTGTTAGAAAAACGTATCGCCTCGCTGTCCGAAGAGTGGGCACGGCTGGATCTCCAGGCAACACGGCACAAGGAACGCTGTGATTTCCTGAGAGGCGAAGAGGGTGAATTGAAGCGGAGTATTGCCGATAATGGTGGCGACCGTCTGGAGCGCCTGGCTGAAGAAATCCGCCTGCGGGAACGGGAACGTCTGAGGCGTGAACAAAAATCCAGCCGGTATTCAGAGCTTTTGCGGGGCATAGGTGAAACCGCAGCCCCCGATGAGGACGGTTTCCTTGCACAGCGTCGCCATTTCCTGGCCTTGGCCGAAGCAGAACGGATCCGGGAGGCCGATGTCCAGAACAGGCTCACGGAGCATGGTGTCAATCTCCGCCAGGGGAAGCAGAAACATGAAGAGTTGGCTGCTGAAATTGCCAGTTTAAAAACCAGGCGGAGTAATATTCCTGCCGAACAGGTGTCCATGCGCAGTGCCCTCTGTACGGCACTGTCGCTCCCCGAGGAGCAGATGCCCTTTGCCGGCGAACTATTGCGGCTCCGTGAGGAAGAACGGGACTGGGAGGGGGCAGGCGAGCGATTGCTGCGTAACTTTGGATTGTCACTGCTGGTGCCGGACCATCTGTATGGTGCCGTGGCCGAATGGGTGGATCAAACCCATCTTAAGGGGCGTCTGGTCTATTTTCGGGTGCGCCCCGGTCAGCGGGGTGATCTCCCGGAACTCCATCGGGATTCATTGGCGCGAAAGCTGGCAATCAAGCCGGATTCGCCGTTTTATGACTGGCTGGAGCGTGAACTGGCCCACCGCTTCGATGTGGCCTGCTGTCTGACCCAGGAACAATTTCGGCGGGAGAGCCGAGCCATCAGTCGTGCCGGGCAGATCAAGGGTGCCGGTGAGCGCCATGAAAAAGATGACCGGTTCAGGATCGATGACCGCCATCGATTCGTTCTTGGCTGGACCAATAGCGAGAAGATTGCCGTGCTGGAAGGGAAGTCACGGGCACTGGAGGCCCAGCTGGGTGAACTGCTCCAGTTGATGGGGACGTTACAGAAAGAACACAGTACAAGCAAGGACCGTCTCGATACGCTGTCAAAACTTGACGAATATCTTGATTTCAGTGAGCTGGACTGGCAATCGCTGGTTGTGGAGCTGGCTCGGCTTGATTCCGAAAAGAAGCAGCTTGAAGCGGCCTCCGATCTCTTGCACAGCCTGACCATGCGCTTGAAATCACTCCAGGGAGAACTGGGAGACGCGGAAAAAGAGAGGGAAAAGAAGGCGCGGGAACTGGGGGCTACCCAGGCCAGGCGGGAAGCGGCCGAAGAGCTGCGCCAGCACACCATGTTGCTGCTGGAGGCACCTGGACAAGCCGAACGGTCCACCTTTTTTGACCGTCTCGAATCCATGCGTGGCGAAGCACTCGGAGAGCATACCCTGTCCGTTGAATCCTGCGATAACCGGGAGCGGGACATGCGGGAGTGGCTGCAGGGCAAAATTGAAACGGAAACCAAGAAAATAGATCGGTTACGTGACCGGATTATTGACGCCATGCGTGCCTATTGTACCTCCTTTCCCCTTGACACCCAGGAAGTTGATGTGGCCATTGATGCGGTTGCCGAGTATCGGGCCATGCTTGAAAAGTTGAGGTCCGATGACCTGCCCCGTTTTGAAACACGGTTCAAGGATTTGCTCAATGAAAATACCATTCGTGAGGTGGCCAATTTTCAGTCACAGCTGGCACGGGAACGGGAAACCATCAGAGATCGCATCACGCGGATCAACGAATCCCTCAATCAGATTGATTATAATCCGGGCCGATATATCGTTCTGGAGGCCCAGCTGACCCCCGACGCCGATATCCGCGATTTCCAGGGTGAGTTGCGCAGCTGCACCGAAGGGGCCATTACCGGCTCTGATGACAGTCAGTATTCGGAGGCAAAGTTCCTGCAGGTCAAGCAGATCATCGAACGGTTTCGTGGCCGGGACGGGCAGGCAGAAGGAGACCGCCGCTGGACCGTCAAGGTCACCGATGTGCGTAACTGGTATACCTTTGCAGCCAGTGAACGGTGGCGTGAGGATAACAGTGAACATGAACATTACTCGGACTCCGGTGGCAAATCGGGGGGGCAGAAGGAAAAACTCGCCTATACCATTTTGGCGGCAAGCCTTGCCTATCAGTTTGGACTTGAATGGGGTGCCGTCCGTTCCCGCACCTTCCGATTTGTGGTGATAGATGAGGCGTTTGGTCGTGGTTCGGATGAGTCGGCACAGTACGGCCTTCGGCTGTTTGCCCAACTCAACCTGCAACTTCTGATTGTCACTCCGCTCCAGAAAATTCATATTATAGAGCCCTTTGTCTCCAGTGTGGGCTTTGTCCAGAATGAGGATGGCCGTGACTCCCGGTTGCGTAATCTTTCCATTGAGGAATATCGGGAAGAAAAGGCGAGGCAGCTGTGAACGGATGGACCCGACCAGGGAACCTGCGCGAGCAGCTGCAAAAGTTGTGGGATCGGGGAGATATTCTGGCTTCGCTGGTTTCTGGTGAATCGCTGTTTCCAAGGCGTCTGACGTTGAAAGCTCCCACGTCGGCTGAAATTTCTGACCATTTTGATGACGTACGGGTGTGGATCAGTGAACTTCGTGCCCTGTCGTACTTTCGGGTGGAGATGGGGTATTTTCGACACCGGTTATTCGGGGCAAATACAATTCCCCGGTCGGTCTGGATTGATACACGGGAGGCTGCCTGTGGCTGTATCGGCAAGCTGCGCGTGCTTGCCCGCTTCGCCGGACTGGTAGATGAAACCCGCCTCCGGGAGCCGCGTCTTCTCCCCTGGTTGGTCAAACGGCCATTACGGGCAGTGGAACTGGTGGATGAGTGGCACAAACTGCTGGCACTGGTCGCCTGGGTCGAACAGCATCCGATGCCGGGGCGGTATCTGCGCCAGGTGGATCTTCCCGGAATACACAGCAAATTTATCGAAGCACATCGGGGGGTGTTGTCAGAGCTGCTGGATATGGTGCTCCCGCCCGAAGCCATCAATTGCGAAATGGTCGGAACGAGCCGCTTTGCCCGACGTTACGGCTTTTTGGATAAACCGCACCTGGTCCGTTTCCGAATTCTTGGCCCTCGCTACTCTCCCGTGGCTGGTGGCTTTGCCCGGGATATTACCCTGGATGCCGAGAGTTTTGCCCTGCTTGCTCCTGACGTTAGCCGGATATTTGTGACCGAAAACGAAATTAACTTCCTTGCGTTTCCCGAAGTTGCCGGGGGAATGGTGATTTTTGGTGCCGGATACGGATTTGAAGCGGTACGGGATGCCCCCTGGCTCCATTCACACCCTTTGTACTACTGGGGCGATATCGACACCCACGGTTTTGCCATTCTCGATCAGCTCCGGAGTCATTTTCCCCAGGTGGAATCGTTTCTGATGGATCGAGCCACGCTGATGGCCTTCGAAGAGCAGTGGGGAGAGGAAGAAAAACAATCCCTCCGGGATTTGTCCCGGCTCACCCGGGAGGAACAGGCACTCTATGATGATTTACGGGATAACCGGATCCGTAAACAGCTGCGCCTTGAGCAGGAACGGATCGGTTTCGGGTGGGTTGAGTCGGTACTGTTTGCACTTGTTTTGAACGGGGCAGATAAAATACCTGCGAGATACGCTCCCGTCAATGCCGGTATTACCGCAGCAAACCAGACCTTGGCAGACCGGTGCCGTTTTGAACTTGACGAAATCAGCTGGACAGCTTTTCAGCAAGCGATGGACAGGTCGGTGCAAGCCAAACCGAGATTGGCTGAATTGCTGACCAAGCCGGGGGTGCTGGGTTGAGTGCTCCCGCGTACGAACCTGTTCGCAAGCTTGATGCTGCAGATTTGGTGTTATCCTTTGATTGTGGACAATCATGAGGCACAATAAATCTATTCAATGGGGAGAATACGAGCAGAACATGAGTTTTCCCTTGCCCACTCTATTACAACCCTGACCAGTTCGTTCACCCTCCCCCTCGCATCATGAAAAACCACCGGAATATAGTTGGTGGTTATGCCCCGGCAGATACCGGTCACATCTTCGTAACTCTGTACCAGTACCGTAAACTCCCTTCCTATACATGACGCGAAAAATGTGGCCTTCTTCCGGGTGGCGATGCTTCTGAGACGGGCCGCACGTTCCGTAACAATCCGGGGTACCACCTGTCCCGGCATACTGGCCGCTCGGGTTCCGGGGCGGAGGGAATAGGGGAATACGTGGAGATCGGAGAAGGGCAGCTCTTCAATCAACCGCACCGTTTCTTCAAATTCCTCATCACTCTCTCCGGGAAAACCTGCGATGACGTCGGCACCGATAAAAACAGTCGGCAGTGCGGCGGAAACGGTATTCACCAGCTCCCTGAAAAAGCCGGATGTGTAGTGGCGTCCCATGCGGGCCAGCACCGAATCGCTGCCGCTCTGGAGCGGTAGATGCACGTGTGGACAGATGCGGGGGGAGGTGGCCATCAGTTCCAGCAGCTCTGCCGTGACCTCATTGGGCTCGATGGAGCCGATGCGGAGACGGGGGATGATGTTTACTGCATCAATCCGCTGTACCAGTTCCGTCAACGAAGTGGGGGAGGGGAGATCCAGCCCGTAGGCACCGAGATGGATGCCGGTCAGCACCACCTCCTGGAAGCCTGAAAGGGCAAAATTTTGTACTCCTTCGATGACCGCATCAGGGAGCACACTCCTGCTGGCACCACGGGCATAGGGGACAATGCAGTAGGCACAGTAGGAGTTGCAACCGTTCTGGATCTGCAGGAAGGCGCGGGTATGTTCGGCAAAGCTGGTGAGGTTCAACGGCTCGGCGCGGCTGATGGCGGCTATGTCGGAAACCTGATACGCGGTGCCGTTGAGCAGGTCTGAAATGATCTGTTTCTCGCTGTTACCGAGAACGACGTCAAGTTCCGGCATCTTTTCCAGTTCACCGGGAGCTACCTGGGCATAGCACCCGGTGGCGATAATACGTGCCGCCGGATTAAGCCGCCGCGCCCGGCGGATCAGGCGGCGGGTTTCCGCATCGGTGCGGGCGGTGACGGTGCAGGAGTTGATGATGTAGATGTCCGAAGGGGCGGTGAAAGGGACCACTTCGTAGCCGGCGGCCGAAAGCTGTTCGACCATGGCGGCCGATTCGAATTGATTGGTTTTGCACCCCAGAGTGCTGATGGCTACCCGTTTCATAGTCGTATCTGATCCTTTTCAAGAGTGGTGAGCGTTCCGGTAACATAGACAATGACTATTCCGGCGGCGAGCCAGGTTATGGTGAAAATTCCCCACCAGATTCCTGCCAAGCCAAGTCTGAGAACCACTGTGCCAATGTGAAAGAGGCAGACCGGGCCGGCAATCTGGCGGAACAATCCGATACCCAGGCCGAACAGTGGTCGTTTGATCCCCTGCATGACGGAGGTGCAGACGTAGAGAAGCACATAGGCGGGAAGTACGTAGGCCTCAATGGCCAGAAACCCTGAGCCGATGGCAATAACCGCCGGGTCGGTACTGAAAAACCCCATCAGTTCCCGGCTGAAGAGCAGAGCGGCACCGGTGCCGATGACGGCCAGCATCACGCCGTAGCGGAGCGATACCCGGAGTGCCTCACGGATACGGTCAAAACGCTCCGCACCGAAATTCTGCGCGGTGAGGGCCAGGGCGGCAATGTTCAGTCCCATGACCGGCAGCAGTGCAATCTGCTCTATTCGAGTGCCGATACCGTAGGCGGCCACGGCCTGCTGTCCAAAGCGTCCCACATACCAGGTAATGATAAAAATGCCCAGTGATACGGTCATCATATTCATTGCCGAGGGAAACCCCTGTTTGAACAGCTCCAGAAAATACTGCCGACGGGGTAATAGGTCAACGGGACGAAAAGGGGGAATACTGTCGCTTTTCACCAGCTGGCTCAACAGATAGAACATTCCCCCGCACTGAATGGCCACGGTTGCCAGGGCGATCCCACCGAGGCCGAGGGGAGGCACACCCAACCAGCCGTACATGAACCAGGGATCCAGAATAAGGTTGAGGACAAAACCGCCGCACAAAAAGTTGCGATAGGCGACGGTGTTCCCCTGGGAGTTGAGTATGGCATTCATGAGATAGTTGAGCAGAAAGAAAACGGTGCCGGAAAAAATCACATTCATATAGCTGAGGGCATGGGTCAGATATTCCCCCCGGGCCCCCATGATCATGAAAATGCGCGGTGCCAGCAGCAGCCCGGCTCCGGTCAACAGCAGGGCGTGGATCAGGGTGAATGAGAGTGATTGCAGCAGATAGTGCCCGGCTTCTTCAGTATTATTTCGCCCAAGTGCGTTGCCGATCAGGGTCGTGGCACTGTTGGAGACGCCGCTGCCGATGGCCAGAATGAGAAAAAAAACAGGAAACGACAGGGACATGGCGGCCAGGGCACTGGTTGAAAGCTGCCCCCCGTACCAGGTGTCCACCACGTTGAACATGGTGTTGAAAAAGAAGCCGGTACCGGCTGGAATGGCCAGGCGGCGGACAAGTTGGGGGATGGGTGCGGTTGTCAGGTCAGAAGTCATGGGGACAGGGTAAGTGGTCGTGATACAGCGGTCAAGGAAAAAACTCACGGTTTTTCTTGAAAAATCCTGGGGTAATAAGGGGACAGGCACCAAATAGCCGTAATTTGTAGGCTACTGGGACTTGAGTCTACTTTACGGCAGCGAGGATGGGGGGTAATAAGGGGACAGGCACCAAATAGCCGTAATTTGTAGGCTACTGGGACTTGAGTCTACTTTACGGCAGCGAGGATGGCAAAAAGGACGAAAAGAACAGCCGAATAGGTACCTGTCCCCTTATTCATCCTCCTTATTCATCCTCGTATATTGTAAACAGCAAATATGTACCCGTTAATATGTGTGTTTATTATAGAGTTTGCAGAATACTCATGAGTAAAATTTTTGTTAACTTATGTGATTGGAACTGGTATGTACGATGTTGTAATAGTAACTAATATATTGGTTATTGTTTCATTTTTACAGATAGGCTGTTTTGAAATACATATTTTAAACCGAGGCAGGTCTGAGTGGCGTAATGATTGGCATAGGTGTATTAGGGTAAACGGCTGTGAATAAGGGGACAGGCACCAAATAGCAAGAAAGGTCATTGAAAATGCCAAGGGTCGCAAGAGCATTAGTTGACAACTGTTTTTACCACTTGATCAACAGAGGTAACAGTAAGCAGAAAATCTTTCACAAAGATGGTGACTACAACGCTTTTTTGGATCTGTTATTTCAGGCACAGGGGAGAAATGGTGTAAAGCTGCTTGCTTGGTGCCTAATGCCTAATCACTTTCATTTACTCGTTCAACCGACTGCGGCAGATCAGCTTAATAAATGGATGCATTGGCTGACGACAACCCATGTCCGCCGTTATCACCAACATTACCATTCCAGCGGCCATGTGTGGCAGGGGCGGTATAAGAGTTTTATTGTTCAGGATGATGACCACCTATTGACTGTAGTTCGATACATTGAAGGGAATCCGGTTAGAGCAAATCTTGTGCCGTCAGCAGTACAATGGCCGTGGTCTTCGTGCCAGAACCGCATTGCGGATGTGGAAGAGATGCGACCGGCCGAATTACCCATTTCCATTCCAGAAGATTGGATTTCATTTGTAGATACACCGCTTACAGATACAGAAATTGAAATGGTCAGGAATAGCGTTAATAGGCAAGCCCCATTAGGTTGCGACGGTTGGAGAACCGTAATTTGTAGGCAACTGGGACTTGAGTCTACTTTACGGCAACGAGGATGGCAAAAAGGACGAAAAAGAACCGCCGAATAGGTGCCTGTCCCCTTATTCCTCCTAGGTGCCTGTCCCCTTATTCCTCCCCCTTATTCCTCCTCGATTCACGCTGTAAACCCGGTTTTCCCCCGTGGCCAATGCCTTCGCAAAAAAAAATGTTGCACTGATTTTACCGCTCTCTGGCTAAACTGGAGAGCAGCTCAGCGTTTTAGTTGAAAAATCATGAAAAACCGGTTAAAACGGAGGACAATTTTCTTTATGATATGAAATCGTACTTTTTTCCATTTTCGGGAGGCATTCATGAGTTTGATCAAGCTGTATGACACAACCCTGCGGGACGGTACCCAGGCCGAAGATATCTCTTTCCTGGTGGAAGACAAAATTCGTATCGCCCATAAACTGGACGAGCTGGGTATTCACTATATTGAGGGGGGATGGCCGGGGAGTAACCCGAAAGACGTGGCTTTTTTCAAAGATATCAAGAAAGAAAAGCTGGCACATGCCAAGATTGCCGCCTTCGGATCGACCCGTCGCGCCAAGGTAACACCGGATAAGGACAGCAACATCATAACCCTGATTAAGGCGGAGCCCGATGCCATAACCATCTTTGGTAAAACCTGGGATTTTCATGTGCGTGAGGCACTCCGTATTTCCCTGGAAGAAAATCTGGAATTGATTTTTGATTCACTGGAATATCTCAAGAAACATGCGCCGGAAGTTTTTTATGACGCCGAACATTTCTTTGACGGCTATAAGGCCAATCCCGAGTATGCCATCAAGACTCTTAAAGCGGCAGAAAATGCCAATGTTGACTGTATCGTCCTCTGTGATACCAACGGCGGCACCATGCCCTTCGAAGTTGCCGACATTCTTCGTGCGGTTCGGAAAGAGATTAAAACTCCCCTTGGCATCCATACCCATAATGATGGTGAATGTGCCGTTGCCAATAGCATGATCGCCGTTGAAGAGGGGATCGTTCAGGTTCAGGGGACCATCAACGGCTTCGGAGAGCGGTGCGGCAATGCCAATCTCTGCTCTGTCATTCCGGCACTGAAGGCAAAAATGCACAAAGAATGCATCAGCGACGAGCAGATGCGTCATCTGCGTGACGTGTCCCGTTATGTGTACGAACTGGCCAATATTTCGCCCAACAAGCACCAGGCCTATGTGGGTAACTCGGCCTTCGCCCATAAGGGTGGGGTCCATGTCAGTGCCATTCAGCGCCATCCGGAAACCTACGAACATATGCGTCCCGAATTGGTCGGTAACTGTACCCGCGTTCTGATTTCCGACCTGTCCGGCCGTTCCAATATTCTTGCCAAGGCGGAAGAATTTAATATTAATCTTGACAGCAAGGATCCGGTGACACTTGAAATCCTTGACAATATCAAGGATATGGAAAACCGGGGCTATCAGTTTGAAGGGGCGGAAGCCTCCTTTGAACTGCTGATGAAGAGGGCCCTGGGGGGACATAAAAAGTTCTTCACCGTACTCGGTTTCCGGGTGATTGATGAGAAACGGGGCGAGGAACAGCGCCCCGTTGCGGAAGCAACTATCATGGTCAAGGTTGGCGGCAAGATCGAACACACCGCTGCGGAAGGAAACGGTCCGGTCAATGCCCTTGATAATGCCATCCGCAAAGCACTGGAAAAGTTTTATCCCAAGCTGAAAGAGGTGAAGCTCCTCGACTACAAGGTACGGGTACTGCCGGCCGGTCAGGGAACCGCTTCATCCACCAGGGTGTTGATCGAGTCGGGGGACAAACATTCCCGCTGGGGAACTGTGGGCGTGTCTGAAAATATTATCGATGCTTCCTATCAGGCATTGATCGATAGCATCGATTACAAACTACATAAGTCCGAGGAATAAGCTGAACAGTGAAAAGCTGCGTCGGGGGGGGATGATTCTCTGCGCAGCTCTCCTCACCGCAATGTTGACAATGAAAAACCGTACCGGCCAGGAGGTCACTCCTGGCCATGCGGTTTTTTCTACGTTATCGGGCAGCTCAATTTTCGTTAAGGTCAGTGGAGAGGTAAGGCACCCCGGCATTTACGTTGTGCCGGCCAACGCTTCTGCGGAGCGGGCCGTAACCGATGCGGAGAAGCTTCGACCGAAGGGAGTCTCGGTCGCTGCCCCCTCCGCAACGAAACCACTGACAAACGGGGCGGCGGTCGTGGTTGGAAGCCGATCCGATGGTTCGCAGCTGATATCGGTTGGCCGGATGACCGTTGAGGAATGTATCGTAATGGGAATCCCCCTTGATATACGTGAGCTGGAAGAAGACGATCTTGCCCACGTTCCGGGCATCGGTCCGGCACTGGCCGGTCGCATTGTCCAATACCGGCAGTCCCACGGCGGAAAGCTGGCTCTTTCGGATCTCATGGATGTTGAGGGGATTGGTGAAAAGAAATACGAGCGCATTGTGCCGTATTTTACACGGCGGGATAATTTGCGCTGACGCCAGCTATCTCCGCCCAGCGTTGTCCGTATATGGTCTCCCCCCTATTTGCAAGGTTTTTTCACTTAATGACAGGGACAGGATTGCTTCCGTATATTCGGCCTCTTTGTGAGGGATATTCCCTCGGGCCTTGATGAGTTACGCGCGTATTGTCCT
>CAIUSO010000030.1 GCA_903901875.1 uncultured Geobacteraceae bacterium | reverse complement strand
ACTCTCATGATTTTTCTCCGGTGAAGATGTGATGGTGCCCAGAGGCATGGTGATATGTATATTGTGGCTAACTGATTTTCATGGTACATTGGTGAGTATAGAGAAGGAGGTGTATAATTGTCAATGAACCGGAGCGGTCAGTTTGCGCTCCTACGCTGCTCTGACAGAATAAATTGTCTCTGCCTGACACCGGTGAAACTGCATTTTACGGGCTTTGGAGTGAGAATCAGTATATTAATATGTTTTTTATTGTTACGTAAAACTTGACATCTTGAAAAAAAAAGATGAAAAGAGTTGTATACAGTATGCTAGAATAGCAGGCGTCTCTTTGTGCGCTGTTTGAAAAAAGGATTTGTATCGTACGGTATATGTGACTGTAACTATGCTAATTAACAAATAAAGCGGCTCTTGAGAGCGGATCTTCCGGAAAGGGGGAAATATTTTGAAACGTTACCACACGAAGGAAAACAGCTGTACCGGCGTGCTGGCCCTTGGCACAGGGGCGGCACTGCTTGCTTCAGTGCTTTTGTGGACAACACCGCTGATGGCCTATGATTATTCGTTTTCTGGGGAGTCCACCACATTGCTTCGGATGAGGACAACAGTTGACAAAAAGAGCCTGTTACCGATGTATGAGTACCTGCGGCTGAGAATGACAGATAATCGAAGCGATGGTTCAGGCGTAGATTTTTATCTTGGTACCTGGGGTCGTGCTGATTTGGCCGATAAGGCTGGTGAAGACTCCACCGATGGTGATCTGCAGTATGCCTACCTTACCTACCGTGCTCCCAAAAACAACAGCGTAGTCTCTATTGGTCGTCAGTTCATTACGGAGGGGGTTGCCACCGAACGGATCGACGGCATTTATCTCCGCAACGATTTTGACTACGGTTTTGGTGCTTCTGCATTTTTTGGCAATTCGGTCATTACCCAGCCGCTTCCTAACTCCACCTATCAGGGTGGGACCGTTGTCTATGGTGCCCGCGTTTCTCAAGAGAATAAAAAATATTACACGGTCGGGTTGAGTGCACTGAAAAGTGATAAAGAGGACAACACCCGGTATCGTGAAGAAACCGGCATTGATCTCTGGATTCATCCACTGGCACAGGTTGACCTGGGCGGGCGTTCAAATTACAACGCCGTCACCAACGGCTGGATGGAGCACAGCTATTTCCTCAGCTACTCGCCGGTATCGACAGTTCGCCTTGGTGCTGACTATGCCAATACCAATCTGAAAGATTACCTTGCCAATGTTACGACGGCAGCATTGTCCTACCTGAACCCGATTCTCAGGGTAAACAGCCGTCAGGATTCGGTAGGTGTGAGTGCCGCATATACCGGATTAAAAAATATAACGGTTGCTGCCGACTATAAACGTTATAATTATGATAACTCGGGTCAGGCTGCATATCTCGGTGGAAAAGTGGTCTACGGCCTGCCGGAAGAGTATTCAATTGGTTGTACCGTTCACCGCATGGATGGGGGCGTTGAACTGCTTCGATATATGGAGTATCGGGCTTTTGCCACAAAAAAAATCGGTCACTATGATCTGACCGTTGATGTCACCGACGTAAACTATGACAAGGCAATGAACGGTATAACGGATAGCTTTACCATAACAGGTGCCGCCGGGTATGAACTCAACCACAAGTTAAAACTGGGTGCTGATGTTGAGTATTCAAGGAACCCTGATTTTGACAATGAATATCGCGGGCTGGTTAAGGCGACCTACACCTTTGACACAAAGCATGTTGCTGAGGGGGGGACAAAGAGTGAGAAATAAACTGGTAATACTTTCTATTCTTCTGCTGATGGCGGTGCTTTACTCCTGTGCCAACACCAGCAGTATTCCGCGGGTTCATCCAGAGAGTGTCGGCAACGCAATCCCTGACTGTACCGAGTGCCACACCAACTCGTGGGGAGCATTGAATCACCGGGCCCCCGATTTTATGGCCAAACATCGGTTCTACGCCGGAACTGCCCGTCAAACCTGCCGCTCCTGCCATCAGGAAGATTTCTGCACCGAATGCCATACCCGCAAAGATGAATTCAAGCCCAGCGATAAACTTTCCGATGAACCGCTGCGCACGCTGCCCCATCGGGGCGATTATCTTAGCCAGCATAAGATTGACGGCAGAATAAATCCGGTGTCATGTGTCAAGTGCCATGGTCGCCAGAACAATGAGAGGTGCGCAACATGTCATCGCTAAGAACATCTCTTCCGATGGTGCTATTGTCGGCACTTCTCCTTGGTGGATGTGGTGATACTAATTCCAAGGTGGTATTCTCGCCCGATTCTGGCCATAAAGCCGGCTGGAAGCTTGAACACAACGTTGCCGCACGTGATGACCTTGAGCAGTGCATGGAATGCCACGGCAAGGATTTATTGGGAGGCACATCCTCTGTAAGTTGTCTGAAATGTCATGCAAAATCGCCCGATACATATTTGACCGGTTGTGCATCATGCCATGGCAACGGGAATGCTGCTTCCAAGGGACCGACCGGTTCTGTCGCACCGGACAGGGCCGGTAGTCATGCCAAACATGTTGCTATTCCGGGAGTTACCTGTGCTGTCTGTCACTTTGGAGCCGGCAGCGGAACGGAAAAACATAATAATGGTATGGTCAATGTCACGTTTCTCAATGGAACGACTCTCAGAGGTGCGGCATCGACTGTGGTGCCGAATTTGACCGGCGGTGTCTGCGCAAATGTGTCATGTCACGGGGGGAAAACAACCCCGGCGTGGTACGGTGGGGTTGCACCTGCCTGTCAGTCATGCCACGAACAGGGAACGGCACAGAATGCTCCACAGTTGAACAGCTATTACTCCGCTGGGCATGCGTACCATTTAGCCAAAATAAACCGGATCACCGGTGTGACTATTATCTGTACCGACTGTCATAATGTTCAACTCATGACATCAGCACAACACTTCAGTGGAATATTGTCGCGAACCTTTTCACAGCCGGGAGCTACGGTTGGTGGTGTTGGTACCTACTTACCGCCCTATAATGTTAGTAGTAAAACCTGTAGTGCTGCCTACTGTCATACTTTGGGAATTCCAAACCCGAAATGGAATGGAACATATAACTAACAACCTGCAATGCACGTTAAAGAGTGTGGAGGTTTCATGAAACAAAATACAGTGCTTTCGGCATTGAAGACTTTTGGTCTCATAATGGTATTACTGGCATTTTCCGGCTGCGGTGGAGGCGGGGGAGGGGCTGCAAGTTCTGATAGTCCGGTACAAAGAGCTACATTATCCGGAACAATTGTGTTCCCCAGTGCCACTTCGAAACTTGCAGGTACGGCAAAAGCGGTGTCGGCAACAACACCATCAATTACCCTTGTTGTCCTTGATTTGTCAGGAAACAAGATTGCGGATGTGCCGGTGGATTCTGCGGGGACATACAACGTCACTCTCCCCGTAAACAATAATTACGTTCTCAAGGCAACCTCAGGGCTAATGGTGCTCCGGTCGCTGGTTGATCAGGCAACCATGGCAACAGCCACTCCAACGGTAGCCGTCAATACCAATACGGCCACCGCAGTAATTGCCATAGAAAAAGCGGCTAACCTCACCCCCGGTACCCTCGGGACAGCTGCGGCCACAACTGTGCAGGCCAGTTCAGCAATACTCAAAATAGTGGCAATGCCCCCGGCGTCGATCGTGGCAAACATTACCAATGCATATTCCGCAATATCAAATACCCCTGCCACGGTAACAGCGAGCCAGGCTCAGCTTGCAAATCTGGCCAATATTGTGAAAGCTGCAGTAGCTAACAGTGTCGATGCTGCAACTTTTGTTGCCAACCCAACTACAATAACAACCACCATCTACACAATTACGGGCGGAACTGTTGTGCCAACGAGCAGTATCGTAGATGCTACTACGATAGCAAATACGGCTGCTGCCGTGGCGAATGTCATTATTTATGCTCCCCAATTCACCAGCGCAAACAGCGTCACTTTTACCGTGGGAACTGCCGGTAGCTTTGCCGTGACGACAGTCAACGCAAGTACATTGTCATATACCGGTTCACTCCCCGACGGAGTTACGTTCACGCCGAACGGCAACTCAGGTTCCCTGGGGGGAACTGCTGCCGATGGCAAAGAAGGCAATTATCCGCTTGTTTTTACCGCGACAACTGATGGTTTGACCGTTTCCCAGGCATTCGTCTTGAAAATAAACGGCTTAAATAGTGCCACTTTTGCCGAAGGCACTGCCGGTATTTTTACCGTGACCGGTACCGGTACATTTACTAAGTCAGGCACACTTCCCGCTGGCGTAACGTTCAGCTCAACTGGCGTCTTGAGTGGAACACCTGAAGTTGGTACCAGCGGAACCTATAGTATTACGATTACTGCAAGTAACGGTGGGCTTACCGCTACTCAGGCATTCACTCTTACCGTTAACCCCAGGCTCTATTCAGTCAGCGGTATCATGACCTACAACGGAACCGTTGCACGTGGCGTTTCGGTCAAATTGACCGCTGCTTCCGGCGGTGCCATTATAACCGCTGTCACTGATGACAGCGGTACCTATCAGTTTCAACTGAAGACCGGCTCATACACTCTTGCGCCAGCAGATGCAAATTGGGACTTTACCGCAGTATCCATTTCAGTTAACAAAGCAGATGTCACTGTTCCGCAGCAGTCGGTAGTGCCGCTCTTCACGATAACCGGAAAGGTCACCCTGCATGGCACGACTGATGGTGTGGCAAAAATAGCGGTGTATTTGAAAACGGTTCAGGCAACCCCAGTTGATGCGACAGCGACGCTTGGTGTGAAATACAATACCCTGATCGAGTCCACCACGGTGAGCCCCATAACGGGTGTCACGCTGGATGACGGAACCTATACTTTTACGGGTGTTAGAGCCGGTACCTACAGCATTACGTCAACTGCCGGAACTTTAACGAGTGACTACGGCTTTCTGATTCCTTTTGGGACGTGGCGTGCTTCTGCCGATGTTGATGTTGTACCGATGCAATTTGCCTTTAATGTGACGACATCAGAAGTATATCTGTACAACGCAGCGATAGGTGGCAATAACGGCACTACGAACCCTAACTTCGTCTATAACGGCGAATTTTTCTACCCGACAAACAGCCATACCCTGACACTGAATATTGACGCTTCAAAGAAAACTGACATGAACGCTAACACCAAGTAATAACGTATGTTGACAAGTAAAAGTACACGTGTTTTCAGGTACCAATAAAAGGTACTCAGCCAATTTTATATAATCCTTAAGGGGGAATCCTGTATGCGGATCAACGTGAAGTTGTTCACGATCGGGGCCATACTGCTTGCGACACTTTCTCTACTGCTTCAAGGGTGCGGATCGTATGCACCATCGGGTGGTAGTGAGGCTGGTAGTGAGTCAGTTACAAAGCAGATATCCGGTAAGGTTATAAACTCGACCACCGGGACACCGATATCAGGTGCCTCTGTTACCGCCTATAAGGTTGTCAATGGAGTGCGTCCGGATGTGGAGCCGAAGTTGAGCGGTCCCGTGAAGAGTGGAACCGATGGTGTGTACACACTTCAGATACCGGTCTCCTACACCGGTTCAATTATGGTTGAGGCCGATCTCTCGTCATCTCCTGCAAAACTGGTCAACAAGGCGATGAAGGTCCTCTTTGATACGACGCCTACTGTGACTGCTCCGACACTGGTCAGGGCTGTCATTCCCGAATTGGTTGTTGGTCAAGCAACGCTGCCGCCCATAAATATCAGTTTTGCGACGGACGCGGTTGTGACGTTTCTGGAGCAAAATGTTATTATCCCTCCCGCCGCTCCGGAAGGATTTAATAAAAGTGCCGGCTACAGCAGTGATAACATCAGGAAAGCCACTATTATTCTGGAAACCCTTTTTGGTGTCGGCTTTGCAGAAACTACTTCAGCCAACAGTGCTGATCGTACAACATCAACGACTACCACAAAGTCACAGCAGGATCTGCTGGTTTCAATGGAGGCGGTTAATTTAGTACTCAATGACACAACGGCACCACTTACCATGCAAACACTTGTTACCAAGCTCGTAACGGGGGGACTTGGTGAGACGGCAAACAGCATTAAAAAAGCCATAAACAGTGTGACTACCCAGCTGATTGCCGATGGTACTCTCCCACCTACCTATACGCCAAACACCACCACTATCGGAGCAATATCAAATGCACAATTGCATTCGGTCAAAGCCCCTGAATTGACTGATACCAATCCACCGAGTGCCCCCTCCGCATTTCTCGCATCCTTGGAAAACGCAACAGGTGTCAAACTTGCAAAAGCCGTCTATCTAACCTGGACCGCTTCAGCTGACGATAGCGGAGTGATGGGATATCAAATTTATCGTGCCGATCCAAGCGGAATTTATTCCCTCACCGAAATAGTGACGACTTCAGCGTCCGGCACACTCTCCTATACTGACACGACCGTTTCCGCAGGGACCGCGTATACCTATAAGATTGTCGCCTTTGATGCCGCACGAAACAACTCAGAGGCAAGTACTGTTGTTGCGATTTCAACTCCCCCCACAGCGGTCATTTCTGATATAATCAGGCCGGACAAGCCTGCTGGACTGGTTGTGAAATGGTCTACATACAGTCAGGTGTACCTGACGTGGAATCAGTCAACAAAAACCGATAATAACGGCGTGGTACTGTCTGCTGTCGGCTATAATGTTTATCGAAATGATCAACTGATAGCAACGGTGACTGATACCGCTTACACCGATTCTACGGTTGCAGCTTCTACCCGCTATACCTATTACGTAAAGGCATTCGATTATAATACGAACGTTTCCGATGCCTCAACGCCAATCACCATTCAGACGGACAAAGCGAGTAGCGAGCTCCCCGTGGCTCCGACGGCTCTGGCTGTCACTTCATCGGATTCCAGTAAGGTCCAGATGTCTTGGACAGCATCGACTACGGCAAACGTTACCTATAATGTGTATCGTGGTGCAACTCTGTTGGCCTCCGGTTTGACAACACTCACTTACACCGACAGTACTGTGCCGCTCAATTCTTTGGCCACCACCTATACCTACAGAGTTTCAGCGTTAAGTGCGAACGGTGAGTCGATTGCGAGTAGCCTTCCCGTCACTGTATCAGCAACTGTCGCTGTTGATACGGTGGCCCCGTCCGTACCCCAGAACCTCGTGCTGGTAACTTCTTCCAGTAATTCAGTGGTGCTTTCATGGGGTACATCGACGAAAACAACTGGTGACTACATTGTAGCAGGGTATGACATCCTGCGTTTTGACTCAGCTGCGCAGAAGTATGTGGTCATCGCAACAGTAAGCTCACCCGGCTACACGGACACTTCCGTTGCTGATAATGTAACCTACAGTTATGAGATTGTCTCTTTCAGCTCTGAAGGGTTGCGCTCTGCTCCGAGCACCACACTTACGGTAGCTACCTTGCCGAAAATTGTTAATATCACCGACATAACGCCGCCGTCTGTTCCGACGGGACTTTCCCTTCAATCAGCTGTGACAAGTAATACCGTCAATCTGGCTTGGACAGCCTCTACCGATGAAACAAACGGCAGCGGACTCGCCGGTTACCGCGTCTATCGGAATGGGGTGCAGGTGGGCGAAGCATTTGGTCTGATTTTTTCTGATAAGACGGTGGAAGCAAGTACCCAGTACGTATATACCATTAAAGCCTACGATGCGAAAGGCAACGTGTCGGAGGCCAGTGTTCCGCTTTCCGTTACGACTGCTGTCGCTCCCCCCTCTACGTTTGCAGCGTCAGGGCGGGTAACCTTCAACGGAATCGGTGTTCCTGGAGTGATCATCTCGCTGAGCGGTATGACAAATACGGGCGGTACCGTCACCGGAACTACTGCGACGGACGCAAACGGGTATTACTCTTTTGGCATATTATCACGGGGGGTATATACGCTCATCCCTTCATCTGCGACCGGGGTAACGTTCACTCCGAATAACGTCCAGACGTTCATAGTGCTGTCAAATAGCATCGGTCTTGATTTTGTTGCGGCAGGGTCCACGGTGACCGGTAATATTTCCATACCGTCCAATTCGATTATCGGTGGCCTTGCCTATCCGGCCGGTACTATTGTGGGGGGCATCAGCTACCCGAGTACCACAGTAATTGGTGGGGTTACCTATCCGACTGCAACCGTCATCGGTGGCGTTACCTATCCCACCGGTACCGTTATTGGTGGGGTAACCTATGCTAATGGTGTTGTCGTAGCCGGTGTAACCTATCCGAAAGGCACCATCATCGGCGGCGTTGCCTTCCCTCCGGGAACAGTCATTACCCAGGCGATGTATCCAACAGGCATTGTTGGTACCTCTACGGTCACCTACCCATCCGGGACTATTATCGGTGGTATTACCGTGCCCAACGGATCGGCAACCGGTACGGTGACAACACCCACCTCCACGGTCATTAATGGGGTCACCTATCCCAATGCCCAGGTGACAGCAGGCATTACCACACCTACCGCAACAGTTGTTGGTGGGGTCTATTATCCGACAGGGACTGTCACCGGTGGTGTCACCTATCCGAACGGGGTCGTCATAGGTGGTCTGTTTTATCCAGCCGGAACGGTCGTTGGCGGGGTAGCCTATCCTTCGGCAACCTTGACAGCCAATATAACCTCCTATCCCAGCGGAACCCTGATTGGTGGCGTAACCTATCCCAATGTCACAGTTGTCGCCGGTATAACGTACCCAACGTCAACGGTTATTGGTGGAATTGTCTATCCGACCGGCACGGTTGTCGGTGGGGTCACCTATCCGAATGGTGTGGTCATCGGCGGCGTCACCTATCCATCAGGAACGGTAGTTGGCGGTATTGCCTACCCCAATGGTACCATCGTGGGTGGGGTCACCTATCCAAAAGCTACGGTTGTAGACACGGTTACCTATCCGACTGAAACGGTCATTGCAGGGTATAAATATCCGACAGGATCCGTAACAGGTGGGGTGTCATATCCAAATGGAGTAGTCGTTGGCGGAGTATCATATCCGGCCGGGACGATTGTCGGTGGAGTTGCCTACCCACCATCCGCTTTCACCGCAATGACATCGTATCCTACCGGTACCATCTTCGGTGGTATTACCACGCCGGTGCAAAGCGTGGTCGGTGGCGTAACATACCCAACAACCACAATTGTAAACGGTGTTTCATATCCTACCGGTACCGTAGTCGGCGGTCAGGTCTATCCGAACGGGGTCGTCATTGCGGGGCAGAGTTATCCAGCCGGAACCGTTGTCGGTGGTGCCGCATTCCCTCCCGGCACCGTGTCAGCCAGTGCATTTTACCCAACCAGCACCGTAACGACAACTGATCCAATCTATCCGACCGGTGTGGTTGTCTCCGGCCACCTCTATCCGACCGGTCTGGTGTCAGCCGGTACCGTGTACCCTGCCTCTTCGGTTGTCAGCGGTGTTACCTATCCGGTAGGAACCATTAGCGGAGGAATCTCGTATCCGAAATCCCAGGTTATTGGTGGCGTCACCTATACAACAGAAACAGTTTCCGGGTCGAATGTTTATCCGACCGGTACCGTTCTGGGCGGGGTGACCTATACCGATGGTGTGGTTATAGGTGGTGTCTCCTATCCCAAAGGCACGATCGTCGGTGGTATTGCCTTACCTCCCGGAGCGGTGAACGCAAGCATTGTGTATCCGACCGGCACGGCAGGTACTGTGGCTGTGTATCCGTCAGGTGTGGTGATTAATGGCACCATCTATCCGGTCGGCTTGGTCATAAACGGTCAAATTTATCCGACCGGAACGGTCACTGCGGGAACCTCAACGCCGGGTACCACGCTTATCGATAAGTCCGTCTATCCCACCGGCACTATTATCGGCGGTATATCCTATGCATCAGTCACCGTCATAGCGGGTGTCACCTATACAACATCAACCGTGCTGGGTGGAAACATCTATCCGACCGGTACGGTTGTGGGGGGGGTCACCTATACCGATGGCGTTATCATCGGCGGCATTTACTATCCACCAGGCACCATAGTCGGAGGAGTCGCATTTCCTCCGGGCGCGGTGACTTCCGACTATGTTTACCCCACCGGCGTAGTAGCTACCGGACATATCTACCCGAACGGTGTGGTCAAATCCGGTCAGATTTATCCCTCCGGGTCTGCGACAACCGGGACCGGATATCCTTCTGCAGCAATTAATGACACGACATCCTACCCCGATGGTACCGTAATCGGGGGGATTTCCTATGCATCCAGTACCATTATAAACGGTGTGACGTATGCCACCGAAACGATTCTGGGGGGAACGAAGTATGCCACCGGTGCAGTCATTGGTGGAGTGCTCTATACCGATGGTGTTGTTATCGGCGGCACCAGCTATCCAAAGGGGACCATAGTCGGCGGTGTGGCACTTCCTCCAGGTGTTATTATTTCCAACTCAATGTATCCGAAAGGAACAGTACTGGGGGGGATTTCCTATGTCGAGAGCAGCGTAATCGGTGGAGTAACCTACACCACGACAACGGTTCTGGGGGGGAGTAAGTACCCCACCGGAGCAGTTATCGGCGGCTTTACCTATAATAATGGCGTAGTCATCAATGGTGTATCCTATCCTGCGGGAACAATCGTTGGTGGCGTGGCACTGCCTCCCGGCGTTGTTACCTCAAACTCATTATACCCGGCGGGGACGATTCTGGGTGGTATCTCCTACGCGGAAACCACGTTTATTGGCGGGGTAACCTTCACCACCATAACGGTCGTGGGAAACACCTCCTACGCAACCGGCAATGTGATCGGCGGCATCACCTACAATAATGGAGTCGTCATTAATGGTGTCTCCTATCCTCCCGGAACAATAGTCGGTGGTGTAGCACTTCCCCCGAGTTCTACAACGGCAAGTGCGAACTACGCATCGGGAGCTGTCGCGGGGATTCTTATCTATCCGGTAGGAACAGCGGTAACGACAGGTAACAGCTACACCTCGGGCACCACGTCTGCGTCAACATTTACTCCGTCTCAGACAGTGAACGGCGGTACCTCCTATGCCTCTGGCTCAGCATCCACCTCAACCTCTACACCGTCGTCGTCGGTGAATGGTTCCACCTCAACGCCGTCATCATCTGTTAACGGCTCTACTTCGTACAGTACGGGTGAGCTGACACCAGGCTATACATCAGCTACAGGTTCGACGACCTCAAATACCACTTACGCCACCGGAACAGCTTCTGCGACCACGACCTATACCACGGGCGAGATGATTTCCAATTATATTCTTGCTGTTGATGCAATCACATCCGGAACCAACTATGCCTCAGGATTTACATCAGCTGGTACCTCCTATGCAACCGGAAGTGCCGCAACAGGAACAAACTACGCTTCCGGTTCTGCTGCGACATCAACCTCCACACCAAGTCAGGGGGTGAACAGTGGAACATCATATGCAAATGGCAGTGCCACAACCGGAACAAGCTATGCGACGGGAAGTGCCACTTCCACTACTACCTATGGAACCGGGATTACTTCGGCGTCTACCTTTACTCCCTCACTAACCATGAGCGGAGGTACCTCGTACCCGACCGGGTCGACGGTAACAGGAACGGCGGTGCCCACGGGCAGTGCTACAGCCAGTACAAATAGTCCTACGGAGGAGGTGGGGGTAGATCTGACATACCACGATTATTGATAATTGGTAAATGTGTCATAATCACTGTGAGTTGATCGGATGTAACATTTGGTTTCTCATAAAAAATGCATTTATGCCGCGTCTTGATGAGTAAGGTAAATAAAATCTGTTGTTCTGGATTAAATTATCGACTATACTACACAAGAAGTGTCAGTGTGGGCATGGATGTAATAACCGAGTGTTAGATTCTTGTTGGTAAAAAGTAAGCATATACTTTAAAAAGAAGGGAGGTTGATACGGGCAAAAAAGACTGTAGTGCAGGTAAGAGGCGTGTGACTCTGCAATTGGGCAGAAGCGAACAATGGTTCGTAAACATAACAAAAGGAGAAGGCTATATGAGAAACAGACTGGTAAAAATGCAGTATCTTCTGTTTGCCCTGTTACTGACAGCTTTAACAGGTTGCGGTGCGACAAACAGCACTGTTGGCCAAGGGGCAACGACACCGGTTACTGCAAAAGTAGTAGGACTGGTAAGTGACAATGTTACCAAGTTACGTCTGAAGGTTACTGGTGCCTCAATTCCAACATCTACACAGGATTTTGATGACAAAACCAAAGGTACAATCGAAGTGTATCCTGGCAGTGATCTGATTGTGTCGGCTTATGCTCTTGATAGTACTGGTGCTGTTCTGTTTGAAGGTTTCGCCACCAAGGTTATCGTTAAGGCTGGCGTTCCTGCCAACGTTTCGATCAACATGAAAGCACCTGTTGTTAAAGCAACCGACACCAACTGTCTCGCTTGCCATGATAACACCAAGGACAAAACAGGACAGAATGTTGTTGCCGACTACAAACAGTCCGGCCACTACTCAAACATTACGTACACAATTAACACCAAGTTTGGTTCTACAAACACCGGTTGTGCCGGTTGCCACGGCACCAAGCACAATGATGCGTCACCTGCCGCCAGTGGCCGTTGCTACGAGTGCCACGGTACAGTTCTGCCGGACAGCCATGCCGGTAACGCTACCGCAATTACCCATTTCAACTGCGACAGCTGCCACAAACCACACAACACCACACAGTTCCAGACAGGCCGCTGTATTTCCTGTCATGCAGTCAATCAGGATGCCAACACCGGTAATTCTGATGCTAATTACGTAAAAGACAATAACAACGGCGTTCGTGCTATCACCGGCGAGTTCGGCAAGTGGTCACACCATGTTACCGGTGTAACTCTTGATGATGCACACTGCGTTGCTTGTCACCTTGAAGGTAAAGTAGTTAACGGTTCTGTTGCTATTGACAAACTTAAGCACATGGTAGATGCCAAAACCCATCTGCGTAATGCTGACGACGATTCCGAAATTCTCTGGGATCCGGCAACGCCGAACTACACAAACATGGATAACTTCTGCTTGAGCTGCCATGATGCCAACGGTGCAACATCAGATATGAGTGCTCAGATTCAGGGTTATATCAACACTAATGGTCTCAACGCAACTGGCAAGCCTGCTTCACCCAGCAACCCGTTTGGTGACACAATCTCTAACCAGTACGACAAACTTCAGCGTCCTGCTGTTGTTGATGCAAAAGGTCAGTTTGCGACTACCAATAACTCTCATCATGCTGTACTTGGTAAGAAATATTCAGGCCGTACCCGTTCGGGTGCTAGCCGTGTAATTACTGACGTTGCCGGATTTACTTCCAACTCTTCAGCTTACCTGCCTGGCGCACGTTCCACAATTTATGATGCTGGCAAATTCCAGAGTGACTATTCAACTCTATCACCTGCAACAGGTTCCGACTACTCACTTGGTGATGACTCCGTTCTGCACTGCGGCGATTGCCATACTGTCGGTCAGTTCCGTGCTGCTGATGCAGACCCAGGCAACCGTTATAACAAAGCTGTTATCGGTGCCCACGGTGCCAACAACGAATATCTGCTTCGCAACAACGTCGGTACCGATGAACGGCATCAGGGTGCTGAAATTGCTCTAGGCAGTTCAGCTAAACCTACTACTGGTTATACCACCAAGCCGTACTTGGTATGCTTTAACTGCCACGCCTTTACAACCTACGGTTCTATCGGTGCTTCAACCGGCTTGGCGGGTCTTAACCACGCTGGTGAATATGCTAACTCTTCACGTTGCAATGGCCCTGAGAATACTGTTTTTGGAAATATGACTGGTGAAGCTCGTCTGCGTTCTATGATAACGAGAACTGACGCAACAGGCACCAGTGGTTATGGTAAAAAAGATGGCATTACCACATTCGGCAATGCGTTTGGCATTCAGTGCGCCAACTGCCATAACTCAGGTATAACTGCTGGTAACATTTTCGGCGGTATTCATGGTTCAAAAGATCAAACTTACACCGATGGCATGGGCAATACTACCAAGCATTTCCGCTTTATGCCAGGTCTTGGTAATATTATGTATGTACCCGGAACTAGAGGTGGTGTGACTGGTGGTAACTTAGCACCATACAATAGCTACTCAGGTAATAGAAACGGTACTAAGTTCAATAATATGACAGGACAGACTTTTACCCAGTTACCTTATCGTACGATTGTTGCGTCAATAAAACCGCTTCCAGTGACGACAATAAATGGTGCAAATGTTCCATCACAGGTTTTAAAATACAATGATGTCGTGTCTTACTCTGTAGGCTCAGGTGCATCAGCCGTTTATACCTATGCACCCATTGCTACAGGTTCTTACCAATTTAAAACTGGCGGTGCAACTACTGATCTGAACTGGGAGCAGATTTCTGCTCAGCCTGTTTCTGGTGAATATGATTTCCAAGCCAAATCAATGGGTTGCTACACATTGACAAATGCTACTACACCTTCTGTTCCAACCGGTGGCAATATTAATAAGCCAAACCCCAACGGTACGAATAGTCAGGCTCCGGCTACCTTTAACGCTCAGGCTGCTCTGCCTGGGCCTGATGGAACAACAGCCATGTTTGACAACTGGGGTGGTTGCGATGACCATGGCGGTAACCAAGGTGCTGGTACCGCTCCATTCAGAAAAGTACTTCGTAAGACTTCGTACTAATCTGTCATACTCAGGTGAGAGTCTGTTTCTCCTGAGCAACTTGAATTAAATAACCGGTGCCTTCGGGCACCGGTTTTTTTGTGCCTTATACCGTAGTTGCCGGGGAGTATCATGTTGACGTAGTCCTCTCTTATCTGCTATTTTAATAAAATAGTAATAGAGATCACATTATATTAAAGAGGTGGGAGAAGTACATGTTTTCAAATCAATCTTTTGTGTATGTTTTTTTTCTTTTTATTTGTGCCTTCTTTTTTGGTTGCTCATCAAAAAAGAGCGACCCTGCATCGGGTGTTTCAAAAAAAAGTACCTATTTACAGCACTCTTCGGTACGGGGCACTGCTGGACTCCCGGGAACCGCTGCTCTTGTGGCTACACCCCGTGATCAGGGAGATGCTGCCTCAGCAAAAGAGCGTATAATATCGCAAATTAAAAAATCTGATTATGCAGTGATATATAAAGAAGCGTCGGCCGGTTTCAGGGCCGTTGGACCTGAGGAACAATTTGTTGCTCAGTGGAATAAACAATTGCTTGAAACAGGGCCGTTTAAGGGAATAAAGGAAACTGCTGCTACGGTTAGAGCATCAGATGGGTTCATAATTTATCTCTTCGCGGTACAGTATGAAAAAAAGAACAAAGAGTTACGGTTGACATTTGGTAGATCAAAAAAAGATAAAATGGAACTGACCGGCATAAACCAGCATGAAATAAAATAGCACCGCAGCCGATCTGTTGAGCAACAACTCAGTCGCAGATAATTCACGCTACCTTACTGGTTTACGTATTACGCATATTAGCAATAAAGGAACAGTACGAGCCCATGATAACCGATTCAACTTCTGCAAGGACTATATTCAGATCACCCCAGTTGCTGCTTTTGTTTTTGATCCTGCCCGTTGCAGTCATACTGGCACTTGTTTTACATATCAAACTCCCTTTTTTACACCCCAAATACCTGCTTATTGCGAACAATCTTTGCTTATGTCTGCTTGCAGCTGTGCGCTTTGTTCATTATAGTGTTTCGTTCCGTAATAAACTTAGATATGAAGGGTTTGGTAACACCACCACGAAGGTCGTACTTACTGCCTCTTCACGAGAGACCATTCGATCTACTTTTGTCGATAGTGGTTTTGTTTTTGGTGACAGTGGGTCCTATGGAGAAAAACGGGATTACGGATATTTCGGTACCATTCTCTTTTATGGTGGGTTATTTTTGGTACTGTTTACCGGCTCAGTTGACAATATGTTTCAGTTTTCCGGTACTATCCAGGACAGTGTCGGCGTCGCAACTGATTTAAAGGTAATTGAAAAATATAGAAATAAATCCATTGGCCTCGTTACCTCGGACCTCAGCACGTTGCCAAAAATGAAAATTGTGCGGCAATTTTTTCCCTCCGGCGATCATCCCAGCGGGGCTACAGAAGTTGCATTTCAGTTTCCCGACGGTAGCGAACAGCAGATAATCCTCAAATCGCCGGTTCCTTTCAGGGCCGGTTCCTATGATATTTACATGTCACGGCTTGTGTATGAGCCGAAACTAGTCATTACGTTAAATGACTCCGCTCCCGTTTTTTCAGGAAAAATAACGTTAAACCAGATTCCGGGAACTATTAACGGTTTCAATTATCGTGGTACGTTTTCACAGGATGGAATTGATGGAATCATTACGTACCAACCGGAACAGAACCGCTTTAAAGTTGTTGTTACCCAGGGTTCTCAGCAGTTAATTGATACCGAACTTGTGTTTCAGGTGGATAAACTCAGCCGTTCAGCTAACTTTTCCATCATGTGTGAATCAATGGGAGTGTGGTCTGAAATTTATGTTGTGCATAGAAGACATATGAACACTATATTCTTCGGGGTGTTCATTATCCTTCTTGGAGCGGTACTGAGACTGATGTTTTCCGCTCAACGGGTGTGGCTAGAGCAAACTGCCGATGGATGTGAGGTACGGACATCGGGTAAGGTGGCTGGTAGATGCCTTGACAGTAGCTGTTAAGGCTGTGCATAAGTGGAAGGTGGTCTCATGATAATGAGCTTGTTTACGGTAAGTTACCGATGATTAATCTGGTGTAACATTTTTTAGTTACTGATCAAGGAGTTGTGAAATGGCATATTGGGAAACGATTCTTTATATTGCATCAATGGTAGTCTACGCTCTGGCTGCCGGTGGTTTTATTTACTCATTTGTGTTTAAGAATCCACGGGTTGTTTCAAAAGTAACACTTTTTGTCGCTGCGGGTTTTCTTATGCATACCGGTGCAATAATTGCGCGATTTTATGCCACCGGCCATCTTCCCTGGTCAGGCCACTATGAATATGCATTGATGGGGGGGTGGTTTATTGTCGCCGGTACTCTCTTTGTTGGCTGGCAGAGTAAACAGCTGCAAGGACTTGCGGTTGGTACGGTACCTTTGGTGCTGATCATGCTTGGCTACGGCTATATGCAGAATCCGGCATTAACACCCATGGCGGCCAGTCTTAAAACCGTCTGGTTGTATATCCATGTGTATTTTGCCTGGATCTCCTTTGGTGCATACTCACTTGCCATGGCATCGGGAACGGTGTTCCTGCTCAAGCAGAAAAGTGACACCAGCTTAACTCCCAATCCAGCTTTTGAAAGATTTCCTTCATTGAGTCGTCTTGATGAATTAATTTTCCGATATGTTGTTTTTGGTTTTATTACCGATACGATCATGATTTCAGCGGGGGCAATTTGGGCCAAGGATCTGTGGGGCAGTTACTGGGCTTGGGATCCGGTTGAAACCTGGTCACTCATCTCCTGGCTTATCTATGGTATCACCATTCACCTGCGAGTAACCTTTGGCTGGCGGGAGAAGCGTCTTGCCTGGTTGGCGGTCGTGGCCCTGAGTAGTGTCATTATCTGTTTTTTTGGCGTTAATCTTGTGGTTAATACCAGCTTACATGTTTTTCAGGTCCGCTAATAGTACTCCATGTTAAAAAAATTGATTAAATATCTCAGCTCACTTCGCTTTACCATTGTTCTCATCAGCCTGCTTGGTGTTATGTTCATCATAGGCTTGTGGGTGCCACAACAACGTTTGCTCAAAACAGTCTACCTAGAATGGCAAAAGAATACGCCTGATTTGGTTGCTTTTCTCGACACATTTGGTTTGACCAATGTATATACATCCCCTTTCACTATCTCCATTTGGTCCCTGTTTTTTCTCAATCTGTCACTGGTTCTGTGGCAGCGTTGGCCAGTGGTGAAAAACCGTATTGCTGTCTCTGATGCTAAGATTGTTGACCCGGTCACTGCAAGTGCGTATCCGTTTCGACAAAGCTTCCTGATATCAACTGAGATCACCGACGCTTCAATCTTACTTTCTTTGTCGAAAAAGGGTTTTACCTTACGGGGAGATGCCGGTGGTTTTTATGGCATCAAAAATCGCCTTGCTCCTCTTGCGTTTATGCTTTTCCATCTCAGTTTTTTTCTGGTGCTTCTTGGTGGCCTGGTTACGGTGTATACCGAGTTTATCGGTTTTATCGATCTTGCTCAGGGGGAAAAATTTCAGGGGGAGCTGATTCGTTATAACACAATGCCAATTCCCAAGATGCCGGCAATTGGGTCAATCCCGAATGTTTCATTCAAGGTGCAGAGTATTGAACCAAAAGTAGTTCGCAATACTGTTACCGGTATCGATGTCGATCTCGTTGATTCTTCAGGCACCAATCACTTGGTTGGCATAAATACCCCCTACAATACTGACAATTCATCCTTCGTCTTTAAACATCTGGGTGTGGCTCCGCTTTTTATTCTCAAGGATCCGGCAGGTAAGGAAGTTCAGGGTGCCTACTTCAAGCTCGATGTGGTGAAGGGGAATCAGGATACCTTCAGGCTTGGTGACTTCATCTTTGCAGCCAACTTCTTCCCGGATTATGAAATCAAAGATGGTGCCCATACCTCTAAGTCCATGGAATTTGCCAACCCGGTGTTTGTGATAACGGTTATGCGGAATGGTAAAATTATCGCCGAAGCACCCATTACAAAAAACGGTTCCATGGAATTTGCCGGTTACCGCCTGGAATTGCGTGACATGCCGTTCTGGGTGCGTTTTTATGTCGTTAAACAGCGCGGGCTGTCAATACTATATGCCGGTTTTGCATTAGCGACAATCGGTGTGATCTGGCGTCTGCTTTTCTATCGGCGTGAGATTGTCGGGGCGGTGCGCGAAATTGATGGTGATCGTTGGTTAGTAGTGGCGGGTCGCTCGGAGTATTATAAAAGTCTCGCAGAAGATGAGTTTGGTCTGCTGTTCGAGTCTGCTTCAACAGGAAAAACAGCCAAAAACCAGTATGGGTAGCGTGTGTCATCCCCCTTGCTTCGCTGAGGGGTGAGTAACATTTTGCGGATGGAATATTCGCAAAAAAATCTTTCAGCGTAGTAATTGAGGCTCTTGCAAAAGTCCAAAACTATGTCATTCCGGCAGGCTTTCGGCCGGAATCCAGGTTCTCACTGTCTGAAAAAACTGGATCCCCGATAAAAGCATCCGGGGATGACAATTAATAAATTATAATGATAAAAAACCGGAGGTCTCTTTTGAAACGTTTACTAGGTTTGGCACTTGTTATTTTGTCACTCTGTACCGCATGTAGCCATGAAGAGAAAAAAGTTGTTCGTGACAACTCACTACGGTTACTTGTCAGTCTCAATGGCAAGTATGGGTACTGTGATCGAGGGGGCGCGTTGATCATTCTACCCCGGTTTGCCTCGGCATCGTTATTTTCCGATGGTTTGGCACTCGTCAGGATTGACGGCAAGGATGGGTATGTAGATTCTAACGGGAATCTGGCTTTTCCCGCTACTTTTGAAAAGGCTTCCATTTTTCTGAACGGCAGGGCATCTGTCCGTAAAGGTAACCTGTGGGGATATATCGACCAATCCGGCAAGCAGGTGGCTGATTATAAGTATCTTGCTACGTTCGCCTATACCGAAGGCTTGGCCGCAGTCGTTGTTGCCGACGGAAAGGGAGCCAAAGCTGGCTACATTGATGAACAGGGGAAATACGCGATCAAGCCTCAGTTCGATGATGCTTCACATTTTTCTGAAGGGTTGGCCGCTGTCAAGATTGGAACGAAGCACGGTTACATAGACAAGAGCGGTAAACTGGTTATCCCTGAGCAGTTTTACGAGGCTGCCATGTTTCGTGATGGGCTGGCCATGGTTAAGATCAATGGGAAATTTGGCATGACCGGTTTTATTGATCATACCGGTAAGATGGTCATACCGGCCGAATACGGTCTGGCGACTAACTTTAACGATGGTGTGGCAGCGGTCAAGAAAAAGGATTCCTGGCAGTTGATCGATCGTACCGGCAAGGTTATTATCGATCAGACTTTTTCTTCTCCGACCATTTTTACCGAAGGTCTGGCACCAATGATGGTCAAGGGTAAGGTTGGCTATATGGATAAAAAAGGTAAAATGGTTATCAAGCCGCAGTTCGAAGCCGGTTCCATATTTGTTGAGGGTGTAGCACCGGTCAAGATCGGTGAAAAATGCGGATTCATTGATAAGACCGGTAAGGTCGTCATAGAGGCGCGCTTTGACTGGGATCAACGCTCCATAGACCAGTTCACCCACTATTACACGCATTTTAAACCGTCTTCTGTTACCGCTGCGGAAAAATAACTTGATTATACGTACCTGTCGGTACTTCGAAAGGTTTCTTTTACATGACTGAATTTAATCTGTTTTTGTCTCACCTGCTCCAGCAGTCTCCCGGAGTGGGAGTAGCCGTTATGATGAATAATTATTTTCACGATGTGGCAACGGCTCTCATGATGGCCAGTGCCTTTGTGCTGCATGTTATCGTGCGCATAGAGGCAGAAATGAACTCGCCGGTTGCGACACTGTTCTTCCTCAAGATGCACCGTCAGATGGTTAAATTCTTCCGCTTTTCACTCTGGTGGATCATTCTTGGTGGGGTGCCCCGTACTATTTTTTACGCAAGCTTTGAGTGGAATCATTTTGCCGACAAGCTACAGGTACCGGCACTGATGGTCAAGCATGTGCTGATGGCTGCTGCGGTCATTTATGGTATTCGTGCCTGGAGAAGGTTGAAAATCAAAGTTGTTGAATTGAAGGCCACACTGCCACCGGAGATGCAAAAGGAGTTGCAGTAGGTCGGGTAATATGTAGGCTATAACGGAGTTGATTCAGTGCTGTTTCGATTACTCAAAAATTCTTTTTTAAAGCGTCCAAAGTCTGTGCTTCTGGTGTTTGTATCCATTGTGATGGGTGCTGCTGTGGCCACCGCTTTCCTCGGTATTGCCGGCGAAATCTCCCACAAAATGGCACTGGAACTTCGCAGCTATGGTGCCAATATTCTGCTTGAGCCGTCCGCCGTCGAAGGGGGCGGCTTTTTGCGTGAGGATGACCTGCCGAAAATAAAGACGGTCTTCTGGAAATATAATATTACCGGCTTTACACCCTATCTGTTCGGGGTCGCGGATTTTTCGGCCAATGGTAAGAAGGAGCGGGGCATTGTTTCCGGGACCTGGTTTGCCAAGTCGCTTGAAGTTGCCGGCGAAGATACCACCGTGCAGGGGGTACGGGGGATCGCCCCCTGGTGGGATGTGCAGGGGGGGTGGCCTGCCGGTCCCGATGAGGCCATCGTGGGTGCAGCCCTTGCCAAACGACTTGGCAGTGTCATCGGTGGTCGTATAGTCGCTACGGTGCGGGGGAAACAGCAGCACTTCCAGGTGGTTGGGATTGTGACAACGGGGGGGTACGAGGAGGAACAGCTGTTTGCGCCACTGGTAACGATACAGGAGCTGCTGCAACTGTCGGGCAAGGTGTCCCGGGTTCAGGTCAGTGCCCTGACGGTGCCGATGGATGCATTTGGCATGAAGGATCCTGCACAGATGTCCAAGGACGAGTATGAGAAGTGGTACTGTACCGCCTATGTGACTTCGGTCGCCAAGAACGTCGAGGAGGTAATGGCCGGGAGCAGGGCAAAACCGATCTGGCAGATTGCCAGTGCTGAAGGGTCACTGCTTAAGAAACTGAACAGCTTGATGCTGTTACTGACAATTCTTGCACTGGTGGCCTCAGCGACGGCCGTCTCCACGAGCCTCATGGCATCCATGGCGGAACGGAGTCCGGAGATTGCCCTGATGAAGGCCGTTGGAGCCGACCGCTTTCAGATCAGTACTATTTTTATCGGAGAAACACTCATTATCTCGGTCGTAGGTGGCATCGTTGGCTACCTTCTGGGTGACCAGCTTGCCGGAATTATCAGTCGCACGGTGTTCAACTCTACCATAGCTTCCCCCTTCTGGTTATTCCCGACCGCCATTATATCCGCATTTGTTGTCGCCTTTGCCGGCAGTGTGGCTCCGCTGCGGCGGGCACTGTCCATCGAGCCGGTCCGGGTTTTGAAAGGATAATATGAACAGGCGTCGCTGGTTATTACATCTGGTGATGGAGGCCATCGCCTATCGAAAAGGACGTGCCGTGCTGCTTCTGGCGGTGTTGGCCATGGCATCGAGCCTTGCTACCGCCCTTGGTATCGTTTCAACTTCCATGGAGAAGCGGGTTGCCGAAGAGGTGCGAAAATACGGAGCCAATCTGGTGGTTACTCCCGAGGCGGCCAGGTTGGATATCGGCAGTGGGGGGCTTAATTTTGGTGTGGTCAGTGAACCGGCTTTTCTTGAGCAGGGGCAGATTGATGGGGCACTGGCTCAGAGTGGTATTAAAGCCGAACATTCCTACCATCTGCGGGGATCTCTGCGTTGGAAAGAGCGGGATCTTATGGTGGAAGGGGTCATTTTCCCTGATATCCGGCGCTTGTTTCCCTGGTGGCAGGTGAAGGGAAACTGGCCTGGTGGGGGGGAAACGGTGGTCGGTAAAGACCTGGCCACCCGTTATGCCTTGAAGCCGGGGGATACTCTGGAGTTGGTCGGAAAGGGCGGCACGGTGCGTACCCGTGTGTCCGGAGTTGTTACGTCAGGCGGAGAAGAGGATGGTCAGTTGTTTGTCTCGTTGCCGGACCTTCAGCAGGCCCTTGGGGTGGCGGGGCAGCTTTCACAGGTGCGGCTTATGGTGACGGCAGACAGCGACGGCATCAAAAAAAGTGCCGCCACGTTACAACAGCTCTTGCCGGGGGCAAAAGTCAATGAGGTTCGCCAGACCGCCCATACATCGGAAGGACTGCTGACAAAAGTCAAACTGTTGATGGCGATGGTTACCGCCGTGGTACTGATCTCGGCCGGCAGCAGTGTTACCGGCACCATGAGTACCACCGTTCTTGAAAGGGGCAAGGAAATCGGCCTCATGAAGGCCATAGGCGGCACCCGCCGGGAGGTAATGCTTATTTTCTGTGGAGAAGCGGCCCTCCTTGGT
>CAIUSO010000029.1 GCA_903901875.1 uncultured Geobacteraceae bacterium | reverse complement strand
TATTGCACTGAGCGGTTTGGTGATCAATGGTATGTGTCGGCAGAATACTCATTGTTTCTGCATACGGGAAAGACCATAACGCCGCAGCAGGTTGTGATTCATTCGCCGCTTGGCCAAAACGGTCTGCTGAAGCTCCCAGACAATTGTTCGATCCTGGACTACAAGGTGAAGGATTTTGTTCCGGCCGGTAAAATTCAGGTGGTGGAACGAATCCGCATCCTGACACTTCCGGTGGCTCTTATCCGGGTCCCGGAGGCATTTTTCACCACCTATGCCCAGGATGCCCATATTGCTCTTCATCAGTTGCGGGATGCGTCGGATCTCAACAGGGAACTGCTCGAAGGAGGCCACAGCAGTGTTGCCGGACGTCACGCCGGGGCCTTGCGGGCGTCGGGGCGCGAAGAATTGGCGAATAATGTACTGGCAACCATGAGAGCAGCAGGATTTGTGGTCAACGAGTCAAATCCTTTTAGTGTTGCACCGCCGACCCTGGCATTTACCAGAGCGCAATCGCCCTATGTCCTGCGGATGCGTCTCATGTGGCAAGCCATGCAAGAGATCGTCTTAAGCTCTTTCCCAGCTGAACCAGGCATCCCGTCCGACATAGAGAAGTTCATGGATACAGTTGAAGAAAACTATAAAACCGATGCCTATCACTCCCTCTCCATTGAAGGGTATCGTGTCACTCCGGAACTTATTCAAAAGGTCGCCACCGGGGACTGGAATCCGGATAGAAATGACTCTGACGCGGGAATGAAGAACGCTATGGCGGCACACGGGTACTGGCTGGCTCATAATGAGGTCAAGACAACTATCAGAAGCATTTTGAAAGGGAACAATCCCGGCGCCGCATTCCGGCTGGATCACGGTTCATGGTATCGCAGGCTCTTTTCGCCAAATGTCGATGCCGGATTCCTCAAACCTGCGGATCTGGCCGGCTATAGAACAAACAAGGTATTTATCCGGGGGGCAACCCATGTTCCCCCTTCTCAGGATGCAGTCCGTGACATGATGCCTGAACTGTGCGACCTGCTGGAGACTGAACCCAACGCAGCCGTACGAGCCGTCCTGGGACATTTTATGTTTGTGTACATCCATCCTTATTTTGACGGCAACGGTAGATTGGGCCGGTTCCTGATGAATGCCATGCTGGCGTCCGGCGGATATCCATGGACGGTAATCCGGATTGAACAGCGCAGTGATTACATGGCCGCCTTGGAAGCGGCGAGTTCGCGGGGAGAAATAAAACCATTTGCGGAATTTATTGCCAGGTCGATGAAAATTTAGTTAGCTACCCATCCAGCCAGGATAGAGGCGGCCTTTGTGGTCGCTTTTTTTATTTGAAGCCGAGTGCCTCAGCTGGTATGCAAATAAATAAACTCCCGCAAGCCCTGTTCAATATTCGATTTGAAGTATTCTTCACTCAGTCTGGGGTCAAGTTTAAATCCTGGCGAGAGGGTCAAACCTGAAGTTTGTAAGAGGCGCTCCGCAGAAACCGCACGCTCGGTAACATCGAGAAAAGGAAGTGTCTTGATGGCCGCTGAATCAAACGTGCAAAGGGTGAGGTCTTCCTGTCTGACAAGAACGGCAAGCGATTCAATCTCGCCAGCGTGAACAGCTTGTTGACGCAAAGGCGGCAACCGACGAAGGACATCCTGCATCTCTTCGGGGGTTGCCGTTGTCTCTGTTACACGACGGGTTTCAATATACTTCTGACGAAAATTAACCTGAAATTTTTGACCGCCTCTGCGGAAAAACTTTACCTCATCGACCACGGTCGAGGCGACATGCAGTTCATGCATGGAAACGAGCCTGTCGAATACATCGATCTCGAGTAGTTTGATGATAACATCAGCATCAAGAAGCCATAATTTCAATCGACTCGCCCTCCACCTCGCTCAAACCTCGATATTCAAGGAACTCATCGATATCAGCACGGTCAATATCAAGCAGTTCAGAGAATTTGCCGCGAGAGATCAGTCCTTTCCGGAGGCATTTTACTGCCAGAAGTGAGAATCTTTCCGAGGAAGGGGCTTCGATAGCCGTATCTCTTCTGATGCGCCGGTCCATCATAAGAAGCTCGTCGTTGTTTGCCAGATCGTTCGCTTTATCCCATTCGATCAAGCGCATGTTAGCCATTCGATAGAGCAAAGCCTTTGTTGAAACACCGAATTCTCTTGCAACATCCACTATGTCTGAAAACGAGAGCTTCTGTTCCTTTATCCGCGCATTCAGTTCTTCTTTAACAGCGCTTTCCGGTAGGAGAAGTGTCGAGGCGAATCGCTCGGCCTTTTTCTCAATGTCTTTGAACAAGATATCATCCTGCTCAAGATCAGCCGGATTGAAGGTGTTCCATGTAATTATGTGGAATAGTTCGTGGGCAAGCGTGAAATTGATGCGCCATGGTGCTTCCTCGCTATTTACAACAATTGCAGCACCAAATTCCGGGTGTACTGTTGAGGCTGCCGAGCCAAACTCTGACAACTCCACAAAAAGTATCTTGGTTCGCAGCACCTGTTCCATAACCTTCTGGAGAGACAATGCCGGTCTGCTACCCATATTCAAAAGGTTACTCACCCTGGCGGCAAGCGCGTCAACTTGATGGTAGTTGCGAATATCTACCGGTGAAACCGTTATTCCGAGCCCTGTTCCTTCTTCAACCAATCCCAGAAGCTTTTCTAGCAGATGATATTCCTCGAACCTGTGCTTTATCGAAGCCTCTATTTCTGTCTTCCTCTCGGATGGGGCTCTTCGCCAGAGAAAATGAACAGCCGGTTGCGGTATATCTTCTCCCATAAGGAGACTGTTCAGACTGCAGAAATACGTCTTGGCAAACTGGGTCAACTCACTCGCCTTGACCTCACGATCCCCTTTTTCAATATTACTCAGCGTTTGATAATTACCGAAACCAAGACGTGTTGCAGCTTCGCCGATTGACAAGCCGACGGCCTCCCGTGCCCTTCGCAGGCGCTCAGCCAACTCCATTCTCGACATCAAAATCCCCCCTTTCTGATATCAGTAAATATATTAATATTATATCTTGATGTCAACAATATAATAATTTATTATATAATCACTTGACAAAGCAACTCACGCACCATATATTGATAAATGTCACAATACAAACACCACATCTAGCGTTTTACGCTGAAAGGAGAATGACCATGCCACGAAAAGAACATCACGTAGTGCCGAATTCTAATGGAGGATGGAATGTTGTAAAACCGGGAGCGCAGCGAGTATCAGTTCACACTGACACAAAGAGAGAGGCTATCGATCAGGGAAGAAAAATCAGCCAGAATCAGGGAACTGAGTTCGTGATTCACAACAGGAACGGAAAGATTTCCGGGTCGGACAGCCACGGTAATGATCC